>JAEWBN010000014.1 GCA_023391095.1 Pseudomonadota bacterium
CTGTCGCTGACGAAGTCCAGGCCAAGTACGCCTAACAACAGCGCAAGCTAAAAAACTCAACAGAATGTCGGCGATTGCGCTGACGAATTTGGAGAAAAGCGATGGCAAAGGAAAAGTTTTCCCGCTCTAAGCCTCACTGCAACATCGGCACCATCGGTCACGTCGACCATGGCAAGACCTCGCTGACCGCAGCGATCACCAAGATCCTGGCGGAAACCGGTGGCGCTCAGGCCCGTGACTATGCCTCGATCGACAGCGCGCCCGAAGAAAAGGCACGCGGCATCACCATCAACACCTCGCACGTCGAGTACGAGACGGCCAACCGTCACTACGCGCACGTCGATTGCCCGGGCCACGCCGACTATGTGAAGAACATGATCACCGGCGCTGCCCAGATGGACGGTGCGATCCTGGTCGTGTCCGCTGCTGACGGCCCGATGCCGCAGACCCGCGAGCACATCCTGCTCGCTCGTCAGGTCGGTGTGCCGGCTCTGGTCGTGTTCCTGAACAAGTGCGACATGGTCGACGATCCGGAACTGCTCGAGCTCGTCGAACTCGAAGTCCGTGAACTGCTCTCGTCCTACGAATTCCCGGGCGACGACATCCCGGTGATCCGTGGTTCGGCTCTGGCTGCCCTGGAAGATTCCAACAAGGAACTCGGCCACGACGCAGTCCTCAAGCTGATGGAAGCCGTTGACGCCTACATCCCGCAGCCGGAGCGTCCTGTTGACCAGCCGTTCCTGCTCCCGATCGAAGACGTGTTCTCGATCTCGGGTCGCGGTACCGTGGTGACCGGTCGCGTTGAGCGCGGCATCGTCAAGGTTGGTGAAGAAGTCGAAATCGTCGGCATCAAGGCCACTCAGAAGACCACTGTTACCGGCGTTGAAATGTTCCGCAAGCTGCTCGACTCCGGTCAGGCTGGCGACAACATCGGTGCCCTGATCCGTGGTATCGACCGCACCCAGGTGGAACGCGGCCAGGTGCTCTGCAAGCCCGGTTCCGTGACCCCGCACACCGACTTCACTGCTGAGGTGTACATCCTCACCAAGGAAGAAGGCGGCCGTCACACTCCGTTCTTCGGCAACTACCGTCCGCAGTTCTACTTCCGCACCACCGACGTGACCGGCATCGTGACCCTGCCGGAAGGCACGGAAATGGTGATGCCGGGCGACAACCTGAACATCAACGTTCAGCTGATCGTGCCGATCGCCATGGAAGAAAAGCTCCGCTTCGCTATCCGCGAAGGCGGCCGTACGGTTGGCTCGGGCGTCGTCGCCACGATCCTGAAGTAATCGTCCTCAGGACTTTCGCGGCGCGCGATCACGCGCGCCGCGATCCATTTTGTCAGGATTTGAGAAGATGAACGGTCAGAATATTCGCATCCGCCTCAAGGCGTTTGACCATCGCGTGCTCGACACCTCGACCCGCGAGATCGTCAACACTGCCAAGCGTACGGGTGCGCAGGTGCGCGGGCCGATCCCGCTGCCGACCCGCATCGACAAGTTCACCGTCAACCGCTCGCCGCACATCGACAAAAAGGCGCGTGAGCAGTTTGAGATCCGGACCCACAAGCGTCTGCTTGACATTGTGGACCCGACTCCCCAGACGGTCGATGCACTTATGAAGCTCGATCTCGCCGCCGGCGTCGACGTCGAAATCAAGCTCTAAATAAAGTTTCCGCGCCTGCCGCTAAAAGGGTCCTCTGAAACCATGACCCGGCAGAGCGCCAAATGAAAAGGTAAAACCGATGCGTTCTGGATTGATCGCACAGAAGCTGGGGATGACCCGCATCTTCACCGAGGACGGTAACCACGTCCCCGTGACGGTGCTCAGCCTGCAGAATTGCCAGGTGGTTGGCCAGCGTACCGTCGAAAAGGACGGTTATGTTGCGCTGCAGCTTGGCGCTGGCCAGGCAAAGGCTAAGAACATCTCCAAGGCCGAGCGTGGGCAGTATGCCGTCGCCAAGGTCGAGCCGAAGCGTCACGTGGCCGAGTTCCGCGTGGATGCCGACAGCCTCATCGAGGTTGGCGCAACGTTCAAGGCTGACCATTTCGCGGAAGGCCAGCTGGTCGATGTGACCGGAACCTCCATCGGTAAGGGTTTTGCCGGCGGTATGAAGCGCTGGAACTTCGGTGGTCTGCGTGCTTCGCACGGCGTATCCGTGTCGCACCGCTCGATCGGTTCCACCGGTCAGCGTCAGGATCCGGGCCGCACCTTCAAGAACAAGAAGATGCCGGGCCACATGGGTGATCGTCGTATCACCACGCAGAACGTGAAGGTCGTCAAGACCGACGTGGAGCGTGGCCTGATCATGATCCAGGGTTCGGTCCCGGGCGCCAAGGGCGCCTGGATCATGATCAAGGACGCCGTCAAGAAGCCGGCTCCCGCGAACGTTGCCCTGCCGGGTTCGTTCGAGGCCGCTGCTGCGGGAGAAGCGAAGTAAATGGAACTCAAGGTAACCACACTCGACGGTAAGTCCGCCGGTACGGTCGATCTCAAGGACGACGTCTTCGGTCTCGAAGTCCGTCCCGACATCCTGCACCGCATGGTTCGCTACCAGCAGCTCAAGGCCATGGCCGGCACGCATGACGTGAAGAACCGGTCGGAAGGCGCGCGCACGGGCAAGAAGTTCGTGAAGCAGAAGGGTTCTGGCGGCGCTCGTCACGGCGATCGCAAGGCTCCGCAGTTCCGTGGTGGTGGCCGTGCATTCGGTCCGACGCCGCGCAGCCATGCCATCGACCTTCCCAAGAAGGTCCGCGCCCTGGCGCTGAAGCATGCCCTGTCGTCCAAGGCCAAGGCTGGCTCGCTGATCGTCATCGACAGCGTTGCCCAGAAGGAAGCCAAGACCGCAGCGCTGCGCACGACCTTCGGCAAGCTGGAATGGGCGAACGCCCTGATCATCGATGGTGCAAATGTCGACCAGAACTTTGCTCTGGCCGCTCGCAACATCCCGAATATCGACGTGCTGCCGGTGCAGGGGATCAACGTTGTGTCGATCCTGAAGCGTGACAAGCTCGTCCTCACCAAGGCAGCGCTTGAGGCGCTCGAAGCGAGGTTCGCATGAACAAGCTTGCCGCTTACGACATCATCCGTAACCCTGTCGTGACGGAAAAGTCGACCATGGCTTCTGAAGCCAACCAGGTCGTCTTCGACGTCGCCATCGACGCCAACAAGACCGAGATCAAGGCCGCCGTCGAGCAGCTGTTCTCGGTCAAGGTGAAGGCAGTGAATACCCTGGTCCGCAAGGGCAAGGTGAAGCGCTTCCGCGGTCGCGTCGGTGTCCGCAATGACATCAAGAAGGCCGTTGTAACCCTGGTTGACGGCCAGTCGATCGATATTTCGACCGGCCTCTAAGGGACGAGAGACAGACAAATGGCTCTAAAGACTTACAATCCCACCTCCGAAGGCCGTCGTACTCTCGTTACGACTGACCGTTCGGATCTGTGGAAGGGCAAGCCGGTCAAGACCCTGACCGAAGGCCTGAACAAGACCGGTGGCCGTAACAATCACGGCCGCATCACCGCTTTCCACCGTGGTGGTGGTCACAAGCGCAGCTACCGCATGATCGACTTCAAGCGCGTGAAGTTCGACGTGGTCGGGACCGTTGAACGTCTCGAATACGATCCGAACCGCACCGCCTGGATCGCTCTGATCAAGTACGAAGACGGCGAGCTTGCCTATATCGTGGCTCCCCAGCGTCTGGCTGCCGGCGACAAGATCATCTCGTCGCTCAACGGCGCGGACGTGAAGCCGGGCAATGCCATGCCGCTCGAGCGCATGCCGGTCGGTACGATCGTGCACAATATCGAGCTGAAGCCCCGCAAGGGTGGCCAGGTTGCGCGTTCGGCTGGTGCCTATGCCCAGTATGTCGGTCGTGACTCCGGTTGGGCGATCCTTCGCCTCAACTCGGGCGAACAGCGCCGTGTGCATGGTTCGTGCCTTGCTACCGTTGGCGCCGTGTCCAACCAGGACCACGCCAATACCTCGCTCGGCAAGGCCGGTCGCAATCGTTGGCTCGGCCGCAAGCCGGTCAACCGTGGTGTGACCATGAACCCGGTCGATCACCCGCATGGTGGTGGTGAAGGCCGTACCTCCGGTGGCCGTCACCCGGTTACCCCGTGGGGCAAGCCGACCAAGGGCAAGCGTACCCGCAGCAACAAGGCAACGGACCAGTTCATCGTTCGTAGCCGTCACGTGAAGAAGGGCAGGTAAGACATGACCCGTTCGATTTGGAAGGGGCCGTTTGTCGACGGCTATCTGCTCAAGAAGGCCGAGAAGGCCCAGACCTCTGGCCGCAATGATGTGGTCAAGATCTGGTCGCGTCGCTCGACCATCCTGCCGCAGTTCGTCGGCATCACGTTCGGCGTCCACAACGGCCAGAAGCACATCCCGGTGTCCGTCACCGAGGAAATGATCGGCCACAAGTTCGGTGAGTTCGCTCCCACCCGTACCTATTACGGGCATGCGGCCGACAAGAAGGCCAAGAGGAAGTAAGATGGGCAAGCCAAAGACTGAGCGCGCTCTCAAGGATAACGAGGCAAAGGCTGTGCTGCGCATGCTGCGCATCAGCCCTCAGAAGCTGAACCTCGTCGCGCAGTTGATCCGTGGCAAGAAGGTCGAGCGGGCTCTCGCCGACCTCGAATTCAGCCACAAGCGCATCTCCGGCCAGGTGAAGAAGGTGCTGGAAAGCGCCATCGCCAACGCTGAAAACAACCACGGCCTGGACACCGACGCTCTCGTCGTTGCCGAAGCCTTCGTTGGTAACTCTCTGGTCATGAAGCGTTTCCACGCTCGTGGTCGCGGCCGGTCCGCTCGTGTCGAGAAGCCCTTCTCGCACCTGACGATCGTCGTCCGGCAAGTTGAGGAGGCCGCATAATGGGCCAGAAAATCAATCCGATCGGCTTCCGCCTCGGCATCAACCGCACCTGGGACAGCCGCTGGTTCGCCAACAAGGGCGAATATGGTTCGCTGCTGCAGGAAGACCTGAAGATCCGCACCATGCTGATGGAAGATCTGAAGGCCGCTGCGGTCTCCAAGATCGTCATCGAGCGTCCGCACCGCAAGTGCCGCGTGTCGATCCACACTGCCCGTCCGGGCATCGTGATCGGCAAGAAGGGCGCTGACATCGACAAGATCCGCGCCAAGGTGAAGAAGTTCACCGACAGCGAAGTGCACATCAACATCGTTGAAGTGCGCAAGCCGGAAACCGATGCGACGCTGGTTGCTCAGGGCATTGCCCAGCAGCTGGAACGCCGCGTGGCCTTCCGTCGCGCCATGAAGCGCGCCGTGCAGACCGCGATCCGCATGGGCGCCGGTGGCATCCGCGTCAACGTTGGTGGCCGTCTCGGTGGCGCCGACATCGCTCGTACCGAATGGTACCGCGAAGGCCGCGTGCCGCTGCACACCCTGCGTGCCGACATCGACTACGGTACCGCCGAAGCCAAGACCACCTATGGCATCATCGGTATCAAGGTCTGGATCTTCAAGGGTGAAGTCCTCGAGCACGATCCGTCCGCCCATGAGCGCCGCGCCACCGAAGGTGGTGAAGGTGCCGGCCAGCGTGCACCGCGGTCCGACCGCGGCGATCGCGACCGCGAACGCGCATAAGAAGGTTAGTTCATTATGCTGCAACCTAAGAGAACAAAGTTCCGCAAGGCTCACAAGGGCCGCATCCATGGCCAGGCCAAGGGTGGTACCGATCTGGCATTCGGCCAGTACGCGCTGAAGGCCACTGAGCCGGAACGTGTCACGGCGCGTCAGATTGAAGCAGCCCGTCGCGCTATCACTCGCGAGATGAAGCGTCAGGGCCGCGTCTGGATCCGGATTTTCCCGGATCTTCCGGTCTCCAAGAAGCCGACCGAAGTCCGAATGGGTAAGGGTAAGGGCTCCGTGGAGTTCTGGGCCGCCCGCGTGAAACCCGGTCGTATCGTTTTCGAGATTGACGGGGTACCCGAAGACGTTGCAAAGGAGGCGCTTCGCCTCGGTGCAATGAAGCTGCCGATCACCACGCGTATCGTAACGCGTATTGCTGACTAAGGAACACGAGCATGAAAGCCAGTGATGTGCGGGCCAAGACCGCAGACGAACTGAAAGATCAGCTCGTCGACCTGAAGAAAGAACAGTTCAACCTGCGTTTCCAGCGCGCTACCCAGCAGTTGGAAAAGCCGGCCCGGGTCAAGGAAGTCCGCCGCGATATCGCGCGGATCAAGACGATCCTGACCCAGAAGAACGCAGCTAAGTAAGGAATAGGTCCATGCCAAAGCGCGTTTTGCAGGGGACTGTCGTCTCCGACGCCAACGACAAGACCATCGTGGTCCGCGTCGAGCGCCGTTTCACTCATCCGCTTCTGAAGAAGACCGTGCGTCGTTCCAAGAAGTACCACGCACACGACGAGAACAACGTCGCCAAGGTCGGTCAGACCGTGTGGATCGAGGAAACCGCGCCGATCAGCAAGAACAAGCGCTGGACCCTGGTCCAGGACACCGCTTCTTCTGCGTCCGCGTAAGAGAAACAATTCAGGTCGGCGCGCCGGATGACGGTGCAGCCGATAACTTAGAAGGCATCCAGTCATGATCCAGATGCAGTCCAACCTCGACGTCGCCGATAACTCCGGCGCCAAGCGAGTCATGTGCATCAAGGTGCTGGGCGGTTCGCATCGCAAGTACGCCTCGGTCGGCGACATCATTGTCGTCTCGGTCAAGGACGCTATTCCGCGTGGCCGCGTTAAGAAGGGCCAGGTTATGAAGGCCGTGGTGGTTCGCACCGCGACCGACATCCGTCGCCCCGATGGCACCGTCATCCGTTTCGACAAGAACGCCGCAGTTCTTCTGAACAATCAGAAGGAACCGATCGGCACCCGTATCTTCGGACCGGTTCCGCGCGAGCTCCGCGCCAAGAACCACATGAAGATCATTTCGCTCGCTCCTGAGGTGCTGTAATGGCCGCCAAGATCAAGAAGGGCGACAAAGTGGTCGTCCTGGCCGGCAAGGACAAGGGCAAGACCGGTCAGGTCCTCTCTGTCATCCCGTCCGAAACCCGCGCGATCGTCCAGGGTATCAACCTGGTCCGTCGTCACCAGAAGCAGACTGCCTCGCAGGATGCCGGCATCTTCACCAAGGAAGCGCCGATCCACCTGTCGAACCTGGCTGTCGCCGATGCCAATGGCAAGGCCACCCGCGTCGGTTTTTCGATCAAGGACGGCGTGAAGACCCGCGTCGCCAAGACCACCGGAGATCAGATCGATGGCTGAGACCGCTTACGTTCCGCGTCTCCGGACCGAATACGACACCACGATCAAGGCCGCCCTGCGTGAGCAGTTCGGCTACAAGAACGTCATGGAGCTGCCGCGCCTTGACAAGATTGTGCTGAACATGGGCGTTGGCGAAGCCGTGAACGACACCAAGAAGGTGAAGTCGGCTGCTGACGAGCTGCAGAAGATTGCCGGCCAGAAGCCGGTTATCACTCACGCCCGCAAGTCCATCGCCGGCTTCAAGGTCCGCGAGAACATGCCGCTTGGTGTGAAGGTCACGCTGCGCAAGACCCGCATGTACGAATTCCTGGACCGCCTGGTGAATATCGCCCTGCCGCGCGTCCGCGACTTCCGTGGCCTCAACCCGAACGCCTTTGATGGTCGTGGCAACTATGCCATGGGCCTCAAGGAACACATCGTTTTCCCCGAGATCAACTATGATCAGATCGATCAGGTCTGGGGCATGGACATCGTGATCTGCACGACGGCCACGAATGACGATGAGGCGCGTGCGCTTCTCAAGGCTTTCAACTTCCCGTTCCGCCAGTAAGCGGGCAGGGAAGGGATAAAGGATCAGGACATGGCAAAGACCAGCTCCATCGAAAAGAACAAGAAGCGCGCCGCTCTGGCGAAGCAGTACGGCGCCAAGCGCGCCGCACTCAAGGCTCTTGTCAAGAACCAGGAAACGCCGATCGAAGAGCGTTTCAAGGCCAGCCTCAAGCTGGCTGAACTGCCCCGCAACTCGGCCAAGGTGCGCGTCCGCAATCGTTGCGACGTGTCGGGTCGTCCGCGTGGTTACTATCGCAAGCTCAAGATGAGCCGTATCGCCCTGCGTCAGCTGGGCAACCTGGGTCAGATCCCGGGTCTGGTGAAGTCGAGCTGGTAAGGAGAACCGACAATGAGCTTTTCCGATCCCATCGGCGATATGCTGACCCGCATCCGCAACGCCCAGCAGCGTCGCAAGAATTCCGTCACGACTCCGGCTTCGACCCTTCGCGGTCGCGTGCTGGACGTTCTCCAGTCCGAGGGTTTCATCCGCGGTTACTCGGAAACGAAGTTCGAGAACGGTGCTTCCGAGTACGAAATTGAACTCAAGTACTCGGACAATGAAGGCGTCATCCGTACGATCGAGCGCGTTTCGCGTCCCGGCCGCCGCGTTTACGCATCCGTCAAGAATATCCCGCAGGTTGCCAATGGCCTGGGTGTTTCGATCCTCTCCACTCCCAAGGGTGTGATGGCCGATCACGAAGCCAAGGCTGCCAATGTGGGTGGCGAGGTACTCTGCCGCGTCTTCTAAGGAAGGCGTGGCAAGACGATTACTCAAGGAAAGAATATGTCACGTACTGGCAAGAAACCGGTGGCCCCGGTTAACGGCGTTACGGTCACGATCAATGGTCGTACCGTTTCGGCCAAGGGCCCCAAGGGCGAACTGAGCATGCAGCTCATGGATATCGTCAATGTCGAGCAGGGTTCGGACGGCATCGTCGTCACCCCCGCAAACGACACCCGTGAAGCTCGCGCTGCCTGGGGCACCACCCGCGCGCTGATCCAGAACCTGGTCACCGGGGTGAGCGCTGGCTTCGAAAAGAAGCTTGCCATCCAGGGCGTTGGTTATCGCGCCGCGATGCAGGGCAAGGATGTGAAGCTTTCGCTCGGTTTCAGCCACGAAGTGATCTATGAAGCCCCCAAGGGAATCACGCTCGCTGTCCCGGCTCCGACCGAAATCGTCGTGACCGGTATCGACAAGCAGCAGGTTGGCCAGGTTGCGGCCGAGATCCGCGGCTGGCGTCCCCCCGAGCCCTACAAGGGCAAGGGCGTGCGTTACGCCAACGAGCAGGTCTTCCGCAAAGAAGGCAAGAAGAAGTAAGGAGCGCCGGAAATGGCAATTTCTGCAAAAGGCGCGGAGCGCCGCAAGGCCCGTGTCCGCAAGGCGCTCAAGGCTCGTGCCTTTGGTCGTCCCCGTCTGTCGGTCTTCCGTTCGGACAAGAATATCTACGCCCAGATCATCGACGACAGCACCGGCCGTACGCTGGCCGCTGCCTCGACCCTGGAAAAGGACATCAAGTCCTCGGTCAAAAACGGTGGTACCGCCGAAGCTGCTGCGACCATTGGCAAGCTGATTGCCGAGCGTGGCGTCAAGGCCGGTGTTGGCGAAGTGGTGTTCGACCGCGGCGCCTATATCTATCACGGCCGTGTTAAGGCCCTTGCAGATGCTGCCCGCGAGGGCGGTCTGCAGTTCTAACCACGGCGAGGAAGAGATAAAATGAGCAGAGACGTTCAAGAGCGCGAAAGCGAGTTCGTCGATCGCCTGGTCCACATCAACCGTGTGGCCAAAGTTGTGAAGGGCGGCCGTCGCTTCGGTTTCGCGGCACTCGTCGTCGTTGGTGACCAGAAGGGTCGCGTCGGTTTCGGTCACGGCAAGGCCCGTGAAGTTCCCGAGGCAATCCGCAAGGCCACCGAGCAGGCCAAGCGCCAGATGATCCGCGTGCCGCTGCGCGATGCCCGTACGCTTCACCACGATGTCACCGGCCGCCACGGCGCCGGCAAGGTCATCCTGCGTGCCGCCGTTCCGGGTACCGGCATCATCGCCGGTGGTCCGATGCGCGCCGTGTTCGAAACGCTTGGCATCAACGATATCGTTGCCAAGTCGCAGGGCACTGCAAACCCCTACAACATGGTTCGCGCCACCTTCGACGCGCTCAAGCGCGTTGACAGCCCCCGTTCGGTGGCTGCCCGTCGCGGCCTCAAGGTTTCTGAACTCCAGGCTCGCCGCGGCGAGGCTGCAGTTGAAGCCTGATTGAGAGGCTCGGAGAAGTCCAATGGCTGAAAAGAAGACCATCGTCGTGCAGCAGGTCGGTTCGCCGATCCGCCGCGAAAAGAGCCAGCGCGCGACCCTGATCGGGCTCGGGCTCAACAAGATGAACAAGCAGCGTGAGCTGGTTGATACGCCCGAAGTTCGCGGCATGATCAACAAGATCCCGCACCTCGTCCGCGTCGTCGGCGAGTAAGGGAGTTAGACCCATGACCCGTTTGAACGAACTTCGTGACAATCCCGGCGCCAACAAGGTCCGCGTCCGCATCGGCCGCGGTATCGGCTCGGGTGTTGGCAAGACCGGTGGCCGTGGTGGCAAGGGCCAGACGGCTCGCGCCGGTGTCGCCATCAATGGCTTTGAAGGCGGCCAGATGCCCCTTCACATGCGTATGCCGAAGCGCGGCTTCAACGCTTGGAATCCGAAGGATTTCAACGAAGTGCGCATCGACCGCATCCAGGCCTACATCGACAGCGGCAAGCTGGACATCAAGGGCGTCGTTGACTCCGCGGCTCTCGTTGCTGCTGGCGTCATCCGTCGTCCCAAGGATGGCGTGCGCCTGATCGGTTCGGAAGGCTTCACCGCCAAGAAGGTGACCTTCAAGGTTGACTACGCGACCAAGGGCGCGGCAGCGGCTATCGAAGCTGCTGGCGGCAAGCTGGACATCATCCCGGTCAAGGAGACCTGGAAGAAGGCCCCGTACGCCAAGTAATTGATTTGGCAGGACGCACCCGGCTCTGGCCGGGTGCGTTCTTTTGGTTTGTTGCGTCCGGCAGGCACATATCCCATATATGCGGCTCCCGGCGCTCCGAGCGCACCTGGCATCCAAGCCGTAGGAGCGGTATATGGCGTCCGCAGCAGAACAGCTCGCACGTAATCTGAGTTTCTCCACATTCGCCAAGGCGAAAGCCCTGCAGCAGCGCATCTGGTTCACACTGGGCGCGCTGCTTGTCTATCGTCTGGGCACCTATATTCCTCTGCCGGGGATCGATCCCGATGCTTTTCGCGCGACGTTTGAACAGTCGCAGCAGGGCATCATCGGCATGTTCAACATGTTCGCCGGTGGCGCTGTCGAGCGCATGGCGATCTTTGCGCTGAACCTTATTCCCTACATTACCGCTTCGATTGTGGTGCAGGTGGTTTCGACCGCGTCGCCGCGTCTTGAGGCGCTGAAGAAGGAAGGCGAGGCCGGTCGTCGCAAGATGAACCAGTACACGCGGTATCTGGCCGTGTTGTTCTGCGCCATCCAGGCCTATGGCATTGCCGTCGGTCTCGAGGGCAGCCAGGGCGTCGTGCTCAATCCGGGTTGGTTCTTCCGTATTTCCACCGTGATCACGCTGGTTGGCGGCACCATGTTCCTGATGTGGCTCGGCGAGCAGATCACGGCGCGCGGCGTTGGCAACGGTATCTCGCTCATCATTTTCGCCGGTATCGTCGCGAACCTGCCGGCGACCATTGCGCAGACGCTGGAACTGGCGCGTACCGGGGCTATCCCTGGCTTCGCCGGGCTTGGCATGCTCGTGCTCGCCCTCATCGTGATTGCTGTCATCGTGTTCTTTGAACGCGCCCAGCGCCGGCTGCTGATCCAGTATCCTAAGCGCCAGGTTGGCAACAAGATGTTCCAGGGTGACACGTCCCACCTGCCGCTCAAGCTGAACACGTCGGGCGTTATCCCGGTGATCTTCGGCTCCTCGCTTCTGCTGCTGCCTGCGACGATCGCGTCGTTTGCCGCGCAGGGCGATGCTCCGGGCTGGCTGACGACGATCACGGCGCTGTTGGGCCGTGGCCAGCCGCTATATCTGGCGCTCTTTGCCTTCTTCATCATCTTCTTTGCGTTCTTCTACACCGCGATCGTGTTCAACCCGACCGAGACCGCTGACAATCTCAAGCGTTCGGGCGGCTTCATTCCGGGCATCCGGCCTGGTGAGCGCACGGCCCAGCACATCGACTATGTGCTGACCCGCATCACGGTTGTGGGCGCTCTCTACCTCACGGTGGTGGCCCTGATTCCGGAAGTGATGTTCAGCCAGCTAGCGGTCAGCCAGTTCATCGGCGGCACGTCGCTGCTGATTATGGTGACCGTGACGCTGGATACGATCACGCAAGTTCAGAGCCACCTGGTGGCGCAGCAATATGAAGGACTGCTCAAGAAGTCCCGTCTTGGAGGAGGCAAGCGTCGATGAGGTTGATCCTGTTGGGACCGCCGGGGGCGGGGAAGGGTACCCAAGCCAAGATCCTGGTCGAAAGCTACGGCATTCCCCAGTTATCGACCGGCGACATTCTTCGCTCGGCAATCGCCGCACAGACCCCTCTCGGGCTTGAGGCAAAGGCGATTGTGGATCGGGGCGACCTCGTGTCCGACGCGATCGTCAATGGAATCGTCTCGGACCGGCTCGATGCGGATGACTGCAAGCCAGGGTTCATCCTTGACGGCTTTCCGCGGACCATCGCCCAGGCCGAGGCTCTGGACGGCATGCTTGCCGAGAAGGGCATTGCGCTGGACGCGGTTATCGAGATCAAGGCGGAAGCCGATGAGCTCGTGAAGCGGGTCATCAACCGCGCCAAGGAATCGGGCGGCGCGCGGGCGGACGACAATGAGGAAGTGCTGCGCAAGCGCCTCGGTGTCTATGCCGAACAGACCGCTCCGCTGGTGACCTATTATACGGCCAAGGGTCTTCTCAAGGCCGTGGACGGTATGGCGCCGGTGGAAGAAGTGACCGGAGCGATCAAGTCGGCCCTGGGCCGTTAGTTTCGGCCGGGCAGGGACTGTTGACTCTGACCGGGCTTATCCTTAAAGAACCGCACCAGTCTCATGGATTATGTGGGCTGGATTCGGTTCTCCCTTAAGTTGGGGGTCGAAATCCGGTCCCTTGTTGTTTAAAGGCACCCGCCGCGATGGCGCGTGTTGAATGAAGGAGAGCAGACGTGGCTCGTATTGCTGGCGTCAATATCCCGACGAATAAGCGCGTGGTGATCGCGCTGCAGTATATTCACGGGATCGGCGACAAGTTCGCCAAGGATATCACCGAGAAGGTCGGCATTCCGGCCGAGCGCCGCGTCAACGAGCTGACCGACGCCGAGGTCATCCAGATCCGTGAAACCATCGACCGCGACTACGTCGTGGAAGGCGATCTTCGTCGTAACGTTGCGATGAACATCAAGCGCCTGATGGACCTGGGTAACTACCGTGGCCTGCGTCACCGTCGTGGCCTGCCGGTCCGCGGTCAGCGCACCCACACCAATGCTCGTACCCGCAAGGGTCCGGCAAAGCCGATCGCCGGCAAGAAGAAGTAATTCCGCGCCCGCTGAGCGGGCCGGTTTTTTGGATTGGAAGAGGCGGGGCAAGTATTTTGGTGCTCATCAAGGGCGCTGGAAACTTGAACCGCTTGTTCCGTGGTGGAGCTGCTGGAACTACGGCAGCGCCGATATCCCTAGAGGACCTTTATGGCTAAGACTGAAGTCGCGCGCGTCCGTCGCAAAGAGCGCAAGAACATCACCTCCGGCGTTGCTCACGTGAACGCCTCCTTCAACAACACGATGATCACCATCGCCGATATGCAGGGCAACACGATCTCGTGGTCGTCCTCGGGCGTGATGGGTTTCAAGGGCTCGCGCAAGTCGACCCCGTACGCTGCCCAGGTCGCTGCTGAAGATGCGGCCAAGAAGGCCCAGGAACACGGAATGAAGACCCTTGAGGTCGAAGTGCGCGGTCCGGGTTCGGGTCGTGAATCGGCTCTGCGTGCCCTTCAGGCTGCCGGTTTCAACGTCACCTCCATCCGCGACGTGACCTCGATCCCGCACAATGGCTGCCGTCCGCGCAAGCGGCGCCGCGTCTAACAAGACCACTTGGTATGCTCCCGGCCGATTGAATGGGTCGGGAGTCCTATTGTGTTTGCGGCGGTGCGGTCCTCGGGGCCGCGATTTTGAAAGGACAATACCGTGACGATCCAGAGGAACTGGCAGGAACTGATCAAGCCGACCAAACTGGACATTGTTTCGGGCAGCGACAACGCGCGCGTGGCTTCGGTTGTTGCCGAACCGCTTGAGCGCGGTTACGGGCTTACCCTTGGTAATGCCCTGCGTCGCGTGCTGCTGTCGTCGCTTCAGGGCGCGGCAGTGACGGCAATCCAGATCGACGGCATTCTGCATGAATTCTCGTCGCTTCCTGGCGTGCGTGAGGACATCACCGACCTCGTGCTCAACGTCAAGGAAATCGCCCTCAAGATGGGCGGCGAAGGTCCCAAGCGTCTGACCCTGTCCAAGCAGGGCCCCGGCGCCGTGACGGCTGGCGACATCAAGGTCTCCGGCGATATCGAAGTTCTGAACCCCGAACTGGTCATCTGCCACCTCGACGATGGTGCAGAGATCAACATCGAGTTCACGGTCAATACCGGCAAGGGCTATGTCCCTGCCGAGAAGAACCGTCCGGAAGATGCTCCGATTGGCTATATCCCGGTCGACGCCCTGTTCTCGCCAGTTCGCCGCGTGAGCTACAAGGTCGATGCGACCCGTGCAGGTGAAAGCCTGGACAAGGACAAGCTGACGCTTTCGGTCGAAACCAATGGCGCGCTGTCGCCCGAAGATGCCGTGGCTTTTGCCGCGCGTATCCTTCAGGACCAGCTTTCGGTCTTCGTCAACTTCGAAGAGCCCAGCAAGGAAAAGGCCCAGGATTCGGTTCCCGAACTGGCCTTCAATCCGGCTCTGCTCAAGAAGGTGGACGAGCTCGAGCTGTCCGTGCGTTCGGCCAACTGCCTCAAGAACGACAACATCGTCTATATCGGCGACCTTATCCAGAAGACGGAAGCCGAGATGCTGCGGACGCCGAACTTCGGCCGCAAGTCGCTCAATGAAATCAAGGAAGTCCTGGCACAGATGGGGCTTCATCTCGGAATGGACGTCAACAACTGGCCGCCCGAGAACATCGATGACCTCGCCAAGCGCTACGAAGATCATTACTGATCCGGCGCTGCCAAGATTTTAGGAGATAACCCATGCGCCACGCATCTCGAGGCCGCAAATTCAGCCGGACTTCATCGCACCGCAAGGCGATGTTTGCCAATATGTCCGCTGCGCTGATCAAGCACGAACAGATTGTCACCACCCTTCCCAAGGCCAAGGACCTGCGTCCGATCGTCGAGAAGCTCATCACCCTCGGTAAGCGCGGCGATCTGCATGCCCGCCGCCAGGCCATCGCGCAGATCCGCGATGAAGCCCAGGTTGCCAAGCTCTTCGCAGTGCTTGGCCCGCGCTATGCCGAACGCCAGGGCGGTTACATCCGCATCCTGAAGGCCGGTTTCCGCTATGGCGACAACGCCCCGCTGGCCGTGATCGAGTTCGTTGACCGCGACGTCAATGCCAAGGGTCAGGACTCCGGTCCGACCTTCACCCAGGACGACGAAGCCGAAGCGGCATAAGTCTTGCGGTAATTGCCTTTCAGGGCGGTCACGGTTCTCCGTGGCCGCCCTTTTTGTTTTGGGGGTAGGGGCGAACATGCAGACCATTCTTGTCACCGGCGCGTCGGGCTTTGTGGCCAAGCATTTGATCGTGCAGCTTCTGCAAGCCGGCTACGCCGTGCGCGGTACCGTACGTGGGCAGGGCAAGGTGCCGGGCATCTGGTCGGCTGTGTCAGCTTCGGCGCCTGGGCGAGAAGACAGGCTCACCCTCGTAGATGCTGACCTGCTTTCGGACGAAGGGTGGGCGGAGGCAATGAAAGGCGTCGATGCCGTCATGCATGTCGCGGCGGCCATTCTCGCCAGTGAGCCCAGGGATCCCGATGTGGTCATCAGGCCTGCGGTCGAAGGAACGGAGCGGGTCTTGCGTTTTGCACATGGTGCGGCGGTCAGGCGGGTGATCATGACCTCCTCCATAGCCACCGTAGGGTATGGACACGGACACGAGAGAGGCGTGCGGCGCTATACGGAGGCGGACTGCACCGACCTCGAGGGATTGCGTTGGAGCTGGGCCTATTGCATTGGGAAAACACGGGCCGAGCGCGCTGCCTGGGAATTTGCTCGAGCGCACGATATGGCGCTGACGACCATCCATCCTGGTGCCATTCTCGGGCCGGCAACAGACAAAGACACCTCAATCTCGCTGGGTCTCGTGGCCGGGCTTTTGGATGGGTCTACGCCGGCAATGGCGCGCATTGGCTTTGCCATCAGCGATGTTCGGGATGTCGCAGCACTGCATCTGGCAGCACTGGAGAAGCGGGAGAGTGTCGGTCAGCGCTATCTCTGCACTGGGCCATACACCACCTTGGCGCAGGTGGCGGAGGTGCTGCGCCGGGCCTATCCTGATTATCCTGTGACCAGCCGCGTCATCCCGGATTGGTTGATCCGCGTGATTGCGGCACTGGGTGGTCCGACGAGACAGATCATCAACGATCTTGGAAACGAGAAACACTTCGATGGCAGCAAAGGCGAGGCTTTGCTCGGCCGGCCCTATCACAGTGTGGAAGAGGCTATTCTCAGCGCTGCGGAAAGTCTTATTTCGTTTGGCCTGCTCCGCGCCGAGGCAGGCTAAGTCCCCATTGCGCATAAAGGTGGTCGAGCTCGCCTTGGCTGCTCACAAAGACATGCGGAAGGCCGGAATTTGCGGCGACCTGGCGATACTTTCCAATCGAATGGCGGGTGTGCCACAGCCAGTGGAGCATCTTCCAGTTTAGACGGTCCGCGCCCCCTTCTAGCCCGCCAGCCCTTTGCGTCTGAAACAGGGTTCTGACGATGTAGCGTCGGTAGCGGGTCAGAAGAGTGTCGGTGAGGACAATGATCCCGGTCGCCCGCGCTACACGCTGTGGCATGACTCTGGAATAGGAGCCGTCCATGACCCACGCAGGCATGGCGATGGCCGCGTCGTGAAGGGCGGCAAAATCGTCATCTGGGCGTTCCTGTCAGTTGGTGCCCGGCAGGTGCCGCAACTGGTCCAGATGTATCGCCGGGATATCGAGCCGCACCGACAAAGCCTGGGCCAGAGTGGACTTGCCCGAATTGGTCAGCCCCAGCACCATGATGCGTTTTCCAAGGGTCTCCAGGGGCGGCAGGGAGTGCATTGAGGTTCCTCCAAAAGCAGAGCCGCCCCGGCTTACCGGAGCGGCCTCATAATCTCAGGAGCGCAGCTTACTCGGCCGGCGCCATGTCCTTGCCGGTATAGACTTCGTCGACCCAATACTGATCGCGGCGGATGAAGCCGTTGAAGGGGGTGAGTGAGGCCTGCGTATAGGCGCCCATGAGGCCGAACTCGATCCAGTCGTCCTCATCGATATCGGCGGGCAGGGTGAAGACCTGCGGCAGCACATCATAGCTGTCGCAGGTCGGACCCCAGATGGTGAACTCGCTGAATTCCCCGTTGTTGTCATGCAGACGCGGACCGCGCCAGACGCGCACCGGTGGGGTGAAGTGCATGAACTTCACTTCCATAAGCGCGCCATAGGCGCCGTCGTTGACATAGACCGACTGGCCGCCGCGCTGATGCTTGACGCGCAGCAGCAGCGACGTCGAGGACGTCACCAGAGCGCGGCCGGGCTCGATGATCAGCTCGGGCTTGTTCTTGCCGAAGTGGTCATCAACCGCCTGCGCGATGGTTTCGAAGTAGTGGTCCATCGGCGGCGCGACGCTGGTCGGGTAGGGGGCCGGGTAGCCGCCGCCGATATTGAGGCGCTTGAGTTCGATACCAGCCTCTTCCACGATGCGCGCCGCGGCCGCGATGTGCCGCTCATAGGCATAGGCGTCTTCGCACTGGCTGCCGACATGGAAGCAGAGGCTGGGGGTGTAGCCCATCTTGTCCACGGCGGTGACGATTTCGGCCGCCGCCTGTTCCATCACGCCGAACTTGATGCCGAAGTCATAGGACTTGAGCGCCTTGCCAGCCTTGAAGCGTGTCGTCACCTCGACATCCCGGCTCGGCGAGACGACGGCGGCCAGCTGGTCGAGCTGCTGGGGGTGATCGATGGTGAAGCTGCGGACGCCGAATTCCTCGTAGGCCCGCTCGATCTCGCGCTTGTTCTTGATCGGGTTGTTGTAGTGCATGACAGCGCCGGGGGCGTAGTCGCGCACCAGCTCCATCTCGACATTGGACGCGACGTCAAAGGCCTTGAGACCTTCGGCATGCAACTGCGCGATGATGTGCGGGGAGGGGTTGCACTTGACCGCATAGGTCAAAAGCCCGTCAAAGCCCTTCTTGAAGACCTTGATCGCCTTGTGAAATTCCCGCTCCGAAAACAGGAACGAGGGAAAGTCCGGCGCTTCTGCGGCAATCAGCGCAGACGTATTGGCATGGACGGTTTTCGGCGCGTCGGTCATTGGACAACAGGCCTTTCAGGGCTCGAGAGAAAGCGGAACCTTCCGCGCGCGCCAGGTCTTTCCAGCCGTTCGACGCGCCAAAGTGAGCGCTGCATATAGGGCTGTGTGCCCCCTCGCGCAAACGTTTATTTGGCTGCAATACCAACAATACCGAAACGTCATTTTCGTGACAGAATCCGGGCGTTTTGGTCAGAGTTGGAGTCGGGGCATTTATGCTTCCGAAACTGAGTCCGGATTGTCGATCATGTCGTTGCGCAAGCTTGCTTTTTCGGTTCTTGCTTTGGTGGGTTTGGGACTAGCCGGGACGCTGGCTCTTTCGCAATGGTCGCCTCCCGGCGTACCTCTTGCCCAGACCGAGATTGCGCCAGCAGCAAATGCCGAGCGGCAGCTGCCGCAAAGTGAGGGCCAGATCAAGCTCAGCTTCGCCCCGGTTGTCAGCGCCGTGGCACCCTCCGTGGTCAACGTCTATGCCACGCGGATTGAGCAACGGACGGTATCTCCGTTCGCCAACGATCCCTTCTTTTCGCGCTTCTTCGGTGACCAGTATTTCCAGACGCGCCCGCGGGAATCGCGCTCGCTTGGGTCGGGCGTGATCGTGGAGGGGAGCGGGGTGATCCTGACCAATAGCCACGTCATCAACGGGGCCACCGACATTCGCATCGCGCTCAATGACGGTCGCGAATTTGCGGTCGACGTCGTGGTCGAGGATACGCAGACCGATCTGGCCGTGTTGCGCGTGCGGGATCCGCGTGGGGCCACGTTCCCGGCTATCACCTTTGCCGATAGCGATGCGCTGCTGGTGGGCGACCTGGTTCTGGCCATCGGCAATCCCTTCGGCGTGGGCCAGACCGTAACAAGCGGCATTGTCTCCGGTCTTGCACGGACCGGTGTCGAAGCAACGGACTATGAGTTTTTCATCCAGACGGATGCGGCGATCAATCCCGGCAATTCCGGTGGCGCGCTCGTGGATATGGACGGACACCTAGTGGGGATCAACACCGCGATCTACTCGCAGTCGGGCGGTTCGGTCGGGATCGGCTTCGCCATTCCCGCCAATATGGCCCGGCTGGTCGCCGAAGCGGGGGTTTCGGGCGGCGAGATCGTCCGGCCCTGGTTCGGCGCCAAGATGCAGGCGGTGACGTCGGATATCGCGGCAAGCCTCGGACTTGCGGCGCCACACGGTGCCATGATCACAGAAGTGGCGCCCGGCGGACCTGCAGAGCGCGCCGGCTTCCAGTCGGGCGATGTGATCCTGTCCATCGACGGCCAGCGCGTCGACGATCCCAGTGCCTTCAATTTCCGGCTCGCCACGAAGCGCGTCGGCGACACGGCGCGGTTGGAACGGCTGCGCGGCGGGTCGACCGAGGTCGTGGGCTTTCCCGTCGACACCGCACCCCTTGCCGGGGATGACGCGCTCGCCTCCATCACCGGCAATTCCCGCTTTGCTGGCGTCACCGTGCGCCAGCTCGATCCGGCACTCAGTGAGCAAAAGGGGCTGCCCTATGACGCTCGTGGCGTCATCGTGACTGACGTGGAGCCCGGTTCGCCGGCAGAAGGGATGGGCCTGCGGGTAGATGACATTATCCTGGCGCTCAACGAGATCGAAATGACCGATGCCGCCACATTCAGCCAGATCGCGTCGCAGCGGGTCCGGACATGGCAGATCATTCTGAAACGCAATGGACGGGTGACGCGATCGATCGTCAGTGGTTGAGGCCACAGGGTGAACCAGAGGCCCCTGAGCGGCGTTTAGGGCATCATGGGCTTCATCATCGACCGCGACCTCTATGTGCCTTCACTGGACGCCTGGATCGATCCTGGTGAGCCAAAGCCCCGAGCCATCATCACCCATGGCCACGCCGACCACGCGCGCAGTGGTCATGGCTCTGTTCTGGCTACGCCCGAAACCATCGCTATCATGAAGACCCGCTATGGCGAGGATTGCGCCGGGCGTTTTGAGTCCCTGCGCTTCGGCGAGCAGTTGCGCTTTGAAGGCACAACACTCAGCCTTCACCCGGCCGGGCATATTCTGGGGTCGGCGCAGGTGCTCGTAGAGGCGCAGGGGCAACGAGCACTGGTTACGGGCGACTACAAGAGGTTGCCCGACAGAACCGCAGAGCTCTACGAGCCCGTGGACTGCGATCTGCTGGTAACCGAAGCCACTTTCGGCCTCCCGGTTTTCACTCATCCCCATCCCGCCGACGAGATCGGTCGATTGCTGAAGTCAGTGGCGGCGCAGCCCGAGAGGTGCCATCTCGTGGGCTGCTACGCCCTCGGCAAGGCGCAACGGGTGATTGCCTTGTTGCGGGATGCGGGTTGGGACAAGCCGATTTACCTCCATGGCGCGATGATCCGGCTCTGCGCGCTTTATGAAGAGCTCGGCGTACCACTGGGCGAACTTGTGCCTGCAACAGGCATGCCCAAGGCCGCCATGGCCGGTCAGATCGTGATCGCTCCCCCTTCCGCTATCCGCGATGTATGGAGCCGGCGCTTTCCGGATCCCGTTGTCTGCCAGGCCTCCGGCTGGATGAGCATCAAGCAGCGCGCTCGCCAGGCGCTGGTGGAATTGCCGCTGGTGATCTCGGACCATTGTGACTGGGGCGAGCTCAACGAATCCATCATCGGGAGTGGGGCGTCCACGGTGTGGGTGACGCACGGGCGCGAGGATGCGTTGGTCTATTGGTGCCGCCAGCAAGGGCTCGAGGCCGAGCCGCTGGCGCTGCCAGGGCTGGACGATGATGGCGGTGAGGGTGGGGAATGAAGCGATTTGCCGATCTGCTCGAACTGCTGGCCCTCACGCCATCGCGCAACCGCAAACTGACGGCATTGGCTCAGTATTTTGCCGAGGTGCCCGACCCGGACCGGGGCCTCGCGCTGGCCGTGCTGACGGGGGAGTTGGACATTGCCAATGTCAAACCGGCGCTGCTTCGCCAGACAGTGCTGAATGAGGTCGACGAGACGCTGTTCGCGCTCTCTTACGACTATGTCGGTGACTTGGGTGAAACCATTGCCCTGATATGGCCGCACCGCACCGAGGGTGAGTTGCCGCGGCTGAGCGACCTGGTAACGCTTCTCAACGCAACGAGCAAAGCCGAATTGCCCACGGTGATCGGCGGGCTTCTCTCTCAGGCCGCCATCCATGAGCGTTGGGCCCTGGTGAAGCTTGCCACGGGTGCCCTGCGTATCGGGGTTTCAGCGCGTCTGGCAAAGTCGGCGCTGGCCGAGATGAGCGGCGTCGACCTCCAGGCCATCGAGGAGGTCTGGCACGGGATCAAGCCGCCCTATACGGAACTGTTCGCCTGGCTCGATGGCAAGGCGGAGCGCCCGGAAATCGACCACACGGCTCGGTTCCATCCCCTCATGCTGTCCAATCCAATTGAGGACAAGGACTTCGAAAAGCTCGACCCGCGCGACTTTGCGGCGGAATGGAAATGGGACGGCATCAGGGTTCAGCTCATCCTGGGGCGGGATGGGGTCTCCATGTTCTCGCGGACCGGCGATGACATTGCGGCAAGCTTTCCCGATGTGGTGGACGCCGGCATGGGGCGAGCGGTGCTCGACGGGGAACTGCTGGTGGGGCATGACTTCGATGCGCGCAGCTTCAATGACCTGCAACAGCGGCTCAACCGGAAGGTGGCGTCGCCCAGGCAGATGAAAGAGCTGCCTGCCTTTGTGCGCGTCTATGATATGCTGTTCGACGGGGACGAAGACATCCGGGCCTTGTCCTGGGAAGGGCGGCGCGAACGGCTCGAGGCCTGGTTCACTCGCAACCCGCAAACTCGCCTCGATCTTTCGGAAGTTCTGAATTTCTCTGACTGGGAGGAGCTCGGCCAGCTGCGCCGCATGGGCGCCGACGAGCATGGCCACGAAGGGGTGATGCTCAAGCTCAGGACATCGCCCTATGTGCCCGGGCGGCCAAAGGGTTTCTGGTTCAAATGGAAGCGCGACCCCAATGTGGTGGACGCTGTACTCATGTATGC
Source organism: Pseudomonadota bacterium (assembly GCA_023391095.1). Taxonomy (GTDB): domain Bacteria; phylum Pseudomonadota; class Alphaproteobacteria; order Rhizobiales; family Devosiaceae; genus Devosia. The sequence goes on from JAEWBN010000014.1 coordinate 22,337, forward strand.
CCAGCGCGGTCACGGCAAGCGAAGCTCGTTCTATTCGGACTACACGTTTGGCGTGTGGCGCGGGAACGAGATCGTGCCAATCGGGAAAGCCTATTTCGGCTTTACGGACGAAGAGCTCAAGCAGCTTGATCGTTGGATCCGCGCCCATACGGTCGCCGCCTTCGGGCCGGTGCGCGAAGTTCAGAAGGAACTCGTTTTCGAAGTGGCCTTCGACTCCGCGCAGAAGAGCGCGCGGCACAAGTCCGGCGTGGCGCTCCGGTTTCCCCGCATCAATCGCATTCGCTGGGACAAGCCGGCGCAGGAGGCGGCGCGGATCGAGGATATGGACGCCTTCATCGGTTGAAACAGCCGGCTCCCGGCTTCGAAGGGCGCGGAATTTGGGGTAGAAGCAGGCCATGTCCGACCTATTCGCCGCCGAACCCTCAGAAACTGACAAGGCCCGCCCGCTTGCGGACCAGTTGCGCCCGCAGACACTGGATGAAGTGATCGGGCAGGAGCACCTGCTCGGAGAAGGCGGTACACTGCGGCGGATGCTGGCATCCGGCAGGCTCGGATCACTCATCCTTTGGGGACCGCCGGGCACGGGAAAGACGACCGTGGCCCGGCTTCTTTCGGATCGGATCGGTTACCGGTTCGAGCAGATATCTGCGATTTTCTCAGGCGTCGCCGACCTCAAGAAGGTGTTCGAGAAGGCCCGTTTCGAGCGGTTGTCCGGCCATCGGACACTGCTCTTCGTCGACGAAATCCACCGTTTCAACCGTGCCCAACAGGACAGTTTCCTGCCCGTCATGGAAGACGGGACAGTGGTGCTTGTTGGCGCCACGACTGAAAACCCGTCATTCGAACTCAACGCGGCGCTGCTGTCGCGCAGCCAGGTCCTCCGGTTCGAGTCGCTGGGGCGCGATGATCTTGAAAAGCTGCTGGCACGAGCCGAGGCGCTTTTGGGAGCGAAGCTTCCGCTCGATGAGGCAGCGCGGGAAACGCTTCTGGGCCTGGCGGATGGCGATGGACGCGCCCTGCTGGGTCTCGTGGAGGAGATCCTCGCTTCTGCTCAGGAAGGCGAGACACTGACGCCCACGAGCCTCCTTAGCGTCGTGCAGCGGCGGGCGCCCATCTACGACAAGGCGCAGGACGGCCACTACAACCTCATCTCGGCCCTACACAAAACCATTCGCGGTTCCGATCCGGATGCGGCCCTCTACTATTTCGCACGCATGCTGGATGCCGGCGAGGACCCGCTGTTCCTGGCGCGACGGCTGATCCGGATGGCGTCGGAAGATATCGGATTGGCCGACCCGCAAGCCCTGCAACTGGCCATTGCCGGACGCGATGCTTATCAGATGCTGGGTTCGCCCGAAGGCGAGCTGTCGCTGGCTCAGGTCGTTGTGTATCTGGCGCTCGCACCAAAGTCGAACGCCGTCTACACCGCCTATAAGGCTGCGGTTTCGGTTGCAAAGGCTACCGGATCGCCCATGCCGCCAAAGGTCATTCTCAATGCCCCCACGAAGATTATGAAGGGGCAGGGATATGGCGACGGCTATATCTACGATCATGATACGCCAGAGGCCTTTTCGGGCCAAGAGTACTTTCCCGAGAAGATCGGCCGGCAGAGCTTCTATCAGCCGGTCGAGCGCGGCTTCGAACGGGACCTGCGCAAGCGCATGGACTATTTCGGCCGCCTCCGGGCGGCCAAGGCCAGCGGAGGCGGGGAGGACGAGCGCTAATTGCGGTCGCGCCAATGCCCGGATTTGCCGCTCTGGTAGCCATACTGATAGAGCTGGGCCAACCATTCGGGCGTTCCGAACAGGTTATCGCTTTCGGGGAACTCGCCCGGGATCGCTGTCATCCGAAACTGGATGCCGGCTGACTTTGCCGAATTAGCAAGGTCGGCCAGGTTGGCGCGGCCGAGATATTTGAGCATGGTCGGCACCGTCCGGCCCATCAGCTGCACATTGGACGGCTGGACGACGGCCGGCGTTGCGTCGACTACGCCATTGAAGATGACGTAGAGACGGGCCTTGCTGCCGCTGACATTGCCCCAGCCGCCAGGCATGAGCAGCACTTGTTCAGTGACGCCGCCGTCGACATGCATTTCACTGTAGCGCTGCCCATTGCTGGCGACTTCGAGCATGATGGGCTCGAACACGGTCGGCACGGAAGCCGACGCCATGATGACGTTTCGCACGAGGTCCAGCCGGTTCGGAGCGCCGCTATTGGCGATGGCGCCGATATCCCAGACCACCGGGCGCTGGGCATCGAGATTGGTGGTGCCGACGTAAAGGCGGCGGCCCTGACGGTGGGCCTCGCCGATCCTGTCCAGTACCGTGTCGTCTACCGCCTGGGCAATGGCTGCACGGATCGGCGCATTGTCGAGAATGGAGGTGGTGCCGAAGAGGGCGGAAATGAAGTTCGGCTTCGGATTGGCGGCGGCGCTCAAGGACATATAGACGGCTTGAAGCCGGTCGTCATAGCTGCTGCCGAGGAAGGCCAGGGGGGCGATGATGGCGCCCACGCTGATGCCGGTGACAACCTCGAATTCCGGGCGTTGTCCGGACGCGGTCCAGCCAACCAGGTATCCTGCGCCATAGGCGCCGTTGATGCCGCCGCCGGACAGGGTCAGGAAATCCACCTGGCCGTCCGAGCCGGGCCGGACCCGTTTGTGGCTGGCGGAAAAAGCCGGATCGTCGCCCCAGTATCGGAGCGGCGCCGTCTCGGCCATGGCGCCCTGGGCGATGATCTGGACGGGAATATCGGCGCGCGTGGTCGCAAACATGGCGCAGCCCGAAAGCATGCTTGCCGCAAGAGCGATTGCTGCAAATCCAAACAAGCGGCCCATTTTTCGCCCCCCGACGCTATGATAGAATCCCAGTCCTTCCCTGTGTGACCCCAAAGCGGTGATCAATCAAATGGATATTTTTCCAGTTTCTGCGGTGGTTTATCCAGAGTGAACGCCCTTGTCCTGGTCAGTGTCGGCGGCGCGGCCGGAGCGGTGGCGCGTTTCGCGCTCTCATCTGCTCTCGGGCGGCTCGTTGCGACACCATTCCCGATCGCCACGCTGGCCATCAATATTCTGGGGTCGGTGGCGATGGGCATTTTCGTTGGCCTTATGGCCCGACTCCTGCCGGCCTGGCAGGAGGAGGCCAGGCTGTTCGTGGCTGTAGGGCTTCTGGGCGGCTTCACCACGTTCTCGACCTTTTCTCTCGACACAATCGTGCTTCTGGAGCGGGGCGAACTGGCGCAGGCGCTGTTCTATGTCGGCTTGTCGGTTGTGGTTTGCGTTGCGGGCCTATATCTCGGGCTCCTGATCAGCAGAGGCAGCGTAGCATGAGTGGCGTTCAACATCGGGAAGTGACGGCGGATGACGACGGGATGCGGCTCGACCGCTGGTTCTCCCGGCATTTCCCACAGCTCGGTTTCGCCCGCCTGCAGAAGCTGATCCGCAATGGCGAGGTCAAGGTCGACAAGGCCAAGGTGCAAACCAGCACGCGGCTCAGCGCTGGTCAGACCGTGCGCATTCCGCCCATCGATGATCCGGACACCGTCAGGCCGTTCAAGGTCAACGAGGAAGATGCTCGCTTTCTCAAGGACTTGATCCTTTATCAGGATGACGACCTTTACGTCTTCAACAAGCCTCATGGACTCGCGGTGCAGGGCGGTAGCGGCACGCTGCGGCATATGGATGGGCTGCTCAAGAACCTGCCCAACAAGCAGGGCGAGGCGCCGCGCCTGGTGCACCGGCTGGACCGCGACACCTCTGGCTGCCTCGTTGTCGCCAAGACGGCGGCGGCGGCAAAGCATTTCGGCTCGGTGTTCCGGTCCCGCTCGGCGCGCAAGATCTACTGGGCCGTGGTAGCCGGTAACCCCACGCCACGACAGGGAGAAATTTCCTGTTTCCTCGCCAAGCAGCAGACCACCGATGGCGAACAGATGGTGGTGGTGCGCAACGGGGCGCCGGGGGCTGTTCACTCATTCAGCTATTACTCCACGACCGATACGGCGAGCCGCCGGTTTGCCTGGGTGACGCTGAAGCCGGTGACGGGGCGGACGCACCAGTTGCGCGTGCATATGGCGCAACTGGGGACGCCGATCATTGGCGATCCGCGCTACTTCAACATCGAGAACTGGCAGGAAGCGCCGGGGCTCGCAGAGGGGCTGCACCTGCATGCGCGGCGCATCGCGCTGCCGCTTCGGAACGGAAAAAAGATCGATATTTCAGCGCCTTTGCCGCCCCACATGCGGCAAAGCTTTGATGCGCTGGGATTCGATGCCGACCGGTTTGACGCGCAGAATACTGATCCGGAGGATGGCGTTTGAAACTCGTCATGTTCGACATGGATGGCACGCTCATCGATACGGGCGAGCTGATTGCCGAGCATATGGCGACGACATTTGCCGGGGCTGGCCTCGATGCGCCATCGCCGCAGAAGGTTCGGCGGGTGATCGGGCTCAGCCTGCCCGAGGCCATGCTGGAATTGCTCGGCCGCCAAGATGTTGATCTGGCACATCAATTGGCGGACCAGTACCGCGCACATTATCGGGCTGCGCTGGTATCGGCGGAAGGGCGGGAAGGGCTCTTTCCCGGGGCGCGGGATGCGCTCAACCTTCTGTCCGCCCGGGCCGATACGCTTTTGGGGATTGCGACCGGCAAAGGCCTCAATGGCGTGCATAGGCTGACGCAACTCCATGGAATTGCTGAGCTTTTTGCGACCTTGCAGACGCCGGACCATAATCCGTCCAAGCCACATCCGGGCATGATGCTGCGCGCCATGGCCGAGACCGGGGCCGCGCCGCGCGACACCGTGATAGTCGGCGACACCACGTTCGACATGGCCATGGGCAAGGCCGCCGGAACAAAAACCATTGGCGTGACATGGGGTTACCACCAGCCCAATGAACTGCGCGGCGCCGGTGCGGACATTGTCATCGACAGCTATGCCGCCCTGCCGGCGGCCATCGACCAGCTTTTGGAGAGTTCAGATGCGTGACCAGCTCGAAGAAGCCCACAAGCACCGTGACGACGGGTATGGCCGGGCGCAGCATCTAAACAAGGTTGAACTGCCAAAGCGGTTTTATACCACGGTGGACGTCGCCCGGGGAGAAGACGGGTATTCGATCACCCTGGATGGGCGGCAGCTCAAGACCCCCGGCAAGAAAATTCCCGTTGTCGTTCAAGCGCTTGAGATTGCGCAGGCGATTGCCGAAGAGTGGGCTGCGCAGGGCGAATTCATTGACGCTGCCACCATGCCGATGACGCGTCTGATCAATTCTGCGGTCGAGAGCGGCGAGGAAATGGTGCCGGCCTTCCGGGCTGAAATCGGCAAGTTCGTGGGCAACGACCTCTTGCTCTATCGCGCTGATTCTCCTCAGGAATTAGTGGCCGAGCAGGAGCGCGTCTGGGATGGCGCGCTGGTGAAGCTGGCGCGGAAATTCGATGTGGCGTTCCAGCCGACGATTGGAATTATCCATCAGCCGCAGCCGGTTAGTACGCTCGAAAAGCTGGACTTAGCGCTGGAGGGGCAAGGGCTGCATAGCCTGACGGCGCTGGTGTCCATTACCGGTCTGACCGGATCGGGGTTGCTGGCAATTGCGCTTTTGCATCAACTGCTTACGCCAGACGAAGTGTGGGACGCCGCCCATGTGGACGAGGATCACCAGATCCGGCTTTGGGGCGAGGACGAGGAAGCCATGGAGCGGCGCGCCAAGCGGCGGGTCGAGTTCGACGTGGCCGTGAAGGTTGTCCAGTCGCTGCTTTGAGGCCGAATACGCTAGCAGACTGTTAGCGTTGAGGGTCCGCTTTCGCCCTTGTGGTGATCCAAAGGGCAGTCTCGGGTGAAATTTCGCGCAAGGGCGCGAGAACGAAGTCGCGCTCGTGGGCAAATCGATGCGGCAGGGTCAGCTTGGCCGTGTCCATCTCGACGCGTTCATAGGCGATGAGGTCGATGTCGATGACGCGCGGCCCCCAGACCTCGACGCGCACCCGGCCCATGTCGCGCTCGATGTCGAGACAGGCATGAAGCAGGTCGACTGGGGTCAGGTCCGTTTTGACCGCGACGGCCATGTTGGCGAAATCGGGTTGATCGGTGTTGCCCCAGGCCCTGGTGCGGATGATTGACGACTGGGCAGTAACGGCGATGTGGCTGTGGGCGTCGAGCTGGCGGACGGCATCGGCCAGCTGCGCGGCAGGATCGCCGATATTGGCGCCGAGACTGAGCCAGGCTGTCGGCATCAGGCGGGGCGGACGCGATGGAGTTCGATGGCGGCCTCGCCGCGCACCATGGCAATGGGCGCTTCGGGCTTGCGGACGCGGACGATGATCCAGTTGATGTCGGAAAAGGCCGCGAAGAGATCGTCGACGATGGCTTGGCCCACGGCTTCGATCAGCTTCATGCGTCGTGTCTCGAAGGCGGCCTTCACCACATCATAGATGTCGGCATAGGACACGGTGGCGCCGATGGCATCGGTCTGGGCGGGGCTCGAGAGATCGACGCCGCATTGCAGGTCGATGAGGAAGCGCTGGCCGAGGCGCGCTTCTTCGCTGAAGAGACCGTGATAGCCATAAAAGCCCAGGTCATTGAGGATGATGCGGTCGCCGGTAAAGGGTTGGGTCATTGCAGTGTCCATTGGCCGGGTGAGCCGAGCCCGAAAACAAATCTCAAGATGGGCCCCGGCCTCGGCAGGGGTGACAGTCAGCGTGGGGTCGTATCCGGCAAACCATATAGGGTCGCTTCGGCGACGCGAAGGGCGTCGCGGTTCTCGGCGACGTCATGCACGCGAAAAATGTGGCCGCCGCGCTCATAGGCCTGGACGGTGGTGGCCAACGTGCCGGGGAGGCGTTCGCCGGGCTGATTGTCCAGCAGCTTACCGATCATGGACTTTCGCGATGTGCCGATCAGCATGGCCTGGTTTGGAAAATGCTGAATCAGTTCGGGGAGTTGGCGCAGGATGCTGTAGTTTTGAGTCAGCGTCTTGGTGAAGCCGAAGCCCGGATCGAGGATGACATGGGCCGGATCGAGGCCGGCTGCCTCGGCCAGGGCGAGGCTATGGCCAAACCATCGGGTCATGGACGGGATGGGGTCGGTCTCGGCCGTCCAAGTGCGGTCCCAGTGCATGGCGATGACCGGGGCGCCGTGGAGCGCCGCCACCTCGGCCATTTCGGGCGCGCCTTGAAGGCCTGTGACGTCGTTGACGATATCGGTGCCGGCCTGCAGCGCCTGATCGGCCACGAGCGGCTTCATCGTGTCGATGGAAATGGGAGCGGCGATGCCCTCGGCGCGCAGCGCGTCGATAACAGGCATGACGCGGTCGAGCTCTTCCTGGACGCCGACCGGATCGGCGCCGGGCCGTGTGCTTTCGCCGCCGATGTCGAGAATGTCGGCACCCTGGGCGAGCATGAGCCGGGCATGTGCGAGGGCAGCATCGATGTGATTGTGGGTGCCGCCGTCGGAAAAACTGTCGGGGGTGACGTTGAGAATGCCCATGACCAGTGCACGCGGGCCGAGGACGAGAGGCGGGCGGTTGCGCAGGGGGATGGTGTGGGTGGTGTGCATGGGCAACTCCGGGTGCGGCGGCTCGCTGATGCTGGCCTGCGCACATGAAGAGCGGTGTAGGAAGGGGAGAGCCCTCGGGTCAAGCCCGCGGGTGACGATAGGGGGGCTGGGGAGTTCAGGGGGCAGGAGGTGATCAGTGGGGATTGGGTGCGTGGGCACCCCCTCCGAGCGACGCTAGGCTCCTGCGTCGCCAAGCTTTGCTTGCCTCCCCCGTGAAGGGGGAGGTGCGGAAAGAGCGGGGGGTACAGGGGTTGTTGGAGGCGTGGTCCGACACCCTCCCCTTGACGGGGAGGGCTGGGGAGGGGTGGTCGCGGGCAGGATTGGGTGCGTGGGCACCCCTTCCGAGCGACGCTAGGCTCCTGCGTCGCCAAGCTTTGCTTGCCTCCCCCGTGAAGGGGGAGGTGAAGAAGGGCAGCGTCAGCCGTGCTGGCGGGATTCGAGGGCGGCTTTGAGGATGAGGGTGAGGACGGCGATCAGCGTCAGGGTGGAGGCGGCGGCGAAGGCGCCGGTGACGTTGAAGTCGTTGAACAAGAGATTGATCTGGAGCGGCAGGGTGTTGGTCTGACCGCGTATCGCGCCGGAGACGACGGATACCGATCCGAATTCGCCCATGGCGCGGGCATTGGTCAGGACGGCGCCATAGATCAGCGCCCAGCGGATATTGGGCAGGGTGACGAAGGCGAACATCTGCCAGCCGTTGGCGCCCAGTGACAGCGCGGCTTCCTCGTCCTCGGTGCCCTGCTGGCTCATCAGGGGAATGAGTTCGCGCGCGACGAAGGGGGCGGTCACGAAGAGGCTGACCAGAATGATGGCCAGCGGCGTGAACATGACCTGGATATTGTTGGCCTGGAGGAAGGGACCGAGCAGTCCCTGGGCGCCATAGAGGAAGAGATAGGTGACGCCGGCGACGATGGGGCTCATGGCGGCCGGAAGCTCGATGAGGCTGATCAACAATTGCCGGCCGCGAAAGCGGAAGCGCGCCACCAGCCAGGCGAGAGCGGCGCCCACCACGATATTGATCGGTACCACGATGATGGCGGTGATCACGGTCAGCCAGATGGCGTGGAGCGTGTTGGGGTGGAGGATGTTCGCCAGATAAACGCCGACGCCTTCGCGCAGGGCGAAGGAGAAGATGAGCGCCAAAGGCACGACGAGGATCAGCCCGGCGAAGAGGAAGGCAAGCGCGACGAGGGCGATCTGGCCGGGGGAACGGGCGGGGGTGGTCATAGGGTGCCTCCCTTACCTCTCCCTCTGGGGGAGAGGCCGGCGGCGCAGCCGACGGGTGAGGGGGCCTTGAATAAGCCTGAGTTCGAGGAAGCCCCCCTCACCCGACCCGAAGACGGGTCGACCTCTCCCCCGGAAGGAGAGGTGAAGAAGGGCAGGTGCAAAGCCATCGCCGTCATGCGTTTCTCTCCACGTAGCGCGTTTGCCAGGCGGCGAGGGCGTTGGTGGCGAGGAGGGTGAGGAAAGCGACGAGAAGGAGGACGAAGGCCAGCGCGGCGGCGGCTTCGTAATTGTATTCGTCGAGCCGGATATAGATGAGCAGGGACACGATTTCGGTGACGCCGGGTAGGTTGCCGGCGATAAAGACGACGGCGCCGAATTCGCCCAGCGAGCGGGCAAAGGACAGAACACTGCCGCTTATAAAGGCCGGCAGGATGGTGGGCCAGATGATGCGGGTGAAGACCTGCCAGCGGGAGGCGCCAAGCGTCATGGCGGCGGATTCGAGGCCCTGGTCGAGATCTTCCAGCACGGGCTGAACCGCGCGCACCACAAAGGGAATGGAGGTGAAGGTCATGGCGGCGACGATGCCGAGCTGGGTGTAGTTGACCTTGATGCCCATGGGTTCGAGGACCTGGCCATACCAGCCGGTATTGGCAAAAAGCGTCACAAGAACAAGGCCGGCAACGGCGGTGGGCAGGGCGAAGGGCAGATCGACCAGCGCATCGAGAATGCGGCGGCCCGGGAAGCTGTAGCGCGTGAGCACCCAGGCCAGGAGCAGGCCGATAACGCCATTGAGGATGGTGGCATAAAGGGCCGAAGAGAAGGTGATCTGATAAGCGGCGAGGGCGCGGCGCGAAGTGGTGATGCGCCAGAACTCCTCAAAGCCCATCCCGGACACCTTGAGCAGCATGGCGGCGATCGGCAGCAGGATGATGAGCGTGATGTAGAAGAGCGAAATGCCCATGGTCAGCCCGAATCCGGGAAGCAGGTGCTTGCTGGCTGGCTTGGGCATGGGGGTCCTAATCATGCAGAGAGGCGAGCCTAGGCCCGCCTGTGTTTTGGAGGAAGTAACCCCCACCTAACCTCCCCCTGAAGGAGGGGGAGGAATGTATCGAGTGTGTGGTCAGTATTTCGACGTTTACCCAACTGCTCCTGCCCCTCAATGGGAGGGCGGGATGGGAGCGGCAGAATTACTGGTTGAGGAACACCTTATCGAGCAGGCCGCCGTCGGCGAAGTGGACTTCGGAGGCCTCGGCCCAGCCGCCGAATTCGTCTTCGACGGTCACGAGGCGCACTTCGGGGAACTGCTCGGCATGGGCGGCAAGGACGGTTTCGTCATAGGGGCGGTGATAGTTGGCGGCGGCCACTTCCTGGCCTTCGGGGGTGAATAGGAAATCCAGATAGGCCTTGGCCACATTGCGGCTGCCGCGGGCATCGACCACCTTGTCGACGATGGCGACCGGGAATTCGGAGAGGAAGCTGACCGAGGGGGTGACCGGCTGATAATTGTCGGCACCGAGCAGATTGGTGACGGCCAGGGTTTCGGCTTCGAAGGTGACAAGGACGTCACCCAGCTGGCGCTCCGTGAAGGCGGTGGTAGCCGCGCGGCCGCCGGTTTCGAATACGGGGACGTTGTTGAAGAGCTTGGTGAGGAACTCCTCGACCTTGGCTTCGTCGCCCGCATATTCCTCGGTCGCCCAGGCGCGGGCAGCCAGGTAGGTGTAGCGGCCGTTGCCGGAGGTCTTGGGGTTGGGGAAGATCACCTGCACGCCTTCGGCGGCCAGATCGCCCCAGTCGGTGATGTTCTTGGGATTGCCGGCTCGGACCAGGAAAGACGGGAAGGAATAGAACGGCGCCGCGTTGTTGGGGAATTCGCTCTGCCAGTCTTCCGAGACGTAGCCGCCTTCGACGAGGCGGGCGACGTCGGTGACCTGATTGAAGGTCACAACATCGGCCTGGAGGCCTTCGAGGATGGCGCGGGCCTGGGCCGAGGAGCCAGCATGGGACTGATTGATCGTAGTGGTCGCCCCGGTGGCCGCATAGGCAGCGTTTTCAGCTTCGAACAGCTCGCGGGCAATGTCGTAGGAGGCGTTGAGAATGTCGGTGGGCTGGGCCAGAACCGGCGTGGCGGCGAGGGCCAGGGCGGCGACAGCGGAGGCGAGGAGCTTGTTCATCGGACGCTTGAAATCCATCGGGTTGGGTCGATTGACCCTGTGATGCGACGGGTTTCAGCGCGGCGTAAAGCGACAAATGCTTGTTTCGGATGAGTAATTTACCCAAGCAAAACGCCCGGCAAAGACGTTTCGCCGGGCGAAGACTTTACGCCAAATTCTTTCGGCCGGCAGCTAGCGCCGGACAGCCCTGGCGATGGCGATGATGATGCAGGCGCCGATGAAACCGGCGATGAGATAGCCGAGCCAGCCCCCGAAGGAGATGCCGAGCAGGCCAAAGATCAGGCTGGCGATAATGGCCCCCACGATACCCAGGATGACGTTCATCAGAACGCCGCCACCCGAGTTCATGAACCGGCTCGCAAGCCAACCCGCAAGACCGCCGATGATAATCGCGGCGAGCCAACCAACTCCGTCAAATCCCATATTACCCTCCTCATTGTGTGAGTCTTCCCACAACGACAGCGTGCCACGTTTGTTGCGAAAGGCAAGCGGGGGTGGTGAATGGGCGCTTTACATCTGATCTCGAAACGGCACAGTGGGCGAAACGGGAGGTTCACATGGGCAAGCAGCTGATCACGACGCTGGGGCGGTATGAGCGGGAAGAGCTGGGGCTGATCCTGCCGCATGAGCACGTATTCGTGGATTTGAGAACGCCGAACACGCCCGGCTATGGGGTTGCCGATCCGGAGGATGTGGTGCGGCTGATGGGGCCGCAGATCGAGGCGATCAAGGCGCAGGGGGTGACGGCGCTGGTGGAATGCTCGACCGGCGGGGTGGCGCTGCGGGTCGATATCGACCTTGCGGTCTCCAAAGCCACCGGCATGCCTATCGTCGTGCCGACGGGCAATTACCGGGAGCCGTGGATTCCGGACTGGGTGGCCGAGGCTTCGGCGGACGATCTGGAACGCTGGATGGTCAAGGAGCTGACCGAGGGCGTGGGCGATACCGGGGTGGCTGCCGCCTGGATCAAGGTCAGCGCCGGCGATGACGGGATCACGCCGATGGAGTCAAAGATCCTACGGGCGGCGGCGCGGGCTTCGGCGCAGACCGGAGCGATCATCGGGTCGCATACGATCAAGGGGCGGGTTGTGCTTGACCAGCTCGATATCATCGAGGCGGAGGGCGGGTCGGCCAGCCGCTTCATTTCGATCCACACGCAGGCTGAGCCCGATTTCGGGTTGCATCAGGCGGTGTTCGACCGCGGGGCGTGGCTCGAGATCGACAACATAGGCTGGGTGCCGGATAGCGAGACGCTGGATCTGGTGCTGAAGTCGCTCGCGGCCGGGCAGGGCGAGCGGTTGCTGCTGAGCCATGACATGGGCTGGTACGACCCGGCCCAGCCGGGTGGGGGCACGCCACGGCCCTATACGCATCTGGTGGCGACTTTCCTGCCGCTCATGCGCGAGGCGGGGGTGGATGAGGCCACCATTACGCGGCTCACGCACGACAACCCGTTTGACGCTTTTGCGCGGTAAGGGCACCGGGGGCGCTTGGACGGTGCATCGACCGTCGGAAATCAGCCAGGGGTCAGTGGCGCACTTCGTAGGGGACGCGGGCGATGAGCTTGCGGCCGGCGTCCTCGATTTCGAAGCAGCCTTTGGTTTCCTCCTCGGCCAGTGCAACGGCGCCCTGGGCGGCAAAGGTGGCTTCTTCAAGAGCGGTGTTGAGCGAGGGCAGGAGAATGCCGTCGATGTCGAGCTGCAGATGGCCCTCGGCGTCACGGTGATTGAAAAAATAGCGTTCCATAACGTGGCTCCACTTCCTGAGGCACGAACGCAAAAACGCCCGGGACGTTGCCCGGGCGTCGATCACTTTTTCGCGGTGGTCAGGCCAGGGCGGGCGCGGCCGGTTCGGCAAAGAGGTCGTATTCGTCGTTGTCGGTGACGCGGACCGAGACGATGTCGCCGATCTTGATGTTGGTGGCATTGTCGATGATGACTTGGCCGTCGATTTCCGGCGCATCCCACTTGGAGCGGGCAATGGCGCGGTTTTCCTCGGGGCGGACATCGTCGACGATGACGTCGATGGTGCGGCCGACCTTCTTCTGAAGCTGGCCGAAGGACACGTTCTGCGCCACTTCCATGAGCTGGGCGAAGCGTTCTTCCTTGACCTCGTCGGGGACGACGCCGGGAAGCTCGTTCGCGGTGGCACCGGTGACGGGCTCGTATTTGAAGCAGCCGGCACGGTCGATTTCGGCTTCCTCGATGAAATCGAGCAGCATTTCGAAATCCTCGTCCGTCTCGCCGGGGAAGCCGACGATGAAGTTCGAGCGCACGGTCAGGTCAGGCACCTGCCGCTTCCAGTCGAGGATGCGGTTGAGCGTCTTTTCCTGATGCGCCGGGCGGCGCATGGCCTTGAGCACGTTGGGAGAGGCGTGCTGGAAGGGAATGTCGAGATAGGGCAGGACGAGGCCTTCGGCCATCAGTTCCATGACCGGATCGACATGGGGGTAGGGGTAGACGTAGTGGAGGCGCACCCAGGCGCCGAGCTCGCCCAGTTCCTTGGCCAGATCGTAGAACTTGGCCCGGACTTCGCGGCCGCGATACTTGCTCGTGGCATATTTGAGGTCGAGACCGTAGGCGCTGGTGTCCTGGGAGATGACCAGCAGTTCCTTGACCCCGGAGCGGATGAGGCCCTCGGCTTCCGACAGAATGCCGGCGGCCGGGCGCGAGGCGAGGTCGCCGCGAATCTGGGGGATGATGCAGAAGGAGCAGCGATTGTTGCAGCCTTCGGAAATCTTGAGATAGGCGTAGTGGCGCGGCGTCAGCTTGAGGCCGCTTTCGGGCACCAGGTCGACAAAGCGGTTGGGCACGGGCGGCAGGTGGTCATGGACCGCCGAGACAACGCTTTCGTATTGATGCGGGCCGGTAATGGCGAGCACGGAGGGGTGGGTTTCGCGGATGAGGTTTTCCTCGATACCCAGGCACCCGGTCACGATGACCTTGCCGTTTTCGTTCAGGGCTTCGCCGATGGCTTCCAGACTTTCCTGCTTGGCGGAATCGAGGAAGCCGCAGGTGTTGACGAGCACGATGTCGGCGCCGGCGTAATCGCGGCTGAACGAATAGCCCTGCGCACGCAGCGTGGTCATGATGCGTTCGCTATCGACGAGAGCCTTGGGGCAGCCGAGGCTGACGAGGCCAATTTTTGGCGCCTGTGTCATGCGCGAGGGTATTCCGATTATTGAGTTTGTGCGGCGGGGACAGCCCAAAAACAGCCGTCGCCCCGTGTCCAATGCTGGATTGAATGCGGCCTCATACAGAAAAACGGACGGTTACGCAATGTGACCGTCCTTCGCAGAGGGCGCGGCAGCCTTGCCTCACGCGGTGGACACGGGGTCTTGAATGGACCCGATTGGCGAACAGTGCGTGCGGAAATGGCCCTGTTTCGGAGAACGATGGCTTCGAGTAGCCCTATGGTCCCGCGCCGATGTGCGCCGACTTCAGGAAACTCATCATGTTCGATCGTCTCTCCGCCTATGCGCCGCAGGCCCTCGCCGTGCTGCGCATCGTCGCCGCTTTCCTCTTTCTGCTGCATGGCACGCAGAAGCTTGTGGGCTTCCCAGCCACCGAATTCATGCCGCCGGTGGGCAGCATCTTCTGGTTCGCCGGCGTCATCGAGATTGTCACCGGCCTTTTAATGCTGGTGGGGTTCTTTACCCGCCCGGCCGCCTTCCTCGCCTCCGGCACGATGGCCGTTGCCTATTGGATGGCGCATGCGCCCGGCAACCTGTTCCCGACCAACAATGGCGGCGACGCACCGATCCTGTTCTGTTTTGTGTTCCTGTACCTGGTGTTTGCCGGTCCGGGCGTCTGGAGCGTCAACAAGCAGTAGGCGGCACCGCCTTCGGGTGAGCAGATACAGCCGTTCATCCAAACAGAAAGGCCGCCCGGTGGGGCGGCCTTTTGCGTCAGGTCAGGGAATAGGGGGGCGTGCGCTTGGCGGTGCGGCGGGGCTTGTGGGTTTCGCCGGGCGCTGTGGCCGGTTCGCGTAGCGTGGTCGTGCCCGCAGCAGGCGCGCCGGTCTGGGGCAGGGGCTCGGTGGCGGGGGTGATGTATTCGTCGGCCTCGGCAAAGTCGGCGTCCTCGCCCTGTTCGGCCAGGTCGCGGATGGCGTCGCGCACTTCATCGAGCAGCGAGGTCGAGTAGCGCGAGCGCTGCACGTTCTCGCCGGCGGCTTCGTGATTCTTGAACCAGACCAGCAGCGCCTCGCAGCCGATGCGCAAGCCGACAAAGGCCAGAAGGCCAAAGACCAGGATTTCGAGGATGCCCCAAAGCCCGTCGCCAAAGCCGGTGCTGAAGCGGAAAAAGAAGTGGCTGATGGCCCAGAGCAGAATGGCTGCCAGCCCCAGCGCGTAGAAAATGGGCACCAGCAGGGGCGACAGGATGGCGTCGAGCCGGAACAGCGTCTGGCGCGTGAACAGTCTCTTCAGGTCGTCCAGGGTCATGGCGTGCGTCCTCGATTCCGGTGGGGCCATTCTATGTGTGTCTGTGCCGCACGAAAACCTCCCGGCGGCTTGGTGGTTGCGGGTTCTAGTGGGTCACGCCGGAATCGCAAGGGAAACCCGCGCGCGCTCGGTGGGTCCGAAGATGGCTTCGAAGCGCCGCCGCAGGGTCGAATCGACTTCCGGCATGGAAATGAGCACGCCCAGGTCCTCGAAACTGGTGACGCCCTGATCGGTGATGCCGCAGGGCACGATGCCGTCGTAGTGCGAGAGATCGGGCGCGACATTGAGCGAGATGCCGTGGAAGGTGACCCATTTGCGCACGCGCACGCCGATGGCGGCGATCTTGTCCTCGCGATTCTCGCCCTTTTCCGGGCGCCGGACCCAAACGCCGACGCGGCCATCGCGACGGCCGGCGGCGACATTGTGGGCTTCGAGCGTATCGATGACCCATTGCTCAAGCCCCTGCACGAGGCATCGGATGTCGCGGCCGCGCTGGGTGAGGTCGAGCAGCACATAAGCCACGCGCTGGCCGGGGCCGTGATAGGTGTATTGGCCGCCGCGCCCGGCGGGATAGACCGGGAAGCGCGGATTGAGCAGGTCCTCGGGGCGCGCGGAGGTGCCTGATGTGTAAAGCGGGGGATGCTCGAGCAGCCACACCGCTTCGGAAGCCGTGCCGGCGGCTATGGCAGCCACGCGCTCATCCATCATGACCAGCGCCGTCTCATAGGGCACGGGTGCGTCGAAGATGGTCCATTCAACCGTCTTGCCGTCGGCGCGGCGCAGTTTCGACCGGATTTGGCACGCATCCGGGTGTGCTGTTAACGCTTCACTAACCATGCCCAATCCATTCTCGGCGCATTCCATCCCCGCGCTGCGGCGCAAGGCTTGTTGTCCTTATCTATGAGCACTCTCGACAATATTGAAGTCGATATCACCGTCGAACTGGGCGCGACCACCATGCCGGTGCATCACCTGCTGCGCATGGGCCGTGGCGCCGTGATCGAACTAGATGCGACCGAGCACGATCCGCTCAAGATCTATGCCAACAATACGCTGATCGCCAAAGGCGAGGTGAATGTAGAAGAGGGGCACCTGCGCGTCTTCGTGACCGAGAAGGTTTTTCGCATCGGCTGAAGGCCTCTGCGGCGGCCACGTCAGAAACTTCCACAGGCACAGAGAAAATTGCGATTTAATCGCTTGAGGTTGTGAGCGGGCTTTGCTACATCCCCACTCGCTTCGGGGCCAATGGCGCTGAAGCTTCTACCACACAGTGCGGTCGTGGCGGAATTGGTAGACGCGCAGCGTTGAGGTCGCTGTGCCGCGAGGCGTGGAAGTTCGAGTCTTCTCGACCGCACCAGTCATCTAGTGGGTGACAAACAAGAAGCTGCCGCGAGGCGGCTTTTTTGTTGTCCGGGATTCGGCGAATTTACGACAGACGAGGCGGTTTCGGGCCGAAAGCACGCATCCCGGCGCGTGGCCGGGATGGTGAGGCTTATCGTTGATCGGGAGCGGATCAGGGGGCGAAGAAATCCATGTCCTCTTCGAGCAGGTACTTTTTCGCGCCTTCAGGATCGATGTCGAGGCCGAGGCCGGGCGATTCGAGCAGGTCGATATGGCTGTCCTTGACGATCCGGCCTTCGGGCAGGCCGATGACGATATCCTCCCACCAGGGGTCGGACGCGCTGGGATATTCGAAGGCAATGTAGTTGGCGGGCAGGGTGGCGCAGACATTGATCAGCGCCCCGAGGCCCAAAAGGCCATTGGCGGTGCCGTGGGGCGCCATCATGATCGAGTGCATGTAAGCGTGCTCTGCGACCCATTTGAGTTCGGCAATGCCGCCGATATCGGCCGGATCGGGGCCGACCACGCGGACCGCCTGAGTCTCGATCAGCTCCTTGAAATTGTGCCGGGAATAGATCTGCTCGCCGGTGTGGATCGGGGTTGAGGTCGAGGTGGTGAGCTCGCGATAGGCCTGGGGATTGACCCAGGGGACATAGTCGCCGGTCAGCATGTCCTCGAGCCACATGAGATCGTATTTTTCCACTGCACGGGCAAAGCGGATGGCGTCGTTGAGGAACCAGCCGGGGCCGCAATCGAGGGCGAGGGAGACCTTGTCGCCCAAGACTTCCTTCATGGCGGCAACGCAGTCGAGCATGTGGTTGAAGCCGCGCTCGGAAATCTGCCCCTGATCCATGGCGCCGTGATAGCCGGACTTGGTCTGGGTGATGCCGTAGTGGAAGTCGGGAATCGTGTCCTTCATGTTGGAGTGGAAGGAGATGCCCTGCTTGACCATGAAGAAGTTTTCGGGCCGCTCCATCATCCATTTGACGTCGGCGGCATAATCCTCCGGACGGTCGCCGCTGCGCTTCTGGCGGATGGAGCCGTTATAGACGCGGACCTTGTCGCGCACCTTGCCGCCGAGGAGCTTGTAGACCGGCACATTGGCGGCCTTGCCCGCAATGTCCCAGAGGGCGTGTTCGATGGCCGAGACAGCCGCGCCATAGGGCTTGAAGCTGCCGCGCTGGCGGATTTTCAACATGCAGCGCTCAACGTCGGTGGCGTCTTCGCCGATCAGGGCTTCCTTGAAGTGAAGCACGAAGGGCTTGAGGTAGGGCTTTGTATATTCGACTTCACCCAGTCCGTAGATGCCCTCGTCGGTGACGATGCGGACGATGGGGTGGCGGCCGATGACGGCGCAGCGCAGGTCGGTGATTTTCATGACATTCCTCCGTGGGCAGAGCGAGCGCATGAGCGGTTCGCGCATTACGCGCCAACACCTTTCTGCGCCGGTGAGCCAAGTGCAGCCCCCTCGGGTCAAGCCCGAGGGTGACGTGCGGTGTTTGGGGGCACTAGCTCCAGGTGCGGTCCCAGGAGTATTCGTCGTCCCAGCGGTCGGTGGGTTGCCAGATGCCGGTCACGCCGACATCGAGGTGCTCCATCAGGACGTCGTCGACGATGTCGTCGATGCCCAGGCCCGGCTTGTCGGGGACGGTGATGAAGCCGTCCTGAACGATGGGCTTGGGCAGGCCGGTGACGATGTCGTCCCACCAGGGCACATCGACCGTGTGATATTCGAGCGCCATGAAATTTTCGGTGGCGACGGCGACGTGGGCCGCGGCCATGCAGGCGATGGGGCTTTCGGCCATGTGTATGGCCATGGCGATGCCGTATTCCTGCGCGGCGTCACCGATCTTCTTGGTTTCGAGAATGCCGCCTGAGGTCAGCAGGTCCGGGTGGATGACCGAGATGCCGCTCTTGAGGAGGGGCTCGAAGCCTTCCTTGAGGTAGATATCCTCGCCGGTGCAGATGGGCACCGTGGTGGCCTGCTGGAGCTGGCGGTACTGGTCGGCATATTGCCAGGGGATGACGTCCTCGAGCCAAGCCGGCACATATTTTTCGATGCGGCGGGCGAGGCGAATGCCGTTCTGCAGGGAGATGTGGCCGACATGGTCGATGGCCAGCGGCACGTCCATGCCGATCACTTCGCGCACTTCGGCAATGTATTGCTCGAGGAGATCGAGCCCCTTGTCGGAGAAGTGGAGGCCGGTGAAGGGGTGGCGGACATTGTGGGTGTCGTAGACCGCGTTGCGGGCGCGGCGGTCTTCCATGGTCTTGACCGAGCCGCGCGAGGGATGCACGCGGTAGCCTTCCAGCGAGCCGGCGGGAGCCACAACGGCGCCGGGCACGTCGGCGATCTGCATGAGGCCAAGGTCCATCTTGAGGAAGGTGAAGCCGAGGTCCATGCGCTCCTTGAGTCGCTTGCCGGTTTCGGTGCCGCTGGGCTTTTCCGCATCGGTGTCGGAATACATGCGGACCTTGTCGCGGAACTTGCCGCCCAGCATCTGGTAGATCGGCACGCCATAGGCCTTGCCCACGATATCCCAGAGGGCGATTTCGACGGCCGAGACGCCGCCGCCCTGGCGGCCATGGCCACCGAACTGCTTGATGCGACGGAAGAGGCGATCGACGTCACAGGGATTTTCGCCCAGAAGGCGCGATTTCAGCATCAGCGCATAGGTGGCGCTGGCGCCGTCACGCACTTCGCCGAAACCGACAATGCCCTGATTGGTGTAGATCTTGAGCAGCGCCGACTGGAACGGGGCGCCGGTGATTTCGGCAACCCGCATGTCGGTAATGCGCAACTCGCTGGGCCGTGAGGCTGTCCGCACATTCTCTTCGATTGATTCTGCGGCGGTCCGCGCGTCCATAGTCATTTCTCCTCCGGAATTAGCGGGATTGATCCCGTCTTCAGTCGACTTCGATGGCATTGGCTTCGAGATAGGCCCGGTTCATTTCGATACCGAGTCCGGGCGCCCTGTTGAGCTTGAGGGCGCCGTTGGAATTGTCGAGCGGCTTGTCGATCAGGTGATCGTATTTCGAGAGGTTCCATTCGGACGTCTCGAGGCGGTAGAAATTGGGCACGGTCATCATCACCTGGGCGCCGGCGACGACGTTGATCGGGCCGGCGGCGTCGTGCGGGGAAACCGGGATGTAATAGGCCTCGCAGAGCGCCGAGATTTTCTTGAGTTCGGTAATGCCGCCGCACCAGGTGACGTCGGGCATGATGTAGTCGGCGAGCTTGTTTTCGAGGATGGGCACGAAGTCCCATTTGGTATGGCCGCGTTCGCCCCATGATATGGCGGCACTGACCTTGTCGCGGACCTGCTTGAGGGCATTGAAGCTCTCGGGCGGCACCGGTTCCTCGAACCAGTCGATATCGCCAGCCTCTTCGAGGTCGCGGCAGCAGCGAATGGCGGTGGGCACGTCGAAACGGCCATGCGCGTCGATGAGAATATCGACATCGGGGCCTGCGGTCTCACGAATGAGGGCCGTCAATTCGGCGGCTTCGCGGGCATGCTTGCGGCTCATGGAGCCGTCGAGATAGCCATCGCCCTGCTCGCGGTGAATGCCTGTGACGCCCGGCAGGCCCTGATAGGGGTAGGGGTCGAATTTGAGCGCGGTGTGTCCGGACGCGACGATGTCGCGGATTTCCTGGACGACGCCCTCCTTGGTGGTGAACTTGCGCTGGTCGGGGTGGGTGTAGAGGAGCACGTCCTCGCGCACCGCGCCGCCCAGAAGCTCATAGATGGGCTGGCCCAGGACCTTGCCGCGAATGTCCCACAGTGCAATGTCAATGGCGCTGACGCATTCGACAGCGGCGCCGCGGCTGCCCATATAGGTGAAGTTGCGGAAGACTTTGTGCCAGATGCGTTCGATGTGGCGCGGATCATCACCTTCCACGATCTTGCTGATCTGGCGCAGCATGACGCACAGGGCGCGGTTGGCGACATAGGTGGTGGAGGTTATTTCGCCCCAACCCGAGACGCCTTCATCCGTCGTCACCTCCACGAAGAGAAACTCTCCCCAATAAGATGCGTCGGTCTTGATCAGCCACGGCTTGACGCCCGTGATCTTCATTTTCCCCTCCCAATCGCCCCCTTCGGGGGTCGCTTATTCCGGCCTATCCCGCTTTTTGCGTCCCATAGGCGCGCATCTGCTCGACGATATGCCGGCCTGAATTTTCGACATGGCGGGCCACGACTTCGGCGGCCTTGTCGGCCTCGCCCGCCTTGATGAAGCCGATGAGTTCGCGGTGCTCGCCGATGACCTGGCTGCGGCGCGCCCGCGTATAGGGCAGGCGCTGAGTGACCGAGCGGAGCACCTGACGATGCTTCCACCAGATTTCGGCGGCGTGGCTGTTGTAGTGGCGCTGGTAGACCACGCTGTGGAACTGCACGTCGAGTCCGCTATGGAGCACGGCATCGACGAAATTGTTTTCTTCGATCAGCCGCTGGATGCGTTCGAGTTCGGCGATTTCGGCATCGGTGACCATGCCGACGAACCAGCGGGTGAGGGCCGGCTCGATCAGGGCGCTGATCTCATAGATGTTGCGCACGAATTCGTGGTCGATGGGGCGCACGCGCGCGCCACGATTGGGCGAGAACATGACAAAGCCCTCGCCGCGCAGCATCTGCAGGGCTTCCCGCACAGGATTGGTGGACGTGCCCAGGCGTTCCGCAAGGTCTGCAACCACGAGACGTTCATTGGGCTGCAAGCGGCCGGACAGGATGTCATCGCGGATGATCTCGTAAAGCGAGACTGCGCGCTGGCTCGAAACGTCCATCTCCCCAAGCCCGGCGGGCGGGGAAATCTTGAAGTCACTGGTCGGCAAAACACGTCCCCCAAGACGACTGTTGGATCACCCTTATCATACACAGCATTCTTCAAACAATGTACGATCTGATCCTGTTGACACGCTATTTGGCATCTGCAACGGTGCATGCGCTGACAGATGCACATAAAGAGGCAAAGCCCGGATGTTCGCCTGTCGCGAGGGATCCTGCTGCGCTCAGACGCAGTGGGCTGACAGGAGGATATAATGACGAACTTCAAGTTGGGTCGTGCGCTTGCGCACGGCGCGATGGTCTCTGCCGTGACCGCTTCGCTGCTGACCTCGTCAGTGATGGGCCAGAGTGTCGATCTCAGCCAGTGGTCACCCGAATATGTCCGGTCCATCGCCGGCACCGAAACCTACAACACGGCCGAGCAGTGCGGCGCCGTCACTCCCCTGGATTACGAAGGCAGACTGACCTTCTGGTACCAGGGCGTGTTCGAGGGCGACCCGGACCTGCTGCGCCAGTATTACCGCGACTTCTTCACGGCCTTCCGTGAAACCTATCCGAACATCCAGCTTGAAGAACAGGCGCTAACCTACAACGATCTGCTGGATAAATTCCGTACCGCGCTTCTGGGCAATGCCGGTCCGATGGTCGTGCGCCTGCAAATCCTTGGCGGGGTGGAATTCGCTTCCAAGGGTTATCTGCAGGAACTCGCTCCTGAGGATGTTGGCTGGAAGACCGAGGATTTCTGGCCGGGCGCGATGAAGTCGGTGATGTGGGAAGGCAAGACATACGGCATCCCCACCAACAACGAGACCATGGCCTTCATCTGGAATGCCGATATCTTCGAGCGGGCAGGCCTTGATCCCGAAAATCCGCCGGCCACCTGGGATGACGTTGTCGCCTATTCCAAGCAGATCAACGAGAAGCTCGGCATTGCCGGTTACGGGCTGGTTGCCCGCAAGAATGCCGGCAACACGCCTTACCGGTTCATGCCGCAGCTCTGGGCCTATGGTGGCGGCGTCTTCGACGAAGCCGACCCCAGTCCGACCTACGAGGAAATCCGGCTCGACAGCCCGGAAAGCATCCGCGCCCTGCAGGCGTCCTACGACATGTATGTCACGGACAAGTCGGTTCCGGTCTCGGCGCTGACCAACCAGCAGGCGGACAACCAGCCACTGTTCCTCGCGGGCCAATTGGGCATGATGATCTCGCACCCGTCCGACTATGACGTGATGCTCGATCTTCAGGCCAAGGCCACCGGCGCGGACAAGGAGAAGGCGCAGACCGTTATCGACAACATGCGCTATGGCCTGATCCCGACCGGCCCCGACGGCAAGCGCGCCGCGGTGTTCGGCGGCTCCAACATCCACATCCTCAATCCCGAATATGTGGATGGCGGCGTGGTGGACGAGGCGGCGGCCAAGGCCATGGTCTGCTTCTGGACCAGCCCGGAATGGAGCCTCAAGATGGCCTATGCCGGCTCCAACCCCGGTAACCTCAACGGCTTCAAGACCGAGTGGATGAAGGAGCGCCTGGAATCCATCGAGTTCCTGGACGTCACCACATCCATGCTGCCTTACGGCATTCCGTTCCCGACCCTGCCGGAAACCCCGGAAATCATGAACATCATCATTCCGGACATGCTGCAGAACGCCCTGACCGGTGCGATGACGGTGGAAGAAGCCGCCAGGGACGCAGCCGAGAAAGTGCGTAACGTCACCGACGGTGGCGGCCTCTAGGCCAGCAATCCCCTGCCGGCGGCACGTCTTGCCGCCGGTTTCCCTTCCGAGCCAGGACAAGGGCGTTTGCCAATGACCATTGCTTCAGGCCGGGCCGAGGCCGCGCGCAAAGACGTGTTCCGACGCCCCAATGTCTTCCAGCAGATGTGGACCAGTCGCGCCGACTATCTCTACGTGCTGCCGGCGATCATCGTGATGCTGATCGTGATCGCCTATCCCATCTACTACACGATCGAACTCTCCTTCTTTAAAACACCGCCCGGGTTGCAGCTGCGCGACAAGATCTTTGTCGGCACGGAAAACTATTCGACGATCCTGTCGAGCGACGTGTTCTGGAAGGTCACGATTAATACCTTCATCTGGACCATAGCCTCGACGCTGATCGCTTTCGTGCTCGGCTATGGTTGTGCGCTGGCGCTGCACCGGGACTTTTTCGGCCGCGCCATATTGCGCGCCATCCTGATCATTCCCTGGGTCATCAGCGCGGTGGCCGCGTCCTATATCTGGAAGTGGATCTACCACTCCGATTTCGGGATCATCGGCGCCGTCATGGTGCAGCTCGGACTGGTCGAGCGGCAGCCCAACTTCATCGACAACGTCAATTCGGTGCTGCCTTCGCTGATCGTGGTCAATATCTGGCGCGAGTTTCCCTTCGCCATGATCATGATCATGGCCGGATTGCAGACCGTACCCGAGCAGTTGCTGCGGGCCGCGAAGGTGGATGGCGCCAGCGCCTGGCAGCGCTTCTGGCACGTGACCTTCCCGCATCTGCGCGGCGTCTCGACCGTGACCATCCTGCTGCTGGCCGTGGCCAACTTCAATTCCTTCATCGTGCCCTGGATCATGACCGGCGGCGGTCCGTCCAATGCCAGCCATATCTGGATCACCCATATCTACGAGCTGGCCTTCGGGCGGCAACGCTGGGGCGTGGCGGCGGCCTATTCGGTGCTGCTGTTCGTGATCCTGATGGTGCTGGGCTACTTCTATGTCCGCGCGCTGAGCGGCAATGAAAAGGAGCAGGGGGCATGAGCTCGACTTCCGAACCCGTCCGCGTGCGCAGCAAGAAGGGCATCGACGGCTGGCGCTGGAGCGGACGCATCTTCCTGGTGCTGATGCTGCTCTATACCGCCGTGCCTATGATCTGGATGCTGCTGACCTCCATCAAGTCCGGCTTTGCCGCCATGCAGTTTCCCCCGCAATGGTGGCCCGACGAGCCGACGCTGGCCAGCTACCAGAAGCTGCTCGATCCGCAGAACAGCGTGGGACAGGACTTCCTGCGCTTCTTCTGGAACAGCCTTTTCGTGTCCGTGCTGACCACGGTTTTGGCCGTGGCGGTGGCGGTGCCGGCGGCCTATGCCTTCTCGCGCTTCCGCTTTCCGGGCCGCAAGTTCCTGTTCTTCTCGGTGCTGCTGCGCAATATGTTCCCGGCCGTGATCTTTCTCGTGCCGCTGTTCATACTGATGCGCTGGCTGGGGCTGGTGAATACCCACGGCTCGCTGGTGCTGACCTATCTCACCTTCGGCCTGCCGCTCGCCATCTGGCTGCTCAAGGGTTTCTACGACAACATTCCGGTCCAGCTCGAACAGGCGGCGCGGATCGACGGAGCAACGCGCTTCCAGGCGTTTCTGCTGATCGTCACGCCGCTGTCGGTTCCGGGCATCATCGCCACGGCAATCTATTCCTTCATCGGGGCGTGGAACGAATACATCTACGCCGCGACCTTCCTCACGCGGAACGAGCAGCTGACGCTGCCCGTGGGCATCCAGCGGTTCTTCTCGGAGAACACGACGGACTTCCCCGGACTGATGGCGGCCAGCTTCCTGATGAGCGTGCCGGTCGTGGTGCTTTTCCTCATTCTTCAGAAATACTTCGTGCGAGCCCTCACCGAGGGCGCGGTCAAACACTGAGAAAGGTCTATCATGGCGCAGGTGGTACTCAAGGATCTCGTCAAGACCTATGGCTCTGTCTATGCGGCCAAGGATGTGTCGCTGACGGTCAATGACGGGGAATTCGTGGCGCTGGTCGGCCCTTCGGGCTGCGGCAAGACGACAACGCTGAATCTGGTGGCGGGGCTGATCCCCATCACCTCGGGGGACATCGTGATCGGGGACCGGATCGTCAACGATCTCGACCCCAAGGACCGGGACATCGCCATGGTGTTCCAGAATTACGCGCTTTATCCGCAGAAGACGGTGTTCCAGAACCTGGCTTTTCCCTTGCAGATGCGCAAGCTGCCCAAGGAAGAGATTGCCCGCAAGGTGATGGACGCGGCCAAGGTGCTGGACATTACCCATCTCTTGGAACGCCGGCCGCGCGAATTGTCCGGCGGCCAGCAGCAGCGCGTGGCTCTGGGCCGGGCGCTTGTGCGCGACCCGGCGGTGTTCCTGATGGACGAGCCGCTCTCCAACCTCGACGCCAAGCTGCGCGTGCAGATGCGCTCGGAGATCAAGCGGTTCCACCAGGACCTCAACGCCACCATCATCTATGTCACGCATGACCAGCTCGAGGCCGTGACCATGGCCGACAAGATGGCGGTCATGAATGGCGGTCTGCTGCAGCAGTATGACTCGCCGGCGGAGGTGTTCGCCAATCCGGTCAACATGTTCGTCGCGAGCTTCATCGGCAGCCCGGCGATGAGCCTCGTGCCGCTCGAAGTGTCGACGGCCACCGGCCGGACGAGCCTCTCCAGCGCCGAGGGCTGGCACCTGCCGCTGTCCGAACGCAATGTGCGCAAGGTGGAGAAGGCTGGTTCGCGCAAGGTGGTGCTCGGCGCCCGGCACTCGACCATCAAGCTGCACAAGGGGGAAACCGAAGGGGCGGTGCCCGCGCGGGTCTATACCGTTGAGCCGACAGGAGATATCACCTTCGTGCAGGCATTTTTGTCCGGCGCCATCGTCAATATCAGCCTGCCGCCATCGGTCGTGGTTGCGCCCGACGATATGGTCTGGCTCGAATTCGACCAGGACAGGATTCACCTGTTCGACGGCGAAACCGAAATGGCCCTGCGCGCCGACTGACCTCCCAGAGACTATCATGCCCACCAGACTGAAGATCACCGCCATCAAGCCCTACGCCGTGCGCGTGGGGATCAGAAACCAGTTCCTGCTCAAGGTCGAAACCGACCAAGGGATTTTCGGCTGGGGGGAAAGCGGCCTGACCGGTCGCGAAAAGGCGGTGATCGGGGCCATTGAGCATTACCGGGAATTCCTGATCGGCCAGGACGCCATGCAGATCGGGCGGATCTGGCAGGAAATGTATCGCAGCCAGTATTTTGAGGGCGGGCGGGTTTTGCAGGCGGCGATCTCGGCCATCGACATCGCGCTGCATGACATCAAGGGCAAGGCGCTCGGCGTGCCCGTCTATGAGCTGCTCGGTGGCAAGCAGCGCCATGTGATCCCCTCCTTTGCCTCGACCGGCGACGGTGCCGGGGAGGGCGCGGTGGAGCGGGCGCAGGAACTGATGGAAATGGGGTTCGGCGCGATCCGTTTCTTCCCCATCGGTCAGGACAGTCCCGATATTTTCGAGCCGCGCCAATCCATTGCCGCCACGGCGCGGATCCTCAACAAGGCGCGCGATGTGCTGGGTACTGAAGTGGTGCTGGGGATCGACTATCACCACCGCCTCTCGGTGGCCGAAGCGGCGAGCTTCTGCAACAAGCTCGACCGGGGCGTGCTGGATTTTCTCGAAGAGCCCATTCGCGACGAGACGCCGGAAGCCTATGAATCGCTGCGCACGATGACGGACATTCCCTTTGCCATCGGCGAGGAATTTGCCAGCAAGTGGCAGTTCCTGCCCTATATCGAGCGGGGCATTCACCAGTTCAACCGGATCGACGTGTGCAATGTCGGCGGGCTCACCGAGGCGATGAAGGTCGCCGGGTGGAGCGAGGCGCATTATGTCGACCTCATGCCGCATAACCCGCTCGGCCCGGTCTGCACCGCCGCCACCATCCATATGGCCGCCGCGGTCCCCAATTTTGCCTGGCTCGAAACCCGTTCGCCCGAACGGGCTTTGGGCTTTGACAATGATGACTTCTTCCCTGTCCAGCCCAAGCTCAATGGCGCGGTTTATCCGGTCAGCGACGCGCCTGGGCTGGGCGTTGAGGTCAATGAAGAGCTGCTGGCCAAGCAGAGTTTCCAGTTCTGGGAAGCACCGCATCTGCGGCGCAATGACGGTTCGGTGACCAACTGGTAGGCGCACCGCCCGCGTGGAGGAAATAGACTATGATCAAGACCGCAGATATTCAGCGGCCACCCAAGCATTTGATTGAGGGATTGAAGGATCTCGGCGCGGCGACCATTGCCGGCACGCTCGGTCATATGGGGTTCAAGAACCCGCATATGACCGGCATCCTGCCCCAGACCAAGGGCAAGTCGATCTGCGGACCGGCGCTGACCCTGCAATGCCTGCCGCAGCGCCCGGACCTCTTCACCGAAGGCGAATATGCCGATCCGGAAACGCAGCTGCACCGGCATGTGCTCTACCACGTGCAGGAAGGCGACGTGGTGGTCGTCGATGCGCGCGGCGACATGCGCTCGGGCATTTTCGGGGACATGATGTCCACCTATTTCAAGGGTCGCGGCGGCGCTGGCATCATCATCGACGGCGTGATGCGCGACCGTCCCAATGTCGAAAAGCTCGACCTGGCGCTGTGGCTCAAGGGCTGGTCGCCCAACTACCACGTGCAGACTGATATCTATCCCAACGCGGTCAATGTCACGATTGCCTGTGGCGGGGTCACCGTGGTCCCGGGCGATATCATCGTGGCGGACGACGACGGCGCGGTGGTAGTGCCGGTGTCGATGGCCGAGAAGGTGATCGAGGACGGCAAGAAGCATGCGGAATGGGAAGAATTCTCGCGCATGAAGCTGATGGCCGGTGAACCGCTGCAGCGCTATTACCCGCTGCATCCGGATGCCGAGGAAGAATATCAGGCCTGGCGGAAGCTCAATCCGATCAGGTCCTGACGGCATCCGCTTCGGCGGCCCGAAAGCGAATGAACAGTGTCAGGCGCCGCCGGCGCCTGATGCCTTTTTGTGGAGCTGATCCTTGGATGCGAAGAGCGTCCAGGCGTCGTCGAGGCGCAGGGACAACTCTTCGTCGCTGATGGCGCCGAGCCGGATAAGGATCAGCGGTTTGCCCACTTCCTTCTCCGTTTCGAAGTAGACGTCCGGATCGATCTCGAGCAGCAGCACTTTCTGTTCGACCGGGCAGGCGAGGGCGAGTGTCGCCGGGTCGGGCAGGTGGGCGAAAACGCTCCCCGAGGTCGCGATGGCGGGGCCATCCTGGTGGGTGCTGCGCGCGACACCGTCGAGCCTGCGGGCGGCGCAGAGGGTTTCGAGCCTGCCGATGGCTGCTTCATGGGACATGCGGTCGGTCATGTGACGCTTCCTTTCTGTCCCTCTCGCCCGGATCAAAAACTTGTCGGTGCGACTGGCGCATCGCGAGGCGATTGGGTACATGCTTGTTCCTGCCCCTGAAACCCCCAGGACACGCAAAGGGCTCCCGATGAGCGACGATTTCGACCTGACGCCCGGCGCCGATGCCGGGACCGACAGCAGTGTGTTCCGCGATGGGGAGGGCCGGATCAGTCCGCTCTGGCTGGAGCGTTTGCGCGCTTTCATCGCCGCCGGGCGTGCGGAGGACGTGCAGCTTGTCATGGAGCCGCTGCACAGTGCCGATGTCGGCGACGTGCTGGAACAGCTCGAGCATGAGGAGCGGCTGGCGCTGGTGCGCCTGCTGGGCGACAAGTTCGACTTTTCCGCCCTGACCGAGGTGGACGAAAGCATCCGCGTCGAGCTGATGGAAGCGCTGCCCAATGCCGAAATCGCGCGGGGCGTGGCGGAGCTCGACAGCGACGACGCGGTGTTCCTGCTCGAAGACCTCGAAAAGGAAGACCAGGACGAAATCCTATCGGCCCTGCCGACCTTCGAGCGCTTGAGCCTCAAGCGCAGCCTCGATTTTCCGGAAGATTCCGCCGGCCGGCGGATGCAGACCGATTTCATCGCCATTCCGCCCTTCTGGACGGTGGGGCAGACCATCGACTACCTGCGCAGCGAAACCGACCTGCCGGACGAATTCTACCAGATCTATGTGGTGGACGCGGCCTACAAGGTGCTGGGCACGATCCCGCTCGACAAGTTCCTGCGGGCGCAGCGCGCCACCAAGATCGACGCAGTGATGAACGCCAACCTGGTGCTGGTGAAGGCCGAGGAAGACCAGGAGGAAGCGGCGCGCAGCTTCGAGCGCTATGACCTGGTGGAAGTGGGCGTCGTGGACGACAACGGACGCCTTGTCGGCGTCCTCACCATCGACGACATCGTGGACGTGATCCAGGAAGAGGCGGAAGAAGATATCCGCCTGATGGCCGGCGTGGGCGACGAGGACGTGTCGGACACCACTGTCGACACGGTCAAGAGCCGCGTGCCGTGGCTGGTGGTCAATCTCGTGGCCGCGGTGCTGGTGTCGCTGGTGATCGGGCTCTTCAACGCGACCATCGAGCAGATGGTGGCGCTGGCCGTCCTGATGCCCATCGTGGCGTCGATGGGCGGCAATGCCGGGGCGCAGACCATGACGGTGACGGTTCGTGCGCTGGCCATGCGCGAACTGGATGGCGGGCGACTGCGCCGGCTGATCCGCCGCGAAATGGTGGTCGGCTTCATCAACGGGGTGATCTTTGCCATCCTGCTCGGCATCGTCACTGCGCTGCGCTACGGCAATGTGGAGCTGGGCGTGGTCATTGGCATGGCCATGGTCATCAACATGATCGTCGCCGGCACGTTCGGAATTCTGATTCCGCTGACGCTGGACAAGTTCAAGGCCGACCCTGCGATTGCCTCCGCCGTGTTCGTCACGACGGTGACGGACATTGTTGGTTTCTTTGCCTTTTTGGGTCTGGCGGGGATCTGGTTCGGGCTCTTCTGAGCCGGCGATCACGCAGATTTGCCGCTGTGCAGTGTTGCAGTTTGGCCGCTTGCGGAACCCGGAGGGGGAAGTTAACCATTTATGACCGGCTTGGGGGATGTCCCCCGGAAGCTGGAGTGGACGACTGACAAGGAGCGATCTATGCGCAGTCAACCGAAAGCCAATGTCTGGCACACGATGAGCTGGGCCCTGGTTTGGCTCGTATCGATGGGGCTGGTTTTCTCGATCGTAGCTGGCGTCTAGAAGGGCGCTGGAGTTATTCACCACAGAAGATTATGCAAAGGGCGCCCCGGCCACCGGGCGCCCTTCATTTTTAGATGAGGAATGTCGATGAAGCTCCTGATCGGAAACCGGAATTACTCCACCTGGTCACTTCGCCCCTGGCTTGTGCTGCGCCATTTCGAGATTCCTTTCGAGGATGAAGTGCTGCAGCTTTCGGGGGAAGGCTGGCGCGAAAGGATCGCGGAGCGCTCCCCGACCGGCAAGGTGCCGGTGCTGATCGACGGCGATCTGGTGGTGCCCGAAACCATCGCCATCATCGAATATCTGGCGGACAGCTTTCCCGACAAGGCGATCTGGCCGACGGATCGGGCCCTGCGGGCAAAGGCGCGCGCGGCGGCCTCGGAGATGCATGCCGGGTTTACCGCCCTGCGCAATCACGCGCCGATGAACCTGCGCGCCTCTCATCCGGGCAAGGTCGATCTCGACAGCGTCCGCAAGGACCTCCAGCGGGTGGAGCGGCTTTGGGGTGAACTGCTCTTGGCTTCCGGCGGACCCTATCTGTTCGGCGCCTTCAGTGCCGCCGACGCCATGTTCGCGCCGCTGGCGACGCGGCTGCGCACCTATGACCTGCCGGTCTCGGACGTGGTGGCGCGCTATGTCGAGGCGATCTATGCGCTGCCGGCCTTCCAGGAATGGCTGGCGCTGGCCTTGCAGGAGCCGTGGGTCGTCGATGACGACGAGATCGATGTGATCCAGGGGCGCGTGGCGCCGGGAACGCTGGCATGATCCATATGGTCAAACTCTGCGTTGGCGTGTCCAGCGTGGAGGAACTGGAAAGCTACCGGGACCAGCGCGCCCATTGGTGGGGTGCTGACTATGGGGAAGACGTGCATGTGCACCGTACCCGCATGATGCCGAAGCGCGGCGCGGAAATGGAAGGGCAGGCCTCGATCTACTGGGTCATGTCCGGGACGATCTGCTGCCGGCAGCCGATCCTGCGGCTGGCGCCCTATCGGGATGCCGAAGGCAAGGATTACTGCGACATCATCATGTCGCCAGACATTATCCGGACCGTGCCTTACCCCAAGAGGCCGTTTCAGGGCTGGCGCTACCTGCGGCCAGAAGACGCGCCGCCTGATGTCGATGTCGAAGCCAATGAAAATTCGCTCGAAATTGCCGCTGAACTGGCGCGGATGGGGCTGCTTTAGGCAGGTGGCCAGTAAAAGCGGGCGCGGGCGCATCCCGTTAACCCCTTATTGACCATATTTTTCTTGTGCCGGGGGCGGTGAATCAACACACTCCGGCGAACTGATTTGGGGTGGCCGGATTTGCGACAGGGCGCGCATGTCATCGTTGTGGGCAATGAGAAGGGCGGGTCGGGCAAGTCCACGACCGCCTTTCACCTGGCCATTTTCCTTTTGTACCAGGGCCACAAGGTTGCTTCCATCGACGTGGACAGCCGCCAGCAGACGCTGACCCATTACGTGCGCAACCGTCGCGACTGGGCGCGGACGCGCGGCCTCAGCCTGCCGCATACGACCCATTTCCACCTGCCGCTGGCGCGCGGGGATTCGGTCAAGGAGAACCACAAGCTCGAATTCGACCTGTTCCGGCAGGCGCTGGGCGAAGTGGAGGACAAGGCTGACTTCATCGTGATCGATACGCCGGGCTTCGACACCAACCTGGCGCGGCTCTCGCATTCACTAGCCGATACGCTGGTGACGCCGGTCAATGACAGCCTGATCGATCTCTCCGTGATCGCGCAGGTCGATCCGGTGAGCGGCGAACCGCGGGAGCTCAGCCACTATTCCCGCCTCGTGCAGCGCGCACGGTCCGAGCGGCTGGCCATCGACGGCAAGAATATCGACTGGGTGCTGGTGCGGAACCGGATCTCCATGCTCTCGTCGCGCAATATGCGGCAGGTGCAGAGCATGCTGGATCGCATCGCGACCCGGCTGGGCTGCCGGGTGGCCGATGGCATTGCCGAGCGGGTGATCTTCCGCTCGCTGTTTGCGACGGGCATGACCGTATTCGATCCGCTGGACGAAGAGCTTTTGGGCGGGGTGCCATCCATGTCGCACATGAGTGCGCGGCAGGAATATCGGGCGTTGGTCGGGGCGCTGAACCTGCCGGAACGCCAGCGAAGCGAGCCGCGCCGGGAAGTTCGGGAAAGCTATCCCGGTGACGTCAACCGGTTCAGCCATGTTGCGGGCGGCGAAACAAGGTGAACTGGCCGGCGCGTGTCCCTGCCAAGGGGGACGGCGCTGAGGTTAGCCGCGAGCGTAGGCGATCTTGCGGCTGTCGGCTGCGGCTGAAACGGCGCTTTCGCGCGCATCGTAGATTTCGCGGGCTTCAATGATGCTCTGGTGGTTTTCAGCCGACCAGTCCCACAGGGCGCCAATGGGGCCCTGCAGGGTCTTGCCCAGTTCGGTCAGGCTATATTCGACCCGTGGCGGCACCTCGGGATAGATCGTGCGCGACACGAGTCCGTCGCGCTCGAGATTGCGCAGGGTCAGCGTCAGCATGCGCTGGGAAACGCCGTTGATCATCCGCTTGAGCTCGTTGAAGCGCAGCGTGCCATTGCGGCTGAGCATGCCCACGACCATGACGCTCCACTTGTCGCCGATGCGGTTCAGCACGTCGGACATGGCCGAGCAGTTCGCCTGCTGGGATGTGTCGGTGAGTGACATGGCGTGTCTCCTTGGTCTGATGGTCAGGCACAAATATAGACACAGTTACTAGTTGTGACTAGGGGTGCATTATGCCGCTGCGTGTTCTGCGGCATAAAGACCGAGATAGAAGTCGAGATCGCCCGTGCGCAGGCCAAGTGCTTCCAGCACTGCGCCCATGAAGCTGACGGGCGCTGTGCCCGGCGCCGTGACGATGCGGCCATCCAGCACGGCGCGCGGGGTGCCGAGGAAATGCGCGCTCCCGGAATAGCCCGTAGGCGGCAGAGTTTCGGGGCCATTGGCCGTGTGGCGGACGCTGTCCAGGAGGCCCGCCCGGGCCAGCGCCATGACGCCATCGCAGATGCCGGCGACGACTTTGCCCGCAGCATAGGTGGCGCGCAGCACCTCGGAAATATCCGGCGCCGCGGGGGTGGACCAGATGCTGCCACCATTGACGAGGACGGCATCGATCGTCTCGGGATCGATGTCGCTCACGGCCATGTGCGGCATGACCCGGAGGCCACCGGCTGAGGTGACCATTTCGCCGTCGGGCGTGGCAAAGCGGGTTTCCATGCGGAAGTAGTCGCGCGCACCGGCATTGAGCATGGCGGTTTCCCAGTCGGCGTAACCGGGGGTAAGAATGGTGACGATCGTGGTCATGGGAATCTCCTGTGTGGCCACAAGGCTGGGGCCGGCGCGTGTCATCCCGTGTCAGCACCCGCTTCACAGACGTGTCACTTGCCATTCCTTGAGATCGCCTCATGGCGCTGCTAAGAGAGCGCCTTCTTCCTTAACGTGCCGGAGTCGTGCAGCCTTGGCTTTCGTTCGTCGTGTCATCCTTGCTCTCGTGGTCACTTTTGCGGGCCTGGTCCCGGCCGGTGCCATGCCGCTCCTTGTGGCGGATCGGGCGACGCTGGACGTGCTTTATGCCGAAGATGCCGGACAGCCCTGGCACCCGGCTTCGCTGACCAAGCTGATGACGGCCTATGTGGCGTTCGAGGAAATCGCGCTCGGCAATGTCACGCTCGAAACCCCGGTGACCATTTCGCGCAAGGCGTTCAACCAGGCCCCCAGCAAGTCGGGACTCGCCGTCGACAGTGCCATCACGCTCGAGGACGCGCTCTATATCCTGATCGTCAAGTCGGCCAATGACGTGGCCATGGCCATCGCCGAAACGGTCGGTGGCAGCGAGGAGAACTTCGTCGGCAAGATGAACGACGTGGCGCGGCGCATGGGCCTGACGGGTACGCGCTTCACCAATCCGCATGGGCTGCATGACCCGGCACAGGTGACGACGGCGCGCGATCTCGCCATCCTGGCGCTTTATATCGAGCAGAGCTTCCCCCAATACATGCCGATGTTCTCGACCGGCGTTGTCAATCTGGGCAAGGCGCGGCTCGAATCCAACAACGGGCTTCTGGAAGGCTTTGCCGGCGCGACCGGCATGAAGACGGGTTATGTGTGCGCGTCCGGGCTCAATATCGTGGCCACGGTGGACCGCAACGGGCGCCGGTTGCTCGCGGTCGTGCTGGGCGGATCCTCCGGCCGCGAGCGGAACGAGCGGGCGGCCGAGCTCTTTCTCAAGGCGCTTTCGGGCCAATACAGGCCGACCGGACAGACGCTGCTGAGCCTCACCAATGCGACCGGGGCCGCGCCGACCGACATGCGTCCGCTGATCTGCGGCAAGGAATCGGCGACCTATGTGAAGGCGCAGGAAGCGGCCTATCCGATGGGCCTCAAGGACCAGCCCTCGAACCTGACCGACAAGCTGGCCGTGCGCGAATATACGGCGGTGGACCTGGGCCGTATCCGTACGGGCATCGCCCTGCCGCGGCCGCGCCCGCCGCATGTTCCAATGTTCCAGAGCGCGCAGATGGCGGCGCCGACAATCGAGAATGCTGCGCTGGATGGCGACCTGCGGCCGGGCCTGCCGATGACCGGTGGCGTCAACGTGCCCATGCCGCGGCCACGGCCGGCCGGTCTCTGATCGACCTCAGGCTCTGGTAATCGAAAAGCGGAGGACGCCGTCGGCTTCCTCAAGCGCATAGGCGTGGCCGTTTTGCAGACAGAAGAGCGGAATATCGATCTTGGCCATCGGATCGGTGGCGAGGACGGTGACAGCAGCCCCAGAGGGTGCTGTGGCGAGCCACTTTTCCATGCGCAGGACGGGCAGGGGGCATTTGAGCCCCCTGGCATCGATCAGGTCCGGCTCAGTTGCCAAGGACGAGAACCCAGTGAATGCCGTAGCTGGAGCTGGGATTGAAGGCCACGGCCACGCCGGCCTTGGTGGCAGGAGCGGCAAGGGCCGCAGCATCAGCCGCGCTGTTGCGCCAGCCCGAGAAGGTCTCGGCAAAGGTGGCGTAACCGGCGCTGAGCTTCATCTGGGCCAGACCCTGCGGCATGGAGGGAGCCTGACCGGTCTGGGCATATTGGTTGACCAGCGCCTGCGCGGTGCCGTCGAGGCCGACATCGTGGGCGAGCGGGGCAACGCCGCGGGTGGCGCGGTAGGCATTGATGAGGCCGATGGCCTCCTGCTTGTTCAGGGATGCGCCGGGCTGATCCATGCGGGCGCTGAGGCCGGCCGACAGCGCAGCGGGGCTCGAGCCACCACCACCGCCCACGCTCGAACAGGCGGCAAGGGCCAGCGTCGTCGCAATCATCAGGCCCATGGCCAGCGGCCCGGTTTTGGTCTTCAGCATTTTCGGGGTCTCTTTCTGGGGCTGTGCTGTTCCGATTGGGGATAGCACGGGGCCGTTCTCATGTTATTAATCTGCCGGTCGGTCCGTCTTTACGCGGTCCGGGACGGAGCCTTTTCCAGCTTCCTGCGTTTGCGCGTTGGGGTGAAGCCGGGCCGATGCGGACTTCGACCGCATAAAAGGGGCAGTTTTGGGGAGGCAGCTCTGGCTTGGGGCAATCTAAAACGTTTTGCCGATACGCCGGCGGCGACGGTGGTCGTGGGCGTGCTTTGCCTTTGTCTGCTCGCTTTTGTGCTTTTGTTCGGATATTTCATCAGTGTCGGCGCGGCACAGATCCAGACCCGGCTGGAAGACCGATCGCAGGCGGCAGCGCGCGTTGTTGCCACCAATGCCGGATGGATTGCAACGGTTGCGAACCAGACCCTGCGGCGCGTGGATGCTGCCCTGGGGCCGAGCATGGCCCGGGACGACGAATCCATGCGGCCCGCCGTGGAGGGCATGCCCGCCGATGTCGATGTCTATATTATCGACGCAAACGCCGACACGATCTTTGCCACCGTGCCCATAGAAGCCCCCATCAACGTTTCGGACCGCGAATATTTCACGGCCGTCAAAGCGGGTGCGCCCTTCTACACGTCACCCCTGCTGGTCAGCCGGATCACCGGCGAACGCATTTTCGTGTTTTCCAAGCGGCTCGTGCGCCAGGGCGAGTTCGCGGGCGCAGTCATGGTGTCGTTTTCCGACGAGGTAATGCAGGAATTCTGGGCATCGCTGGATATGGGGCCGGGTTCGACCGTGGCGCTCTTCCGGCGCGACGGCCAGATGATGGCGCGCTATCCGGCCGTCGAGGAACCCCTCGACCTGGCTGACCACCCGCTTTTTACCGAGCATCTGCCGGCAGCCCCAAACGGCACTTATACATCGGATGCGTCACCCGTGGACGGCGTCGCTCGGGTCGTGAGCTATCGGACCGTGCCGGGAACCGACATCGTCGCGGTGGCCTCCATCGCTTCAAACCTTGTCTGGAGTGAATTCCACCAGGCCATCTGGTCCGTGGTGCTTTTGGTCACGCCGATGATCATGGTGCTGGCCGGTGGCGGGCTTTGGGTGGTGCAGCTGCTCAAGCGAGATGCGGCGCGACGCCAGGAACTGCAGGAAGCCCTCGAAACCAACGTGCTGCTGTTCCGCGAAATCCACCACCGCGTAAAGAACAACCTGCAATCGGTGCAGTCGCTGGTGCGTATGCAGGACATGCCTCGCAGTGCCAAGATCGATCTGCAAAGCCGGCTCAGCGCCATGGCGGCCATGCATGAGCATATCTACAGCCACGACCGCTACGTCGATATCGATGCCCATGATCTGGTGCCGGCTGTGGTCGATGAGGTGGTGCACGCCTACGGCGCCGAGGTCGAGATGGTCTATGACATCGACCATGCCATGATCGATCGGGATCACATGACGCCACTGTCGCTGCTGCTCAGCGAGCTCGTGACCAATGCGCTTAAATACGCCTTTGCCGACGGGCGGCCGGGACGGATCACGGTGGCGATCCGCGACCTTGGCAACGGGCGGTGCAAGCTGGTTGTCGAGGACAATGGCGTCGGCCTTGGCGATGTGTCGAAATCGACTACCAGTATGGGCATGCGGCTCATTCGCGGGGTCGTGTCGCAAATGAGCGGCCGCTATGACTATGAAGACGTGGAAGGCACGCGCTTTGTGGCCGAACTAGCGCTGACCGTCGAAGGCCACAAGGTCGAGCAGCACGCAAGCGAGCGCGCCTAGCGAAGCGAAGGGCTGCCCCGGAACGTGTGTTCAGGAGCAGCGAGGGTGTCAGGCCTGGCGCAGGGTGCGCGCCGTCTCCACCAGGTGGGCGAGGGCTTCGCGCACTTCGGGCCAGCCGCGGGTCTTGAGGCCGCAATCCGGATTGACCCAAAGCTGGTCGGCCGGAATGGCCTGCGCTGCCTTGGCCATGAGCGCCAGCATTTCATCCTTGGCGGGAACGCGCGGAGAGTGGATGTCCCACACGCCGGGGCCGATCTCGTTGGGATATTTGAAATCGCGGAAGGCTTCGAGTAACTCCATGTCGGAACGCGAGGTTTCAATCGAGATCACATCGGCATCCATCTCGGCGATGGCAGGCATGATGTCGTTGAACTCGGCGTAGCACATATGCGTGTGGATCTGCGTTTCGTCGCTCACGCCGGCGGCGGAGAGACGGAAGCAATCCACCGCCCAGCGCAGATAGGCGTCCCAGTCCTTCCGGCGCAGCGGCAATCCTTCACGCAGGGCCGGCTCATCGATCTGGATGATGCCGATGCCTGCCTTTTCGAGGTCGAGCACTTCATCGCGAATGGCGAGGCCGATCTGGCGGCAGGTCTCGGAGCGTGGCTGGTCGACGCGCACAAAGCTCCACTGCAGGATGGTGACGGGGCCGGTAAGCATCCCTTTCATGGGCCGCTCCGTGAGAGACGCCGCGTAGGCCGACCAGCGCACGGTCATTGGCGCAGGACAGGCAACGTCGCCGTAGATCACCGGCGGCTTGACGCAGCGCGAGCCGTAGGACTGGACCCAGCCGTTTTTGGTGAAGGCGAATCCGTCGAGCTGTTCGCCGAAATATTCCACCATGTCATTGCGCTCGAACTCGCCATGGACAAGCACGTCGAGACCGAGCTCTTCCTGGATGCGGACGCACTTTTCGGTTTCGCGCTCGAGGAAGGCGTCGTAACCGGCTGCATCCAGGTTTCCCTTCTTGAAGGCAGCGCGGGCCTCGCGGACTTCCCGTGTCTGCGGAAAGGAGCCGATCGTGGTTGTCGGGTAACTGGGCAGGTTGTAGCGCGCGCGCTGCTTGTCCCGCCGAACGGGGAAGGGGTGCGCGCGCTCTAGCGGGATAGCTTGGGCTGAGCGTGCCTTGACATCCGCCCTGTGAATGCGCGGCGAGGCGCGATGGGCCGCGACAGCCTCGGCGCTGGCCGCAAAGGCGGTCTTGACGGCGTTTCGGCCATCCTTCTGCGCGGTGGTCAGGGTCGCCACTTCATCAAGCTTCTGCGTGGCAAAGGCCAGCCAGGATTTGAGCTCGTCGTCGAGCGCAGTTTCGGCCGACAGATCGACCGGGCTGTGCAGAAGCGAGCAGGACGGGGCGATTTCGAGCCGGTCCGGCCCCACGGCATCCCAGGCGCGCGAGACGAGGGCAAAGGCCTTGTCCAGATCGGTGCGCCAGATGTTGCGTCCATCGACCACGCCCACCGAGAGAGCTTTGTCGTCGGGCAGGGCGGCCAGAACGGCGTCGAGCTGTTCAGGGGCGCGCACAAGATCGATATGAAGGCCAGCGACGGGCAGGGCGGTGGCCAATTGGGTATTGTCACCCAGCGTGCCGAAATAAGTGGTGAGCATCAGCCTCGGACCGGCGCGGCCCAGCCGTTCATAGGGAGCCTGCAAGGCGTTGCGCTGCCGGTCGCTGAGGTCGAGGGCAAGCACCGGCTCATCGACCTGCACCCAATCTGCCCCCTCGGCCGCGAGCTGGCCGAGAAGCGCCTCATAGAGCGGCAGCACCGCGTCCAGCAAGTCGAGCGGATCGAGGGCCGCATCCTTGGTTTTGGCGAGGCTGAGGAAGGTGACCGGTCCAAGGATGACGGGCCGGGTCTCGATGCCCAGCGCCTTGGCCTCGCGATAATGAGCGAGTGGCTTGTCGCTATTGAGGGCAAAGGTCTGGCCGGCATGCAGTTCGGGGACGATGAAGTGGTAGTTGGTGTCGAACCACTTGGTCATCTCCATGGCCGGAGCGTCGGCCGTGCCGCGCGCCATGGCAAAGTAGAGATGATCGGGATCAGCGATATCGGCAAAGCGCGGGGGGATCGCGCCGAGAAGGACGCTGGTGTCGAGCACGTGGTCATAGAGCGCGAAGTCATTGGAGGGGATGACGTCGATGCCCGCGGATTTCTGCAGTTGCCAGTGGCGGGCGCGCAGGTCGCGGGCTGTGGCGTGGAGCGCGGCGGCGTGTGTTTCGCCTTTCCAGTAAGATTCGAGGGCCTTTTTGAGTTCGCGGTGAAGGCCGATGCGGGGAAAGCCGAGATTGGCTGAACGGGTCATGTCTTGGTCCGATGCGACAAGCGCCGGCGCGTGCGGAAGCACGGCGCAAAGCGGCGCGGGATGGTGGTCCGGCTGTGGGCCGGGGACTAGGAGGAAGGATGCGCTGGGGTCAGCGTCGCATTCGGAAATGGTGCCGGTGGGTCATATCTGTCTCCTCTCGCCGATCCGCCCGATCGGCTGGCAACACAAGGGTTCCCGGTAGGTCTCCTGGCTTGCGGATCAGGCCGGGGTCCCGCCTTCCCGGCATTTGCCAGTGGCCTTGGGCACCCGTCTCCGCCGACAGTTGCGGGGGCAGCTCCGGACTGGCCCATGGGCGCACCGGATTCCCTGTTATCCCCTCGCGGGGACCGTGAACCATGAGAGGATGGCCGGAGCGCGCGGCGAAGTCAATAAGGATATAAAGATTTCTTTATGTCATAACGCGGCCTTGTACGAGCACGTGAACGGCACATGATGCACGCCATTTACCCGGTCATTTGCGGATAGAGAGCGAGCGTGGTCGTTCTACGCGCTGTCGAGAAGTAAGCATTGCACGGACCAGATCATGGCCATTTAGCGAGTGCGAATGCGTCCGATTGGTGCGTGGAATATTCGCAGGCCTCATACTGGGTCATTTGTCTGCCGGCTGAGCCGACCATGATTGGGCGGGGGCAGTCATGCGTACCGCTCATTAGAGACCCGGTGAAGGCTGAGTATAATTCAGATTACGCCTCTGAAGGGGGACATGTTGCTTCAATGTATATGTTGGCAACGGCCGCCATACGGATATTTTACTATTTTATTAACCTACGTTAATCTGTATTTAATATTATGTATCTCCACAAATAAAAGAAAGGCGGCAATTGCTGTGGGAGGGCGGAGCTATGCCAAATTTTCGGAAAACTTTACTGCAACTGAGAGATGCAGAGCCTTACGAAATTTCATTTGCGGATGCTTTACGAGCGCATGTCTCGCGCGTTACCACGGAGGTGCCAGGTGGTCCTCCTCAGAAGATCAAGTTGACTGCGTACGAGCAAGAAATTCTATGGTTTGTGAGTAAGGGTTATTCGGTCCGATCTATAAAAAACCATCTGCGCCTAGAAGCTAAGCAATTCAGAACCATTATTGATTGTTTGGAGGATAAGCTCGGCGGGTACCGATTAGAGGATGCTGCTGTAGTCTTGGAGATCCTGGACTATGCGGTGGAAGACCACTATCCGTCCAAATTGGCAGAAAGCTTTTCCATACTTCAGGGCGCGCGAATAATTATGCCGATTCGATCGGAGGGTTTTACAGGACTGAGGTTGGCCCTGATTGATGGACGCAGAGTGACTCTTTGGTTGACGTCCACGCCAGACAACGAAATTCCGGGATGGGGCTATCTAGAAGACCCCGATGACCCCAGTGTACTCGCTAATGACGACTTTGAATTTATGAGATCCCAATTGGTTCAAGGCGTTGATCCCGCCGAGGCAGTAGCGCTGCACAAGATGCTCGAGGGTATCATAGAGGACGCAATAACTTGGCTGGACAAACTAGAAGGCGATGCGGACGAGGAGGAAGAACCCGCTGAAGATCAAGGGGATTTTGAGCTGAGTGAGCAAGGTGAAGGTAGCGAACACACGGCGACGGCAGCATAAACGTAAGCGCCGCCTCCGGGCGAACGACAGGGACCCGTTGAAAAAAAAGGCGCCTTGCGGCGCCTTTTTATGTTTCTGCAGACCTCAGAAATCCCAGTCTTCGTCTTCGGTGGCGATGGCCTTGCCGATGACGTAGCTTGAGCCCGAGCCCGAGAAGAAGTCGTGGTTTTCGTCGGCATTCGGCGAGAGGGCCGAGAGGATGGCCGCGTTGACCTTGCAGGCTTCGGGCGGGAAGAGCGCTTCGTAGCCCAGGTTCATCAGCGCCTTGTTGGCGTTGTAGTGGAGGAACTTCTTGACGTCCTCGGACAGGCCGACGCCGTCATAGAGCTCTTCGGTGTAGCGGGCTTCGTTGTCATA
Source organism: Pseudomonadota bacterium (assembly GCA_023391095.1). Taxonomy (GTDB): domain Bacteria; phylum Pseudomonadota; class Alphaproteobacteria; order Rhizobiales; family Devosiaceae; genus Devosia. The sequence continues at coordinate 64,160 of JAEWBN010000014.1, forward strand.
AAGCTCAAGCAGAAGATCGAAGGCGAAGTCCTTGATTTCCTGACGCTTCTCCTCGGTGAGGCGCTCAACGGCGCGCTGGAACTTGTAGCCGATGTAATAGCCGTGCACCGACTCATCCTTGATGATGAGGCGAATGAGGTCGGCCGTGTTGGTAAGCTTGGCGCGGCTCGACCAGTACATGGGCAGATAGAAGCCGGAATAGAACAGGAAGCTTTCCAGGAAGACCGAGGCGACCTTCTTCTTGAGCGGATCGCCACTGTCATACTGCTGCATGATCAGGTTGGCCTTCTGCTGCAGGAAGGGGTTTTCCTCCGACCAGCGATAGGCATCGTCCACATCAGGCGTCAGGCAAAGGGTGGAGAAGATCGACGAATAGGAGCGCGCGTGGACAGCTTCCATGAAGGAGATGTTGGCCAGGACGGCTTCTTCGTGCGGGGTGTCGACGTCTTCCATCAGGCGCACCGCACCGACGCCACTCTGGATGGTGTCGAGCAGGGTGAGGCCGGTGAAGACGCGGATGGTCAGCTTCTGCTCGTCCGGGGTCAGCGTCGCCCAGGACGGGATGTCATTGCTGAGCGGCACTTTTTCGGGGAGCCAGAAATTGGAGGTCAGGCGGTTCCAGACCTCCAGATCCTTCTCGTCCTGGACGCGGTTCCAGTTGATGGCACGGACGCGGGAGAGGGGCTTTACGTGGACGTTCATGTTCTTCTTTCCGGTCACAGCGCGCAGGAGACGCAGCCCTGCACTTCAGTGCCCTCGAGGGCGAGCTGGCGCAGGCGGATGTAGTAGATGGTCTTGATGCCCTTCTTCCAGGCGTAGATCTGCGCCTTGTTGATATCGCGGGTCGTGGCGGTATCGCGGAAGAACAGCGTCAGCGACAGGCCCTGGTCGACGTGCTGGGTCGCCGCCGCATAGGTGTCGATGATCTTTTCGGGGCCGATCTCATAGGCATCCTGGTAATATTCCAGGTTGTCATTGGTCATGAACGCAGCCGGGTAATAGACGCGGCCGATCTTGCCTTCCTTGCGGATCTCGATCTTGGACACGATCGGGTGGATCGAGGAGGTCGAGTGGTTGATGTAGGAGATCGAGCCGGTCGGCGGCACAGCCTGCAGGTTCTGGTTGTAAAGGCCGGTCATCATGACCTTTGCCTTAAGGTCCTTCCAGTCTTCCTGAGTCGGGATGTGGATGCCGGCGTCTTCAAAGAGCTTGGCGACCTTGTCGGTGGCGGGTTTCCATTCCTTGTCGGTGTACTTATCGAAATAGGTGCCGTCGGCATATTTCGACTTGCCGAAGCCCTTGAAGGTTTCGCCGCGCTCGGTGGCGATCAGGTTCGACGCGCGGATGGCGTGATAGGTGACCGTCAGGAAGTAGATATTGGTGAAGTCGACGCCTTCCTCCGAGCCGTAGAAAATGCGCTCGCGGGCGAGGTAGCCGTGCAGGTTCATCTGGCCGAGGCCAATGGCGTGGCTTTCGGCATTGCCCTTGGCAATGGACGGGACGGACGAGATGTTGCTCATGTCCGACACCGCGGTCAGCGCGCGGATGGAGGCCTCGATGGTCTTGCCGAAGTCCGGCGAGTCCATGGCAGCCGCAATGTTGAGCGAGCCCAGGTTGCAGGAAATGTCCTTGCCCATGTGCTGGTAGCTCAGGTCTTCATTGTAGGTCGACGCATCGCTGACCTGCAGGATTTCCGAACATAGGTTAGACATGGTGATCCGACCATCGATCGGGTTGGCCCGGTTCACCGTGTCTTCGAACATGATGTAAGGGTAGCCGGATTCGAACTGGATCTCGGCGATGACCTGGAAGAACTCGCGCGCTTTGATCTTCTTCTTCTTGATGCGCTTGTCCTCGACCATCTCACGGTACTTTTCAGTGACCGAGATTTCGGTGAAGGGCACGCCATAGACCTTCTGCACGTCATAGGGCGAGAAGAGGTACATATCCTCGTTGTTCTTGGCGAGTTCGAAGGTGATGTCGGGGATCACCACGCCCAGCGAGAGCGTCTTGATGCGGATTTTCTCGTCGGCGTTTTCACGCTTGGTGTCGAGGAAGCGCATGATGTCGGGGTGGTGCGCGTTGAGATACACCGCGCCCGCGCCCTGGCGGGCCCCCAGCTGGTTGGCATAGGAGAAGCTGTCTTCGAGCAGCTTCATGACCGGCAGCACGCCCGAGGACTGGTTCTCGATCTGCTTGATGGGGGCGCCCATCTCGCGGATGTTGGTGAGGCTGAGGGCCACGCCGCCACCGCGCTTGGACAGCTGCAGGGCAGAGTTGATGGCGCGGCCGATGGACTCCATGTTGTCTTCGACGCGCAGCAGGAAGCACGAAACGAGCTCACCGCGCTGCTTCTTGCCGGCATTGAGGAAAGTGGGGGTCGCAGGCTGGAAGCGGCCGGAAATGATCTCATCGACCAGCTCCTTGGCCAGCTTTTCATCGCCGCGCGCAAGCGCCAGCGCCACCATGCAGACGCGGTCTTCGTAGCGCTCGAGATAGCGCTTACCGTCGAAGGTCTTGAGGGTGTAGCTGGTGTAGTACTTGAACGCGCCAAGGAAAGTGGGGAAGCGGAACTTCTTGTCGTAGGCGTAATCGTAGAGATCGCGCACGAAATTGAAGGAATACTGATCGAGCACGTCCTGCTCGTAATAGCCTTCCTCGACGAGGTAGGTCAGCTTCTCGCGCAGGTTGTGAAAGAACACGGTGTTCTGGTTCACATGCTGCAGGAAATACTGATGCGCCGCCTGCTTGTCCTTGTCGAACTGGATCTGCCCATTCTCGTCGTAGAGATTGAGCATGGCGTTGAGCGCATGATAATCGAGGCTCTGGTCCTGGCCCTGACCCTTGGTGGCGGGGCGTTCTTCGGTGCGGTCTAGTGTGAGCGTGTCCAAAACCGTTCGAGTCCTTGCTTGACGTTGGTCACATCCTCTTCGGTGCCGAGCAGTTCGAACCGATAGAGGAGCGGCACGGCGCACTTCTTGCTGACGATGTCTCCCGCCAGCCCGTAAGTGTCGCCAAAATTGGTGTTCCCGGCCGCGATCACGCCCCGGATGAGGCCGCGATTGGCGGGATTGTTCAAAAACTGGATGACCGGCTTGGGCACTGCGCCTTTGCCACCGAAACCGCCATAGGTGGGCAGAACCAGAACGAAAGGTTCCGTGACCTCGGGCGGCTCGCTTCCCGCATGCACGGGAAGCCGGACATTGGGCACGCCGAGCTTCTGCACGAAGCGATGCGTGTTATCCGAGCTGGAGGAATAATAGACGATATTGCCCATTTGTCCCTTGCCTCGGAGCGAAACCCCTTTTGGCTCGCTCCATCCTACAACCTGAGCCAGTGCGCCGGACGAACCGCGCAGCTGGGCGCAGCCTATCAGGACAGCGCGCCGATCATGTCGGGGCGGAAACCGGCCCAGTGCTGGTCACCGGCAACGACCACCGGAACCTGGCGATAGCCCATCTCCTCGACGCGAGCGTAGGCGTCAGCGTCTTCGGAGATGTCCACGACAGTGTATTCGATCCCCTTGCGATCGAGCGCACGGGTGGTGGCGGTGCACTGGACGCAGGCGGGCTTGCTGTAGACGGTGATGCTCATTTTATCCTCGCTAGGACCTATGGCTGCAGCAACGAGGGACTCGCCCCTGCATCCGATATTGACGTCTTCACTCCGGGTCCGTCCGCCGCGCTGCGACGGTTGAACCAGCATCTGTCTTCCGGACTGCGCACCCGTGGGTATTCGCAAGCCACCCAAGGTGGCCCTTGTCCGATCCGACTTTGACGCTTTACAACCCAGGTCCGCGACGAGCGGGCCTGGAACTTGCCCCGACCCTTGGCGCCTTGCCCCGATCTGATGCCGGGGCTTCGATGCCTCAGGTTGGCTGAGCATTTTCATGCCCCAAACCGACGATGAGAACACTCCGATTCACCGGCCGCGTCAACGTCACAAAATCACAACACCTAGTGCTGAGGCGGGTTCCCGCTACGAGGTCTTGTGTGTGCAATATGTGGATTACGGGGACAAAATGCAAGGAAAACAGGCCCTTTGGCGTGGGCTCTGGAAGAGGGCTTGAGAGCGGCGGCCTAGCACCAGCAAAATGGCAGTTGCGGGGCGTAAACGATCGGAATCCATGGCGAAAACGCCGCCGCCCGGCGCTTGCTAACCGCCCGTTAACCATGGTTTCGGAAGGCGAGAATCGGTGCCCTCCATGTCAAGCTGGTTATTTTGACGGGCGTGCGACACAGCAGGGATTGTCTGTGGATAGAGGGACCGGGTTTTACCGCTGGTAGTGTGCGCGCCTTTGCTGGCGCCGGTGACAAAGCGCTTGCTCGGTCCGCCCGCTTGGGGCATGGGTAAGCGGACTTTTCCAATCAAGTTTAATCATGATCCGGCGCTTCTTTTCCTATTACGCTCCCTACAAGAGCCTGTTCGCGCTGGATTTCGGCAGCGCCGTGGTGGCGGGCCTGCTTGAGCTGGCCTTTCCGCTGGCCGTTGCCTATTTCATCGACACGCTGCTGCCGCAGGCCGAGTTCAACATCATCCTGCTGGCGGGCGCGGTGCTGCTGGCGATCTACGCGCTCAACGCGATCCTCCATGCGATCGTGAACTATTTTGGCCATGTGCTTGGTGTTTCAATTGAAACGGACATGCGCCGGCAGGCCTTCGAGCACCTGCAAAAGCTCAGCTTCCGCTTTTTCGACAACAACAAGACCGGCCACCTGATCACGCATGTGACCAAGGACCTCGAAGACGTGGGCGAGGTCGCCCATCACGGACCCGAGGACATGTTCCTGGCGGTGATGACCTTTATCGGCGCCTTCATCCTGATGTTCACAGTCAACTGGAAGCTGGCCTCGATCACCATAGCCATCGTGCCAGTCATGACCTGGCTGGTGAGCCGGTATGGATCGCGCATGACGCTCAACTGGCAGGAGCTGTTCCGGCGCGTCGGCGACTTTAATACGCGCGTCGAGGACTCCATTGGCGGCATTCGCGTGGTCAAGGCCTTTGCCAATGAGCACCACGAGTCCAGCCTGTTCGAAACCAACAACCAGGCCTATCGGTCCACGAAGCTGCGCGCCTATGCGATCATGACGGCGAGTATCAGCATTTCCTATTTGAGCACGCGCCTCGTGCAATTGCTGGTCATGCTGGCCGGAGCCTGGCTCGTGGTTGTCGGCGAAATGACCTATGGCGGCTTTGTCAGCTTCCTGCTGCTGGTCGATGTGTTCATGCGCCCCATCGACAAGATCACCAGCGTTCTTGAAAGCTATCCCAAGGGCATTGCCGGCTTTCGCCGCTTCACCACCCTGATCGACACCGATCCCGATATTGCCGACAAGCCGGACGCGAGGGCGGTCTCGCATCTGCGGGGCGATATCGTCTTCGACAATGTCAGCTTTTCCTATGAGGACGGCCGCAAGGTACTGGATGGGCTCAATCTTTCCGTCCGCGCCGGGGAGACGGTGGCCGTGATCGGGCCTTCAGGCGCCGGCAAGACGACGCTCTGCGCATTGCTCCCGCGCTTCTACGAGATCGACAGCGGCGCCATCAGCATCGATGGCATCGACATTCGCGACATGACGCAGACCAGCCTGCGCAGCCAGATCGGCATCGTCCAGCAGGACGTGTTCCTGTTCGGCGGCACCCTGCGCGAGAATATCGCCTATGGCCGGCTGGGCGCCAGCGACGCCGACATCCTCGAGGCCGCCCGGCAGGCGCGGCTCGATACCGTGATCGAGCGGCTGCCGCAGGGGCTCGATACGGTCGTGGGCGAGCGGGGCGTAAAGCTCTCCGGTGGGCAGAAGCAGCGCGTCGCCATTGCCCGCATCTTCCTCAAGAACCCGCCCATCCTGATCCTTGACGAAGCGACCTCGGCGCTGGATACCGCAACCGAGCTGGCCATCCAGCAGTCCCTGGCCGAGTTGTCGCGCGGTCGCACGACGCTGGTGATCGCCCATCGGCTGGCCACGATCCAGCATGCCGACCGCATCGTGGTCGTGGATGAAACCGGGATTGTCGAGCAGGGGCCGCATGCCGAGCTGCTGGCCCGCCAGGGTGTCTATCGCATGCTGCACAATGCCCAGTTCGGCGAACTCGACCGGCCGGCAGGCGCGGGACAGGGATGAACCCGGGAACAAAGACATGAACAAGCCGATGCTCAACACCATGTTCTTCACCGCGACCGTCCGGAACAAGCAGGCGCTGAGCCCCGGCATGCTGCGGCTGACCTTTGACGGGCTCGGTGAAATGCCGGGCACCGGCATCCCGGACGAATATCTGCGGCTCTTCTTCCCCAACCGGGAGACGGGGCGCCTCCATCTGCCCCATATCGACGCCGATGGCCGCTGGACCTATCCCGATGGCGGGCAGAAGGCGATCTGCTGCTCCACCTATACTGTGCGCCATCACCGGCCCGAACGCGGCGAGATCGACGTGGATTTTGTCGTGCATGAAGGCGGCGTGGCCAGCGACTGGGCGCAGGCGGCCGCGCCGGGCGACACCATCACCGTCAACCGGCCGCGCGGCCTTTATACCCCGCCCGCCGACATGGCCTGGCAGCTGCTGGTCTGCGACGCCACCGGCCTGCCGGCGCTGGCGCGCATTCTCGATCAGACACCGGAGCATGTGCAGTCGCGGGTCTTTGTGGAAGTGGCCGAGCCCGGTCATCAGCTGGCGCTGCCCGCGCATCCGGGCGCATCCGTTACCTGGCTCCACCGCAGTGGCAATGGCATTGCCCCCAGCCGCATTGCGGAAGTTGTGCGCTCGACCCGCATGCCGGACGTGCCCGCTTATGTTTGGGTGGCCGGGGAACAGCGGGCGGTTCGCGCCGTGCGCAAATATGTCCGGCAGGATCTCAAGCTGCCGCCCGAGCGCTACGAACTGGTGGGCTACTGGACCCATGAGGGCGAGGCCTGGGAAGCGCAGTGGGAAGGCCTGCCCGCCGAAATCAAGGCCGAGATCGACGCGGTGTGGGATTCGGGGCGCGATATCGAGGACGCGCGCGATGCCTACTACGCCATTCTGGAGAAGTTCGGCCTCTAATCTTGCGGGCGCCGCTAAATTATGACAATGACGGTCAGTATTGAATGACTGCCGGATGGGCGGTCCGAACTGCTGGCTGAACATGACCACGCTGACCGCAACAAGCCAGGACATGGCGCGCCAGGAAGCCCGACGGCCCGGCCTTGCCGCGTCCAATGCAAAACGGTCCGTTGGTCTGCTCGTTGCGTGCGCGGCGCTGGCGCTGGTGGTCCTTGCCAGCATTGCCGTGGGCTCCAAGAATATTCCGCTGACGACGGTCATCGAAGCGCTCTTTGCCTATGACGACAGCGATGATCACGCGATCATCCTGGCGCTGCGCGTTCCGCGGACGCTGCTCGGCCTTGTCGTCGGCATGGCGCTGGGCATGGCAGGCGCGCTGATCCAGGCCCTTACGCGCAATCCGCTGGCCGATCCGGGGATTCTGGGCGTCAATGCCGGCGCGGCCTTTTTCGTTGTGCTGGCCATCGGTCTTTTCGGCGTTACATCGGTCTCGGGCTATGTGTGGTTTGCCTTTGCCGGCGCCGTGGTCACCACAGTGGTCGTCTATGCCCTGGGGTCGGGGGGCAGGGCCGGCGCGACACCCGTGCGGCTGACGCTGGCCGGGGTCGCCATCGGGTCGGTCCTTTCCGGTATCTCCTCCGGCATCACGCTGCTGCATCCCGATATTTTTGACCGCATGCGGCAGTGGAATGCAGGCTCGCTGGTTGCGCCCGGCATGGACACCTTGCTGGTCATTCTGCCCTTTGTCGCGGTTGGCCTCCTGCTGGCGCTCAGCATCGCCCGCTCGCTCAATGCCGTGGCCATGGGGGACGACCTTGCCGCCGCGCTCGGCGCCAACATGCTGCGCACGCGGATCGTCGTCATCGTCGCCTCGACCCTGCTGGCCGGCGCCTCGACCGCCGCTGTGGGGCCGATCGGCTTTGTGGGCCTCATGGTGCCCCATGTCGCGCGCTGGATCGTCGGTCCCGACCAGCGCTGGATCTTTCTTTATACGCTGGTGCTGGCCCCCATGCTGCTGCTGGCGGCCGACATCATCGGCCGTGTGGTCATGCGGCCGGGTGAGTTGCAGGTGGGCATCGTCACTGCCTTTGTCGGAGCGCCGGTGCTGATCCTGCTGGCCCGTCGGCGGAAGGTCAGCGGTCTATGAGCGCAGGGCGCGACATTGTTTTCGGTCGTCCGTTCAGGCCGGTGAGCCTGCTCGGGGGCAGGGTGCATTGGCGCCTCGACCTGCGCACTGCCGTGACTTGCGCTGTGCTTGTGGCCATCGCCATGACCGTAGCGCTGGCAACGCTTGCCTCCGGCGATTATCCCGTGCCCCTGCCTGACGTGGTGCGGGCGCTGCTTGGCCAGGCCGAGGGGCGCATCCACATGGTGGTTGTCGAATGGCGGCTGCCGCGCACGGCGCTGGCCCTGCTGCTCGGCGCGGCTCTGGGCATTTCCGGCGCGATCTTCCAGTCGCTGACGCGCAATCCCCTGGGCAGTCCTGATATCATCGGCTTTGACGCCGGGTCCTATACCGGGGCGCTGGTGGTGATCACGCTGATGGGCGGCAGCTATTTGGCCGTTGCCGGTGGCGCGCTTGCCGGCGGCATGGCGACCGCGCTCGTGGTCTATGTTCTTGCCTATCGCGACGGGGTGCAGGGTTTCCGCCTGATCATCGTGGGCATCGGCATTTCGGCCATGCTGACCTCGCTCAACACCTGGATGCTGCTGCGCGCCAAGCTGGAGGTCGCTATGACCGCCGCCATGTGGGGTGCGGGTTCGCTCAACGGCCTTGGCCTCGATCGACTGGGCTATGCTTCTGCCATCCTCCTTGTGCTTGTGCCGCTGGCGCTGGTGATGAGCCGCCCCATGCAGCAACTCGAACTGGGCGATGATGCGGCGCGGGCACTGGGCGTCGATGCCGAGCGCAGCCGGCTTGTCCTGCTCGTTCTCGGTGTCGCGCTGACCGCCACCGTCACCGCAACGGCCGGACCGATTGGGTTCGTGGCGCTCGCCGCGCCCCAGTTGGCGCGGCGCGTCACCGGCGCCGCAGGCGTGGCCATGGTGCGGGCGGCGGCGATGGGCGCCCTCCTGCTGGTGTCCGCCGATTTTCTGGCGCAGCGCGCCTTTGCCCCAACCCAGCTTCCGGTGGGCGTGGTCACGGTCAGCCTGGGCGGCGTCTACTTCGCATGGCTGCTGTTGCGCGAAGCCCGGCGGAAATGAAGGACAAGAATATGAACAGGCATGAACCCTCGCTGACTGCCGACACACCGCGCCTCTGTGCGGAAAATGCATCGATTGGCTATGACAAGCGCGTCATTTCGAGCGATCTCTCCGTGTCCATACCCGACCGCTCGTTCACGGTCATTGTCGGCGCCAATGCCTGCGGCAAGTCCACATTGCTGCGCGCCCTTGCCCGGCTCATCCGGCCGAGCAAGGGCAGGGTGGTGCTGGATGGGGAAACCATCACGACGCTGCCGGCACGGGAAGTTGCACGCCGGCTGGGCCTTCTGCCGCAAAGCTCCATCGCGCCCGATGGCATAACGGTGGCCGACCTTGTGGCCCGGGGGCGCTACCCGCATCAGCGGCTCCTCAAGCAGTGGTCGCGTGAGGACGAGGCCGCGGTGATCGCGGCCATGGAGGCCACAAAGGTTACCGAGCTATCGCACCGCTTGCTCGACGAGCTTTCCGGCGGCCAGCGACAGCGCGTTTGGGTGGCCATGGTGCTTGCGCAGGAAACGCCGCTGCTGCTGCTGGATGAACCGACGACGTTCCTCGACATCACCCATCAGATCGAGCTTCTGGAGCTGATGCGGGACCTCAACCGCCGCAAGGGACAAACCATTGTCGCCGTGCTGCATGACCTCAACCACGCCTGCCGCTATGCCACCCACATGATCGCCATGCGCAATGGCGCCGTGGTTGCCGAGGGCGCCCCCTCGGACATCGTCACGGCAGACCTCGTGGAAGAAGTCTTCGGGCTTCCCTGCATCATCATCGATGACCCGGTCTCCCACACGCCGCTGGTCATTCCCAAAGGGTTCAGCCCAGTTTGACGCCGCCCCGACATCGTTGCCACAAGCCGTCCGCATGGGCGTTTGCCTCGGGCCTTCAAAGCACTATGGTGCGGTCCCGAATCCCGCGGAGCTTCCGGACACGCCGATGATAGACCTGATCGCTGATTTCGATCTTTCGGCGCGCAACACGCTGGCCCTGCGCGCAAGATCGCGTTTCGGCGCCACTATCCTTGCCGCCGATGATGTTCCCGCCCTGCTCGACCTGACGGCGGAGCAAGGTCTCGCGCTCCGCGTCCTGGGCGGCGGCAGCAATGTGGTGCTTTCCGAATCCTTCGACGGCCTTACGGCCATCATGGCGATCATGGGACGCCGGGTCATCGCAGACGGGTCGGACGCGACTATCGTGGAAGCCGGAGCCGGCGAAAGCTGGACCGACTTTGTCGCCTGGACCGTGGGTCAAGGGTTTGGCGGGCTCGAAAACCTCGTCAGCATTCCTGGCACGGTCGGGGCGGCGCCGGTGCAGAATATCGGGGCCTATGGTGCCGAACTGGCCGACTTTTTCCGCGAGCTGACTGCTTACGACCGGCTCGAGCGCCGCTTTGTCCGGATGGGTCGGGACGAGAGCGGCTTTGGCTACAGGGACAGCACCTACAAGCGCCAGCCAGACCGCTTTGTGATCACGGCCGTGCAACTGCGCCTGCCCAAACCGTGGTGGCCGAATCTGCGCTTTGCCGGCTTGGCCGAGCTTGCCGACAAGCCCGGCCTGTCGCCGGCGGATGTGATGAACCGGGTTGCCGCGATCCGCGCCTCGAAGCTGCCGGACTGGCGCGTCGAGCCCAATGCCGGGTCGTTCTTCCAGAACCCCGTCGTTCCGGCGGCGCTGGCTGCCGCCATCGTGGCCGATTATCCCGAAGCGCCCAGCTTTGCGCAGCCCGACGGCCGCCGGAAGCTCTCGGCGGCCTGGCTCATCGAGAAGACCGGTCTCAAGGGCTTTCAGCTTGGGCCGGCCGGCACGTCCGAGCGGCACGCGCTCGTGGTGGTCAATCGCGGCGGCGCATCGGCGGCGGACATTTCTGCGCTGGCCGACCACATCAAGGCGCAGGTCCTCGCACGCTTCGGCGTGCCCCTCCATGTGGAGCCGGTGTTTCTCTAGGTCAGTCATGGAACGGATCGGCGGCCGAGGCATTGGCAACGACGTCAATGGAGGCCCGAATGACCGATCGTTTCACCATGCAGGATCCACGACACCAGTATCCCGCGCCCCCTTTTCCCCGCCAGCCGCAGGAGCCCCCCGGCATCGTTGCCAGGATGGAGCCGCGCCCGGACCATGGCGAGGAGAGTTATGCCGGCTTCGGCCGCCTTCTGGGCCGCAAGGCCCTGATCACCGGCGGCGATTCGGGCATTGGCCGGGCCGCCGCCATTGCGTATGCGCGTGAGGGCGCCGACGTCGCCATCAACTTCCTGCCGTCCGAAACCGAGGATGCGAACGAAGTGATCGGCTATATCGAGCAGGCCGGCACCAAGGGTATCGCGCTGCCGGGCGACATCTCCGATGAAGCCACCGCCCGCAAGATCGTCAAGGATGCCATCGAGCAGCTCGGAGGTCTTGATATCCTCGTCATCAACGCCGCGCGCCAGCAGGCCCGCGAGTCGGTCGAGGACGTCTCCAGCGACGACTTTGACATGACGATGAAAACCAACCTCTATGCCCTGCACTGGATGGTGCAGGAGGCCGTGCCGCACCTGCCGCCTGGCGCTTCGATCATTACCACCACGTCGATCCAGGCCGTGGAACCGTCGGCGCATCTGCTCGACTATGCCACCACCAAGGCAGGCATCCTTGCCTATACCAAGGCCCTGGCTGAACAGCTGATCGAAAAGGGCATCCGCGCCAATGCCGTGGCGCCCGGTCCGTTCTGGACCGTGTTGCAGCCGAGCGGCGGGCAATTCCCCGAAAAGGTTGAGAAGTTCGGCGAAAGCAGCGCCTTTGGCCGCCCCGGCCAGCCCGTCGAGCTTTCCCCGGTCTATGTCCTCCTTGCCTCCCAGGAGGGCAGCTACATCACCGGCGAAGTGTTCGGTGTCACCGGCGGCAAGGGCTTGGTCTAGGGAGCCAAGTCCGACGCGCCGCGTTATCGCCGAGGCCGTGCATCCAACAGGAACCCATCCGTGAGCCACGATCCCAACGACCCCTGGATTGATCCCGATTTCGAACGCGCGGTGCGCGAAACGGCCTATTTTCTCTGGGAGCAGGACGGGCGCCCGGATGGGCGGGAACAGCAATACTGGTTCGCCGCGCTCGACCGCTGCCTGCGCGAACGCCAGGCCAACGAAATGCTGCAGGTCGAACCGCGCAGCCCATGGCCGAATGGGAAATAGAAACTGGTGATCCCGACAGGATTCGAACCTGTGACCCCAGGATTAGGAATCCTGTGCTCTATCCTGCTGAGCTACGGGACCAGCCGGTATCCGACCTAGCAGCGTGGTGGGCAATATTCAAGCTATCGGGAGGGCGGGATTTTGCGTTAGCAGGGGAGCATGGCCCAGCCCGTTGACGTTCTGCTTTACCCCGATCCCCGCTTTTCCAGAGCCGCCCCGAAGCGGCCGCTCGATGCTGCGCTGATCGAGATCGGCGCCCGGCTCCTGGCCACCGCCCAGCACCATCGCGCCTATGGCCTTGCCGCCACCCATATCGGGCTGGTGGACCCGGTGGTCGTGGTGAGCCTCGGCCCGCCCGATAAACGCGACTATCAGCTGCTCTATAATCCCGAGGTCGTGGCTACTTCCGGTGCATTGGTGGGAGGGCCCGAGGGGTCGGTTTCGCTGCCGGGCATCGAGGTGGACATCATCAGGCCCGAAACGGCCGAGATCGCCTATGACGATGGCGACGGCATCCGGCGCAGCCTCAGCCTTTCCGGCTTTGCCGCGCGGGTCGCCCAGCACGAGATCGATCAGGTCAATGGCGTCTTCTTTCTCGATCGCCTGTCCCGCCTCAAGCGCGACGCCGCCTTGCGGCGCTATCGCAAGCTCGCGCGCTAGTGTGCGTTCGGTGGCGGTTGATCCCCGGACCATGCTCGGTTAAACGGGGCGCCGTTACGTAAAGGAAGTCCAATGCGCGCGGAAATCGAAAAGACCGTTGCCGAAATCGAGCAGGTTCTGACCCTGCTGAGGAGGCATCTTTGACTGGGATACAGCTCAACTCCGACTCGATGCGCTGACAGCGCAAACAGAATCTCCCGAATTCTGGAATGATCCGGAAAAGGCCCGCGTCACCATGCGCGAGCGCGACGAACTCGACGTGGCGGTCAAGACCGTGCGAGAGCTTGAAGCCGGCATCCGCGACAATGTGGAACTGATCGAACTCGGCGAGGCCGAGGGCGATGCGGATGTCGTGCGCGATGCCGAACAGGCGCTGCTCGAGCTCAAGGCCACAGCAAGGCGGACGCAGATCGAAACGCTGCTTTCCGGCGAAGTCGATGCCAATGACTGCTACGTGGAAATCCATTCGGGCGCCGGCGGCACCGAAAGCCAGGACTGGGCCAACATGCTGTTGCGCATGTATACCCGCTGGGCTGAACGCCGGAAGATGAAGGTCACCGTGCTGGAAATGCATGACGGCGAAGAAGCCGGCATCAAATCCGCCACGATCCAGGTGTCCGGGCACAATGCCTATGGGTGGCTCAAGACTGAGAGCGGCGTGCACCGGCTCGTGCGCATCTCGCCCTATGACTCGGCGGCACGGCGGCACACCAGCTTTTCGAGCTGCTGGGTCTATCCTGTCATCGACGACTCCATCGACATCGAAATCCGCGAGGCCGACCTCAAGGTCGATACCTATCGCGCCTCCGGCGCCGGTGGGCAGCACGTCAACACCACCGACTCGGCCATCCGCATCACGCATATTCCGTCAGGGATTATCGTGGCTTGCCAGCAGGAGCGCAGCCAGCACAAGAACCGTGCCACAGCCATGGCCATGCTGAAATCGCGCCTCTACGAGATGGAATTGCAGAAGCGCGAAGAGGCGGCCAATGCCCAGGCAGCCAACAAGACCGATATCGGCTGGGGCCACCAGATCCGCTCCTACGTCCTGCAGCCCTACCAGATGGTCAAGGATCTGCGCACGGGCGTTGAAAGCGGCCAGCCCTCCGTGGTGCTGGACGGCGATCTCGACCAGTTCATGGAAGCCGCGCTCGCCCAGCGGGTGGGCGTTGCGACAGACGTGGACGCCGGAAACTAAGTGGATCACACCGGGGCCGTTTCGGCCCCGGTGCTTTTCTAGAGCAGGGCCAGGAGCCGCTTGCCGCTTTCAAGGAAAGGCTTGGGGTCCAACGCCTGGTCGGCCTTGCGCACTTCGAAATGTAGGTGCGGGCCGGTTGAGCGCCCGGTCGAGCCCACCTTGGCGATGGGCGTGCCGGTCACCACTTTCTGGCCAACCCGCGCGATAAAGGCGCTGAGATGGGCGTAGCGCGTCACAAGCCCGTTGGCGTGATCCACCTCGACCACATTGCCATAGCCCGAACGGGCGCCGACATAGCTCACGACGCCATCGGCCGCGCTGGTGACCACGGTTCCGGTGGGAGCGGCAAAGTCGAGCCCGGCATGGAAAGCGCGGCCGCCGCTGAACGGGTCCTTGCGGTTGCCGAAGCCCGAGCTCTGCCGGAAATTGCCGGAAATGGGCATGTGCACCGGTGCCTTGGCAATGCTGTCGCGCGCGGCCTTGTAGCGGAGCAGCGAATCCATCACCGCATTGGCATCCTCGATGGTGGGCGTGCCTTCCGCGCCGCCCACGGCGGCCAGCAGCGGGCCGCCCATGCCGCTGAGGCCGGAGGCCGGCAGCTCCACGCGAATGCCGATGCGCGCCATTTCGGTGACGATGCCGTCGGTGCGCTCGGTTGCTGTGCGGGCAATGCCCGTCATGGCGCGCTGCGTTTCGTCCATCATGCGGACCAGGCTATCGGCCGTGGCGGCAATATCAGGGTTGCCCGATGCCGTCCGCGCGACCTCGACCGGCGCCGCGCCGATGGACGAGAAGTCTGCCGAAGCAATGCCGAGTTGATCGGCCTTGTCGATCAGCACGCGCACCAACTGATGCTGTTCGAGCAGCGTTTCCTGCTGCTGGGAGAGTTCCTGGAGCTGGAGGTTGATGTCGCCTGCCTGAGCGTAATTGCGCGAATGCAGCCGGTCGATTTCGACCCGCATCTGGGCCAGGCGGTCTTCATAGGCGGCAATGACCATTTCGTTCTGGCCATTCATCAACCGGGCAATGTCGGGCGCCATGAGCAAGCCCGTGGCGGTCAGGGCGTTGGCGCCCAGAAGCAGCGTGAACATGCCGTAGAACAGGGCAGGGTGGATGCCCCGACGGACCGGCTTTTCCGGCTGCGGCAGCCGCTCGGCGAAACTGGCTGCGTGATGCACTCTACGCCCCCGTACAACAGCAACATGGTTACTCAATCATGACGGGGTTTGGTTAAGAAACGGCGAAAGGGGCGGTTCAGCCTTTGGCTAAGACGTCGCGCAGCGCGTCCAGCATCTTCTGGGCGTGGCCCTTGATGCGGGTGGCGCGGATGATGCGGGCAATGCGCCCCTCGGCGTCGATGATGAAGCTCGTGCGCACGAGCCCCATGAATTCGCGGCCATAGAGCTTCTTGAGCTGCCAGAGGCCGAAGCCGGCAATGGCCTTGTGGTCAGGGTCGGCCAGCAGCGGCACCGAGAGGCTATATTTGGCGCGGAAGCGGGCGTGGCTCTCCACATCATTGGGCGAGATGCCGATCAGGGTTGCTCCGAGCGCGGCAAACTCCGGCGCAAGGATGGAAAACTCGACATTTTCGTCCACGCAACCGCCCGAGTCATCCTCGGGATAGAAGTAGATCACCACCGGCCCACCGCGCAGGGCGCTCAGGGTCATGTCTGGCCCGTCATCGCGCTGGAGGGTGAAATCGGGAGCGGCATCGCCGGGCTTGAGGTGTGTCATCGTATTTCTTCCATTGGCGCAAACTGATTAGAGGGTGTCGGCGCCACATTCCAGCCGGTATCATTGGGCATTGGACCGCAACGACGCGGATGATTCTGGGTGGCGGATGGTTCGGCCGGATCGCCATTGGCCTTGGCAGCAATTGAGCGACACGACAACCTCTGCAGAATCCTCCAGTCCGCCCCAGGAGCCCAAGGGTCGTCCCGCGGCGCGACGGGCTGCGCGCATCGCAGTGTGGGTGCTGGGCATCCCCTCCCTCCTGCTGATCGTTCTCTACCTGGTTCTGCTTGTCACGCCGATCCGTTTGCCCTTTACGGGTGGGGCCGTCCGGGCCTTCGTGCAGTCCTTCATTCCCCCCACCTCGACCATCGAAATGGGTGACATGGCGCTGGCGCTGGAGCGTGGCATTTGGCCGGTCATCCGTTTCGACCCCGTGGTGCTGAGCGACAGCAAGTCGGGGGCGCATATTGCCATGGAGGCGCTGGAAATCGGCTTCTCTCCGGCCCGCGCCTTGTTCGGGCAGCCTGGCGCAACCGTGACGGTGGTCGGCCCTCATATCCAGATGGTCCAGGATCTCTATGGGCCGCGCCTCACCCGGTTCGAGATGGTGGAGGACCCCAATGGCGGGCCGCCTGTCGTGCGGGTGCTGGAAGGCGACGATGCCTTTCCAAGCGTCGAAATCTCCCCCGAGGGCATTGCTCTCGAGGGCGAGAATGCCACCGCCCTGCGGTCCGATAACGACTGGCTGATCTACAATCTCGAAGCCAGCGAGATGGGCATTGCCGAACTCGTGGAGCAGGCCGCGCAGGGCCGCTTTTCGCGCCTCGTGGTGCGTGACGGCCGCATCGACATGTCGGACGCGGTGTACGGGCTTTTCCGCCAGTTCCACGACGTGTCGCTGGAAATCGGGCCGTCGGCCGACCGGCGCGAAACCACCGGGACATTCTCGGCCCTGATCGGCGGCCGCCAGGTTGTCGGCACGATCGACCGGACGATTGATGATGACGGTGTCAGGCGCCTTCAGGCCGACGTGACCAATATCGACTTCGCGGCCTTTCTGCCGTTTATCGATGATGAAGACAGCATGGCGGCCATGCGCGGGGCCGGCGCGATCTCCATCGATGTCACTTTTACCGCCGAGGACGCCAAGCTGATCGGCGGCGATTTCAAGGTTGACCTGACGGGCGTCGACCTGCGCCTCGCCCATGACTATTTCCCCGTCGCCAGTTCCATTCTCAATATCACTTGGGAACCCGAAACGGGCCAGTTCCATCTCGATGAAGGTGCGATCCAGATCGGGGACAGCAGCGCGCGGGTAGCCGGCGTCTTCGCGCTCGGTCTTGACCCCAGCTTCGGCCCGACCATCGGCATGTCGATCAAGGCGCGCGAGGTTTATCTGCGTCCAGGGGATCTGGGGCCGCCGGATTCGCCTTTCGACAGCGTCGAGTTTTCCGGCTGGTCGGCGCCGCTTTACGGGGCCCTTGGCATTGACCGGCTTGTGGCCAGCAAGCCTGACGCGGTGGTGGAAACCCGCGGACGCATCGATCTGCTGACCAACGGCCTGGGCGTCGACATGACAGTTGCCGGTACGGGGGTGACGGCCGACGATTTCAAGCGCCTTTGGCCCTATCTCATGGGCGAGGAAAGCCGCGACTGGTTCGTCGCCAATGTGCCGCAGGGGCGCGTCAAGACCGCCCGGATGAGGTTCGATTTTCCCGTCGGAACGCTGGCGCTCGATGGTGAGGAGCGCCCGCTGCCGCCCGACGCCATGAATATCGAGGTGGTCGCCGAGGGCCTTGCCATCAAGCCGACCGAGAGCATGCCGCCCATCGTCATTACCGGCGACACGCGCCTCACCTATAACGGCGCCGGCTTTTCGGTGGCCGGTGGGGGTGGAGCCGTGGATACGGCGGGCGGCACCATCTCTGTCGTCAATCCGGCTCTGGTCTTCGACACCACCAATCCCGACGAAAGCATCGTCGAGATTTCCGGTGACCTCTCCGCGCCCATCCCGGCGCTCCTGGCGCTCGTGCAGGACCTGCAGCCCGGCGCGCTCGACGGCGTCGACCTGCCGGTCGACCTAGAAAGCCTCACGGGCACGGTCGATCTGGGCCTGGTCTCGACCATCGGGCTGGCCGATGAGGAAGCCGGTACGCCGCTGAAGCTCGACTATGTGGTCAATGGCACGGTGAGCGATTTCGGCAGCAGCCAGAAGATCGAGGGCCGCAGTGTCGGCGACGGGCAGCTGGCCTTTTCGGCTTCGCAGGCTGGCTACCAGCTTGGCGGCACCGCCAGTCTTGACGGTCTAAATGTGGAAGTTTCCGTGCAAGGCACGCCCCAGACTGAACCGGTCATCCAGTTCGGGGGCACCATCGCCGTGGCGGATATCGCCAAGATGGGTTTTGATCTCTCCGATTTCCTCAGCGGCGAGGTGCGCGTCGTCGGCCAACCGCTAGCCGGCGGTGCGCTGCAGGTGGGCATTGATCTCGCCGGCGCCGGCCTCAATATCCGCGACCTTGGCATTTCCAAGCCTGCCAGCGCGGCGGGCTCCGTCTCCGCCATCGTACGGCCGGGCGAGGACGTGACGACGATCGAGGATATATCGCTTGCCTTCGGCACCGTCCGCATAGGCGGAGACGCCCAGTTCAGCGCCACGGATGGTCTGATCGCGGCCGATTTCGACACCTTTGCCTTGAGCCAGGGCGACAGCGCATCGGTCGCACTGCGGCCCATCGACGGGGGCTTTGATGTGAAGATCACCGGTCGCCAGCTTGATCTCAAGCCGGTGCTCGGGCGTTTCTTCAGCCTCAACCAGGGCAGCGGCGGTGTCGCCGTCACCCAGTTTGACCAGAACATCGCCCTTACGATGAAGCTCGACCGGGCGCTGGGGCACTACGCCACCACCGCCTTCAACCTCGACCTCGACCTGCTCCTGCGCGGCACCGACCTCCGGCGCGCGACGCTGACGGCGCAGTTCGACGAGGGCAATGCCATCTCGATCACCACCAATCCCGCGCCCAACGGCCGGACGCTGACCATGGCCTTCAACGATGCCGGAACCGTGCTGCGCCTGTTGGGCATCTATTCCCAGCTCGCCGGCGGATCGGGGAGCCTCGTGATGACCACCGACCGCACCCTCGACGCAGAGGCGGGTCAGCTGGTCATGCGCAACTTCGCCATCGTCGATGAAGCCAATGTGGTGCAGATCCTGGGCAATCACTCCGATTCCCGTTCGCTGATCGCATCCAGCAATCGCCTCGATTTCGAGGCGGGGCAGGTCGATTTCGTCCGCCGCTCGGACCGGGTGGAGGTCACCAACGCGGTGCTGGCCGGCGAGACGGTCGGCGGCACCATGCGCGGCTTCATCTATACCGACCGCCGTCAGTACGATCTCACCGGCACCTATGTGCCGCTGTTCGGGCTCAACAACGCCTTCCAGCAGATCCCGCTGCTTGGGCCGCTGCTCGGTGGACGCGACGGCGAAGGTCTCGTTGGCGTCACCTTTGCCATCCAGGGCGCGCTCGACAAGCCGGTGTTCCGGATCAACCCGCTATCCATCCTGGTGCCCGGGGCCTTCCGCGAGCTGTTCGAATACCGCGCCAAGGAATTGCCGCCGGAATGAAAAAGGGCACCCGAAGGTGCCCTTTGAGTACAACCTGAAAGCCAGATCAGACCGGCTTGATCAGCGCGTGACGCTTCTTGCCGACCGAGAGCTTGATCACCCCTTCGGGCAGCAGGGCATTATCGGCCAGGCTCAGTTTGTCGTCGTCGATGACCGCATCGTTGATGCGCACGGCGCCCGAGGCGATATGGCGGCGCGCTTCGCCATTGGAGCCGGCAAGGCCTGCCTTGACCAGCGCGTTGAGCACGCCGATCCCGGCATTGAGTTCGGCATGGGTGACTTCGGCGGTCGGCAGCGACAGGTCGAGCTTGCCGGCTTCGAACGTGGCCCGCGCCGTTTCGGCCGCTTCCTCGGCCGCCGCACGGCTGTGCACCTTGGCGGTCACCTCGGTGGCCAGACGCTTCTTGGCCTCGTTGATGTCGCCGGCACAGATGCGGGCGATCTCGTCGAGCGGCAGGACCGTGAAGAGCTTCATGAAGCGCTCGACGTCCGCGTCCTCGGTGTTCCGCCAATACTGCCAGAAGTCGTAAACGCTCATCATGTCGGCGTTGAGCCACATGGCGCCGCCCAGCGACTTGCCCATCTTCTGGCCCGACGACGTGGTCAGGAGCGGCGAGGTCAGCGCGTAGAACTGCTTGCCGAGCATGCGGTGACCGAGGTCGATACCGTTGACGATATTGCCCCACTGATCCGAGCCACCCATCTGCAACACGCAGTCGTAGCGCTTGTTGAGCTCCACGAAGTCGTAGGCCTGCAGGATCATGTAGTTGAATTCGAGGAAGCTCAGCGACTGCTCGCGGTCGATGCGCAGCTTGACCGAGTCGAAGCTGAGCATGCGGTTGACCGAGAAATGCTGGCCGACATCGCGCAGGAATTCCACATAGTTGAGCTTGAGGAGCCAGTCGGCATTGTTCGCCATGATGGCATTGCCGCCGTCGCTCTCGAACTTGAGGAAGTTGCCGAACTTGGCCTTGATGCCCTCGATATTGGCCTTGATGCCTTCGACACCCAGGAGCTTGCGCGCTTCGTCCTTGAAGCTGGGGTCGCCGATCATGCCGGTGCCGCCACCCATCAGGGCAATGGCGCGGTGCCCGGTGGCCTGCAGCCAGTGCAGCATCATGATCTGGGTGAGGTGGCCGACATGCAGGCTCGCCGCGGTCGGGTCATAGCCGATATAGGCGGTGATCTGCTGCTCGGAGGCGAGCTTGTCGAGACCTTCGGGGTCGGAGATCTGATGAATGAAACCGCGCTCGTCGAGGGTGCGCAGGAAATCGGATTTGAACGTGCTCATTTTGCGATCCAAGTGCGCCGCGACCTGAGGTCCTTACGGCGTCCGGGGAGATATACGGTGTGCCCGCAAGGGACACACCGTGGTGAGGCGATCGCCCCGATGCGCTCTCTTAGCGCCCGCCGCCGTCCGCGATCTCCTGACGGCGACGGTCGAGATATTCGGCACAGGCCGTGGTCAGTTCGTCGATCTTGCCTTCATAGAAGTGGTTGGCGCCTTCCACGATCTGCTGCTCGATGGTGATGCCCTTTTGCGTCTTGAGCTTGTCCACCAGCTTCTGCACCGACGAGGGCGGGGCCACGCGGTCCTTGTCACCATGGATGATGAGACCGGAAGACGGACAGGGGGCGAGGAACGAGAAGTCGTAGAGGTTTTCCGGCGGCGAGACCGAAATGAAGCCTTCCACTTCCGGACGACGCATGAGCAGCTGCATGCCGATCCAGGCGCCGAAGGAGAAGCCGGCGATCCAGCAGCCGCGCGATTCCCGGTTGATGATCTGCAGCCAGTCCAGCGCGGCGGCCGCGTCGGAAAGTTCGCCGATACCATGGTCGAACATGCCCTGGCTGCGGCCGACGCCGCGCGAATTGAAGCGCAGCACCGAAAAGCCGCGCTCGGCGAACATGTAGAACAGGTTATAGACGATCTGGTTGTTCATCGTCCCGCCGAACTGCGGGTGCGGATGCAGCACGATGGCGATCGGCGCGTTGGGTTCCTTGCCCGGCTGGTACCGGCCTTCGAGGCGCCCTTCCGGGCCGTTGAAGATCACTTCAGGCATGGTTTCGTTCCGGCCTTTCCGGCTCTGTCGCAACGGTCTTTCGACCCTTTGGAAAGCGCCCCGCGCAGCTTGACTAAGCGCCGGGCTCTCCCTAAAACATGGGTCCGAAAACCAGTTTAGAATTATTCAAAAACGGGTTTTAGGCCGTCCAGCGGCCTGTTGGAGCGCCCCTTGTAATGAAGTTGCGCTCGGAATTTCAAGAAGTGTTTGGTTTTCTTGGGGCCTGAGCGTCCCAGGCCGGGCATATGAGGTATGGCGGACGCGCAAGCGTCCGGTGGCGCAATGACGAGACCGGCGATCTATCTGGATCATAATGCCGCGTCCCCGCTTCGACCCGAAGCGCGGGCGTCCTTGCTTGCCGCCTTGGATCATGCGGGCAATCCGTCCTCCGTGCACGCCCATGGGCGTGCCTTGCGCGACCTGGTCGAAACCGGCCGCCGCCAGGTGGCCAGGCGGGCCGGCGCCGAAGTCCGGCAGGTGGTCTTCACCGGTTCGGCCACCGAGGCCATTACCCAGGCCATTGTCGGGGGCGCCAAGGCCTTTTCGGCAGGCGCCGTGGCGCTCGGCGCGGGGGAGCACGCCGCCGTCCTGAAGGCGGCTGAGGCCACGGGCTTGCCTTTGTGGACTATCGGGCTTGATGCCGAGGGGCGCATTGATCTTGATCAACTCGCTGCCGCTTTGGCGCGCGCCGACGCCGAAAGCGTCACGCTTCTGGTGGCCCTTCACTGGGTGAACAACGAAACCGGCGTTGTCCAGCCCATTGGCCGGATCAGCGCCCTGGTCGGGCCCACCCGACACATACTCTTTATCGATGCCGTACAGGCGTTTGGTCGCATCGATCTGGAATTTGCCGCGTCGGCTGCCGATATGATGGCCATAAGCGGCCACAAGATCGGCGGGCCTGCCGGCATCGGGGCGCTCCTGGTCAAGGGCCACGCCGATACCGTCCGGTTGATCCCGGGCGGCGGTCAGGAACAGGGCCGTCGCGGCGGCACGGAATCGGCGGCATTGATCGCGGCTTTCGGTGCCGCGGCGGACGCTGCCCACTACGATCACGCTGCCATGCTGGCTCTCACCGATCTGGTCGAGACCGGCATTGCGGCCTTAGCGCCCGACGTGACCATTTTCGGCGCGGGCGCCGAACGGGTCGGCAATGTCGTCAACTTTGCCGTTCCCGGCATCGGCAATGCCACGGCGATGATGGCGCTCGACCTGATGGGCCTTTCGGTGTCCTCGGGGTCGGCCTGTTCGTCGGGCAAGGTTGGCGCAAGCCACGTGCTCGCGGCCATGGGTGTCGACAAGGCGCTCGCCGAATGCGCACTGCGCATCAGCTTTGGCTGGAATTCCACACGCGAGGATGCGCAAGCCTTTCTCGCCGGTTTTGAGAAGGTCCTGACGCGCCAGCGGCGGGCAGGACAGGCGGCCTGACGGCCGTGACATGTATGCGTTCGCGGCGGCCTTGACCCGCCGATGAGCAAGAAGGAGAGCCTGATGGCGGACTACGATATTCCAACGCTCAAGGAAGAGATCGATCGGGAAACCGTCGAGCAGGTCCTTGCGCTCGACGTGGACAAGTACAAGTACGGGTTCGAATCCGACATCGAATCCGACGTGCTGCCGCCTGGCCTGACCGAAGACACTGTCCGCTTCATTTCCGCCAAGAAGCAGGAGCCGGAATGGATGCTGGAATGGCGCCTCGACGCCTTCCGCCGCTGGCAGACGCTTGAAGAGCCCAACTGGGCCAAGGTGCACTACCCGAAGATCGACTTCCAGTCGATCAGCTACTATGCGGCGCCCAAGTCCGTCACCGGCCCCAAGAGCCTCGACGAGGTCGATCCGGAACTGCTGCGCACCTATGAAAAGCTCGGCATTCCGCTCAAGGAGCAGGCCATCCTGGCCGGCGTTCAGGGTGCGGCTGAATCTGTCGGCACCCCGTTTGGCGCCGGCGTGGCCGTGGACGCGGTGTTCGACTCCGTGTCGGTCGTCACTACCTTCCGCGAAGAGCTGGCCAAACAGGGCATCATCTTCTGCTCGATCTCGGAAGCCGTGCGCGAGCATCCCGAGCTGGTGCAGAAGTATCTCGGTTCCGTGGTTCCGGTTTCGGACAACTACTATGCCACGCTGAATTCCGCCGTCTTCACCGACGGGTCCTTCGTCTTCATCCCCAAGGGCGTCCGCTGCCCGATGGAGCTCTCGACCTATTTCCGCATCAACGAGCGCAATACCGGCCAGTTCGAGCGTACGCTGATCATTGCCGAGGAAGACACCTACGTCTCCTATCTCGAAGGTTGCACGGCCCCGACCCGCGACGAGAACCAGCTTCACGCCGCAGTGGTCGAACTCGTTGCCCTCGACAATGCCGAGATCAAGTACTCCACCGTCCAGAACTGGTATCCGGGCGACAAGGACGGCAAGGGCGGCATCTACAATTTCGTCACCAAGCGCGGTGACTGCCGTGGTGCCAATTCCAAGATAAGCTGGACGCAGGTCGAAACCGGCTCGGCCATCACCTGGAAATATCCGAGCTGCATCCTGCGCGGCGACGGTTCGCGCGGCGAGTTCTATTCCATCGCCATCTCGAACGGTCACCAGCAGGTCGATAGCGGCACCAAGATGATCCACCTGGGCAAAAACACGTCCAGCCGCATCATCTCCAAGGGCATTGCCGCCGGCTTCTCGGACAACACCTATCGCGGTCAGGTCTCGGCCCACGCCAAGGCCAAGAACGCCCGCAACTTCACCCAGTGCGACTCGCTGCTGATCGGCGACAAGTGCGGCGCCCACACGGTTCCCTATATCGAGAGCCGCAACGGCACGGCGGTGTTCGAGCACGAAGCCACCACGTCCAAGATCTCCGACGATCAGATGTTCTACTGCATGCAGCGTGGCCTCTCCGAAGAGGAAGCCGTGGCGCTGATCGTCAATGGCTTCGTTCGCGATGTGCTGCAGCACCTGCCAATGGAGTTCATGGTCGAAACCCAGAAGCTGATCTCGATCAGCCTCGAAGGCAGCGTCGGCTAAGGCATTCAAATCACGCTCCCTCCCACCTCTCCCTTCGGGGGAGAGGTCGCCCGAAGGGCGGGTGAGGGGGCCTTACAGCAACACTGGCGCCGAGATGGCTGCCAATCCGGAGTTAGAAATGACCACTCCCGTTCTTGAAATCCGCAACCTGCATGCCCGCATCGAGGATCGTGAAATCCTCAAGGGTGTGAACCTCATCATTCCCCCCGGCGAAGTCCACGCCATCATGGGTCGCAACGGCTCGGGCAAGTCGACGCTGAGCTATGTTCTGGCCGGCAAGGAAGACTACGAGGTCACCGAGGGCGAAGTGCTGCTCAATGGCGAAAACATCCTCGAGATGGAGCCCGATGAGCGCGCCGCGGCGGGCCTGTTCCTCGCTTTCCAGTATCCGATCGAAATCCCCGGCGTCGCGACCATGACCTTCCTCAAGGCCGCCATCAACGCCCAGCGCAAGGCGCGCGGCGAGGGTGAGCTGTCGACCCCTGACTTCATGCGTGCCGTCAAGGAAGCC
The DNA here is from genome assembly GCA_023391095.1 of Pseudomonadota bacterium. Lineage (GTDB taxonomy): Bacteria > Pseudomonadota > Alphaproteobacteria > Rhizobiales > Devosiaceae > Devosia. Next base: position 89,385 of record JAEWBN010000014.1, read on the forward strand.
GGTGCCAAGCTCAATGTCGACAGCGACATGCTCAAGCGTCCGCTCAATGTCGGCTTCTCCGGCGGCGAAAAGAAGCGCGCCGAGATCATGCAGATGGCCCTCCTGAAGCCCGCTCTTGCCGTGCTCGATGAGACCGATTCCGGCCTCGACATCGATGCGCTCCAGGTTGTGTCCAAGGGCGTCAACGCGCTCCGCGACGGCCAGCGCTCCATGCTGGTCATCACCCACTACCAGCGCCTCCTGAACCACATCGTGCCCGACGTGGTCCACGTCTTCTCCGACGGCCGGATCGTGGAAAGCGGCGACAAGGATCTGGCGCTCAAGCTCGAAGCTGAGGGCTATGCCAATTACGGCGGAGAGGCTGCCTGACCATGGCTAAGTTTCCCGTACGGTTGGGTCCTGCCGAAGAGACCCTGATCGCCCAACTCAAGTCCGTGGGTGCCGACCAGGCCGCCGAGCGCATCACCGTCGCCGGCCTGCCGACCCGTCGTGTCGAGGCGTATCACTATACCGATCTCAAGACCCTGCTGCGCACCGTTCCGGCGCTCGGCCAGCCGGCCAATGAAGCCAGCGCTCCGGCGCTCCGCATCCCGGGTGCCTACTCGCTGATGATCGCCAATGGCGTCATCCAGAACGCCTCGACCGCCCCCGCTGGGGTCATTGTTGGCAAAACGGATGGTTTTGTTCTCACTAACCGGGATGACGTTCTGGTCAGCGTTAACAATGGTCTAACAAAAGAGGCCCTGACGCTAACACTTGAGAATAGCGTCGATCCGGTCATCCAGATCGAGCGTCGGATCGAGGGCGAAGCGGCCCATGTCGCTGATGCCGTTAAGGTTTTTGTCGCCGATGGCGCCTACGCCACCATCGTCGAGACCTTCTCCGGCTCCGACGCGGCTCACGTGGGCAACCATGCCAGCTACATCGCGCTCGGCAAGAACGCTGTGCTGACCCACATCACGATCGACCTAAGTGCTTCTGGCGTCAGCCATTTTGCCACCAACGAGTATCATCTCGCCGATGGGGCAAAGTTGCGGACGCTGGTGATTCATGCCGGTGCCGGCCTCGCCCGCACCCATCTCTTCCCCAAGCTTTCGGGGCAGGGCGCGCATGCCGACGTGACCGGACTGAACCTCGTCTCGGATGGCCAACACTCTGATATTACTATGGAAACCACCCACGCGGTGCCCCATACGTCGTCTCAGCCGCTGTTCAAGTCGATCACCCGCGGTCGCTCCAGGGCTGTGGTCCAGGGCAAGTTGATCGTCGCCCGCGACGCGCAGAAGACCGATGCCAAGTTCATGCATCAGGGCCTGATGCTCTCCGACGATGCAGAAATTCTCTCCAAGCCGGAGCTGGAGATCTATGCCGACGACGTCGTCTGCGGCCATGGTTCGACCTGCGGCAAGCTGGATGAAGACAGCCTGTTCTACCTTCTGAGCCGTGGTATTCCCAAAGCGGAAGCCGAGACCATGCTGGTCCGCGGCTTCATCGCTGAACTGCTTGATCCGGTTGAAGATTCAGCCCTCAACGAAGCCCTTCAGGGCATCGTGGACGGTTGGTTGCTCGGTCGCTAAGCATCTGACGAGACACCCGGTGATGGGTGGCACAAGATTTTGCGGCGCGGATCGCGCCGCAGCACTTCCCGTCCGGAACGGGCAGGGAGCAGGTGGAGATTTTCTCCACGAGGATATCCGATGACCTTCGATCTCGACACAGTCCGCGCCGACTTTCCGATCCTCTCCGAGCAGATCCACGGGCATCGGCTCGTTTATCTCGACAGCGGCGCATCGGCGCAAAAGCCGGTGCAGGTTCTGGACCGCATGGACCGTGGGTTCCGGCACGAATATGCCAATGTCCACAGGGGCTTGCATACCCTGGCCAACCGCGCAACCGAGGGCTACGAAGCGGGTCGCGAAAGCGTCCGGCGGTTTCTCAATGCCGGTCGGATCGAAGAAATTATCTTCACCAAATCGGCCACTGAGGCGATCAACCTCGTAGCCTCCTCCTTTGCCGGCCCGCGCATTTCCGCAGGTGACGAGATCGTCACGACGATCATGGAACACCACTCCAACATCGTGCCCTGGCATTTCCACCGCGAACGCAAGGGCGCGGTCATCAAATGGGTCGATGTCCATGACGATGGCCGCCTCGACCTTGACGCGTTCGAAGCCGCGCTGACCGACCGGACGCGTATCGTTGCCGTTACGCATATGTCCAACGTGTTGGGAACGATCAATCCAATCAAGGACTTGATTGCCATTGCTCATGCGAAAGGTATCCCGGTTCTGGTCGATGGCTCGCAGGGCGCCGTCCATACCAGGGTGGACGTCCAGGACCTCGATGCCGACTTCTACATCATGACTGGTCACAAGCTTTATGGCCCGACCGGGATTGGCGTGCTCTACGGCAAGTACGATCTTCTGGCCGAAATGCAGCCCTACCAGGGCGGCGGCGAGATGATCGAAACGGTAACGCTCGAGGGTGTAATCTACAACGAGCCACCCCACCGCTTCGAAGCCGGCACGCCGCCCATCGTGCAGGCCATGGGGCTGGGCGTAGCGCTCGACTATATGGAATCGCTTGGTCGCGAAGCCATCGCGGCACATGAGCACGAGGTTGCCGAATATGCGCTCTCGCGCCTCAGCCGTATCAATTCACTGCGCCTGATCGGTACGGCGCCAGGCAAGGGCGGTATCTTCTCGTTCGAGATCGCCGGTGCACATGCCCATGACGTTGCCACCATTCTCGACCGCTATGGCATCGCCGTGCGCGCCGGGACGCATTGCGCGCAGCCGCTGCTGAAGCGTTTCGGCGTCACCTCTACCTGCCGCGCCTCCTTCGCCCTATATAACGGCAAGGACGACGTCGACGCGCTGGTGGACGGCATTGAGCGCGCCCAAAAATTTTTCGCCTGAGGTAGGCCGATATGACTGAAGAAACCAAAGCTGACGCCATCGACGTGCGCATCGCACCGACCGTCTCCTCGACGATTCCAGAGGGGGAGGTCGAGCGGATCACCACGGATCTCATTGGCGCGCTCAAGACGGTCTATGACCCAGAAATTCCGGTCGATATCTACGAGCTTGGGCTGATCTATCGCGTCGACCTGGACGACAATCGCAACCTCACCATCGACATGACGCTAACAGCCCCGGGCTGTCCGGTGGCCGGTGAAATGCCAGGCTGGGTAGAGAATGCAGCACGCGGCGTGGAAGGCATCCAGGACGTTACCGTCAATATGGTTTTCGATCCGCCATGGGACGCGTCGCGCATGAGCGAAGAAGCTCAAGTGGCGTTGAACTGGTGGTAATCGCGGGCGTTTAGGCCTATATATCGTGAAACACCGATGAAGGTTGCTTTCCATGCCGTTCAAGATCATGTCGTTGACCGATGCTGCTGCAGAGCGCATCACCGAGATCATTGAAGACAGCGAAAAGCCCGTTCTGGGTCTGCGCGTCGGCATCAAGAATGCCGGCTGCGCTGGCGTTTCGTACACGATGGATTACGTCGAGACGCCGGTGCCCGGCGACGATCACGTTGAGGATCACGGAGTCAATGTTTGGGTGGATCCCAAAGCCACGATGTATCTTTTGGGCACGGTCATGGATTTCGAGCAGTCGAAGATGGGTTCGAGCTTCACGTTCAAGAATCCGAACCAGACCGGAGCGTGCGGGTGCGGGGAAAGCGTTACGCTTGCGGCAGCTGACCTGAAGGCGCTCGCGGAGGCTAGGGCAGGGGTCGCCTGAGCCAGACAGCCGCCGTCTTGGCTAGCGTCACGCCTCTGTTCCTGTTGCAGAAAGAACTCCGCTGGTGCATTGATCCGGCATCATGTCGAATGCTCTTCCCCCCGCCTACACCATCGTCCCTCCCAATCGTCCGCTAAGCGGTCGCGTGTGGCCTCCGGGCAGCAAGTCGATCACCAACCGAGCGCTGCTGCTGGCGGCGCTGGCGGAGGGCACGAGCCATCTTTCCGGCGCGTTGAAGAGCAAAGATACAGTGCTCATGGCGCGCGCGCTGCGCGAGATGGGCGTTACCGTCGATGAACCCGACGCGACAAGCTTCACGGTCACGAGCACTGGTCGGCTCACCGCTCCCGCCGCGCCGCTGTTTCTGGGTAATGCGGGAACGGCGACGCGCTTCCTGACCGCTGCTGTTGCGACAATCGATGGCACTGTCGTGGTGGATGGCGATGAGGACATGCGTCTGCGGCCCATCAAGCCACTGGTCGATGCCCTCAACTCAATCGGAATTGTCGCAGAAAGCGCGACAGGCTGCCCGCCGGTGACCGTCCGAGGCAATGGTCGATTTGGCCAGGGGCGCATTGAGATCGATGGCTCACTCTCCAGTCAGTATGTGTCCGCTTTGCTGATGGCTGCGCCATTTGGGGACGGGCCCATTGAAGTGGCGCTGACTGGCAAGGATATCGGCGCGCGTGGTTATGTTGATCTGACCATTGCCGCCATGCGTGCATTCGGTGCTGCGGTCGAGGCCCGCGATGATGGCTCGTGGCTGGTGCAGCCGACAGGCTATAAGGCGACGGACTTCCATATTGAGCCTGATGCGTCTGCTGCGACTTATCTCTGGGGCATAGAGGCGCTCACTGGCGGCAAGATCGACCTTGGCGTGGCATCGGATGCCTTTACCCAGCCCGATGCTGCTGCACAGGCGGTAATTGCGGAGTTCCCGAACATGCCCGCCGTCATTGACGGCTCGCAGATGCAGGATGCGGTGCCGACCATGGCTGTGGTCGCTGCATTCAACAATCAGCCGGTTCGCTTCATTGGGATCGCCAATCTGCGGGTGAAAGAGACCGACCGGATCCGCGCTGTCGCCAATGAGCTCAATCGTATCCGTCCCGGCCTTGCCGTCGAAGAGGGGGATGACCTTGTGGTCCACTCCGATCCCGGCCTCGCGGGGCAGACGCTGCCGGCGCGGGTTGAGACCTACCACGACCACCGTATCGCGATGAGCTTCGCGCTTGCTGGACTGCTTGTGGAGGGCGTGACGATTCTTGATCCGGCATGTACCGGCAAGACGTATCCGGAATACTGGTCGATGCTTACCAGCCTGGGAGTGGAGCTCCTGCCGGCCGTTTAGGCGGCGGAGACATCCTTTGCGTTGGCGTCGGCCATCTCGACAAGCTCTGTTTCCGAGATCACGCGATTTCGGCCCGCATGCTTGGCCGCATAGAGACAGCGGTCTGCGCGCTCGATCAGTGCCGATGCAGATTCGTCGAGACGGAAACTCGCAACGCCGAACGAGGCGGTGATCCGGCCCAGTTTCTCATTGGTCGATCGCTTGAGCAGTTCTTTTGCCTGAATGGCCTTGCGGATGTTTTCCGCGACGATCACTGCGCCTTCCAGGTCGGTTGAGGGCAGGACCGCGACAAATTCCTCGCCACCATAGCGTGCCGCCAAGTCGCGACCCTTGATATTGGATTTCAACGTCATGGCGACAAGCCGGAGCACCTGGTCGCCGGTCTGATGTCCATAGGTGTCGTTGAAATTCTTGAAGTAGTCGATATCGACCAGCATGAGACTCAAAGGATCGCCGGTTTGCGCGGCTTCTCCCATGGCTATCGCCAAGCCCTCGTCAAAACTCTTCCGGTTGGCGATTTTGGTCAGTGGATCAAGCATGGATTCGCGACGCGCATCGTCCAAATCGCGCTGTAGGGCCGAAATGTCTTCTCGCGAGGCTTGGAGCTTCAGCTCGAGCGCTCTGTTGGTATCCTGCATCCGCCTGGTTTCACTGAGGAGGCGTGAGGCCAGATCCTTCATGGCTGCGGCGGGGAGTTCACGCTCGAGATCGCCGCTGGCCGACTGTAGCGAGCCGGAATAGGCGTTGGCCGTGGTCATTGCCGAGTCGATTGCGTCGTGCACGGCCTCGATACGGGCGTGCATGCGCTCGGAGACGTTCGAAATCCGGTCGTTGACGTCGGATTTCAGGAACTCGTTGTAAAGCGTCTCGGCCAGATCGCTGGAGGGCGCGTCGCCGGCCCGGAAAATGGCATTGATGCGGTTGTTCAGGGACGGATTGACACCGGTGCAATAGGTATAGAGCAGCTCATAGAACTGCGGATATGGCGGTATCCCGCTGCGCTTGAGCAGATCGAACGCGGCGTTGGCATAACCCAAGGCGCGCTTGAATTCCTGGTCCGACACTGCCCACCCCGCGCTTCGTTGCGCTCCCCTGCAAGCACGAATCCTGCCTCGAGTCTTCCGTCTTTAGATACAACCGGCCGATGCGGTTACACAACTCCCGTACGCCCGACTTAACAGGCAAACGCAAAATACTCTTCGACAGCAGCAGACTAAATTCTGGTTGACCGCAGAAGAAACGCAGGAACTGGACCTGCATCACCAAATGGATTGCCCGAATGATTTGCTTCTGCTGCCTCGGGTGACTTTGCAGGGCGTTGAGGGCGCTGGGTTTTTTCGGGCTTCGCTACCGCGGGTGTATTTTCGGCCTCGACCTCAGGGTTGACCCCGCGCGTCCGGCTGCGGCGGGCGGGTCGGGCTGCCTTATCTTCGGCGTCCTCTACGGGACGTGATTTTCCGCCCGCCGGCGTGTCTGCCTCTTCCAGCCATTCGATGGGCTTCTGGATGAGCTTCAGGATGGCATCGAGATGTTTGGTGTCCGCCGAAGAGACCAGCGTGTAAGCCACGCCAGAGCGACCAGCACGCCCTGTCCGGCCGATTCGGTGCACATAGTCTTCCGCGTGCACGGGCACATCGAAATTGAACACATGGCTCACGGCGGGAATGTCGAGGCCACGGGCTGCAACGTCGCTGGCGACCAGCAGGGTCAGCTTGTTGCTCTTGAAAGCATCAAGCGTTTCCATGCGGCTCTTCTGGTCCATGTCGCCATGCAGGCCGCCGGCGGAGTATTTATGGCGCTGCAGGGAGCGGGCGAGGGTAGCCACGTCGCGCTTGCGATTGCAGAAGATAATGGCGTTGGTCAGCCCCTCGGCCGCGTCTATGCGGGCTCGGAGGGCCGCGCGCTTCTCGTCCGGCTTGGACGACACTTTCACCAGCTTCTGGTCGATGGTGTCGGCCGTGGATGAGGATCGGGAGACCTGGACATGCACCGGGTCCTTGAGAAACTTCTTGGTCAGCTTCTCGATCTGCGGGTCCATGGTGGCCGAGAAGAGCATGGTCTGCCGGCGGGGCGGCAGGCGCGAGCAGATCTTCTCGATGTCATCGATGAAGCCCATGTCGAGCATGCGGTCGGCTTCGTCGATCACCAGGATTTCGACACCCGTGAGCAGAATCTTGCCGCGGTCGAACTGGTCGAGCAGCCGCCCAGGGGTGGCGATGAGCACGTCCACACCGCGATCGAGCTTCTTGTTCTGATCTTCGAAAGACACGCCGCCGATGATCAGCGCCATGGAGAGGCGGTGATTCTTGCCGTACTTCTCAAAATTCTCCGATACCTGCGCAGCCAGTTCGCGCGTCGGCTCAAGAATGAGCGTGCGGGGCATACGGGCGCGGGCGCGGCCATTTTCAAGCAGAGTGAGCATGGGCAGCACGAAGGAGGCTGTCTTGCCCGTCCCGGTCTGGGCAATCCCGATCAGGTCCTTCTTCTGGAGAAGGTGCGGGATGGCCTGAGCCTGGATCTCGGTCGGCTTGTTGTAGCCGGCAGCCGTGACGGCTTCGGTGACTTTGCTCGAAAGGCCCAGTCCGGAAAAAGTGTCGGTCAAGTCGGTCGTTCCACTCAAGGATGCTGTCCAGGTTCGGTCCGTGCACGATTGCTCGGAGGCGGGCCTGGCCGTTGGAAGGTCTTCAGTTCCTGCCTTTGCCAGACAGGCTCTGAGTGGGTGCCAACCAATCACGTATTCCGCAGCACCCTCGGCTCGGGCGGCGCCAACCTGCTCGGGCAGCGGCAGCCCCGTCGGTCATCCAGGCGCTGCGGCGGCAAGACTGCCTGCGCGCACTTGGTACTCTACCGGCGGCGCGGACCATATCGCAAAGGCCCGTCCTGTCAATGATTTTGGGGATTTTTAGGTTACCAGCGCCAACGTGGTCGCCCAGACGGGCCCCAACTTTGGCGTCAGGCGCGTGGCAAGAAGCGGTAGCTCGACGCTGACGGGCGTCGTTAGGGTTATCGGTTATACTTAACTAATGGTTTCCCTGCGTTAACCATTGGTGTTCGTTGGAGAAATCCCAATGAAAGCGTACAACGGAGGTCGAAGCGGGCAGGGAATAAACCTGACGCTCTGCACTCCCTACGGCTTCTCTCAGGTCCGCCGCAACTCCTGAGACACCCGTAGGGCGGTTGGTCCGGATGCGGACAGAGTGGCCTCTTCGACATGCCGCTCCGGACCAGCCACTCATCCCCACATGGCAACATTGCGCGTCTTACTGTCTCCGCGTCGCGCTGAATGCGGTGCAGTCGGGCACGGGGCAAACAAAAACCCCGCAATTGCTTGCGGGGTTTTTGTTGTTCAGTACTGGAAAGCCAGATTACTTGATCTTGGCTTCCTTAAATTCGACGTGCTTGCGGACGACCGGATCGTACTTCTTGAACGAGAGCTTCTCGGTCTGGGTACGTGCATTCTTCTTGGTCACATAGAAGAAGCCGGTATCGGCCGTCGAGACGAGCTTGATCTTGATGGTGGCGGCCTTGGCCATAACAGTGGTCCTTCACAAAGCGAAAGGCGCCGCTACGGGGCAGCGCCGGAATTTGGGCGCAACCTACGGATTTGCGGGCCGTTGTCAAGTCGATAGCGCGCCCCAAGGAGGCTTTGATGAGCGCACCGACCGAATTGCTACGGAAATTGCAGATCATCGCGGGTAGCAAGATTTGGATGATCAACGTTCCGCAGGCGATTGCCGAGGAAATTTCGGCTGGCGCAGAGGTAGAGCCGGTGCATGAAAAGGACGCCTATGACGGCGTTCTAGCGTTTTTCACGTCTGCCAGCGAGGTCGAATCGGTGGTCCCGAGGATTCTGGCCGAGTTGCCGTCCGATGGATTGCTTTGGGTGGCTTATCCGAAGGGCGAAACCGGCAAGGATGCCGGAATCAGCCGTGATACGGGTTGGTCACCTCTGGAATCGGCGGGCTGGCGGCCGGTGCGCCAGGTGGCCATCGATGCACAATGGTCCGCGTTGCGCTTTCGGCCCCGCACTCTCGTCAAGGCCCAGGAAGGCAGCCGCTTCGCCTGAAGCGGCTGCTGTGTTCTCAGTCGTGCTGGTGGCCCGACCCGAAACCGTACATGCGCGTGGCCCACTGCAGGCCCACGATGCTGCCCTTGATCGAGGGAAGCATGAGCAAGGGCAACACAATGGCCAGAGGGACCATCGTGTAGAGATAGGTCAGCGGGTTGACGTGCCAGACCATTTCCATGTGGAGCATGATGCCGATAAGCAGATGGCCAACGATGAAGATGGCGATATAGGGCGGGAAGTCGTCGGCGCGATGATGCGAAAACTCTTCGCCGCAGACATCACACTGGTCCGCGACCTTGAGATATCCGCGGAACATGCGGCCCTGACCACAATGGGGGCACTTGCACAGCGTGCCGCGCCACATGGCCTGGCCAACTTTGCGCTCTTCGAGAACCTGGGTCCGGTCGGTCATGACTACCTCTTTCTCCGGCCCTTGGGGCCGTAGCCCCTAGATGCGCGCTTGGGGGGGCGTCTTCCAGATGGCGGATTGCCGCGCCTGCCTTCAGAAAGAAGTTCGAATCGGAGGGAACCGGCAACGGGCGCTGCTTCCACCAGCCGGACCTCAACCTTATCGCCCAGGCCGAAGGTTTCGCCGGACCGCTCGCCGATCATCGCCTGCCGCTCCTCGACATAACGATAAAAGTCCTGACCGAGGGTCGACGCAGGGATAAAGCCATCCGCGCCTGTTTCGCTAAGGCGGATGAACAGGCCCGATTTGGTGACGCCGGAAATTCGGCCGTCGAAGCGAGCGCCAATGCGGTCTGCCAGAAACTGGGCGAGTAGCCGGTCCGAGGTTTCCCGCTCAGCCATCATGGCGCGCCTCTCGGTGGCCGAGATGTGCTGGGCAATTCCCGGCAGTTTGCCGGCCTCCTGATCCGTGAGTCCGTCATCACCCAGACCGAGTGCGCGAACCAAAGCCCGATGCACGATAAGGTCGGCGTAGCGGCGGATGGGTGAGGTGAAGTGCGCATAGCGGTCGAGGTTGAGGCCGAAATGCCCATAGTTTTCGGCCGAGTATTCCGCCTGCGCCTGGCTGCGCAGCACCATCTCGCTGACCTGCTCGATATTTCCAGCCCGGCGTGCCTGACCGAGGATGCCGTTGAAGTCGGACGCCCGGACATTGTCCGATTTCTTCACCGAGATATCCAGCGAGCCCAGGAAATCTCGCAGCGCCTGAAGCTTTTCGGAACTGGGTTCATCGTGAACACGATAAAGCAGTTCGGTCCGTTTCTGCTCCAGGGTTTCCGCAGCCGCCACGTTGGCGGCGATCATCATTTCTTCGATCAAGCGATGAGCGTCGAGACGTTCGGGAATGCGGATGTCGCGCACCATCCCCTTGTCATCCAGCAGGATTTTCCGTTCTGGGAGGTCAAGATCGAGCGGGCCACGCTGGTCGCGTGCCTGGCTCATCGCCTCATAGGCGGCCCAAAGGGGCTTAAGGATGGGTTCGAGCAGCGGGCCGGTCTGATCGTCCGGCTTTCCGTCAATGGCTGCCTGCGCCTGCTCATAGCTCAGCTTGGCGGCTGATCTCATCAGGATCCGGTGGAAGGAGTGGCTCTTTTTTCGCCCGTCAGCGCCCATGACCATGCGAACCGCAAGGGCGGCACGCGCCACACCCTCCTTGAGAGAGCACAACTCGTTGGAAATACGTTCCGGCAGCATCGGAACGACGCGGTCCGGGAAGTAGACCGAATTGCCGCGTAGATACGCCTCGCGGTCAAGCGCGGTGCCGTGCCTGACATAGGCAGCGACGTCCGCGATGGCGACAGTGACGATGAAACCCCCAGGGTTGGACGGGTCATCGTCGTGCGAAGCGTGAACCGCGTCGTCATGGTCCTTGGCGTCTGCAGGATCGATCGTGATGAGAGGCAGCTCGCGCCAGTCTTCGCGTCCTTTTAGGGTGGGCTCCTTTGCCTCCTCAGCCTCCCGGGTCACGCTGTTGGGAAAAACGTGGGGGATTTCGAGATTGTGAATGGCAATGAGCGATACCGCGCCTTCCGAGCGCGGATTGCCGATGACGCTTGTCACCCGGGCGCGCGGTATCATCAGTCGGCCCGAGAGCTTGACCTCAACCTCCACCAAATCGCCGTCGGCAGCGTCGCCGAGGTCACCCAGCGGAATGCGCATTTCCTTCTGCTTGCGGTCGATGGGGATGAGGCGCGCGCCTTCGTCATCCATGCGGACAATGCCGATATGGGCGCGACGTGGCTTGTCGAGCACCTTCATCGGCTTTGCAGAATAATCCGGCACAGGATCTTCGCCGGCGTCTATGCGCGCAAGAATGCGGTCGCCTGGTGCCGGCACGACTCGTGAGCGGCTATCGACCAGCACACGAACGCGCGGCTTTTCGCCTTCTTCTTCATTCCACTGAGCAGGATAGGCGTGCAGGTCATCCGGGTCGGCGTCTGTCGGGATGTCCAGCACGGTCACGTGGGGCAGGGCGGCCGTGCGCCGCAATGTCTTGCGGCTACGGGTGATGATGCCTTCGCCCTCGAGCTCGTTCAGCATCGCCTTAAACGGCTTGCGCAGGTCACCGCGAATGCCGAACACCTTGGCCAGATCCCGCTTGCCTTTGATATCGTCCTGCTGGGCCAGGGCTTCCAATAGCTGCTCGCGGGTGGGCAATTCGTAGGCTGCAACCTGGCGGGGGCGCTTTGGGCCGGAAGTGTTTTTTGGTTTTGCTGTCTTGGCCATATGTCGGGCGCTTTGAGGAGAAGGCTTCTATGTAGGGGATCGATGCTCCTTTGCCAAATGATTGGGCGGCAGCAGGGTTCACGCCGGTTGTGCAAGGCTGTGCTTTTTTCTTGTTTCAATGGCATTTCAGCGGCTAACTCTTCGCCAGAAATGGAGCCCCTTCATGCCAGCCGAAATTCTGCCCCTCGTCTATGCCCTGGCGCTCAGCTACCTCTTCGGCTCCATTCCGTTCGGGCTGATTTTGACGCGTGCCGCCGGACTAGGCGATATCCGCACCATCGGCTCTGGTAACATCGGCGCTACCAATGTCCTGCGCACTGGCAACAAGAAGATTGCTGCGGCAACCCTGGTCCTGGATGCGCTCAAAGCCGTGGTGCCTATCCTCGTCGCGCGCCATTTCTGGGGCGAGGATGCGGCCCGCGTGGCAGCGCTGGGGGCATTCCTGGGTCACTGCTTTCCGGTCTGGCTCAATTTCAAAGGCGGCAAGGGCGTTGCCGTGATGATCGGCTCGCTTCTGGCGCTCAACTGGATTGTGGGCCTGATCTTCTGCGCGGTGTGGCTGGTGATTGCCTTTACCCGAAAAATCTCCTCGCTGGCCGCGCTCACGGCAGCTGCGACCGCTCCGATCTTTGCCTTTGTGCTGGCAAGCGAGCGACTTGCAGTCGTGGTAGCCGGCCTGGCCTTGTTGCTGTTCTTCCAGCATCGCGAGAACATTGCGCGACTGCTCAAGGGCACCGAACCGAAGATCGGCAGCAAGTCCTGATGGAGCGGGGCCGGCCCATGCTCACCCCGGCCCAACGCATTGCCTGGCTTCGTCTCGTTCGCACGGAAAATATCGGGCCCGTTACCTTCCGCCAGTTGCTCAACCGTTTCGGCTCCGCCGAAGCGGCCATTGAGGCTTTGCCGGCCCTTAGCCGCAAGGCAGGGCGGCCTATGGAAGTCATCAGTCTGGCAAGGGCAGAAGACGAGATTGCCGGGGCGGCCCAGTACGGTGCCCGGCTCGTGGCCCAGGGAGAGCCGGACTACCCGACGCACCTCAATTATATCCCAGCGGCTCCGCCCATCATTACCCTTGCCGGAGGCGAAGGGCTCTCATGGCAGCGTGCCGTTGGAATCGTAGGCGCGCGCAACGCGTCTTCGGCGGGCGTGAAGATGACGCGCGTGCTGGCGGAAGAGCTGGGAGCCAGCGGCTATTGCGTTGTGTCCGGACTGGCACGCGGCATTGATACTGCGGCGCATCGGGCCAGTCTCAAGACGGGGACAATTGCTGTACTTGCGGGAGGATTCGATAAAATCTATCCCGAGGAAAACATTCCCCTAGCTCACGATATCCTCGACGCAGGTGGAGCTCTGCTAACGGAGATGCCTCTCGGCTGGGAGCCTCGGGCCAGAGACTTTCCCAGGCGTAACCGATTGGTTTCCGGACTTTCGCTTGGCATTGTGGTCGTGGAAGCTGCGAAGCGCTCGGGGTCGCTGATAACGGCACGCCTTGCGCTCGAACAGGATCGCGATGTTTTCGCAGTGCCGGGTTCCCCGCTGGATCCGCGAGCCGAAGGCGGCAACCTTTTGATCCAGCAGGGCGCAAAACTGGTCACGAACGCGCAGGACATTATCGAGGTCCTGGGGAGCGCCGATCCAGCCCGGCGCACGTTGTTCGATCCAGAATGGACGCCTGACGACGTCCCGACGGCCTACCTCGCGGCGCCAGCGGAATCAGAGCGGGACACCGTATTCAATGCGCTTTCGACCACGCCGGTCGAAGTTGACGAGATCATCGCCCAAACGGGCATCGCGCCCCATGCCATGCAGATACTGCTCCTGGAGATGGACCTGGCTGGCCTGATCGAATGGTCCGGTGGGCAGCTCGTGGCGCTGCGCCACCGCTAGGCGTTAGCGGCCGCCCTGGATGCGGCGATTGCGCTGACGGTTCCCGCCCACGCCATAGGGGTAGTCAGGAACAATCGGCGCGCTCGCTTCATCGAGCATGGCCGTTTCCTCGGCCGTTAGAGCGACATCCGCTGCGCCCATATTGTCCTTGAGCTGTTCCCGCGTGCGAGCGCCCAGAATGACCGAAGTAACAGCGGGGCGGGCCAGCAGCCAGGCAAGGGACACTTGGGCCATGGACACGCCGCGCGACTCTGCGATGTCTTCGACGGCGGCTATGATGGTCCAGGTGCGCTCCTGGGCGTTGCGGCCCTTATAGGCTTCCTGGCCACGCTCAGGATTTTCTCCGAGCCGCGTCGCGCCAGTGGGCATCTGGTCGCGCTTGTACTTGCCGCTGAGCCAGCCGCCACCCAGTGGCGACCACGGCAGGAGGCCCATGCCTGCATCCTGACAGGCGGGGATGATTTCATGTTCTATGTCGCGGGCCAGCAAGTTGTATTGTGGTTGCAGCGTGACGGGTGCTGCATAGCCCTGCATCCTAGCCGTATAGACGGCCTTGGTGATGTGCCAGCCTAGATAATTGGAGAAGCCATAATAGGCGATCTTGCCGGCCCGCCGCGCATCGTCGAGGAAGAGCATGGTTTCTTCGAGCGGCGTCAGCGCGTCCCAGGCGTGCATCTGGTACAAGTCGATCTGGTCAACCCCAAGACGGCGCAGCGAGGCGTCCAAAGCTTCTGCAAGGTGCTTGCGGGAGGTGCCCAGATGATTGGGGCCGTTGCCCATCGGAAAGCGTCCCTTGGTGGCAATGACCAGGTCCCGCAGTTTCTTGCCTTTGAGCCACCGCCCGACGATTTCCTCGGAAGTGCCAGCGGAATAGACGTCGGCCGTGTCGATGAAATTGCCGCCGGCCTCAACGAAGTCATCCATCATTGCAAATGACGTCGCCTCGTCAGCTTCGGCACCGAACGTCATCGTGCCCAAGCAAAGATTGGTGACGACGGCGCCACTATTGCCAAGCATGCGATAGTCCATGGGGGCCTCCTAAGGGGTAACACAGCGCCGAAGCGGCCCGTAAGAGCGCGGCCTGCGGCGGTTGATCTAGGCGTAACGGGCTTGCGGCGAGCGGATCGCTCAACCCATCCTGACATGGTGTCGCGGAGCGTTGCAAGTCTAGGTCGGCTCTAGGGTCCCCGTTGACACTGGCACCCGGCTTCACCATGTTGCGCGCTCTTTGAGTACTGTTGCGGAACGGATCCCCGAATGAAGGTTGTCGTCGTTGAAAGTCCGGCCAAGGCCAAGACAATCAACAAATACCTGGGCAAGGACTACGAGGTCCTGGCCAGCTTCGGCCATATCCGTGACCTGCCGGCCAAGGACGGTTCGGTTCGTCCCGATGAAGATTTTGCCATGTCCTGGGAAGTGGACACGGCTTCCAAGAAGCGCATTGCCGACATTGCGGGCGCTCTGAAAGGAGCCGATGGGCTGATCCTGGCAACCGACCCCGATCGCGAAGGCGAGGCGATTTCCTGGCACATTCTGGACGTCTTGCGCGCCAAGAAGGCACTCAAGAAGGACGTCCCGGTGCAGCGCGTGGTGTTCAACGCGATCACGAAGGATGCTGTGACGGCGGCGATGGCGAAGCCGCGCGATATCGACATGCCGCTCGTGGATGCCTATCTCGCACGCCGCGCACTGGACTATCTGGTCGGCTTTACCCTGTCCCCCATTCTCTGGCGCAAGCTGCCGGGGTCGCGGTCGGCCGGACGCGTACAGTCTGTGGCGCTTCGCCTTGTGTCGGAGAGAGAAGCCGAGATCGAGCGCTTCAAGCCCGAAGAATATTGGTCTGTGGAAGCCCAGCTCAAACAGGCTGGCAATAGCTTCATGGCACGGCTCTTTGCCGTTGACGGCAAAAAGACCGACAAGCTCGATATCAAGAAGGGCGAGGACGCAGCGGCGCTCAAGACGCTGATCGAAGCCGGCCAGTTCAACGTCGCAAATGTCGAAAAGAAGCCGACCAAGCGCAATCCCTATGCACCGTTCACCACCTCAAGCCTGCAGCAGGACGCGTCGTCGCGATTGGGTCTGTCGCCCAATCGCACAATGCAGATTGCCCAGCGGCTCTACGAAGATGGCCTGATTACCTACATGCGTACCGACGCCGTGCAGATGGCGCCCGAGGGCATTGCCATGGCGCGCTCGGTTATCGGGAAGTATTTCGGCGCAGAGTACCTACCGGAAAAGGCGCGGATTTATCAGACCAAGGCCAAAAATGCGCAGGAAGCGCACGAGGCCATTCGCCCCACCGACATGTTCAAGCGGCCCGAGCAGCTGAGCCTTGATGCCGATCAGGCCAAGCTTTATGGGCTGATCTGGAAGCGCACGCTGGCCAGCCAGATGGCATCGGCCGAGATTGACCGCACGACGGTTGATGTCGCAGTCAACGTGCCGGGCCGAGCCGTTACGCTGCGCGCCACCGGGTCGGTAGTGACCTTCCCCGGCTTCCTGACGCTTTATGGCGTGGAAGCCAAAAGTGATGGTGAGGACGACGACACCGAGAGCCGCGAGCTGCCTTCCCTCAAGGTCGGGGACAAGCCGGACCTCGAAAAGGTTGAGATCGAGCAGCATTTCACCCAGCCGCCTGCTCGATATTCCGAGGCGAGCCTCATCAAGAAAATGGAAGAGCTGGGCATTGGCCGGCCTTCGACGTATGCAGCGACGCTTTCGACGCTCAAGGATCGCAACTACGTCCGGCTCGAGGGCAAGGCCCTGCACCCCGAGGATCGCGGCCGCATCGTCACGGCTTTCCTCGAAAGCTTCTTCACACGCTATGTCGAGTACGGCTTTACGGCCGGTCTGGAAGAAAAGCTCGACCAGGTTTCGGCCGGCGAACTCGACTACAAGGTTCTGCTGCGTGACTTCTGGCGCGATTTTACGGCGGCGACCGAAGAGATCAAGGATCTGCGTGTTTCAGAAGTGCTGGATGCGCTCAACGATCTTCTGGCCGACCATATCTTTCCAGCCAAGGCGGATGGCGGCGATCCGCGCAAATGCCCGACCTGCGGGACCGGCACCCTGTCGCTGAAACTTGGCAAGTTCGGCGCTTTCATCGGATGTTCCAATTATCCGGAATGCAAGCACACAATGCAGCTTTCCGACGCGGCATCGGGGCAGTCCTCTGAAGCTCTGCCGGGCGATGGCGTGTTGGGCACCGACCCTGATACGGGCGAAGACGTGTTCCTGAAATCGGGTCGCTTTGGGCCCTACGTTCAGCTGGGCGACGGCAAGGAGCCCAAACGCTCGTCGCTGCCGAAGGGTTGGGAGCCGGCATCGCTCACGCTGGAAAAGGCATTGCAACTTCTGTCGCTGCCGCGGGAGGTGGGCATGCATCCTGAAACAGGACTGCCCATCACCGCCGGCCTGGGCCGCTACGGGCCCTTCATTCTGCACGACGGCAAATACGCCAACCTGCCAGATGTGGAGGAGGTCTTTACGGTCGGCATCAACCGGGCAGTCGATCTCATCGCGCAAAAGGCAGCAGGCGGTTTCCAACGCGCGGCGACGGCGGCGATCAAGACATTCGAGCACGATGGCGGGACCATCAAGATCGCGGTGGGCCGGTTCGGGCCCTATGCCAACCAGGGCAAGATCTACGCCAATATCCCCAAGGACATTAAGCCCGAAGACGTCACCCTTGAACAAGCGCTCGCGTTGATCGCGGCCAAGGTCGAGGCTGGCGGCGGCAAGAAAAAGGCACCCGCTAAGAAAGCGGCTGCGGCTAAGAAGCCCGCTGCGAAAAAGACTGCTACTGGTGAAAAGAAGCCTGCTGCCAAGAAGGCGCCAGCGAAGAAGACCGCAGCGAAAAAAGCCGTGGATTCGGAAGACGTGCCGTTCTGAGGACTGTGCCTTGAGAGGCTCCGGTTAGGGCCGCGCCATCTGCTACTGCCAGGCGCGGCCGGATGGCTATTCGTCAAAAGTCGCTATGTCCTAGCCAATGGTTTGCGAAAGAAGCGAAAGCCAGTTCTCAAGCGCGATCTTGCGGACAAGTTTTTCGCCGTAGCCTTTGTCGAGCAGAGCCTGGAGCAATCTGGGGACGCCGGCGACATCGCCAATGTCGCGTGGCATCTGCGCCCCGTCGAAATCCGAACCGAGCGCCACGCCATCCTCGCCAAGGGCTTCGACCAGCGCATCGACATGGCGCACCATGATCTCGATGGGCGTGTCGGTGTTGAATTTTCCATCCGGTCGAAGAAATCCTGTCGCGTAATTGAGACCGACCACGCCGCCGCTCTCCCGAATGGCCGCAAGCTGCCAATCCACGAGGTTACGTGTTGAAGCGCAGATTGCATGGACATTTGAATGGGTGGCCACCAGCGGTTTGGTGGATATGGCCGCGACATCCCGGAAGCCGGCCGCATTGAGGTGGCTGAGATCGACCATCACGCCACGTGCATCGCAGATGCGGACAAGTTCCTTGCCGGCGTCAGTAAGTCCAGGCCCGATGTCGGGATCGGCGGGAAAGCGGAAGGGTACGCCAGTGCCAAAGGCATTCGCACGGCTCCAGGTGATGCCGATGGAACGCAGGCCCGCAGCGTAAAGCACCTCGAACGCGTCGAAATCGGTGTCGATGGCCTCGGCACCTTCGATATGGAAGATGGCGGCAAGTTTTTCGACCGCGATTGCAGTTTTGACGTCGCCAGCCGTGCGGCAGATGCGTAGCGCGCCGGCGCGTTCCAGGTGGAGCAGGAGAGCGGCCATACCCTGCGTTGATTTCATCGCGTCGGCAAATTCGAGCTGCGGCGGCAGGTCGTCTTTCGGGTCGCCGGGTGATGCGGCCAGGTTGGCCAGACTTGCCTTGACCGGCGGCGGAAACATCGCAAAGAACCCTCCGACCATTCCGGCTTTCTGGGCCCGCGGCAGGTCGATATGGCCATCATCGGTGCCTCGCACGAATGCGGGCACCCGCTCTGCCGGGGCCTTTTCAAGAAGGCGCAGAAGCGTGTCGTTGTGGCCGTCGAAAAAGGGAATGGTCATGGAATCGCCTTTGCCTGCAATAGGGACAGGCTAGCGGCAAGCGGCCGGCGGTTCGAGGGGATAGGCGGCAAGGCCGCCGTTAAATATCCTCGTTCAAGAAGACCGTCTTTCCGCCAACGATCGTGCGCATGACCTTGCCTTGCATTCGAGCATTTTCGAAGCTGGTATTGCGCGACTTCGAACGCAGCTTCTGCTCGGTCACCTGCCAGGGATAATCGAGGTCAAAGAGCACAAGATCGGCTGGTGCTCCTCTTGCGATGCGGCCACTGGGCAGACCGAGGATTTGCGCGGGTCGAACTGTCATCGCCCGCAGAACCGTCATCAGCTCCACATCACCGGAGTGAACCAGGCGTAGTGCCGCGCTCAGCAGGGTTTCGAGACCGACAGCGCCGTTCGAGGCTTCGGCAAATGGTTGACGCTTGACCTCGCTGTCCTGAGGGTCGTGGTCAGAATGGATGGTGTCGATCACGCCCGAGCGCAGCCCATCGATTACCGCCTGCCGATCGTCTTCAGTGCGAAGCGGCGGGTTGAGCTTGAAGTAGGTGCGATAGCGACCCACGTCGTTCTCATTAAGGCAGAGATTGTTGATCGACACGCCTGAGGTCACCCGATGGTTACGGGATTTTGCTTCCCCGAGCAGGCTCACAGATCCGGCGGTTGAGATCTGCGCAGCGTGATAGCGGGTCCGTGTCAGAGCTGCCAGTTGCAGGTCCCGGGCGATAGGAATGGTTTCGGCTTCCCGTGGTATGCCCTTGAGCCCGAGCACGGTGGCGAACAGGCCCTCATTCATGACGCCGTCACCCGTCAGGCTCGCGTCGGAAACATGGTGCACGAAGGGCATGTCGTAATTGGCGGCATAGGCCATGGCGCTGCGGAGCAGGGCGGCGGACTGAATGGAATGCGCCCCATCCGTGAGACACACCGCACCGGCTTCCTTAAGCAGGCCGAATTCGGTGATTTCCTTGCCGCCCAGCCCTTTTGTGATCGCAGCTGCCGGCAGGATACGGGCCGGAGACTGCACCTCTGCCCGGCGGATCAGGAAATCCACCAAAGCGCCGTCGTCGACCACGGGCTGGGTGTCGGGCATCATGACGAAGGAGGTCACGCCCCCCGCGACGGCGGCTGCTCCTGCGGATGCCAGCGTCTCCCGGTATTCCTTGCCCGGTTCTCCCACGAAAACGCGCATGTCGATGATGCCGGGCGATAGTATCTGCCCGTCGGCATTGACCACTTCGGCACCGTCAGGCACGCCGACCGGACCTGCGTATGCGATATCGCTGATTGTTCCGTTCTCGACCAACACTGCACCCATCTGGTCGGTGCCGGAGGCCGGGTTGACGATGCGGGCGTTTTCGATGAGGAGAGGGCGGGTCATGCTGCGTTCCTCGAGGGCAATAGCGCGTCAAGCACGGCCATACGCACTGCAACGCCCATTTCCACCTGATCGGTAATCACTGACCGTTCGCTGTCGGCGATGGCTGGGTCGATCTCGACGCCCCGGTTCATGGGGCCCGGATGCATGACGATAGCGTCTGGCTTGGCGTGGGCGAGCTTGGCTTCATCTAGTCCGTAGAAGCGATAATACTCACGCACAGACGGGATCATTTTGCCGTTCGCCCGCTCATGCTGCAGCCGCAGCATCATCACCACGTCGGCGCCCTTGAGGCCTTCCTCCATATCGGTGAAGACTTCGGTTGCCAGATGCTCAATGCCTGCGGGCAGCAGAGTGCGCGGCGCGACCACGCGTGTGCGCACATGAAGCGCGCCAAGCAGCAGCAGGTTGGACCTGGCCACCCGGGAATTGGCAATATCGCCACAGATGGCGACTGTAAGGCCAGCAAGCGTGCCTTTGTGGTTACGGATAGTCAGCGCATCCAGCAAGGCCTGCGTCGGGTGCTCGTGGGCGCCGTCGCCCGCATTGACCACCGAACAGCCCACTTTTTGGCTCAGCAATTCGACCGCGCCTGCGGCGGAATGGCGAACCACCAGCACGTCGGGCCGCATTGCATTGAGCGTTGCAGCCGTATCCACCAGAGTCTCACCCTTGGACACTGACGATGTCTTGACCGACATGTTGACCACCAATGCCCCGAGCCGCTTGCCGGCGATTTCGAAGGACGACTGGGTGCGCGTCGAAGGCTCGAAGAAAAGATTGATCTGCGTCTTGCCGGAGAGCGTTGGGAGCGACTTCCGCTCCTGCCGGGAAATATCGATCATGCGCTCGGCACGGTCGAGCAGATCGATAATCTCGTGCGGCTTGAGGTCTGCGATTGAAATGAGGTGTCGCTGGGCGAACGGGGGGAAGTCGCCGGATTGCCCGGCGCTGGAATTCTGCTGCGGCATGTCGCATCCCTTGCGATTTGGTGCGGTCTAACCGAGGTGGAAGCATCGGGCAAGGGGAAGAGCGGGGTTATGCGCCCGAAGCGTTTCGGGCGTCGTTGCGCAGCCGGTCAAGCGCACCTTGTAAAATGTAGCTCGCGGCGAGCTTGTCCACCACTTCGGCTCGCCGATCACGCCGAAGGTCGGCCTCGATCATCATGCGCGTCACGGCGGACGTGGACAGTCGTTCGTCCCAGAAGGCTATGGGCAGGTCGACCTTTTGTGCCAGGTTGCGGGCAAAAGCGCGGGTGGACTGAACACGCGGCCCCTCGGTCCCATCCATGTTGAGCGGCAGCCCAAGGATGAGGCCGACGACCTGATTCTGACCGATCAGTTCAGTGATGCGCTCCGCATCCTGCGTGAACTTGGTCCGCTTGATGGTTTCAAGCGGCGTGGCCGAATATCGCATGCCATCTGAGATCGCGACGCCGATGGTCTTGGTGCCCAGGTCCAGACCAAGGATTTTCCCTGCGGGCGGGATGGCGGCGAGGGGATTGACGTTTGCTTCTTCGGTCACATGCGGCTCGCTGGACTGGACTGAATTGTCCTATAGGCTGCCCAGGCACTGTTGGCGACGGAAAAGGCACATGAAACTCACCTGGTTCGGCGATACCACATTCCGGATTCACGCCGGTGGCCAGATCGTCGTGGTAAAAGGGGAGGTGACGCCGGCTGGTTCAGAGGCGAGCGAAATAGCGAGCGGCGCCGACTATGTCGTTGCGCTGGGCGACAAACTGCCCCCCACCGACTTGCGGAACTGGAAGCCGCGGCCGCCCATGCGAGTGCTGGACTCTGGTGATGCGACACGGCCTGTGGAGGTACACCGCGGAGAAGGTCATTCGCTTGTTATCGATGCCGATGACGATTTGCCGGTACTGATCCTTCCCGGGACGCTTCCGGAGGTTGGCCGGTGGATCGAAAAAGCAGTGGTGGTCCTTGTGGGACCGGATCTCCTCAAGCGCGCGCTCGGCCTCCTTGAGCAGAAGGTGCCGCGCCTCATCGTGCTTGCGAGCGTTGAGGCTGAGTTGGACGCCGCCTTCGCGCAATTGCCAGAGCGACTGGATGGCGCAGGCCTCATAGCGCTCCAGCCCGGTCTGGCCGTGGAAGTCTGATCTGCCGCATTCGGCATTTTCATTGTCTTTTGCCGCGGCCCGTTGCTAATAACGCGGCCAACAGCCTTTGCCTTTTGGAGTTTGCCATGTCTGTCGACGCCGCCACCGTCAAGCGCATCGGTCGCCTTGCGCGCATTCGCATCGAAGAAGACGAGGTTGCCGGCTACCAGGACGAGCTCAATGCCATTCTGGGCTTTGTCGAGCAGCTGTCCGAGGTGGACGTTGATGGCGTCGAGCCCATGACCTCCGTTACCCCCATGACCTTGCGCCGTCGTGATGACGTGGTGAGCGATGGCGGCTATGCCGAGAAGATTGTCGGTAATGCGCCGCTGACGGAAGACAACTTCTTCATGGTGCCGAAGGTGGTCGAATAGAAATGGCGGTGTCGATCGCCATCGAAAGCCCCTTGCAGGACGACGTGCGCGAGCTGGTTGCCCAGCTCAACGATCATCTGCTGCCGCTGTCGCCACTCGAATATCAGTTCAAGATGACAGTCGAGCAGATGGCAGACAGCAATACGACGCTGTTTGTTGCGCGCGATGACACCGGCCGCGCCGTGGGTATGGGCGCACTCAAGGTGCATGGGCCCGACCTCGGTGAGGTCAAGCGCATGTTCACCCTGCCATCTGTGCGGGGCCAGCGTGTCGGACGGCAGCTGCTCGAGCGCATCGTGGATTTGGCCCGGGAACGCAGACTGCCGGTCGTGATGCTCGAAACCGGCACAGGCGACGGCATGGCGGAAGCGCACAGGCTTTATACGCGCTATGGTTTCGTGCCGCGCGGCCCATTCCTTGACTATCCCGACAGCCAGTGGTCGGCCTTTTTTGAATTGCCGCTTGCGGCCCCGCAGCAGGTAGCCTGATCGCTACCGGCCGTGATGAACGAGAGATTTCCCGTGACTGACCTTACAAAACTCAGCCTCGCAGACGCCCGCAAGGGTCTCAAGGACAAGAGCTTCACCGCGCTGGAGCTGACTGACGCCTATATCGAGGCCATCGAAGCGGCCAACCCCGCGCTCAACGCCTATGTCGCGACCACGCCTGAACAGGCCCGGGACATGGCCAAAGCCAGCGATGGAAAGCTGGCGCGTGGGGAGGGTGGTGCGCTCGAAGGCATTCCGCTGGGCATCAAGGATCTCTTCGCGACCAGGGGTGTCCATACCCAGGCGGCCAGCCACATCCTGGATGGCTTCAAGCCCGAATACGAATCCACCGTGACCGCAAATCTGTGGCGCGACGGCGCTGTCATGCTCGGCAAGCTCAACATGGATGAGTTCGCCATGGGCTCGTCCAACGAGACGAGCTATTACGGGCCGGTGATCAGCCCGTTCAAGGCTGAGGGCAGCAACGCCAATCTTGTACCTGGCGGCTCCTCCGGCGGCTCGGCAGCTGCCGTTGCGGCCTGGCTGTGTGCGGGCGCCACAGCGACCGACACTGGCGGCTCTATCCGGCAGCCCGCAGCGTTCACAGGGACGGTTGGTATCAAGCCGACCTATGGCCGCGCGTCGCGCTGGGGCACAGTGGCTTTCGCATCCTCGCTCGACCAGGCAGGTCCTATTGCCCGCACGGTCGAAGACGCGGCGATCCTGATGACCTCGATGTCGGGCTTTGATCCAAAGGATTCGACCAGCGTCGATATCCCGGTTCCCGATTTTGCTGCAGCAGTTGAGCGCGGCGTGAAGGGGCTCTCCATTGGCGTCCCGCGGGAATATCGCATGGACGGTATGCCAGGCGAGATCGAAAAACTTTGGGAGCAGGGCCTTGAATGGCTCAAGGCCGAGGGTGCGACGGTCAAGGACATAAGCCTGCCGCACACCAAATACGCGCTGCCGGCCTACTACATCGTTGCGCCGGCCGAAGCCTCGTCGAACCTGGCTCGATATGACGGTGTCAAATATGGCCTGCGCGTTTCGGGCAAGGACATTACCGACATGTATGAGCTTACGCGCGCGGCAGGCTTCGGCCGCGAGGTCAAGCGCCGCATCATGATCGGTACCTATGTGCTCTCGGCTGGCTACTTCGACGCCTACTACGTCAAGGCGCAGAAAGTCCGGACGCTGATCAAGAAAGACTTCGAGGATGCGTTCAATGGCGGCGTCGACGCCATTTTGACGCCGGCAACGCCTTCCGCCGCCTTCGGCATTGGTGACGAGGCGCTCGCCGCAGATCCCGTGGCGATGTACCTCAATGACGTTTTCACCGTGACGGTGAACATGGCCGGCCTTCCTGGCATCGCGGTGCCGGCCGGTAAGGACGGGCAGGGGCTTCCACTCGGCCTGCAGCTTATCGGCAAGCCCTTTGACGAAGAGACGCTGTTTGCTGCTGCTCGCGTCATCGAAAAGAGCGCAGGTGGCGACTTCGCGCCCAAGCGCTGGTGGTAAGCCAAAAAACGGGCGGCGCTTGATTGCGCCGCCGTTCCGGCCTATTTGCGGCCAATGCACAAGTTGAAACTGGTAGTGACGCGCCCGCTGGCGGCGTCCGGGCCAACAGGGGTTACGCCGATGGCCGTTGACATTTTTACGACGCTCGACTGGTCGGAGCCGCCCAAGGATATGAGCAAGCCGCTGCAGGCTCTCTGGTGGCTCAAGAAGGGCGAACTGCGCGTAGGACCGGAGTGGGAACGCGCGCACAACATCGTCCAGGCTATGGAGGGGGTGCAGGCCTTCGACTGGGTCCATGCCCTGATGCACTGGATCGAAGCCGATATGGGCAATGCCGATTACTGGTATCGCCGCGCCGGCAAGCGCCGCGCCACAGCCAGCGTAGCGTCCGAATGGGAGCATATTGCCGCGGCTCTCAGCGAAGTGACTCGTCACTAAAAACGGGCCCGTCTCCTCGCCTCGCCAGCAGCCCGGACAATCGGAGCGACGGCCAGCAGAATCGTGCCCACCATGCCTCCAATGGCCAAAAGCCCTACAGGGGTAATGTGGACGTCAGCTTCGATGCTGGCCTTGCCCCACATGAACCGGGCTCGCGCGCGTCCGACTTCGTTCAGCCTTGCCGGCGCAGGCAGGTTTTGTTCGGCACTCTTGTCGGTCATCGTGTTCTCCTTTTCCGGGGCAACGCCTGGGTCGGATGATGTTTCCCTGCATATCCTTGCCTTGAGCTTCTTCGATTTGAGAACGCGAGCGCCCAGCGGGTGTTGAAATGCCAGCCCTGACGGTGCAAACCACCGTTACCGAATTCCAGCCGAGGACTTGCCGTGACCGCATCAAAATCGCCCGCTGAATGTCAAAGCAAGGATGATGTCCGCGCGGAGATCGACCGGATCGATCAGGCGTTGCTGGCGCTGTTTGCGGAACGCCACGGCTATGTCACGCGAATGGCAGAGATCAAGACTGATCCGCACGAGGCTTATGATCCGGTGCGTATCGAAGCCGTTATCACGAAAGTGCGGGCGCGCAGTTTGGACCTTGATCTGGACGAGGATCAGGCCGAACTTATCTGGCGTACCCTGATCGACTGGAACGTCAACTACGAGAAGGGCATCATCGCGGCGCGGCGCCGCGCAAAATAGGAGGCTGTCATGCCTGGCATTCGGATACGCGCAGCGGAAATCACGGATGCCCCACAGATGGCCGACCTCGCATTCCTCGCATGGGAAAGCGGCATTCTGCCCATCCTCACCAATCCCGACGGAATGAGAGAGGCCGAACGGCGTCGGCTCTTCCAGGCGGTTGGTGAGGGGTGGCGCCATGCGATTGTTGCCTCGGTGGACGGTGTCGTGATCGGCTGGTGCTCGCGGTTGCCCAGGCGCTCCTACGTGCCGTTTCTTTTCGTCATGCCTGAAATGCAGGGCCACGGAATCGGCGGGCACTTGCTAGCCCGAATGGAGGCAATGCTGGAGCTTGAGGGCGCCGAACGCATTCATCTTGAAACTCCCGCAGACCATGTTCGGGCTGTTCGCTTCTATGAACGTCAGGGCTATCGCATCCTGGCGCTCCGACCGGACGGGCGGGCGGGACACGATCCCTTCATGAGCGTACATCTCGAAAAGCGGCTTCGCCCGTTTGAAGGCGATATCGGCGAGGATTGACGCCGACGGCGGCTGACATACTTTGAGCCGTTGCAAGGCTGGCTCAACCCCGCTAAGCACAGACCTGAAATTTTCGACTTTCAGGACTGCCAAGTGACCATCGTCGACACCCGCACACCCGACAAGAAGCGCCTGATTTCTGGTTCGACCGGAGATTGGGAAGTCATCATCGGCATGGAAGTGCATGCGCAGGTGACCAGCGAGAGCAAGCTGTTCTCCGGATCGTCGACGGAGTTTGGCAATCCTCCCAACGCCAATGTCAGCTTCGTGGATGCGGCCATGCCCGGCATGCTGCCCGTCATCAACGAGGAATGTGTCCGGCAGGCTGTGCGCACCGGTCTCGGTCTGAAGGCGCAGATCAACAAGCGCTCGGTTTTCGATCGGAAGAATTATTTCTATCCAGACCTGCCGCAGGGCTACCAGATTTCCCAGTTCAAGGATCCCATCGTCGGCGAGGGCAAGGTTCTGCTCGACGTAGATGGCGAGCAGATCGAAATCGGGATCGAACGCCTGCACCTCGAGCAGGACGCGGGTAAGTCGATTCACGACCAGCATCCCAATATGAGCTTCGTTGACCTCAACCGTTCGGGTGTTGCTCTTATGGAAATCGTCTCCAAGCCCGACCTGCGGTCGGCGGAGGAGGCAAAGGCCTATCTGTCCAAGCTGCGCACCATCCTCCGCTACCTGGGAACTTGCGACGGCAACATGGAGCAGGGCTCCATGCGGGCTGACGTCAACGTGTCCGTTCGTCGTCCCGGCGGTGAGTTCGGCACGCGCTGCGAGATCAAGAACGTCAATTCCATCCGCTTCGCCGGCCAGGCTATCGAATACGAAGCGCGCCGCCAGATCAATATTCTTGAGGACGGCGGCACGATCGATCAGGAAACACGTCTGTTCGACCCCAAGAATGGCGAAACCCGGTCCATGCGGTCCAAGGAAGAGGCGCATGACTATCGCTATTTCCCTGACCCCGATCTTCTCCCGCTCGAGTTCGACGACGCCTTCATCGCAGAACTGGCCGAGAACCTGCCGGAATTGCCTGATGAGAAGCAGGCCCGCTTTATCCGGGACTATGGCGTCACGGCCTATGACGCAATGGTGCTCACGCTCGACCGCGAAACGGCTGATTTCTATGAAAGCTGCGTGGCGTTTGGTGGCACCAAGCGCGATGGAAAGGCCGTGGCGAACATTCTCAACGGAGACGTTGCGGCGTTTGCCAACAGCCAGAGCCTGGCGGTGTGGGAAACGCATCTCAAGCCGGCACAGATCGCCGGTCTGGTTGACCTTATCGCTGGCGGAACAATTTCGTCCAAGGGCGGCAAGGACGTGCTGCAAATTCTCATTGCCGAAGAACCGGAGGGTGACCCGGCTGAGATCGTGGAGCGGCGGGGTCTGAAACAGGTCACTGACCTGGGCGCGATCGAGAAGATTGTGGACGACATCATCGCCGCCAATCCGGATCAGGTCGAAAAGGTCAAGGCCAAGCCGACCATGATCGGCTGGTTTGTGGGGCAAGCCATGAAGGCCTCCGGCGGGAAGGCCAATCCTCAGGCCCTCAACGAGCTGATGAAGCAGAAGCTCGGGATCGAATAATGGAAAGGCGGCCGCTGGGCCGCCTTTTGCTTTCCGGCAACGTCACGGATTGATGTCGTTGCCGGGCTCAGGCGGAAGGGCAGGGTCTGGCTCTTCGCTGTCTTGATCGTGCCGAAGCGGTGAGGTGTGTGGATTGTCTGCATCTCCGGCTGGCAGATGCGACGGCATCGGAGGCACCGGATCAGGATGGCTGTGGGGGACGTCTGGATCGTGCGTTCGCAGGTCTGTCATCTAGACCTCATGCGGACGTGGATCGTGTTCCGGATCAGGAGCGATTTCGGGCTCCCGCGGCGGCAGAGGTTCTTCGACCGGCTCCTCAGGCGTGGGCACCTCGTCCGGTCCGGGCGGGAATGGCTCGGCCGGTTGCGGTGGCTGCGGCTCTGGCTGTGGCACGATTTCCGGTATGGGACGCGGATCGATGTCGGGTCTGTGCGCGGTCATGTATCTTCCTCTTGGCCGAAACGGCCGGCAGGAAGATATGTTCCGAGGTCAGCCCGGCTGACCCACTCGCCACATGCGTTTTACCCGCCCGTCGATGAACAGCAGACCGAAGAAAATCACCAGCATGCCCAGCAGCTGGATGGGAAGAATGGTCTCACCCAATACCGTCACACCGATAATCAGGGCCGAGATTGGTGCGATGAAGGTCGTGGTGGCAAAATTGGTCGGACCTACCCTCGGAAGAATCCGATACATGATCTGAAAGGTGAAGGCCGTCGACAAGAGGCCGATCGCCAGCGCGGCACCCCAGGTCTCTGGTCGCGTCATGTGAGGGATGCCTTCGCTCAACAAGGCAATCGGAGCCGAAATAATCGCCGCGCCAGTCAATGCGATTGCAGCGAATGCCGTGGGCTCGACATGCTTGTAGCTGCGCGTGATGTTCAGCGAGAGTCCATAGCACAGCGTTGCGCCAAGGCACGCCGCAACCGCCCAAAGCTCGGAATTCCCGCCCGCTGCCAGCGTTGGTGACACCAGGATCGCCGCACCGACGAAACCGATGGCCACGCCAGTGAACTTCATGGGCGATGCCTTTTCTCCGCCAAGCCAGAAATGGGAGATGATGGCTGTCACCATCGGCGTCAACGCATTGATAATTGCGGCGACGCCACTGGCAAGGTCAGCTTGGGCCAATGGGAAGAGGGCAAAAGGGATGGCATATGCGATGACACCCAGTCCCGCCAGCTGCAGCCACAAGACAAGATCGCGTGGCACGGGCTTGCGCAGGGCGGCCAGGAAAATCCAGCAGCCAAGGGCGCCAATGCCAACGCGCAAAGAGGTTACCCAGAGCGGACCGATCTCACGAATGAGCACTGCGTTGAAAACGAATGAACAGCCCCAAATGGCGCCCAGCATGATGATCAGTAGCCAGTCGCGGAGACTCATCGCAATTCCTCGAAACAGGCGCGCAAACTACGTCGCTGCGAACCGGTGGTCGAACCGATTTTGACGATGGATGTCATCACCCGAAGTGATGGCTCAGGCGGGAAACTGAACCTCACCGCTCGCGAGCATTCGCAAAGCCTGTGGGTAGATCCGATGCTCTTCGACCAGCACCCGCGCTGCCAGCGTTTCTGCGGTATCGTCGGGCAGGACGGGAACGGATGCCTGCAAAATCGTTGGTCCTTCATCGAGCCCGGGCGTGACGAAGTGAACTGTGCAGCCATGCTCCGTCGCACCATCGGCAAGCGCCCGCGCGTGGGTATCGAGACCCTTATACTGCGGCAGGAGCGAAGGATGGACGTTGATCAGCCGGCCTTGCCAGCGATTGACGAAGTCTTCTCTGAGAATGCGCATGAAGCCGGCCAGGCACACATAGTCCACCTCCCAGCTTTCCAGTACCTGGGTCATGGTGTCCTCGAACATCTCCCGGCTCGGAAAGCGACTTTGTGCGAGTGACGCCGTGGCAATGCCATATGACGCCGCATATTCCAGTCCGGCTGCTGCGGCCCTGTTTGAAAGCACGCCAACAATTTCTGCAGGGTAGTCCGGCGAACGGGCAGCCTCGATGAGGGCTGCCATGTTCGAGCCGCGGCCGGAAATAAGAATGGCGGCCTTCTTGCGGATCACAGGGAGAGGGCTCCCCGGAAGGTCACCGGCTCGCCAGTCCGCTCAGTCAGCTGCCCGACGACGGAAGCGATTTCGCCCGAGGCGTTAAGGCTCTGGACGAGCTTTTCAGCATCTTCCTCAGCCACCGCGACGAGCATGCCCACGCCGCAATTGAAAGTGCGCAGCATCTCGCGCTCTTCCATGCCGCCAGTTTTGCTCAGCCATCCGAAAACGGCCGGTACGTTGACCTGGGTAAGATCAATTTCGGCAGCGAGATGCTCGGGGAGAACGCGGGGAATATTGTCGATGAAGCCGCCACCGGTGATATGCGCCAGTGCCTTGATGTCGAGACCTTCGCGCAGGGCCGCAAGGAGTGGTTTGACGTAGATGCGGGTCGGTTCCAGCAGTGCCTCTGCAAGCGTCTTGCCCTCGGCAAAGGGGGCCGGCGCGTCCCAGCCCAACCCGGAGACTTCGACAATCTTACGGACCAGCGAATAACCGTTGGAGTGGACGCCCGACGAGGCGATGGCGACGAGTGTGTCACCTGCGGCAATGTCCGGCCGGGGAAGCAGTGCCCCGCGCTCGGCGGCGCCCACTGCGAAACCGGCGAGGTCATAGTCGTTGCCGTGATACATGCCCGGCATTTCGGCAGTTTCGCCGCCGATAAGCGCGCAGCCGGCCAAACGGCAGCCGTGTGCGATGCCTTCGACAATTGCCGTTCCCTGTGCGACATCCAGCTTGCCAGTGGCGAAATAGTCGAGGAAGAAGAGCGGCTCTGCACCTTGGACCACAAGATCATTGACGCACATGGCAACCAGATCCTGCCCGATCGTATCATGCTTGCCGGTGTCGATGGCGATCTTGAGCTTGGTGCCGACGCCGTCATTGGCAGCCACGAGCACGGGGTCCTTGAAACCTGCAGCCCGCAAATCGAACAGGCCGCCGAAGCCGCCGATCTCACCATCGGCGCCAGGCCGGCGGGTCGATTTCACGGCGGGCTTGATTGCCTCGACCAGCGCATTGCCAGCGTCGATGTCGACGCCTGCCTGCTTGTACGAAAGACCGTTTGATGGCAGGTTTTGCGCGTCGGACATGTGCCTTGATACCAATGCTGGGGATTGCGGGCGCAAAGGCTTGCGCACGAACCGGGTTGGTTGAGTTTTTCGGTGCTGGCCGTTAGACGGCCTGATAGCTTTTCGATTACACAGACGCAAGGGCCGCCCGGCGCCATGATGCTCAGAAACCAAGTGCTCATCTGGATTGGCCTGCTGGTTGTCTTCGTGCTGGCCCTATGGATCTTCCGCGGCATTCTGCTCCCGTTCGTTGTTGGGGCTGCGCTGGCCTATCTCCTCAACCCGGTCGTCAATCAGCTACAGAAATGGCGGTTCAGCCGGGCAGGCGCGACAAGCCTCGTCCTGATCCTGCTGATGGCCGTCATAATCGGGCTGTTCTTTGCGCTGGTGCCGGTGATTGGCCAGCAGGTCATCGGCCTTATCCAGCGCGCGCCGAGCCTGTATCGCGATCTGCAAAACTTGGTGAACCAATATTCGCCCGAAATCAGCGAGTGGCTGGGGCCTGAGCGCGCCGCCGAAGTGGAGCGCGGCATCAATGAGGTCGCGCGCAACCTTCTCGGCTTCATCACGCGTCTGCCCGCCGAACTCGTCAATATCGGGCTATCGGGCGTGTCCGTGGTGGCGTTCCTCGTTGTTGCGCCCGTGGTGGCTTTCTACCTCCTTCTCGACTGGGAAGGCATGATCCAGGGCATCTACAATCTTCTGCCCCGGGCACATGAAGATGAGATCAAGGGCATTCTGCGGGATATCGATAAATCAATGGCCGGCGTTATCCGCGGCCAGGGGTCAGTCCTGCTCCTGGATGCTGCGTTCTATGCGACAGCGCTGTCTTTGATCGGGCTGAATTTCGGGCTGGCTGTCGGCATCATCGGCGGGCTTCTCAGCTTTATCCCCTTTGTCGGTGCGTTTGTGGGGTTCGGTCTTTCCGTCGGCATCGCGCTCGTGCAGTTCTGGCCCAATATGTGGATGGTTGCGCTGGTGTGCGGGGTTTTCCTGTTCTGGCAGTTCATCGAAGGCAATGTGCTCTATCCAAAGCTCGTTGGCTCGTCGATCAACATCAACCCCGTGTGGATGATGTTCGCGCTGCTGGCCCTCGGCGCCCTTTTTGGTTTCACGGGCCTGCTGCTTGCCGTGCCGATGGCCGCGATCGCCTCGGTGCTGGTGCGGTACGGCGTTCGCAAATACAAGGCGAGCTCACTCTATCTCGGACCGCAACCCACGACGCCTGATGACCACAACCAGGCCTGATCCGATGCCACGGCAATTGCCCCTCGATCTGGGCCACCAGCCGTCGCTGGCTGAAGACGATTTTCTCGTCGGCGACGGCAATGAGCTTGCCTATGCGCGGGTTCTTGCCTGGCCGCACTGGCCGGACCCTGTCACCGTCATCATCGGGCCGGCGGCATCAGGCAAATCGCATCTCGGGCGCATCTTTGCCGATCACAGCGGTGCTACCGTGGTGACACCAGAGACTATTGAAGCAATTGCTGCTCAAAGCGGGCAGGGGCCTTTGCTGATCGAAGATGCGGATCGTTTGGGCTATTCCGAGCACGATCTTTTTCACCTCCTCAACCAAGCCATGCGCGGCGAGCGCACGCTCCTGATCACCGGTCGGGACGAGGTTGCGATTTGGCCGGTGACCACCAACGATGTGCGCTCACGCCTGCGGCGTGCACCTGTATTTCGCCTTGAACAAAGCCGTGACATTGAGTTGTCACATATCTTGGTGAAACTGTTTCAGGATCGGCAGATACGGGTCGATCCGAAGGTGATCGGCTATCTTGCGCCGCGCATGGAGCGCAGTGCAGAAGAAGCCGCGAACCTCGTAGACATCATGGACAGGCTGGCTCTTGCGAAAGGGTCGGCCATTACCCGCGCGATCGCAGCCGAGGCTCTCGCCCTCCGGCAAGCGAATGGCATGGACCGCCAGCAGGATTGGGACGCCGAGCAGAATGAATGACATGAGCGATTTCGGGGACACGGATAGCACTGGTCCGGATGCGGAAGCACTGCGCACCAGTCCGGCACGTTTCGTCAATCGCGAGGTCAGCTGGCTTCAGTTCAACATGCGCGTCCTCGAGGAGGCGGGGAATGCGTCCCATCCGCTGCTCGAGCGGCTGCGGTTCGTTTCGATATCCGCGAATAACCTCGACGAATTCTACATGGTGCGTGTCGCCGGCCTGAAAGGGCAGATTCGCGCCGGCCTCTCCAAGCAAAGCGCAGATGGCCTGTCGCCAGTGGAGCAGCTTGAGGAGATCGCCACTCTTGCCCAGCATCTGCAGCTTGAACAGCAGGACCACTGGCAGACACTGCGGGAAGACCTGGTGGCGCAAAATGTCATCATCCATGAAGCCGATGACCTTTCGACCGAGCAAGTCGCCTACCTGCAGAAACTTTTCCGCGAAGAGATTTTCCCGGTTCTGACGCCCATTGCCGTCGACCCGGCTCATCCGTTCCCGTTCATTCCCAACCTGGGCCTGGCGCTTGCATTCGAGCTCAAGCGTCCGAGCGGGGACCAGAACCTGACGGCGCTTGTCCGCATCCCTGGCAACCTCGACCGCTTCATAAACCTGCCCTCGTCTCTGGTTTCAGAGGGGCGCAGCGAGGTTGTGACCATCGATACGCTGGTCAAGCTCTTCTTCCACAAGATGTTTCCTGGGCACGAAGTGGTCGGTTCCGGGGCGTTCCGAGTCATTCGCGACAGCGAAATCGAAATCGATGACGAAGCGGCCGACCTTGTTGTGGAGTTTGAGAGTGCCTTGCGCCAACGGCGCCGGGGGCAGGTGATCCGCCTCGAAATCGAGCGCACCATGCCAAGGGCGCTCAAGCGCCAGATCGGCGAGCAGCTTGGTGTGAAGGAAGCGGACGTATTCGAAGTCCACGGGTTCCTTGGCTTGGCCGATGCGCGGAAGATCTGCGACATCGATCGCCCCGACCTGAAATTCCCGCCCTATCTGGCCCGCTTTCCGGAGCGCATTCGGGACTATAACGGCGACAGCTTCGCCGCTATCCGCGCCAAGGATATTCTGGTCCATCATCCGTTCGAGAGTTTCGACGTCGTCGCCCAGTTCCTGATGCAGGCCGCTCGCGATCCGGATGTGGTGGCCATCAAGCAAACGCTGTATCGCACGTCTTCCGACAGCCCCATTGTCAAGGCGCTGGTTATGGCGGCGGAGGCTGGAAAGTCAGTGACTTGCCTTGTCGAGCTCAAGGCCAGGTTTGACGAAGAGGCCAATATTCGTTGGGCACGCGATCTGGAACGGGCAGGGGCCCAGGTCGTGTTCGGCTTCATTGAGCTCAAGACCCACGCCAAGATGAGCCAGGTGGTTCGGCGCGAGAAGGGCAAGCTGGTCAGCTATTGCCACATCGGCACGGGCAACTATCACCCGATCACCGCCAAGATTTATACTGACCTGAGCTATTTCACGATTGACCCGGCCATCACCCGGGACGTGGCCAGGGTGTTCAACTTCATCACCGGCTACGCCCGGCCGACCGAGCTTGAAACCATTGCGGTCTCGCCGGTCAACCTTCGTCAAACGCTGGTGGACAATATTGCGCGCGAGATCGAACTGGCGCGCAGCGGACAGCCAGCGTCCATCTTGCTCAAGATGAACTCACTGGTTGATCCACAAGTGATCGATGCCCTCTACGACGCCAGCCAGGCCGGAGTGAAGGTCGATCTCATCGTGCGCGGCATTTGCTGTCTGCGGTCCGGTATCCCGGGTTTCTCGGACAATATTCGCGTGAAATCGGTGGTCGGCCGCTTCCTCGAACATAGCCGCATCTACTGCTTCGGTAATGGCGAAGCCATGCCCTCCAGCCGTGCCAAGGTCTACATTTCTTCCGCAGACCTGATGGGGCGCAACCTCGACGGTCGGGTGGAAGTCATGGTGCCTATTCTCAACAAGACCGTGCACAAGCAGATCCTCGATCAGATCATGGTTGCCTATCTCAAGGACAATCAGCAAAGTTGGGATGTGTTGCCCGATGGAAGCTCCCACCGTGTCCGGCTTGCCGAAGGTGAGGAACCGTTCAACGCGCACGACTATTTCATGACCAACCCGTCGCTCTCGGGGCGAGGGAGCGCGGGCATGGTTGAGACTGACGAGGGTTAAGCTTGGTCAAATTCTGGGGCGTCGACGCCGATCCCACCGCGCAGGGCCGTATAAAGGGTGCGCGTCCCGTGGCCGTGCTCGATATCGGGTCCAACTCCGTGCGCCTTGTGGTTTATGAGCGCCACGCCCGCGCCTTGACGCCGCTTTATAACGAGAAGTCCGCTTGCGCCCTCGGCCGCGGCATGGCGCAGACGGGAAGACTGGCTGAAGACAACATGGCCAAGGCGCTTGAAGCGATGAAACGCTTCGCCCTCGTGGCCAAGATGATGCGTGTCGGCAAGACTGTGGTGCTGGCCACGTCGGCTGTGAGAGACGCGAAAAACCGCGAGGAGTTCGTCTCGCTGGTCGCTGACATCATGGAGACGCCGGTGCGTGTCCTGAGTGGCGAGGAAGAGGCGCACTTTGCGGCGCTCGGTGTCTTTGCCGGCATCCCCGGTTTTTCCGGCGTCGTGGGCGATCTGGGCGGTGGTAGCCTCGAACTTTCGGCTATCTCGGGCGGCACGGACTATAATGGGCAGTCCTTCGAACTCGGAGTTATCCGGCTTCAGGACGAAGCCAACGGCCAGCCGCTCCAGGCGGCAAAGCTCGTGCGCGCGAATCTGATCGGTTCGCTCCTGCCCGCCTTTCCCTCGGGCGGGCAGTTCGCCGCGATTGGGGGCACATGGCGCTCCCTTGCAAAGCTCCATCAGGCGCAGAAGGATTACCCGCTTCACATGGTGCAGGACTATGTGGTGCGAGCCGCAGACATGATCGCGTTCTGCGACGATATCGTCGCGGCAAATTCCCTGAAGTCGTATCGTGGGTCGGGAAGCGTGAGCAGTTCCCGGCGCGAACTCGTGCCGTTTGGTGCAGCTGTCCTGTCTGAAGTGCTCAAGGCGGGGCAATTCGAAAGCGTCGTGTTCTCAGCGCTCGGCGTGCGTGAGGGATTCCTCTACGAAATGCTCGATGACCGTGAGAAGTCCAAGGACCCACTGGTCCAAGGATCCGGGGAACTGTCCGTTCTTCGCTCGCGCTCGCCGGCACATGCTGACGACCTGATCGAGTTTACAAGCCAGTATCTTGAGGCCGCCGAACTCATCGAAACGCCCTCCGAGTTGCGCCTGCGCAAGGTTGCGTGCCTATTGTCGGACATTGCCTGGCGCACGCATCCCGACTATCGGGCCGCTCAAAGCGTCGACACCATTGCCTATGGTTCGCTCACCGGCATAGACCATCCGGGCCGGGCATTTCTGGCGCAGGTCATGGCAGTGCGCTATGATGGCGCCAAGAGCAAGGTTGCTGCGCCGCTGGTCCCCCTGGGATCGACGAACCTTACGACCCGTGCGCGCCTCCTGGGCGCACTTTTCCGCGTGGCCTATCCGATGACGGCGGCCATGCCCGGAATTTTGCCAAGGGTTCGTCTACGCGTGAGTGGCAAGGCGCTGGTTTTGCACCTGCCCGCAGACCTTGCCTTTCTTGGCGGCGACCATCTGCGAAATCGGCTCCGGCAATTTGCCGACATTGCAGGACACAGCGACAGCAGGATCGAAATCGAGCCGTAAAGCGACGTTATTCGGCCGCTTCCGCTTGATCGATCTTGAACTCGATGACGCCCTTGCGTGTAGCTGCAAGGCCGATGCGGCCATGCTTGATCGCCAGAGCTTTTTCTCCGAATAACTTGCGCCGCCAGCCCTTGAGGGCGGGCACGTCCGCCTCATCGTCGAGAACGAGGGCATCGATCTCATCCGATGTCGCTATGATACGCGCCGCAACACCGTGTTGCTCGGACACGGCTTTCAGGAGTACTCGAACCAAATCACCGACTGCGCCCTTGGGTGATGGCCCGCGGTAGCGCTCCGGCATGGTGGGCAGAGCGGATTTGGGCAGCGCTTCCACCTCTTTTAGCAACCCGATGATCTCGGCGGCCGCAGAGCTGCGTCCAAAGCCTCGCGGCACAGCGCGAAGCTTGTCAAAGGCCTCGGGGCTAAGAGGGCGCTGGGTCGCCAGTTCCCCCAGGACGTCGTCCTTGAGAATGCGGCTGCGCGGCTGGTCAGTATCCTGCGCCCTCTGCTCACGCCAGCGAGCCAGGACCTTCAACGCCGCCAAATCCCTTGGACGGTTCAGCTTCATCTTGAGCCGTTCCCAGGCCTGCTCGGGCTGCACCACATAAGTGTCGACGCTGCGCAAGGTGGTTAGTTCGTCCTCCACCCAATCCCAGCGGCGCGTCGCCTCCACCTGGCTCCTGAGTTCGCGATAGATATCGCGCAGATAGGTGACATCCGCGAGGGCGTAGACCCGCTGCTTTTCGCTCAGCGGACGGGCGGACCAATCGGTGAAGCGCGATGACTTATCGAGCTCAACTTTGCAAATGGCGCGCACAAGGCTGTCATATGAGGCGCTGTCGCCAAAGCCGCAAACGCTCGCAGCGATTTGTGTATCGAAGATATTGTGCGGCACCGCGCCGGTCAGCTTGACGAAAATCTCGATGTCTTGGCGAGCCGCATGGAATACCTTCGTGACGTTCGGGTTCGCCAGAAGTGCAAAAAAGGGCGCCAGTTTGATTTCTGGAGCGAGCGGGTCGATCAGGACCGCTTCGTCATCCGTCGCGACCTGAATCAGGCATAGGCGCGGCCAATACGTTGTCTCGCGCAGGAACTCGGTATCGACCGTAACAAATTCAAACTGTGCAGCCCGTTCGCAGAACTCTGCGAGCGCATCTGTGGAAACTATCGGGTCCATACCGGCTTCCGTCCAAAAAAAGTCATCATCGTTCCTAGCAGGTGTCGCAGGAATGCTCCACCGCCGATTTTCCTTGCAGTAAACCGGTGAATGCCGATAGGACCCGCCGCTTGACAAGCGGGGTGTGCCATGCGCTTTTCCCGCCCAAGATTTCGGTCTTTTTTCCTTGCAAACCCTGAGTATCGACATGACCATACATCGCTATCGCACCCACACCTGTGGCGCCCTCACGGCAGGCGATGCGGGCAATAATGTCCGACTCAGCGGCTGGGTACACCGCGTGCGCGACCATGGCGGGTTGCTGTTCATCGATCTGCGCGACCATTACGGCATGACACAATGCGTGGTGGACCCGGATTCGCCCGCGTTCGCAGCCGTTGAAAAAGTCCGCTCCGAGTGGGTCATCCGCATCGACGGCGATGTGAAGTTGCGCGACGCGGCTGCCGTGAACCCCAACCTGCCGACAGGCCAGGTGGAGGTGTTCATTCGCGAAATCGAGGTTCTTTCTGTCGCCAAGGAACTTCCGCTACCGGTGTTCGGTGATCAGGACTACCCCGAAGATATCCGCCTGCGGTATCGCTTCCTGGATCTGCGTCGCGAGAAGCTGCATAACAACATCGTCAAGCGCACCAAGATCATCTCGTCCATGCGCGCTGGCATGGGGGAGGCGGGCTTTACGGAGTTTTCGACACCCATCCTGACCGCCTCGTCGCCAGAAGGCGCCCGCGACTTCCTCGTGCCGAGCCGTATCCACCCCGGCAAGTTCTTCGCACTTCCGCAGGCGCCGCAGCAGTATAAGCAGCTCCTGATGGTGGCCGGTTTCGACCGCTACTTCCAGGTCGCACCATGCTTCCGTGATGAAGACCCACGCGCTGATCGTCTTCCCGGCGAGTTTTACCAGCTCGACCTTGAGATGAGCTTTGTCACGCAGGAAGATGTCTGGAACACCGTTGAGCCGGTCATCACCGAGGTTTTCGAGAAATTCGCGGATGGCAAGCGGGTAACCAAGGGCTGGCCGCGCATTCCATATGACACGGCCATCCGCAAGTATGGCTCGGATAAGCCCGACCTGCGCAACCCGATCGAAATCCAGGCCGTTACCGAGCACTTTGCCGGTTCTGGCTTCAAGGTCTTCGCAAATCAGATCGAAGCGGACCCGAAGGTGGAAGTTTGGGCAATCCCGGCCAAGAACAGGGCCGGCGCCGAGCCTATCGGCCGTGCATTCTGCGATCGCATGAATGCGTGGGCCCAGGGTGAGGGTCAGCCCGGACTGGGCTACGTCTTCTTCAAGGATGGCGCCGGCTCGGGCCCGATCGCCAAGAATATCGGCGAAGAGCGGACCGCAGCACTCAAGACGCAACTGGGTCTTGATGACGGCGACGCAGTGTTCTTTGTGGCTGGCCGTCCAGAGAAATTCTACAAGTTCGCGGGCGAGGCACGCACCAAGGTTGGCACCGATCTTGGCGTGGTGGATACCGAGCAGTTTGCGCTGTGCTGGATCGTTGACTTCCCGTTCTACGAGTGGAGCGAGGAAGAAAAGCGTCTCGACTTCGCACACAACCCGTTCTCGATGCCGCAGGGCGGTCTCGAAGGCCTGAACGGATCCGATCCGTTGTCGCTCAAGGCCTACCAGTATGACGCCGTGTGCAATGGCTACGAAATCGCCTCCGGTTCGATCCGTAACCAGGAGCCGGAAACCATGGTCAAGGCGTTCGAACTCACCGGAAAATCGCGTCAGGAAGTGGAGGAGCAGTTTGGCGGGCTCTATCGGGCATTCCAGTATGGCGCTCCGCCGCATGGTGGTGCCGCTTTCGGCATCGACCGCATAGTCATGCTGTTGTGCGGCGTGCAGAACCTGCGTGAAATCACGGCCTTCCCGATGAACCAGCAGGCGGAAGACCTACTGATGGGCGCGCCGAGCCCGGCAGATAATAAGCAACTGCGCGAACTGAGCATTCGGCTTAACGTTCAGAGCTGAGCATTTCCCTCCAATCCTCAGGGGGCTGCAAGGATCGCCTCCTGAGGATTTGCGTGCTCCGTCAAATTAATCAGCGTTAATGCTCCGTTAAAGGCTGAATTGGTATCGCAGTGGTTCAGACCACGCGATGCGGATTCGGCATGTGAGAGCCAGACTGCCCCATGTCCTGATGCTGATTGGTGCAATATTGTCCTTTGCACCGATAGTGGCGGTCGACCATCTGCTGGATGCCTATGTGCGCTATCGGGAAAAAGCTGTTTCCCAAGAGTTCGTTACGGCCATAGGCTCGCAAATCAATGCAGCTGCACTAGACGGCGTCAGCGCGCTGCGACAGGTGGTGGCCGATAGTCCATCGCTTTGCACGCCAACCTTTGTCACGCTCGCCCAGGACGCTATCGAGCGCAGCATAAACCTCAAGCAATTCCTGGTCGAAAATTTCGACGGAGTACAATATTGTGATGCCTTTGGCCGGGCTGTTGGCTATTCGCCGCTCTCCGAGCCGCAGCCGGTTCCGGGCCTGACGGAAACCATCTCCGTGGTAAAGCTGGGCGACATGCCCATGCCGGCGCTCAAGATCACCCAGACACTGGGTGAAACCCGCCGCATTTCAACCTTTGTGCCGTTGCTTGGACAGTCTGAGACCGCGCTTCTGGCATCAATACGGAGTTCCGGCTTTCTGCGCGTCACGCTGACCAGCGGCCTCAACATTCTGACGGTGGGCGACGCAGGCCAGTTTGACCTCCGGGCAAATTCTGCCAATTACGTCGGCGCCTTTGGTTTTGCGGGCCAGCTTCCGATCCGAGTGGAATATGCGGCGCCATTTGCCATGGTCCGCGCAGGCTATGCCGATCTCAACGTTGCCTTCACGGTCATCGCGTGCATTGCAAGCGCCGTCATGCTGCTGTTCATCCTCAATTCGGTTCGCCAGACCCGCGTGCCATCCTTTGACCTCGAACGCGCGATCGGGCGAAACGAAATCAAGCCGTATTACCAGCCGGTCATAAACCTGCGTACGGGAAGCCTTGTCGGATGCGAGGTGCTTTGCCGGTGGGAAAAGCCGAACGGGCAGGTGGTTCCGCCAGGGGCATTCATCGACTATGCGGAAGCCAGCGGGTTGGCCATTCCGATGACCCTGTCGCTTATGCAGCAAGTCAAGAACGACCTCGGTGATTTGTGCCGGACGATGCCGGAACTCAAAATCTCCATCAACCTCTTTGAGGGTCACTTCCGCGACGGCGGCATTGTCGACGATGTGCAGGCAATTTTCGGGGACTCGCCCATTCAATATGGGCAGTTGGTGTTTGAGATTACCGAGCGCCAACCCCTGGCCAATAATCTGGCCACAACAAACGTCATTTCAGGCCTGCATGCCCTGGGCGCGCGGCTGGCTATGGATGATGCCGGGACAGGCCATTCCAACCTGGCCTATCTCGCCACCCTCGGCTTTGATGTGATCAAAATCGACCGGGTGTTCGTCGACATGATCAAACCTGGCACGACGCACGTGCCAGTGCTGGACGGGCTCATCGCGATGGCCATGGATCTTGATTGCGAGATCGTTGCGGAGGGCGTGGAAACCGAGGAGCAGGCAATCTATCTCCGGTCCCGTGGCGTGATCCAGGCACAGGGCTATATTTTTGCTCCAGCGCTACGCGTGGCGGCGTTCAAGGAGCTGGCGCTTGCCCTTCACGCGGCAACCGAGCCTCGTGCGCCAAGACTGAATACCGATGGTGAGGGCGTTGCCACGGCGGCCTGAGGCCGATAAATCGAGCCTCGCCAAACCTGAATGGGTATCGGCCCTTTTCTTCCGCGGCGTTTGATGGCACCAACACGGCCAACTGGCCGGGAGAGTAGGCGTGTCCACTGAACTAAACGAACAGCGCAAGGCATTGCGGGACGCCGCACTGCATTTTCATGAGTTTCCGAAGCCTGGGAAACTAGAGATTCAGCCGCTCAAGCCGCTGGGTAATCAGCGCGACCTTGCCTTGGCCTATTCCCCGGGCGTGGCTGCGCCTTGCGAAGAAATTGCTGCCAATCCTGAGTCGGTTGCTCGCTACACCTCCCGCCAGAACCTGGTGGCGGTCATTTCAAATGGTACGGCGGTGCTCGGCCTCGGGAATATCGGCGCGCTGGCCAGCAAGCCCGTCATGGAAGGCAAGGCCGTCCTCTTCAAGAAGTTTGCCGGGATCGATGTCTTTGACCTCGAGATCGACGAGCTGAACCCGCAGAAGTTCATCGATGCGGTTGCGCCGCTCTGGCCCACTTTCGGCGGTATCAACCTGGAAGACATCCGCGCTCCCGACTGCTTCGAGATCGAGGAAGCGCTGCGCGAGCGCATGCCGATACCGGTCTTCCACGACGATCAGCATGGCACAGCCATCATTGTTGGCGCGGCAATCCTGAACGGACTGGAGCTTTCCGGCAAGCGAATCGAAGACGTCAAGATCTGCACCTCGGGTGCTGGCGCGGCTGCAATCGCGTGCCTCAACGTGCTGGTTGCGCTCGGCGCCAAGCACGAAAATATTTGGGTCGCCGACAAGGATGGCCTGGTTACGCACAAGCGCAACGACGTCAATGACAAGTGGCGCGGACAATTTCGGCGCGTGAGCGAGGCCACGACCCTCGCCGAAGTCATCGAGGGCGCGGATGTTTTCCTGGGACTGTCCGCTGCAGGCGCGCTGACACCTGAGATGCTGACCAAGATGGCGCCCAAGCCGTTGATCCTTGCTTTGGCGAATCCCAACCCGGAAATTCTGCCTGAGCTGGCCAAGGAGACCCGGCCAGATGCCATGGTGTGCACCGGACGTTCGGACTACCCGAACCAGGTCAATAACGTCCTGTGCTTCCCCTTCATCTTCCGCGGAGCGCTGGACGTTCACGCGACAACAATCAACGAGGAAATGAAGCTGGCGGCCGTTCGCGCAATAGCGAAGCTGGCGCATGAGCCTGGACTAGAAGTGTCGCCGTCCGGCGCGCCGGCGGTGTACGGCCCGGAACACATCATTCCAAATCCCTTCGATCAGCGGCTGATTCTGCGTATCGCGCCGGCCGTGGCGCGTGCTGCTATGGAATCGGGCGTCGCTAAGATGCCGATCGAGGACTGGAACGCCTATCTCGATAGCCTTAACCGTTTCGTTTTCCGGTCCGGGCTCGTGATGAAGCCGATCATTGACCGGGCAAGGGGGCAG
This sequence comes from Pseudomonadota bacterium, assembly GCA_023391095.1. Taxonomy (GTDB): domain Bacteria; phylum Pseudomonadota; class Alphaproteobacteria; order Rhizobiales; family Devosiaceae; genus Devosia. Next base: position 132,403 of record JAEWBN010000014.1, read on the forward strand.
GGCAAGCGGGTGGCCTTTGCCGATGGTGAAGATGAGCGGGTGCTGCGCGCCGCCCAGGTCTTGCTTGAAGAAGGCATTGCCCGACCCATCCTGATTGGTCGTCCGGCGGTGCTGGAAGCGCGCATCGACCGCTTTGGTCTTTCGATCCGGCCCGGTACCGACTTCGAAGTGATCAACCCCGAGGACGATCCGCGTTACCGCGACTACGTCGCTACTTTCCACTCGCTCGTCGGTCGCGACGGCGTCACCCCCGATACGGCCCGAACAATCGTGCGCACCAACACCACAGTCATTGGGGCGCTAGCCGTAAAGCGCGGCGAGGCGGACGCCATGCTGTGCGGTCTTCAGGGCCGGTTCATCAAGCATGCGCGGGATATCGGTTCGGTGATCGGATTGCAGCCGGGGCTCAAGACCGTATCGGCCCTGTCGATGCTGATCATGCCGCGTGGCGCGTTCTTCCTCACCGATACCTATGTGAACCAGAACCCCAATGCAGAAGAGATTGTCGCTATTGCCCTACAGGCGCGCGACCACCTGAAGCGCTTCAACATCGAGGCGCGGGCAGCCCTGCTGAGTTATTCCAACTTCGGTTCTCGGGATGGAGACAGCGCCTACAAGATGCGCGAGGTCTACAAGATGCTCCAGCGTGTCGCCCCGGACTTTATCGTTGAGGGGGAGATGCAGGGTGATCTGGCCCTCAGCCAGACACTGCGCGAGCGTTACATTCCCGACTCAGTGCTCAAGGGTGAAGCTAACCTCCTGATCTTCCCGGATCTGGATGCGGCAAACCTTTCCGCAACGCTGCTCAAGGAAATGACCAACGCACTCGCTGTTGGCCCTATCCTCATGGGCACGAATGCACCAGCACATATCCTTGCGCCCTCCGTCACCAGCCGAGGTATCGTCAACATGGCTGCCATTGCCGCCAACGAAGCCGTGGGTACCGTCGCATGATCCGTCACACCGTCGTCTTTTCCCTAAAGCACCCCGCCGGCTCGGCAGAGGAAAGCAGCTTTCTTGACGCTGCACAGGTGCTAGCAGGCATTCCAGGCGTGGAGAAGTTTGAGCGTCTGCGCCAAGTGAGCCCCAAGGCTGACTTTGACTTCGGTTTCTCGATGGAGTTTGCCGATCAGGCAGCCTATCAGACCTACAACGACCACCCCGAGCATGTTGCCTTCGTCCGCGACCGGTGGGTGCCTGAAGTGGCTAGCTTTCAGGAAATCGACTACGTCCCCCTTTAGCTGAAGGCGCATCTTCCTCAACCGAGGACGAGTGCAACTCGCATCAAAGCGGTCGGGGCGGACTGTCTTCAACTGCCCATTAATCCCTCGTCAGCCATACTGGCGGGGTATTAATTGGTTTGCCCATGCCCACCCGTCTCAAACGTCCCCCTATCTGGCGCCCCCTCGGACTGACCGTGGCTCTGCTCGCGTTTCAGGGCTATCTGGGCTACTCCGCCATTTCGGGGCAATTCGGCATCGAGAATCGCGAACAGATCATCGCCGACATTCAGGTGCTGGAAGACAAGAGTTCGGCCCTGCAGGCAGAGATAGATGCCTTTCGGCACCGCAACTCCTTGATGAATCCCAAGCATCTTGATCCGGATCTGGTGACCGAACGCGCCCGAGCACTGTTGAACATGGCCCATGCGGATGACATCCTTGTCATGGTCAATCCAGAGAATGGTAAACCAGTTTCCAGTAAATTTGTAGAATTAATCGATAGTGAGTTAATGTCGATTATCGAAGCGGATTCAACGCTTTAGGGAGTGATGCCCCGGGCTACTGCGGCAATGTTATCGCGCACACGCTTGCGGTATAGTAGTTGAGTGGCCAGACTGGCCAGCGGCAAATTCCCGACCAAGCGGAGAGTAGCATGGCGCGCAAGGCAATGGCCACCAAGGTCCAGGCTCAAGCCAACGTCCCCCAGTTCACCAAGGAACAGGATCTCGAAGCGTTTCGCGAGATGCTTCTGATCCGCAGGTTCGAGGAAAAGGCCGGCCAGATGTACGGCATGGGCCTTATCGGCGGTTTCTGTCACCTTTATATCGGTCAGGAAGCCGTGGTTACGGGCATCACGATGGCGTCCGAGAAGGGCAAGGACGCCCAGATTACCGGTTACCGCGATCACGGGCACATGCTGGTTATGGGCCTCGACCCCAAGGGCGTGATGGCTGAGTTGACCGGGCGTCAGGGCGGCTTGTCGAAAGGCAAGGGCGGCTCGATGCACATGTTCTCCAATGAGCACCGGTTCTATGGTGGCAACGGTATCGTCGGTGCACAGGCCTCGCTTGGCACCGGCCTGGCCTTTGCCAGCAAGTACAAGGGGGACGATTCGGTCTCGATTACCTATTTTGGTGACGGCGCTGCCAACCAGGGGCAGGTCTACGAGAGCTTCAACATGGCCAAGCTCTGGAACCTGCCTGTCGTATACGTCATCGAGAACAACAAGTACGCTATGGGGACGTCGATCGAGCGCGCTGCTGCCACGACGGATTTTTCCATGCGCGGCGCGTCTTTTGATATTCCGGGCGAACAGGTCGACGGCATGGACGTTCGAATGGTCTATGACGCTGCCCAGCGCGCCATTGAACATGCCCGCTCCGGCAAGGGCCCCTATATCCTCGAAATGCTGACCTACCGGTATCGCGGCCACTCGATGTCCGATCCGGCCAAGTACCGGTCCAAGGACGAAGTGACCAAGTATCGGCAGGAGCGCGATCCGATCGAGCAGGTCCGTGCTCGCCTGATCGAGGGCGGCGTAATGACCGAGGAAGATCTCAAGCAGATCGAGACTGAAATTCGCGCCATTGTCACGGAAGCGGCCGACTTCGCGACCAACGATCCTGAGCCCGATCCGTCCGAGCTCTGGACCGACATCACCATTGAGGCCTGAGGGCGCGGCAGCCGAAGGCTCGCCACCCGCAACGGTTTTTTGAGTTTCCGCCGCGCGGCATAAGCCCGGCGCTGAATTTCTGGAGAGCAGATATGCCCCAAATCCTGATGCCCGCCCTTTCGCCGACCATGGAAGAGGGCAAGCTAGCCAAGTGGCTGGTGAAGGTCGGTGATACCGTCAAATCCGGCGATGTGCTCGCGGAGATCGAAACCGACAAGGCCACCATGGAAGTGGAGTCGGTGGACGAGGGTGTGGTCAGGGAGATCCTGGTTGCCGAGGGAACGGAAGGCGTGAAGGTCAATACGCCGATCGCACTGGTTCTGGGCGAGGGCGAGGAAGCGGGTGAGGGCAGTCGCCCAGCGGCGCAGGCCAGTTCCTCGGACCCCGAGGGGCAGTCTGCGGTTGCTGAGGCAGCGCCGGTTCCGGCCGAAGCCAAATCTGGCGCCGAGGCACCGAAATTCGTTGCCCAGGACGATCCCGACCTTCCTGCGGACGTGGAGATGGTCGAACTCACGGTTCGTCAGGCGCTCAACGAAGCCATGGCGGAAGAGATGCGCCGCGACAAGGACGTCTTCATCATGGGTGAAGAAGTCGCGGAATATCAAGGCGCTTACAAGGTGACCCAGGGCCTGCTGCAGGAATTCGGCAAGGATCGCGTCATTGATACGCCCATCACCGAGCACGGCTTTGCCGGTCTCGCCGTTGGTGCCGCATTCGCTGGCCTCAAGCCGGTCGTTGAGTTCATGACTTGGAACTTTGCCATGCAGGCAATCGACCAGATCATCAATTCTGCCGCCAAGCAGCTTTACATGTCCGGTGGTCAGGTGACTGCGCCGATGGTGTTCCGGGGGCCAAACGGCGCTGCAGCCCGCGTTGCCGCCCAGCACAGCCAGGACTATTCGGCATGGTACGCTCATGTCCCGGGCCTGACCGTTATTGCGCCTTACAGCGCGGCTGACGCCAAGGGTCTCCTCAAGGCTGCCATCCGTTCGCCGAATCCGGTCGTCTTCCTTGAAAACGAAATCCTCTACGGCTCGACCGGCCTGGTCCCGAAGGTCGACGATTTCGTGCTGCCGATCGGCAAGGCGCGTATCGCCCGCAAAGGCGCGGATGTTACAATCGTCTCTTTCTCCATGGGCATGCGCTACGCGACCCAGGCGACCGAGAAGCTCGTTGCCGCCGGCGTCGACGTTGAGCTGATCGACCTGCGCACGCTGCGCCCGCTCGACATCGACACCGTCATCGAGTCGGTGAAGAAGACGGGGCGCCTCGTGACCGTCGAAGAAGGTTGGCCGCAGGGCGGTATTGGCGCCGATATTTCGGCCCGCGTCATGGAGCAGGCATTCGATTATCTCGACGCTCCTGTGCTGCGCGTTACCGGCAAGGACGTTCCGATGCCTTATGCCGCCAATCTCGAAAAGCTGGCACTGCCCAACGTTGATGAAGTGATCGCGGCCGTGAATGCCGTGACCTATCGCTCGTAAGGAGACCCGGGATGCCAATCGATATCACCATGCCGGCACTTTCCCCGACGATGGAAGAGGGCAAGCTCGCCAAGTGGCACGTCAAGGAGGGCGACACTGTCTCTTCGGGCGACGTGATCGCTGAGATCGAAACCGACAAGGCCACGATGGAGGTCGAGGCGGTCGACGAGGGCAAGATCGGCAAAATTCTGGTGGCCGAAGGCACAGACAATGTGAAGGTCAATGCCGTCATTGCCGTGCTGCTGCAGGACGGCGAAGATGCTGGCGCCATTGTTTCGGCCAATCCAGCGTCCAAGGCCGAGGCACCGAAGCCCGAAGCACCGAAGCCGGAGGCGTCGCGAGCTGAGGCCGAACAGGCGAAGGCAGCCGAAATGAGCGCTGCGACCTCGCAGGCCGCCAATGCCAATACCGGCTCCAGCGCGCCGGCCGCAACCAAGCCGGCTGCCACTTCCGCCAAGTCTGACGGCGGCAAGGTGTTTGCCTCGCCGCTGGCCCGCCGCATGGCCAAGGAAGCCGGCATCGACGTTTCCGCCATTTCCGGCACGGGCCCCAAGGGCCGCGTGGTCAAGTCGGACGTGGAAGCCGCCAAGTCGGGCAAGGCCCGGCTCAAGGCCGCCGCTGCCGCGTCTGCTCCTGCTGCTGCGGGCATTGCGCCCACGGGCATGAGCAAGAATCAGGTCATGGCGCTCTACGAAGAGGGCACTTACGAAGTCGTCCCCAACGACGGCATGCGCAAGGTCGTGGCGGCACGCCTGACCGAGAGCAAGCAGACGGTTCCGCATTTCTACCTGACACTCGATTGCAAGATCGACGCCTTGATGGCGGCCCGCGAGCAGATCAACAATTCCGCCCCCAAGAGCAAGGACGGCAAGCCTGCCTACAAGCTCTCGGTCAACGACTTCGTCATGAAGGCATGGGCGATCGCTCTGCAGCGTGTTCCGGCCGCCAATGCGACTTGGGCCGGGGACTCGATCCTCTACCACAAGCGCTCGGATGTGGCTGTTGCCGTCTCCGTGCCGGGCGGTCTCTTCACTCCGGTGGTCAAGTCCTGCGATACCAAGACCCTTCGCGAAATCTCTGACGAGGTGAAGGATCTGGCGACCCGCGCCAAGTCCAAGAAGCTGGCGCCGCACGAGTACCAGGGCGGCTCGTCCTCGGTGTCCAATCTCGGCATGTTCGGCATCAAGCACTTTGCAGCGGTGATCAATCCGCCCCATGGCACAATCCTTGCGGTCGGAGCCGGCGAAGAGCGCGTCTATCCCGAAAACGGCCAGATCAAGATCGGCCAGTTCATGACGGCCACGCTCTCCTGCGATCATCGTGCCGTCGACGGCGCGCTGGGTGCGGAAGTGCTCGGCGTGTTCAAGAGCTTGATGGAAAACCCGGTGATGATGCTGGCGTAGGGCCAAGGCGATGAAGACCATTCTTGCCTATGGCGACAGTTTGACCTTCGGGGCCAATCCCCAGCCAGGTGGACCGCGGCATGCCTATGAGGACCGCTGGCCCACCGTGCTAGAGCGGGGCCTTGATGGAAAGGCACGGGTCATTGCCGAAGGTCTGGGCGGACGGACGACTGTCTCGGATGACTGGTACGCCGGTGCAGACCGTAATGGTGGCCGGATCCTCCCGACGCTACTGGAAAGCCATTCGCCGCTTGACCTGGTCATCATCATGTTGGGCACAAACGATCTGAAGCCGGCCATTTGCGGCTCTGCGCTCGAAGCCTCGTTCGGCATGCGCCGCTTGGTTCAGATCATCCGCGGGCACTACGCTGGCAAGGGTGAGGCCGCTCCAGAAATCATCCTTGTCGCGCCGCCGCTCGTCTGTGAGACCGACAATGCGGACATGATGGGGCATTTCGGTGGCTATGCCCACGCCATCGGCGAGGCGCGGCAGTTTGCGATGCACTACGCCAGGCGCGCCGAGGAATGGAAGACCGGCTTTTTTGATGCCTCAACGGTAGCGGCTCCATCACCGCTGGATGGCATTCATCTCGACGCGGCCAATACCCGCGCGATCGGCGAGGGCCTCGTGCCACTCGTCAGCAAAATTCTGGGCCTTTGAGCCCGAACACTTCTGGAGGCCCTAATGGCTGACCACTACGACCTTCTCGTTATCGGCGCCGGCCCCGGCGGTTACGTCGCTGCCATCCGTGGTGCACAGCTCGGCATGAAGGTGGCGATCGTCGAGCGCGAGCACATGGCCGGCATCTGCTCCAACTGGGGCTGTATCCCGACCAAGGCGTTGCTCCGCTCTGCGGAAATCTACGGCCATATGGCCCATGCCAAGGACTATGGCCTCACCGCCGAAAAATTCGGCTTCGACCTCGACGGCATCGTCAAGCGTTCGCGCGCCATTGCGGCGCAGATGAACAATGGCGTGCAGTTCCTGATGAAGAAGAACAAGATCGACATCATCTGGGGCGAAGCCACCATCACCAAGCCCGGTGAGATCAAGGTCGCCGCGTCCAAGAAGCCGATCGTGCAGCCGCAGGGTCCGGTGCCGAAGAATCCGCTAGGCGAGGGCACCTACAAGGCCAAGAACATCATCATCGCGACCGGAGCGCGTCCGCGCGTGCTGCCTGGCATCGAGCCGGATGGCGACAAGATCTGGACCTATTTCGAGGCTCTGAAGCCGGCTGAAATGCCGAAATCGCTTGTCGTCATGGGCTCTGGCGCAATCGGCATCGAGTTTGCGTCCTTTTACCGGTCGTTTGGCGCTGAAGTGACCGTCATCGAGTTGTTGCCGCAGATCCTCCCGGTGGAAGACGCCGAAATCTCGGGCCTCGCGCGCAAGCGTCTGGAAAAGCGCGGCATCAAGTTCCTCACGGAAGCCAAGGTCGCCAAGGTCGAAAAGACCGGTAACGGCATTGTGGCCCATGTCGAAACCAAGGACGGCAAGACCCAGCAGATTGCTGGCGACAAGCTGATCTCGGCCGTCGGCGTACAGTGCAACATCGAAGGCCTAGGCCTGGAAACCGTTGGCGTGAAGACAGAGCGCGGCGCCATCGTCATCGACGGCTATGGCAAGACCAGCGTGGACGGCATCTGGGCCATTGGCGACGTCGCCGGTCCTCCCATGCTGGCACACAAGGCCGAGCATGAGGCCGTCATCACGGTGGAAAAGATTGCCGGCCTATCGGTGCATGGGCTCGACAAATCCAAGGTGCCCGGCTGCACTTATTGTGAGCCGCAGGTGGCCAGCGTTGGTCTGACCGAAGCCAAGGCCAAGGAACAGGGCCGCGAAATCAAGGTGGGTCGCTTCCCGTTTGTCGGCAATGGCAAGGCAATTGCGTTGGGCGAGCCCGATGGGCTGGTGAAGACCATTTTTGACGCCAAGACCGGCGAACTCCTTGGTGCGCACATGGTCGGGGCCGAGGTGACCGAGCTCATCCAGGGTTTCGTTGTCGCTATGAACCTCGAAACCACCGAAGAAGAACTGATCCACACCATTTTCCCGCATCCCACACTTTCCGAAACGATGAAGGAAAGCGTGCTTGATGCATATGGTCGCGCCCTGAACATCTAGGCGCTCAATCTCGTTCTGGTCCGGGCGCTCTGTCAGGACCTTGGGTCCCGTTGCGCTCAGGAACAGTCAGCCAGGAGATATCCACATGGTCAAGGCAATCCAGATCGGGCTGGGACACTGGGGTTTCAGCTGGACGAAGGACGTTATCCCCAAAGTTCCCACAGTCGACATGGTTGGCTATGTGGATACCAATCCCGAGGCAACAGCCCGGGTGCAGCAGGAGCTTGGCGTTGATCCAAAGCTCTGCTTTGCCAGCCTGGAGGATGCCGCACACCACACGGACGCTGTTCTCGCCATCTGCACGCTTCGTACGGAAGCCCACTATCCGGTCGTCAAACGCTGTTTGGAACTCGGATATAACGTCCTGGTCGAGAAGCCATTCACCACAACCATTGCCCAGGGCAAGGAACTGGTGGCCTTGGCGAAGGCGCAGGGCAGGGTGTTGATGGTCAGCCAGAACTACCGCCACCAGCCCGCGCCCATCGCCGCTGCTGATCTCATCGCGGACGGTAAGTTCGGCGCCTTGAACATGGTGTCGATCGATTTCCGCCGACACGGGCCCAGCCAGGGATATCGGTATTGGGACATGCCTGATCCGCTTCTGGCCGACATGTCCATCCACCATTTCGACCTCATGCGCTTTGTACTTGGGGACGAGCCGGTTCGTCTTTCCTGCCGCACATGGAACCCGCCCGGCAGCCCGTTTCGCTATGATCCGAGCGGCGTCGCCACGATTGAATTCGCCAAAGGCACAGTCGTGTCCTATCGGGCCAGTTGGATGAATTCCGGCCCGGTTACACCTTGGGCAGGCGAGTGGGTTATGGACGGTGCCGAGGGGCAGATCGCATGGTCGTCGCGCGATCATTTCCGCGACAAGGCAGGGCCGGACGTGATGACGCTTCGGGCGCTCGATGGACAGCCGCAACCTGTCCGTCTCGGGGCAATAGCTTTTCCTGATCGCACCGGCACGCTTTCCTCCATTGCAGGGGTCCTTGAAAGCGGGGTTTTTCCTCGCGGATTCAGCTCAGGCGAAGACAATCTTGGCTCCCTGGCACACGTCCAGGCGTCCATTTTGTCGGCATCGCGTGGAGGCGACTGGGTCGAAATGTCCGAAATTCTGGGATGACACCTGCATAGCAGCGATACAAAGGCTGGGTTGAACCGGCCGACCAAGGGAGCGATATAGGGGTAGAACCCCAGTCAGGACTGACATGGTCACGCTCATCGACACCGCGGCTCGGCCGCGCCACCCCGAAAAGGCCAATCGGCCCGAAAGCATCGTGCTGCGCAAGCCGGACTGGATCCGAGTAAAGGCGCCGGGCTCACCGGTCTACAAAGAGACTCAGCAGATCGTGCGCGAGAACAATCTCGTCACCGTCTGCGAGGAGGCCGGCTGCCCCAATATCGGCGAGTGCTGGTCGAAGAAGCATGCCACCATGATGATCATGGGCGAGATCTGCACGCGCGCTTGCGCCTTCTGCAACGTGCGGACAGGGCTTCCGACTGCGCTTGATCCCAACGAGCCGGAGAATGTCGCCAATGCTGTGGCCAAGCTCGGTCTCGAGCATGTCGTCATCACCTCGGTGGACCGGGACGACCTGGCCGACGGTGGTGCGCAGCATTTCGCCGATGTGATCCTGGCGATCCGCGCCCGCAATCCGCGCACGACTATTGAAATTCTGACCCCTGACTTCCTGCGCAAGGAAGGCGCCCTCGAAATCGTCGTGGCCGCAAAGCCAGATGTTTTCAACCACAACCTTGAGACGGTGCCCTCCAAATATCTCAAGGTTCGTCCAGGCGCGCGCTACTTCCATTCGATCCGGCTGTTGCAGCGGGTCAAGGAACTGGATCCCACCATCTTTACCAAGTCCGGTATCATGGTCGGCCTGGGCGAAGAGCGGAATGAAGTGCTCCAACTCATGGATGACCTGCGTTCGGCCGATGTGGATTTTCTGACCATCGGCCAATATCTGCAGCCAACCAAGAAGCACTACCCGCTGCAGCGGTTCGTAACGCCGGAGGAGTTCAAGTCCTTTGCGACGGTGGCCACCGCCAAGGGCTTCCTGTTGGTGTCGTCCAGCCCGCTGACCCGCTCATCGCACCATGCTGGCGAAGACTTTGCCCGGCTTCGCGCCAACCGCATGGCAAGGCTTGGACACTGAATGAAGCGGTACTACGAACGGCATGTGCCGCATCTGCCGGAGCGGATGTTCGACATTGTAGCCGATCTCTCTGACTATCCGCGCTTCGTGCCGAACTGCAGCGCCATGCATGTTCGGCCTGACCCCGGCGCGAACGGTCGCGACGTGCGTCTTGCGCGGATGACCATTGCATTCGGCCCCATCACGCAGGCCTATACAAGCCGGGTTACCCTGGACCGGGAAGCGCGAACAATCCGCGCAAAGGCCGTCGATGGGCCGTTTGCCTATCTCGACAGCCTGTGGAGCTTCGAGCCGGAAGGGCAGGGGACACGTGTACGGTTCGAGATCGACTTCAAGATCTCCAACCCGCTGATCGCTGCCGTTGCCGAACCCGCGTTTGCCGCCAAGCAGGAAGAGATCATGCGCGCCTTCTGCGACGAGGCAGATCGCCGGTTTGGCGCGTGAGATGAGCGGCCAAGTGCGCCTTCGCGGGAGGCTTATTTGTGCTACGGCATTAGAGGCTGAGGCGGTGCATACGCATTTGCCAAACCACATTCGGCTGACCCGCGCCGAGCCGGGCTGCCTGCGTTTCGAGGTGTTGCCAACAAGCGATCCAATGGTGTGGACCGTGGAGGAGACCTTCGTGGATCAGCATGCTTTCGAGGCGCACCAGGCGCGGACGAGGAGCTCGGAATGGGCACATGAAACCGCATCGATTCGTCGCGAATACGAGATCACGACCGCGCTGTAGTGTCTGAACGGAAGTCGTTCCTAGGCAGGATCGCTGGTCAGAACTTGCAGGACAAGGTCCAGCGCAGCATCGACAGTAGCGCGACGAATACCGTCGCGACCCAGATCGCCGAACTTGTGTTCAATGACCACCGTGGCCAGCTCGGAAGAAACTGCAACATAGACAAGACCGACGGGCTTGCGTTCGCTGCCGCCGTCCGGGCCCGCAATGCCGGTGACTGCCACGGCATAGTCGACGCGCGCAGTATTGCGGGCGCCGTCTGCCATGGCTCGAGCCACCTGGTTGCTGACGGCGCCGTAGTCGCGGATCAGGCGTGGCTGAACCTGGATCATCTTAGACTTGGCGGAATTGGCATAAGTGATGTAGCCGCCATAAAGCGCCGCCGACGCGCCCGGAATATCGGTGAGCGCCGCCGCGATCAAACCGCCCGTGCAGCTCTCGGCCGTGACAATCGTCTGCTTGCGCTCTGAGAGAATATCTATGATCTGCTTGCCCGGACCAGGCTTCTCTTTTGTCGCCATTCAGTCCGCCCTCGGAACTTCGACGCTCGCACTTGCCATGGCCACGATGCCTTCCTCCCGCCCGATGAAACCAAGCTTTTCGTTGGTTGTTGCCTTGATGGCCACCCTGTCTTCGGCGATGCCCAAAGTCTGCGCGATGACACGGCGCATTTCGGCGACATGGGGGACGATCCTCGGCGCTTCGGCAACGATTGTCACGTCGCAATTGACGATGCGGCCAGCCTTCTGCTGTACGAGATTGCCCGCATGGGCCAGGAAGATCGTTGAAGCGGCGCCGCGCCACTGAGGATCGCTTGGTGGGAAATGTACGCCGATATCCCCCTCACCAATGGCTCCGAGAATCGCGTCCGTCAGGGCATGAAGGCCAACGTCGGCGTCCGAGTGGCCCTTCAAACGCGCAGTATGAGGAATCTTTACCCCGCAAAGCCAAACCGCGTCGCCCGGCTCAAGCTGATGGACGTCGTAGCCGGTCCCGATGCGGGTTTCCATGGCGGTGCCTTTCGTGACGATCTGCTCGGCTCGAGCGAAATCCTGAGGATGAGTGATTTTGATGTTGGTCGGGTCGCCATCAACCATCGCCACGCGCAGGCCTGCCCATTCGGCAATTTCCGCGTCGTCCGTGAAGTCCCGCTTTACTGAACCGGCACGCATGTGCGCCGAAAAAATCTGCCCAAAGCGGAAGCCTTGAGGGGTTTGCGCGGCATAGAGCTGGCGTCGGTCTTCGGTGGTGGCTACTTCCTGTCCGTTGGCCGACCTTTTGATCGTGTCCGTGACGGGTAGTGTCGGCAGCGCGCCGTCAAAGTGCTGGAGCCGGTCGACGACGGCGCCAATCAGTTGAGCGCTGGCGAAAGGTCGCGCCGCGTCCTGCACCAACACCAGGTCCGGCCGTAACGGCGCCAAAGCCTTCAGGCCCTCAAGGACGGACGCCTGGCGGCTCGTTCCTCCTACTACCGGCGCGAGCAAACGCGGGTCGTCCAAGCCGAGCCTACCAAAAAGCCCAGCATGCTCTGCATTGATCACAGGGAGGACAAAGGTGACGGCGGGAATATCGAGGAAAGCCCTTATCGTTCGCGAAAGAACCGGTATTCCGGCTACCAGACGATACTGTTTCGGCGTCGTATTGCCGTCCTGTCCGGCGCGTTCGCCCTTGCCGGCTGCGACGATGATGACGGCTATGGATTTTGGGCGCATGGCGTTATAGGCACTGACTCGATACCGTCATGTCTATCGTCTAGCCCTCTGCCTGCCATGCGGCAAGAGCAGGGCTGATTTCTGGCAAGGCCGCTTGCAGAAGCTGTTGCGTCATCCGGCAAAATGACTATTGTGCGGGCAAGATTTAAGCACTGGTCATTTCTGGGGCATTTCATTGGCAGACACTGCCTGCACATTAAGCATCGGCGGGCACGAGATACGCAACCGCGCGTTTCTGGCCCCGATGGCGGGCATAACCGACCGGCCGTTTCGTGAGATCGCAGAGCGGTACGGCGCCGGCCTCGTCGTATCCGAAATGATTGCGAGTGCTGCGCTTGGGACAGGGCACCAGGACATGGTGCGCAAGCTTACCCGAGCGGGGACGCTCCCCCACATGGTGCAGCTCGCAGGCTGCGAGCCGCGCTGGATGGCCGAAGGCGCTCGTATCGCCGAGAGCGCGGGCGCCGATATTGTCGACATAAATTTTGGTTGCCCCGCCAAACGCGTGACCAGCGGCTATGCGGGTTCTGCCCTGATGCGGGTCCCGGATCAGGCGCTCGCCATTGTGGAGGCCGTTGCAGGAGCAACAAAGCTCCCGGTCACCGTCAAGATGCGGCTCGGCTGGGATGAAGACAGCCTAAATGCATCAACCATTGCCCGTCTTGCTGTCGGCGCCGGGGCTCAGATGATCACGGTGCATGGTCGCACACGCCAGCAGTTCTATAAGGGACAGGCGCGCTGGAGCCTTGTACGTGACGTTGTGGAAGCCGTGCCGGTGCCCGTGGTGGTCAACGGCGACATTACAGACCTTTCAGCCGCGCGCGAGGCATTAGCGCAGTCCGGCGCAGCTGCGGTGATGCTAGGGCGCGGGGCGCAGGGTCAGCCATGGCGTGTCGGAGAGATAGGCGCCGGCCTTGCCGGGAAGCAGCCTCCGGCGACTCCCAAGGGCGCTGAACTCGCTGACCTCATCAGCACGCATTACGAGGAAATGTTGATCGATTACGGCATTGAGGTCGGACTGCGCGCGGCTCGGAAACACCTGGATTGGTATGCTGAGGCTGCGGGTCTCGGTCTGGACAAGTCGACGCGAAAGGCGCTGCTTGACAATGACCAGCCCGGGGACGTTCTGAGCCTCATCAAGCGGCTTTTCGATGGCGACTGGAGGGCTGCAGCGTGAGTGCCGTCGAAGTTCTAAGCGAAGATGTCGTTCCGGCCCGTTCGGTGCTGCAGGCTTTGCCGCAGCCCATCCTGGTGGTCGACGAGACCCGCCACATTCAGTTCGTGAACTACGCTGGCGAGGCTTTCTTTGGCGCTTCGCTCAGCGTGCTGACCCGGCAGACGCTGGATGATCTGATCGCCTTCGGCTCTCCGATCATCTCCCTGGTTGAAACCGTGGTGCAGCGGCGCGCGCCCATGACGGAGTACCGCGTGCGCGTTGGCTCGTCCCGGTTCGGGGACGAACGGATTGCCGATGTGTTTGCCAGCCCCATATCCGACACCGACGGTCGCGTGGCCATCCTGATCCAGGAGCGCACGATGGCGGACAAGATCGACCGGCAAATGGTGTCGCGCGGTGCGGCTCGGTCTGTGACCGGGCTCGCATCCATGCTTGCCCACGAGATCAAGAACCCGCTTTCGGGCATCCGTGGTGCTGCGCAATTGCTGGAGCAATCGGTTGCCAATGATGAGATCCCACTGGCCCGCCTGATCCGCGAGGAAACAGACCGGATTGTGGGCCTTATTGATCGGGTGGAGGTGTTCGGCGATGAGCGTCCGCTCGAGCGTGAGCCCATCAATATTCACATCATTCTCGACCGGGTGAAATTGCTTGCACGCAACGGCGTGGCACGGGGAATTACCTTTTCGGAGGATTATGATCCGTCGCTGCCGCCGGTTTTCGGCAACCGTGACCAACTGATCCAGATCTTCCTGAACCTGATCAAGAACGCCTCCGAAGCGCTTGAACGGACACAGAAACCTGAGATCAAGCTCTCGACGGCATTCCGTCCCGGCATCCGGATCAGCGTCGCCGGAGTCGCTGAACGCATATCGCTGCCGCTGGAAATCGTCATCGAAGACAACGGACCGGGCGTCCCGCCAGACATCCTGCCGTTTCTGTTCGATCCCTTTGTGACAACCAAGACCAATGGGTCGGGCCTCGGCCTTGCCCTTGTTGCCAAGATCGTCGGCGACCATGGCGGCGTCATCGACTGCGACAGCCGCCCGGGGCGAACGCGATTCCGAATTTTGCTGCCCGTCGCGAGCGGCGCATTCCAGACACCTGCCGACGCCGAAGAGAGTTCCGCCCAATGAGCCATGTCGTTCTGCTTGCTGATGACGATGCTGCCATCCGCATGGTTCTCAACCAGGCGCTCACCAGGGCTGGCTACGAGGTGCGCCCCACCGGAAACATATCCACGATGTGGAACTGGGTGAGCCGTGGGGAAGGCGATATTCTTATCACGGATGTAGCGATGCCTGACGGCAACGCGTTTGAGGTCATGCCGAAGATCAAGAAGATCCGGCCCGACCTGCCGATGATCGTCATGAGTGCTCAGAACACGTTCATGACGGCAATCCGGGCTTCGGAAGTGGGTGCATATGAGTACCTGCCCAAGCCATTCGACATCACAGAGGTGCTCTCCGTGGTATCGCGAGCGCTAGCTGACGCCAAGAAGCCGTCTGCGTCCGGGCGCAAGGCTGAAGAACCTGGCGAATCCATGCCCTTGGTGGGCCGCTCCACGGCCATGCAGGACATTTACCGTGCATTGGCGCGCCTGATGCAGACCGATCTCACCGTAATGATCACGGGCGAGAGCGGCACCGGTAAGGAACTGGTGGCCCGCGCGCTGCACGACTTCGGCAAGCGCCGCAATGGCCCGTTTGTTGCCATCAACATGGCCGCTATCCCACGCGACCTTATCGAGGCCGAACTTTTCGGTCACGAAAAGGGCGCTTTCACGGGCGCGAACAATCGATCTTCGGGTCGTTTCGAGCAGGCAGAGGGCGGTACGCTGTTCCTCGACGAGATCGGCGACATGCCCATGGACGCCCAGACGCGCCTGCTGCGTGTTCTGCAGGAGGGCGAATACACGATGGTCGGGGGGCGGTCCGCGATCAAGACCAATGTGCGCATTGTGGCAGCGACACATCGGGATCTCAGCCAGATGATCCGGCAGGGGCTGTTTCGCGAGGACCTCTACTATCGCCTCAACGTCGTGCCCATCCGCCTGCCGCCGCTGCGCGAGCGGGTGGACGACATTGCCGATCTTGCCCAGCATTTCCTACGTTCGGCCGAGCGCGAAGGCGACCCCGTTAAAACGATATCGCCAGAAGCTATTAGGTTGATGCAGAACTACTCATGGCCGGGTAACGTCCGCGAACTGGAGAATCTGGTTCGCCGGCTGTCAGCGCTTTATGCAGACGAGCAGATTTCCGCCGAGATCGTTCAGAACGAACTCAATATTGCGGATCGTGCTCCGGTCAATTCGGGCGGTGGTCCGGTGGACATCTCCACCGCCGTCGAAACCCATGTGGGTCAGATGCTGCGCGAGCACGAGCCTAACCTTCCGCCGGCGGGCATGTATCAGCGGGTGATCGACAAGGTTGAGGCCCCGCTGATCGCGATGGCGCTCAATGCGTGCGGTGGGAACCAGATCAAGGCAGCCGACCTTCTCGGCCTCAATCGCAATACCTTGCGCAAGAAGATCCGGACCCACAGCATCGAGATCATAAAGCACAGTCGCAGGAACGGCTGAGGCGGCATTATCCCTCCATTCTCTCTACGGCATTCCGTTGGCTGCCTGTCAGCACGAGTGTCACATTTCGGCAACATTTATGTTGAAGGGTCGCCCGAATTGGGTCAGGCTTCATCCTTCACCGGTCTGGCAAGGTGTATGTTACCAGCCAGCGGAAGGACACGGGTAACGTACCCGGCGACGCAGAGGACCTAGCGCATTAATGGCCGATCTGGTTTCAGCCAGCGACGAGCACGTGGATACTCATCCTATTGCCGCGCGCCCGGTGCGCAAAAACTGGCCTCGGCTCTCACAGAATCGCGCTCTGCGCATGCTCGGTTTCGGGGTGGTGTTCGCCTCGGTCTTGATGTCCTCGATTTCGTTCCTGATCCTCTCGGGAGCAACCAATATCGAGCCGTCGCCGGGCGTGTGGACGATTATCTGGATCGTGACCGGCATCCTCGTGCTGCTGATGATCGCTTTGGTGGTCACCGAAGCGGTGCTGCTCGTGCAGGCACGTCTGCGTCATCAGCCAGGTGCGGGGTTGCAGGCGCGCATGGTCACCATGTTTGCATTCGTCGCGGCCGTCCCCGCAGCACTGGTCGCAGTGGTCGCCACGATCGCCCTAAACCAAGGCCTTGACCAGTGGTTCTCCGAGCGGACGCGGGCCATGGTGGAAAGCTCGCGCCTTGTTGCGCGCTCCTACATGCTCGAACACGCGCAGGTACTGCGGGACGATATCATCTGGGTGGCCACCGAGTTGGAACAGGCGCATGCCACGTTCCTAGAAGACCCGGCGCGGTTTGAGCGAATTCTCACCGCCCTGGCAGTGACCCGCTCACTGCCGTTCACCTCGCTGATCGACGAGGATGGCAACACCCTGTTGCGTGCTCAGATCAATGTCGCGGGGGCTTATCCCAAGCTGCCCGTCGGCATTACTCAAGGGGTGGTGGAAGGTATTCCCACGGCGATTGCCCCCGGCACGACCAATCTTGTGGGGTCCGTGATCAAGCTTCGGGGTTACGACGACACCTATCTGTTCGTCGCCCGCCCGGTCGATGCCGAAGTGCTCGCCTATATGCGACTCACCGACGAGAACATCACCGAGTACCGCCAGTATGCATCGAACCGGCTGGTGTTCCAGATCACCTTCACCATCATGTATGTGGGCCTGGCTGTGGTTCTGTTGCTGGCCGCGCTTTGGATCGGCATTGCGCTGGCGAACCGGTTCGTGGACCCAATCCGGAATTTGATGGTCGCTTCGCGGCGCGTCAGTGCCGGCGATCTCGATGTCCGGGTTCCGGTACAGGAGGGCAGGGGCGACCTGCGGGACCTCTCCAATGGCTTCAACCGCATGACCGAACAGCTCAAGCATCAGCGCGAGGCGCTTTTGCAAGCCAATGAAGTCAACGAAAAGCGGCGCCAATTCACCGAGGCCGTTGTGGAGGGCGTGTCCGCAGGGATCATCGGTCTCGACCCCTTTGGCGCCATTACGCTGGTCAATGCACGGGCCTGCGAAATGCTGGGCAAGACTGAAATCGAACTCATGGGTGAACCCATGGAATCGATCATGCCGGAGTTGTCACAGACGATGGAGAAAGCGCGCTCAGCGCGCCGCGGGCAGGTTCGCGACCAGATTCAGCTTGGCAACGAAACAGACCGCCGTATCTATCAGGTGCAGCTTACGCGCGAAGGTACGATTACCGAGTCGAAGGGCTTCGTGTTGACCTTCGACGACATCACCGATCTTGAATCTGCGCAGCGCACAAGTGCCTGGGCCGATGTGGCGCGCCGTATTGCGCACGAAATCAAGAACCCCCTGACGCCCATCCAGCTTTCAGCGGAGCGGCTGCGCCGTCGCTATGGCAACAAGCTTGCCGATGACCGGGAAGTTTTCGACAAGTGCATCAATACCATCGTGCGGCAGGTTGGCGACATTGGCCGCATGGTCGAAGAATTTTCCGCCTTCGCCCGCATGCCGGAATCAGCGCCGGAAATGGCAGACCTCAGCGATACGATCCGTCAGGCCGTGTTTCTTGAAAGCGTCCGGCTGCCGGAAGTTGAAATCGTGACTTTGCTTCCCGAAGATCCGATCCACGCTTGGTTCGATACGCGCCTAGTGTCCCAGACCCTGACGAACCTTATCAAGAACGCGGTCGAGGCCTTCGAGGAGATCCAATTTACCGACGGCTGGAAGCCCGTGATCACGGTCGAGGGGCATATCGAGGCCAACCATGCCCGGGTTTCGGTTTCCGACAACGGCAAGGGTTGGCCCAAGGAAAACCGCCAGCGGCTCCTCGAGCCCTATATGACGACCCGTGAAAAGGGGACCGGACTGGGCCTCGCAATCGTGGCGCGCATCATCGAACAGCACGGCGGTATCGTGGAACTGATCGACGCAGAACCGGATGCAGTGGGACGGGTGGGGGCTTGCGTGACGTTTACGCTGCCGCTTCAAGCCCCGCACAAGACTATCAATGAGGATCAGACGGGCCAGCCGGCCGTGACTGAGCCCAAACAGGAGGAGCCGCAACTTCGCGCGGTTGTTCACAAGTAGATGGCACTCGACATTCTGATCATCGACGATGAAGACGATATCCGCGACCTTGTTGCGGGCATTCTGGAGGACGAAGGTTTTGAGACCCGCCAGGCGCATGACGCCGATAGCGGCCTCAACGAGATCGCGCGCCGTCGCCCGAGCCTGGTCTTTCTCGATATCTGGATGCAGGGATCTCGTCTGGACGGCCTGCAATTGCTGGACGTTTTCCAGTCCCAGCACCCCGACATGCCGGTGGTGATGATTTCGGGGCACGGCAATGTTGAAACGGCCGTCTCCGCCATCCGCCGCGGCGCCTACGACTATATCGAAAAACCCTTCAAGATCGACCGCTTGCTGCATATTACCCAGCGGGCAATGGAAGCCACCCGGTTGCGGAACGAGGTAGCAGAACTCAAGGAGCGTTCGGCCTCCAAGAGCGCTGAGCTGGTTGGCGTGTCGCCGTCGCTGCAACAGGTCCGCGCCACGATCGAGAAGTCCGCTCCGACCAATTCCCGCATTTTCATCTCCGGTCCGTCCGGCGCCGGTAAGGGACTCGTGGCGCGCCTCCTGCATCAGCGCAGCCCCCGGGCAAACGCGCCATTTGTTGAGATCAACGCATCGCTCTATGCGCCCGAGGAAGTGCCTGTCGTGCTCTTCGGGCGGGACTCCCGTGAAAAGAATGGGATGCTCAAGGTTGAGGTTGGTGCTTTGGAACGCGCACATGGCGGCACGCTCTACCTCTCGGAAGTGACCACCTTGCCAGCGGCAGTTCAGGCGAGCTTGCTACGCACGCTGGTGGAAAACCGCTTCAATCGCGTTGGCGGCACGCAGGCTGTGCCGATCGACGTGCGCATTATCGCCTCGAGCTCCCAGAATGTGGCCGCGCAGATCGAAGCGGGAGAATTCCGCTCAGATCTGTTCCATCGGCTTTCCATCGTTCCCTTGCCTCTCACGCCCTTGCGGGAGCGTCGCGAGGACGTGCCGCCGCTCGTTTCCGTTTTCATCGAGCAAATCTGCCGCATGCACAACCTACAGAGGTATGCGATTGGCGACGATGCCATGGCGGTGTTGCAGGCGCAGGAATGGCCTGGAAACGCGCGCCAGTTGCGCAATTCCATCGAGCGGTTGCTTATTCTGATGAAAGATCAACAGCCAGAAAACGGCGTGATCACTGCTGCAATGCTGCCGTCCGATATCGGCGAAGTGCTGCCGACGGTGGGGGACACCGACGCATCTGCGCACTTAATGAGCCTGCCGCTGAGGGAAGCTAGGGAAGTGTTTGAGCGGCAATACCTGCTCGCCCAGATCGAGCGCTTTGGCGGCAATATCTCCAAGACTGCCGAGTTCGTCGGCATGGAGCGAAGCGCATTGCACCGCAAGATCAAGTCGCTCGGTTTGTGAGGATAAGGGCCGACATGGAGCCATGCATTTGCGCCGGGTAGGCAGCCTGCCGCGGATGTGTCATAGTTGACTCCATAGACAAAGTCGGGGAGGGGACTGGGCGGCAGTTCTCGACAACGACAGCAATGAACTGCGACTATAACAGCGACAATCAATGCCGCGACAAAAGAGGCCAGACTGAATGCCCAGTGAAAAGCAGCAGAACCTGCAGGACTCCTTTCTTAATCACGTCCGCAAGCAAAAGGTCCCGGTCACCATCTTTCTGGTCAACGGGGTGAAGCTTCAGGGCGTTATTACCTGGTTCGACAACTTCTGCTTGTTGTTGCGCCGCGATGCACAGTCGCAACTCGTGTACAAGCACGCGATCTCGACCATCATGCCTGGCGCGCCGATCCAGCTGTTCGACCCAGAACAAAACAACGATCACGACTGATCCATATGCAAGATCACGACGAGGATGGGGACGCCACGAGCGGCCCCAAGCCTTATATAGACCGCGAGGAAAAGCCGACCCGTGTGGGTCTGGTTTGCCCGGATGTGCGTGGCCGCGCGTCTCTCCATGGAATTGAGGCCCGGCAGGCCGAGTTCGAAGGCCTTGCTGAGGCCATCCGCCTCGACATCGTCTTTTCCGAGATCGTTCGCGTCCGGGAAATCCGGCCCTCGACTTTTATCGGTGGTGGTCACGTCGAGGTCCTTGCCGACCGGGTAAAGGCGGAAAAGATCGACCTGCTGCTGGTCGATGCCAGCCTGACCCCCATCCAGCAGCGCAACCTCGAGCGCGATACGGGCACGAAGGTGCTTGATCGCACGGCGCTCATTCTGGAAATTTTCGGGGAACGTGCAGCCACCCGCGAAGGCGTGCTTCAGGTCGAGCTGGCGCATTTGAACTACCAGAAGGGCCGGCTTGTTCGCTCATGGACGCACCTTGAGCGGCAGCGCGGCAGTGGTGGAAGCGGTTTCATGGGCGGTCCCGGCGAAACCCAGATCGAAAGCGATCGCCGTCAGATCACTGACCGGATCGTTCTCCTCGAATCGCGGCTTGACAAGGTCAAGAAAACACGCGCCCAGCAACGGCAGCAGCGCACCCGCGCGCAAATCCCCGTGGTTGCGCTTGTCGGCTACACGAATGCCGGAAAGTCGAGCCTTTTCAATCGCCTGACTGGGGCAGGGGTGTTTGCCAAGGACCTCCTCTTTGCCACCCTCGATACTACGGTGCGAAAGCTGGCGCTGCCGCACGGCCGCGAAGTGATGCTGAGCGACACAGTGGGCTTCGTAGCTGACCTGCCGCATGACCTGGTAGCCGCTTTTCGCGCGACGCTTGAAGAGGTCGTGGACGCTGACATCATTCTGCATGTGCGGGACATCGCCAACCCCGACCACAAGGCTCAAGCGCAGGACGTTCTCACCGTGCTCGAAGAACTCGGCGTGTCATCGGAAACGACGCCTGTCATCGAGGTCTGGAACAAGATCGACCTTCTTGCCGAAGGCAGCTTGGAACTCACATCCGCTGCGCCGGCCGGCAAGGTGATCGCCGCCATGCCGGTTTCCGCGCAGACCGGTCAGGGCGTGGATGCGCTATTGGCAGAGATCGAGAAATCGCTGGGCCAGCAGAGCCGGACCTACCATGTGCATGTACCGCATTCGGCAGGTGCCGATATCGGCTGGTTGCATGCGAATGCCGAGGTCATTTCACGCGCTGAACCGACAGAGCAGGGCTCAGATTTCGTGGTCCGCGTTGATCCTCGCCATCGCGCGGATTTTCTGGAGCGATTCAACGGCCGGATCGCGGTGTCCGATCTCTAGCCGCCGGACTTGTCGGCCGCCCGGACCTCATTCCAGTAGCCGTCGAGGCGTTCCAACCCGGCGGCAGCCGGGTCGATCCCGTCTTCGCGGCAGCGCGCTTCGACATAATGGAAGCGACGCGTAAACTTGCTGTTCGCGTCGCGCAAAGCCGCTTCCGGATCAACGCCAGCCTTGCGCGCGAGATTTGAGACCGCAAACAACAGGTCGCCGATCTCCTCATGAACGGCTGCTGTATCCCCGGTGGTCCAAGCCTCGGAAACTTCCTGAAGTTCCTCTTCGACCTTTGCCCGCACCGCCGGCAGATCCGGCCAATCGAAACCCACCTTCGCGGCCCGCTTGGTGAGCTTTTCCGACCGGGCGAGGGCAGGGAGCACCTGCGGCACGTCGTCCAGAAGTGATGGCTCGCGATTGCCATGCCGCTCGGCCTTCCTTGCCCGCTCCTCGACCTTGATGGCTTCCCACTTGTCCTGCGCGTCTCCGGCGCCTTCAGCGGTGATGTCGCCAAATACGTGAGGGTGGCGGCGGATCAGTTTCTCGGTGATCGCAAAAACGACGTCGCCAATATCGAAGTGGCCAGCTTCCTTGGCCATCTGCGCGTGATAGATCGGCTGCAAAAGCAGATCACCCAGTTCTTCGCGCAGATCGCCAAAATCCTCACGCTCGATCGCGTCGGCCACCTCATAGGCTTCCTCAATGGTGTAGTGCCGAATGGAGCGAAAGTCCTGTTCCAAGTCCCAGGGGCAGCCGCCATCAGGATTGCGCAGTGTCGCCATGATCTCGATGAGGCGGGAGATATCGCGAGATGGCTGCATGGTCGGCTCCGGGAATCGATTGCCAGCAGCTTATCAACGGGTAGGTGCGGTCCGAAGTGCTCAAATACTGCGAATGAGGCCGGCGCAAAGCGGCTGCATCGGCTATTCCGTATTTCGCATAATATATATTATGGAACTAAAATGCATGCGGATTGCAGGATTTGACGGAGTTGCAGCCTATCACACGGCTAAGATGCCGAGGATAAGACAGCTAAGATCCCGAGGATAAGTCAGCGATTGAGAATGCGGCCCGACAGCACGTCGATCTGCATACCGTCGAAGGCTGGCGCTACGTTCTGGGGTGTCTCGCGATCCAACGTGGCGTAGTCTAGGTCGATATGCATGTCCGTCAGGACGGCCTGGCGCGGTTGGAACTTGGCGATCCAGTCGAGGCTTTCCGGTAGGCTCAGATGGCTTGGATGCGGCGTTGGGCGCAAGGCGTCGAGGATCCAGAGGTCGAGGCCGGAAATGGCTTCGTATGAGCTTTCCGGGAAACCCGACAGGTCGCAGCTATAGGCGAAGTCGTGCAGGCGGAAGCCGAGGGACTGGATATCGCCGTGCAGTTGCAAAAAGGCGAGCAAATTCAAGGTGCCGCCCGGCCCTTCGACGGTGATGGTTTCGCCGGCTGTGATCTCGTGGGCATTGAGGATTGGCGGATAGCTGCTGCCGGGCGGCGTGGTGAAGCAATAGCCGAAAGCTTCGCGCAGCCGGTCGCCGCATTCGCGCGTGAAATAGACGTCGACGCGGCGGCGATTGTGGAGCGCCAGGACGCGGAGGTCATCGATGCCGTGGGTATGGTCGGCGTGTTCGTGGGTATAGAAAACGGCGTCGACGCGATCGACCTTGGCGTCCAGAAGCTGCTCGCGCAGGTCAGCGCCAGTGTCGATAAGTACCCGTGTGGGCTCAGAAATTCCGTCGCGCCAGGCCTCGATCAGCAAAGCGCAGCGGCGCCGGCGATTGCGGGGTTCATTGGGATCGCAGATACCCCAGTCGTTGCCGATGCGCGGTACGCCGCCGGATGAACCGCAGCCAAGAATGGTCGCGATGATCCGGTCCGGAGCCGTCATTTTATGCCCGTTTTCGAGAACAGACGGCCGAAGTTTGCGGTCGTTTCCGCAGCGACTTGTTCCAAGCTAAGTCCGCGTAATTCCGCGACTTTTTCGGCCGTGTGGCGCACGAAGGACGGTTCGTTGGATTGGCCGCGATGCGGGATCGGCGCCAGATATGGGGCGTCGGTTTCGACGATGTAGCGGTCGGCCGGGACGATTTTGGCGACGTCCTGGATCTCCTGGGCGTTGCGGAACGTAATGATCCCGGAAAAAGATATGTAGCCATCGAGGTTTAGCGCGGTTTCGGCGAGGGCTTTGCCGGCGGTGAAGCAGTGCAGGACGAAGGGGAAGGCCCCTGCCCGGCTTTCTTCCTCAAGGATCTCGGCCATGTCCGCGTCGGCGGCGCGGCTGTGGATAACCAGTGGAAGACCGGTGATTCGCGCGGCCGCGATATGGCGACGGAGACCTGTCGCCTGCGCCTCGCGCGGGGCGTTGTCGTAGAAATAGTCGAGGCCCGCTTCGCCGATGGCAACGCAGCGCGCATGGGCACTTAGCCGGACTAAGTCCTCGGTTTCAATATGCAATTCCTGGTCGGCATTGTGCGGATGGGTGCCGACGGAGCACCAGACGTTGCTGAAACGTTCTGCAATATCGGTGTAGGTGGAAAAGTTATCCACCCTTGTGGATATCGTCACCATGCCCGTGACACCGGCTGCGGCGGCGCGCGCCAGCACGCCGTCGATGTCAGCAGAAAGGGCCTCGAAATCGAGGTGGCAGTGGGAGTCGATGAGCATGTTACTCGGCCGGTTTTTCGAGGCGCGCAAAGACGCCCTGAGGTAGCGGCAGCTCCGAATTCGTTAGCAGACTGTTGACGTTGAGTGCGTCCTTAAGGGTCCTATTGCTGTTTTCGACGCCCAATTGGTCAAGAAGGCGCGCAGCCGAGGCCGGAACGAAGGCTAGCATAGGAATAGCGAGGCGACGAACCGTGTCTGCCGTAACGTAGAGTACGGTGGCCATGCGGGCCGGATCGGTCTTTTTGAGGGCCCAAGGCTCCTGTCCGGCAAAGTAGTTGTTGGCCGAGCTCAGCGCCGCGATGATCGCGCCGGTGGCTTCGTGGACGAGCTGAGCGTCCATGGCCTTCTGTGCGACTTCGATGGCTTCGGTGACCTCGGCGATGATCGCGTTGTCCGCGTCGGTCAGGGGACCGAGTTCGGGCACCCTGCCCTCGCAGTTCTTGTTGATCATCGACAGCGAGCGCTGGGCGAGGTTGCCGAGGTTGTTGGCCAGGTCCGCATTGACGCGGTTGACCAGCTTCTCGTTGGAATAGTCGCCATCGTTGCCGAAGGAGACTTCGCGCAGGAAGAAGTAGCGGACGGCGTCGGCGCCAAAGGTCTCGACCAGATGGAACGGGTCGATGACGTTGCCAAGCGACTTGCTCATCTTCTGGCCATCGACGGTGAGGAAGCCGTGGGCGAAGACGCGGTGCTGCACGTCGAGGCCGGCGCTCATCAGGAAGGCGGGCCAGTAGACGGTGTGGAAGCGGATGATGTCCTTGCCGATGACGTGAAGGTCCGCGGGCCAGAATTTCCTGAACAGCTCGCTTTGTTCATCCGGATAACCGACGCCGGTGATGTAGTTGGTCAGCGCATCGACCCAGACATACATGACGTGCCCCGGAGCGTCCGGAACCGGAATGCCCCAGTCGAAGGTGGTGCGGGAAATCGAGAGATCCTGCAGGCCGCTCTTGACGAAGGAGATGATCTCGTTGCGGCGCTCCTTGGGAGCAATGAAATCGGGATTGGCTTCGTAGAGGTCGAGCAGCTTCTGCTGGTAGGCCGAGAGGCGGAAGAAATAGGTCGGCTCTTCGACCCATTCGACTTCGGCGCCCGAGGGGGCAAATTTCTTGCCGTCCTTCTCGGTCAGCTCGCTCTCGTCGAAATAGGCCTCGTCGCGGACCGAATACCAGCCGGCATAGGTGGACTGGAAAATGTCGCCATCGGCGTTCTCGGCCATCTTCTTCCAGATGGCCTGCGAGGCTTTGTGGTGGCGTGGCTCGGTGGTGCGGATGAAGTCGTCGTTGGAGAGATTGAGCGCGGCGGCGAGCTTCTTGAACTCGGCCGCATTGCGATCCGCCAGATCCTTGACCGGGATGCCTTCCTTGGCAGCCGTCTGGACCATCTTGATGCCATGCTCATCGGTGCCGGTGAGGAAATAGACTTCCCTTCCCTCGAGCCGCTTCCAGCGCGCGATGGCGTCGGTTGCGATCATCTCATAGGCGTGGCCGATATGGGGCGCGCCATTGGGATAGGAGATCGCGGTCGTGACGTAGAACGGCTTGGAGGTCATTGGGACTCGGCGGGGACGGAATGGAACACAGCAACATGCTTCCGGATGGTATCGAAGATCACCACCAGCGTCTGCTTCATGTCGAGATTGACGCTGTCGGCTTCGCCCAGAAGCGCGCCTGCCTTCTCCCATAGCTCGGTTGCCGAGGCAAGCCGGGCGCGCTGCCCCGGCTGCATGGCTGCGGCGCGGATTTCTCCGGCCAGCCAGTCATTGAGGATCTCGCGGGCGAAAGACATTTCGGTGCCTTGCGGGTCGCGGCCCAGGCTATCGGCCAGTTGCAGGCTGGCGGCGACCGGCGCAACGGCCGGATTACCCAGCCAGGCAATGAGGGCACCGATGGCCGATTCCTCGGCCAGGGCCAGTGTTTCGAAGGCGCGTCGCGGCCGGCCGCCGGCAAGCGTAACGGCACGGTTGCGGGAGGCTGGGTCGAGATCGGGCACAGTTGCCTGGATGACCGCCTCGACCGCGCTGTCGGCAAGCGGGCGCAAGCCCAGGTTGTGACAGCGCGACCGGATGGTGGGCAGCAATTGTCCAGGCCGGTGGGAAATGAGGAAGAAGGTGGTGTCGGCCGGCGGCTCTTCCAGCGTCTTGAGGAGCGCGTTGGCGGCGTTGGCGTTGCAGTCGTCGATGGCGTCGAGAATGGCGACGCGATGCCCGGACCGTCCGCGCGTGTGGTGCAGGCTTTCGCGCAGGTCGCGAACATCCTCAACGCGGATGACGGTGTAATAGCCCTTGCCGTCCTTCGGACGCCGGCGCAGCAGCGACAGGTTGGGATGGGACATGGCGGCTACCTGCTCGCGCACGCGATGGGCCGGCTCGTCCCCGGTGGCCGTCAGGATGGCGGCGGCCAGTTCAAAAGCCAGCGTTGCCTTGCCGATGCCCTGGGGACCATGAAGCATGATGGCTCCGGGCAGCCGGTGTTCGGCCAGCTGCGCCAGGACGGCCTGACGCGCGTTGTCGTGGCCGATGGCCAGCTGCCGCTCCTCTGGTGGAGGGAGCCCTTCAAGACCGGAAGGATCGCTCACGCCGCAGGCCCGTCCAGGAGTTCAGGGAAGCGGGCGCTGACGGCGGCCCAGATGGCCGTTTCCAGTTCGGCTTCCGGCCTGTCGGCTTCGATCAAGACGCAGCGTTCCGGATTGTTGCGGGCGATATCGAGGAAGTTCTGGCGCAGCCGCTTGTGCCACTCGATCTCTTCCTTTTCGAAGCGATCGCCGGTGAGCTGGAGCCCATCCTCGACGGCGCGCTGTTCGACGCGGCGAAAGGCAATTTCGGGGTCCATGTCCAAAACGATGGTCAGATCCGGAGCGTGACCGTTGAGCGCCAGCACTTCGAGCGCGTCGATGAGCTTGTCGTCGACGCCGCCGGTCAGGCCCTGATAGGCGCGGGTGGAATCGCAGAAGCGGTCGGAAATGACCCAGGCGCCACGGGCCAGGTTGGGCGCGATGAATTCATTGACGTGGTCGAGGCGCGCGGCGGCGAACAGCACGGCTTCGGCGCCGGCGCCCCAGGCTTCCGAGCGGCCCTGCAGGATGAAGGACCGAATGGCTTCGGCGCGCGGCGTGCCGCCGGGCTCGCGGGTGCGTACCGCGTCGACGCCGTGACGGTTGAGCGTGGCGATGAGGCGCTTGACCTGGGTGGATTTGCCCACGCCCTCGCCGCCTTCAAAGGTGATGAAGCGGGCAGCGTCTGTTCCGGCAGATGGTGCGCGGTGCAACATTTGTCCCTCTTCCGTCTGGCCGGGCAACACCACCGCGTGTCGATCCCGGTCTCCCCCGAGGGCTATGGGCTTATGGTTCAATCGTCAAGTGACGAGGGGGTGAGGGTTGGGGGTGCAGCAGCGGGGCAGAGGTTTGTTTCGGGGCAGCTGTCCGCAATCCGGGCTGCGGTCGGCTCTGCCCGCCACTCGAGCGTAGCTCTCGTGGCCTTTGAGTCTAAAATCTCCCCACTGGGGAGATTTTGCCTGCGGCACGGCTCAAAGCCAGCCTAGTGCCAGTTGCTTGAGGGCGTCGAGGGAGCGGCGGACGATGTCGCCCTGGGGGACGGATTCGGCGGCGTAGAGCGGTGCCGTCTGTACGAGGTCGTCGTTGCAATAGACGCGCAGCTCGGCGATCTGGTCGCCCTGATTGACCGGGGGCCGGAGCGGCGACTGGTAATTGACCGTTGCCGAAAGGCACTGGCGCGAGCCGCGCGGCAGATAAAGCGCGATTTCGCCATTGCCGACCAGGCCCACCGAGGGGCTCTCGCCGCCATACACGTCGGCATAGGCGACGACCTTGCCTTCGGGATAGGGCGCAAAGCGTTCGAAGGCGCGCTGGCCCCAAGTCAGGAGCTTGCGGCCTTCTTCGGCGCGTTCGCGCATGGAGCTGAGCCCATGGACCACGGCCACGAGGCGCCGGTCGCCCTGTGCGGTCGAGAGAACCACGCCGTAACCCGCGGCCGCGGTGTGGCCGGTCTTGAGGCCATCAACGCCGATTCCCACGTCGAGCAGCGAGTTGCGGTTGGGCTGATTGATGTTGTTCCACTCCATCTCCGGCTCGGAGAAGTAGTGGTAGTATTCGGGGAATTCGCGGATCAGATAGCGGCCGAGATTGGCGAGGTCGCGGGCCGTCGAATATTCGTCCGGGTCCGGCAGGCCGGTGGAATTGGTGAAGTTCGAGTTGTCGAGGCCGATCTGGGCGGCGAGCTCGTTCATCATCAGCGCGAAGGTCGCTTCAGTGCCAGCGATGCCCTCGGCCAGGATGATGGCGGCGTCATTGCCGGACTGGATGATGACCGAGCGGATCAGATCCTCGACGCGGATCTGGGAATTGAGATCGGCAAACATGGTCGAGCCGCCAGAGGCGGCGCCACCGGTGCGCCAGGCATTTTCGGACACGAAGAACGTGTCATCAAGGCTCACGCGCCCTGCCCTGATCTCGTTGAAGACCACGGCAAGCGTCATCAGCTTGGTCATGCTGGCCGGTTCGAGCCGGTCGTCGGCATTGTGCTGGAAAATGACCGTGCCGGATTCGTAGTCCATGAGGACGGCAAAGCGGGCCTTGGTTTCGAAGGCCGCCTGCCCGAAGGCGGACGCCGTCAGCGCGAGAAACACCGCAACGATGGAGAACAGTCTCACAACACAGTCCTTCGCTTGCTCGCGGGCCTGCGCCCGCTCCGATCCCGCCGACCGATCAATAGAGAACTATGTCACCAAGGCCAAGTTCACGCGCTAAATCTTGAGCATCCTGACGCACGACGCCCGGCTTGAGATAGGTGAGCGTAAGGCTGGTTGCAGCCCGGCCGTTGGTGGTGACCGGCTCTTCCTTGACCGCGCCGAGCATGGCGAACTTTTCGGCCACGAAGGCGGCATTGGCAGGATCGGCAAAGACGCCCAGCCCGATCTTCACGGCGCGCGCATCGGCATCGACGCTTTCGGCCCAGGCCTGAAGCTCGGGAGATGCCGAGGCCATGGCATTGACCGCCGCATGGGCAGTGCCGTCGGCGGCGACGGGTGCCTGGCCATCGGCATAAGAGAAGAGGCTGCCAAAGAAGCTGGTGGTGATGCCAACCAGGCTCCGATTGCTCTGGCCGGAGCTGGCGACCTGGGTGCCACCGCTGCCCGTGTCATAGGCCGGGCCGGAATAGCTTGCGACGAGCATGCGGGTGTCGTCGCCCTCGAGCGGCGCCTGGCCCACATATTCGACATGCACATTGGCCGAGCCCTTGTTGACATAGCCCAGCATGGAGGCGGCGCGATAGGAAAGGTCGACGATGCGGCCGCTGACATAGGGGCCGCGATCGTTGATGCGCACGACCACCGAGCGGCCATTGTCCTTGTTGGTCACGCGGACATAGGAGGGCAGCGGCAGGGTCGGATGGGCGCCGGTGATGGCATTGGCGGAGAAGATTTCGCCATTGGCGGTCTTGCGGCCGTGGAAATCGGCGCCGTACCAGGAGGCCGTGCCCGATGCCGAATAGCTCGGATCGTGCTGGGGCACGTAGGTCTTGCCGCGCACGGTATAGGGCTGGCCGACCTGATAGCGGCCGCCGCCACGGGGCGGATTGGGATTGTTGGTGACGCGCGGGGACGCCGACACGCCATATTCCTTGGAGGTGAACGCGCCGCGTTTGACGGTCGGCCCGAGGCTCCCCCCGGTCGCGCAGGCGGCAATCATCGGGGCAATCAGGGCGGCCAGGGCAATGGCTCGGACTGCGCTACGCCAGGTGGTCGTCACGATACGCAATACTCTAATAACAGGACTGTTCGCGCGCCAGGGCAGACCCGGCACAGGCTATGTGCCGATCAGGAAACGGGTTTTGGGTTTCCCTGAGGTTAAGGCGAACAGATCCTTACCGCGAGCGGGCGCATTTGCGGAAAAGTGGTCAACGAAAACTTAATAGGGCCGCAGGGGCGTATCGGCGCGCATGTAGAGCGGATGCTTGGGAGAGCCGTCGGCATTGGTGCCGAAGCACCAGAGCGCGATGCCATCGGCGCGCAGCGCCTCCACCAGCTCCCGGCCGGCCGGGGCCAGGGCCTTATTGAGCTTGCCGTGGCAGAGGACGACCTTGCCGGCGCCCTTTGCGGCTTCGCGGATGGCGGGGAGGTTGGCGGGCGAAACGGCGACGACGCCCGGCTGAACCAGCATTTTGGGGTCGGTGGCGCGATAGTCCCCGACATTGCACTTGACCATGGCCGAGAAACCTTCGCGGCGGGCAAAGGTCCATTCGCGGGCGCAGGTGGGGTCGTCCACGGTGGCGTCGGCCGTGGACGGGTTCATGCCGATAAAAAGGATGTATTCGGCCGGAAAGGTGTCGCCCAGCCAGCGGCGCATGACCTGGCGATAGCGGCCGTCCTCGGACATGACCACGTCGCCCTGCACGCCTGCGCCCAGACGCAGGCGAACCTTGCCGCCCGGATCATGGGCGGGGGGCTCGTGGCCGAAGAGGTCGCTCATGCGGTGAGGTCGCTCGGCGGGGTGAGGCCGTTGATGAGCGAGGCCGTGGTGACGGTATTGGCGAGCAGGCAGGCAATGGTCATCGGGCCGACGCCGCCGGGCACCGGGGTGATGGCGGAAGCATGCTCGGCGGCGGCTGATGTGTCGACGTCGCCCACGAGCCGGGTCTTGCCCTCGCCCTTTTCCGGGGCGGGAATGCGGTTGATGCCGACATCGATGACCACGGCGCCCGGCTTGATCCAGTCGCCCTTGACCATTTCCGGACGACCGACGGCAGCGACGACAATGTCGGCGGCGCGGACGACCTCGGCAAGATTCCGGGTGCGGGAGTGGGCGACGGTGACGGTGCAGTTGTCGCGCAGCAGAAGCTGCATCATCGGCTTGCCGACGAGGTTGGAACGCCCGATGATGACGGCGTTCTTGCCTTCAAGCGAACCGAGTTCGTCGCGCAGCAGCATGAGGCAGCCGAGCGGGGTGCAGGAGACCGGGCCCGGAAGGCCGATCTGCACCTTGCCGACATTGGCGGGGGTGAAGCAGTCGACGTCCTTGGCCGGATCGATAGCCTCGATCACCTTGTTGGCGTCGATGTGCTTTGGCACGGGCATCTGCACGAGGATGCCGTGGACGGCGGGATCGGCATTGAGCTTGTGCACAAGCGCCAGAAGGTCCGCTTCCGAGGTATCGGCGGGCAGTTCGTGCTTATAGGAATTCATGCCGACTTCGGCAGTCTGCTTTGCCTTGTTCGTCACATAGACCTGGCTGGCCGGGTCTTCGCCAACGATGACAACGGCCAGGCCCGGCGTGATGCCGTGCTCGGATTTGAGGCGCTCGACATGACCGGCGATGGAAGCGCGGAGATTTTCGGCAAAGCGTTTTCCGTCGATGATTTTTGCGGTCATATCGGCCTCGATCTGCTTGAATAGAGGCGCGGGACAAGGGTGCCCGCGTTCGGGTTTCGACATAAGGGAAGAGAAATGATCCGTCCATTGCTTTGGCTGCCGCTGGCGGCGCTTTGTGTGGCCCCTGCCCTGGCGCAGGAAGCCTCGCTGGAAAAGCAGGCCCGCAAGCTGCATGCCCTGGCCGGTGGCGACATGTGCGACGCGGAAAGCGGCGCGTGGGTGGACGAGGATTTCGCCAGTTGGGACCTCAGCTACCAGCCCAGCTGGAGCGATGATGCGCCGGAAGAAACCGTGACGCTGGTGCGGCTCTTCTGCATGGCCGGAGCGTATAATGTTGCCCATTCCTACTATGTGAAAACGGAGTACGAGGGGTTGCGGCCGCTGGCGCTGGCCCAGCCGAATTACGATGTCCGTTACGAGAACGACGATTTCGAGGGCGCGGTCGAAGGCATCGACGTGGTCGGGATGACCGGCACGACGTCTCTCGTAAACTCCTATTTCGACGAAGAAACCGGCACGCTGACCTCGTCGTCCAAATGGCGCGGGTTGGGCGACGCCAGTTCGTCGGGCACCTGGGTGTTCGATGACGGACAGTTCGTGCTGGTGCGCTATGAGGTGGATGCCAGCTATGATGGCGAGGTGAACCCAGAAGTCATCGTCGACTACGAAACGCCATAGGTTCCATGGCCGAGCAGAAAACCCGCCCGGGCAGCGCCGACGTCGCCGCCTTCATTGCCCAGATCGAGGATGCCACAAAACGCGCCGACAGCCAGGCATTGATCGAGATGATGGAGCGCACGACCGGAGAAAAGCCGGTGCTCTGGGGCACGATGGTGGGGTTTGGCGCGTATCATTATCGTTACGCGTCGGGCCACGCAGGCGAAACCTTCCTTGTGGGCTTTGCGCCACGCAAGGCCGAGTTCAGCCTGTACCTCAA
Organism: Pseudomonadota bacterium; assembly: GCA_023391095.1. GTDB lineage: Bacteria > Pseudomonadota > Alphaproteobacteria > Rhizobiales > Devosiaceae > Devosia. The sequence goes on from JAEWBN010000014.1 coordinate 165,371, forward strand.
CGGGTGCCAGCTCCCCGAGGTGGCTAGCGAGACCGAAGCTCTGCTTGCCCAGTTGGGCAAGCACCGGATGGGCAAGGGATGCCTCTACATCAAGCGGCTTTCAGACGTGGACATGAGCGTGCTGCAAACCCTGGTGGAGCGCTCGGTCGAGACGCTGCGCAAGACCTACCCCCAATAAGCATAAAGACCGCCTCGGCATTGCTGCCAGGCGGCCTTTATGTGGGTGCAATCCGCCGCGCTGTTGAGGGCTTGGGGGACATGCGGAAGATCGCTTCCCGTTCACCGGTGCATGGGTCGTTTGCGTGTCCGATGAACTGATTGGAAAGATGGGAAGCAATTGCGGCAAGAAAAGAGCGCATCACCGATCTGTGAAGGCTGAGCGCGCGCGCCGGCTGCGTTGAGCCGGTGTCACACGCATCCTATAGTGAACCGGCAATACCGACGATTCCAGTTCAGCGGCCCGATCCGCGGGTCCGTAGCAGGGGACGAGATGACGATTCTCACACCGCCGCGCCTCGAAAAGCAGTCCTTCACCGATCCGGCCGAGGCCTGGGCGCATGTGGCCCATATCTACCATCGCAACTGCGACTTCATTCGCAGCCATCTCGAGGGGCTGAGCACCGGCGCTATTCCTGAAGGCCGGGTGCGCGCCTTCTACCCGCAGGTGGAAGTGCGCTCGACAAGCTATTCCAAGCACGAAAGCACCCTGCCCTATGGGTATCTGCATACGCCGGGTATCTACCGGACCACGGTGACGGCACCTGACCTGTTCAAGGGGTACCTGCAGGAGCAGTTCGCGGTGATCCTCAAAAATCACGGCGGGACGATCGATGTGGGCGAGTCGGAAACGCCCATTCCCCTGCACTTCGCGCTGGGGGCCCGCGAGCATGTGGACGGCAACACGCTCAATGCCATGGACGTGCCGCTGCGCGACCTGTTCGACGCGCCCGACCTGGCCAATACCGATGACGAAATTGCCAATGGCACCTATGTGCCGCCCCGCGGCGGGCCCTACCCGCTTTCGGCCTTCACGGCGCCGCGCGTGGACTATTCGCTGTTCCGGCTGGCCCACTATACGGGCACTGATGCCGAGCATTTCCAGAATTTCGTGATCTTCACCAATTACGCGTTCTACATCGACGAGTTTTGCCGGATCGCCAAGGAGCACCTCAAGAATAGCCACGACGTCTATCAGCGTTTTGTCGAGCCGGGCAATGTGGTGACGGACAATATGCTGACCGGTGGCGGGGTTTCGGGCACGGTGCCGGTGCGCAGCCCGCAAATGCCGGCCTATCACCTGGTGGCCGAGCGCGGCAAAGGCATCACCATGGTCAATATCGGCGTGGGTCCATCCAACGCCAAGACCATTACCGACCATATCGCGGTGCTGCGGCCGCATGCCTGGATCATGCTTGGCCATTGCGCGGGCCTGCGGAATTCCCAGGAACTGGGCGACTACGTCCTGGCGCACGCCTATGTGCGCGAGGACCATGTGCTGGATGCCGACCTGCCGCTCTCCGTGCCGATCCCGGCGCTGGCGGAAATCCAGGTCGCGCTGGAACAGGCCGTGGAGGAGGTCACGCAGACCGAGGGGATCGAGACCAAGAAGATCATGCGCACCGGGACGGTCGCGACCTTCGACAACCGCAACTGGGAACTGTGGGACCAGACGCAGATCATCCGGCAGCTGAGCCAGTCGCGCGCCGTGGCGCTGGACATGGAGTCCGCCACGATTGCGGCCAATGGCTTCCGGTTCAGGGTGCCATACGGAACGCTGTTGTGCGTTTCCGACAAGCCGCTACATGGCGAGTTGAAGCTACCGGGCATGGCCTCGGACTTCTATCGCACGCAGGTGAACCGGCATCTGCAAGTGGGGCTGAGGGCCATGGAAATCCTGCGCGACCAGCCGGCAGAGCGGCTGCATTCCCGTAAACTGCGCAGTTTCGCCGAAACGGCGTTTCAATAGGCGCACAGCATGGGCGAGATCACGGGCGGATGTCTTTGCGGCGCTGTCCGTTTCTCCGCCCGGGGCGAGCCCTATCGCGTGGGGCTCTGCCACTGCCTTGATTGCCGCAAGCATCATGGCGCCGTCTTCGGTGCCTCGGCCATTTTCCCACGGGATGCCGTCAGCGTAGTTGGCGATACGCAACACTATCTGGGCCGGCATTTTTGTCCGACCTGCGGCTCACCGGTGTTCGCACTCACCGGGGACGAGATCGAGCTGCATCTGGGCGCGATGGACGTGCCCGGCCGATTTGCTCCGACCTACGAGCTTTGGACCATCCGTCGCGAAGACTGGCTGCCACCGTTCGCGTTGCGGGGCTATCCGGAAAACCGGAAGAGCGAGGAGCGAACCGAGCCGCCGCTGGGGTGAGGTTTGCGATGGGAAGCGGCGCCGTTGTTAGCGATGCGCCGAACCGGGTTCGGCCATCTTGCGGTGCCGCTCCGCCAGATTGGTATCGGGCAACAGATTGGCGGCGAGCGCCTGGAGTTTGTTGCCAAAACCGGCGACTTCGTGGTCATCGCCGCGCATCATGGCGTCGTAGCCAATGCGAGCGACATCGGCGGCGGGCTGCTTCTTGTCCGTGCCGACCTTGGTGTCCATGAGGTCGGCGGTCTCGAAGAAATCGGTTTCGGTCGGGCCGGGCATGAGCACGGTCAGGGTGACGTCCGTGTCCTTGAGCTCGTTGCGGATGGCAAAGGTGAGCGAGTTCACATAGGCCTTGGAAGCGTTGTAGACCGCCTGAAACGCGCCGGGGAGGATGCCGCCAATCGAACCGGTAACCAGGACGCGACCGGCATTGCGCTGGGCCATGTCCTTGAGGAAGCGGTGCAGCAGATAGGTCGTGCCCACCACGTTAAGGGCAATGACCTGGCTGATCTGGTCAAAGTGCTGGTCAATGAACCCCTTGCCCAGGCCGCGTCCGGCATTGGCCATGAGCAGGTCCACGGGACGGCCGGTCTGTTTGACGCCGTCATATAGCTGGTCGACCCCTTCGATTGTCGAAAGGTCGGCCTCTACACTGATGACTGTTGTGCCGAGGTGGCGCAGTTGGTCAGATGCGGCAGCGATTTCGGCCGTGTCCGAGGCGATGATCAGGTCATGGCCTTCGGCGGCCGATATCCTGGCGAGTTCGAGGCCGATGCCAGAGGATGCACCGGTGATGACGGCCAGCTTGCGGGTCTCGGACATGAAAAAGGTCTCCGTTGGCTGATGACCAACGGAGACCCGAACGTGTGGTTGGCAAGCTAACCCAGGTTTATCAGCGGCCCTTGACCACCGAGTAACCGGCATACTTGGCCGAGGAGCCGAGCTGCTCTTCGATGCGGATCAGCTGGTTGTACTTGGCCATGCGGTCGGAGCGCGAAAGCGAGCCGGTCTTGATCTGCCCGCAGTTGAGCGCCACGGCGAGGTCGGCAATGGTCGAGTCCTCGGTCTCGCCCGAGCGGTGCGACATGACCGAGGTGTAGCTGGCGCGGTGGGCGGTATCGACGGCGTCCAGCGTTTCGGTGAGCGAGCCGATCTGATTGACCTTGACGAGGATGGAGTTGGCGACGCCCATCTTGATGCCGGAGACGAGGCGCTTGGTGTTGGTGACGAACAGGTCGTCGCCCACCAGCTGCACCTTCTTGCCGATGGCCTCGGTCAGCGCCTTCCAGCCATCCCAGTCGTCTTCGGCCATGCCGTCTTCGATGGTGATGATCGGGTAGCGGTTCGTGAGGTCTTCGAGGAAGCGGACGTTTTCATCCGAGGAGAGGGACTTGCCCTCGCCCTTCATCTCGTACTTGCCGTTCTTGTAGTATTCGGTCGAGGCGCAATCGAGGCCGAGGAACACGTCCTCGCCCGGCTTGTAGCCGGCCTTTTCGATGGAGCGCATGATAAAGCCCAGGGCGTCATCGGCCGAGGCCAGGTTCGGTGCGAAGCCGCCTTCGTCGCCCACATTGGTGTTGTGGCCTTCGGCGGAAAGGCCCTTCTTGAGGGTGTGAAAGATTTCCGAACCGATGCGGACGGCGTCGGCGATCGAGGTCGCGCCGGCGGGCAGGATCATGAATTCCTGCATGTCGATCGGGTTGTCGGCATGCTCGCCGCCATTGATGATGTTCATCATCGGCACGGGCAGGACATGGGCGTTCGGTCCACCGATATAGCGCCAGAACGGCAGCTCGCTCGATTCCGCGGCGGCCTTGGCGACAGCAAGCGACACGCCGAGAATGGCATTGGCGCCGAGGCGGCTCTTGTTAGCGGTGCCGTCGAGCTCGATCATCGCCTGGTCGATGGCGCGCTGGTCGAGCGCGTCCATGCCCTGGATTTCCTCGGCGATGACGTCGTTGACGTTGTCGACGGCCTGGGTCACGCCCTTGCCGTTGTAGAGATTGCCGCCGTCGCGCAGTTCCACGGCCTCATGGGCACCGGTGGAGGCGCCGGAGGGCACAGCGGCGCGGCCGAAGCTGCCATCGTCCAGCACCACGTCGACCTCGACCGTGGGGTTGCCGCGGCTGTCGTAAATCTGGCGGCCATTGACGTGGATGATTGAAGACATGGAAGCCCTTTCCCGGTCATTGCGTGGGTGTGCCGCCTGTCTAGACGGCACTTGCCACAGAGAAAAGGGGGCAGACGCAAAATTCCGGCATGGCGGGGTTGCGCGCCATGACAGTTGATCGCGCTCAGAGCGCCAGTTTTCCGTTGGCGAGGAGCCAGGATACCGATTCCTGCACCGCCGCGAGCGAAGAATAACGCGGGGTGTGACCCAGACGGCGGCGGGATTTTTCGACCGAGCAATTGGGGCTGCGGATGATGTGCTCCCAGGTGGCGTTCGCGTTTTCCGGCGTCTGCAGCGCTTTCCACTCTTCCCAGGGCAGGAAGACGAGGTCGGGCTTCTGGCCGAACCAGGCCGACATGGCCTCGGCATAGTGGCGCAGCGTGATGGCACCCGGAGACACGGCATGGAAGGCTTCGCCAGTGGATGCGCGCCAGTTGGTGATGGCGGCGATGATCAGCGCGGCAATGTCGTCGGCATGGATGTGGTGGACGGTTTCCATGCCGAAATTGGGCAGGGCCAGCTGCTCGCCTCGGGCCAGGGTGACAAAGGCGGCATCATCGAAATGGCCGGCCGGATTGAGCGGCGACCACCCCTGCCCCACGATGTGGCCAGGGTGGATGATGGTGGCGGGGAAGCCGGAGCGGCGGGCCAGATCGAGAAGATAGGCCTCGATGGCGGCTTTCTGGATGCCGTATTCGCCAAAGGGACGCTTGGTGACGTCTTCGGGCGTGGGCACGACCTCGGAATGCCCATGGGTCCAGATGGTGCCAATATGGATGAAGTGCTGCACCTTGCCGACGAGCGCTTCGACGAGCTGGCGGGCGCTGTCGAGGGTGAAGCAGATATTGTCGACCACGATGTCGGGCCGGAGATCGGCAATGGCGCGGCCGAAGTCATTGGACTTTTCCAGTGCGTCGCGGTCAAGCGTGACCTGTTCGACCCGCTCCCAGGCCGGGTCGGCCATATAGGGTTGCGAGGTGCCGCGGGTGACGGCGACGACGTCGTGGCCGGCGCGGACGAGGCGCGGCACGAGATAGGTGCCGATATGGCCGGTGGCTCCGATAACGACAATGCGTGCCATGTGTCGACTTCCCTTTACATCTGGTCTGGACAGGTGGCGTGTCCTAACATGTCAGCGCGGGCTGTCCAGCCCATCGATTCCGGAGAGAGAGATGACCAAACCCCTCGTCAAGCAGGTGGCCCATACCTGCATCTACGCCCGCGATCTCGACGCCGTGGAAAAATTCTATACAGAGATCTGCGGGATCTCGCCGAAGTTCGACTTCAATCGCGGCGAGCAGCGGATCGGCTTCTATCTCGATTTCGGCAATCGCACCTTTGTCGAGGTGTTCCTCAAGGGCGAGACGCGGTTCGAAGAGTCGAACCAGATCAATCACCTGTGCTTCGAGACCGATGACATCGACGCCTTCATGGCCAATGCCCAGGCCAAGGGCGTGGCAGTGACGCCCAAGAAGCTGGGCGTGGATCACACCTGGCAATGCTGGCTGGCCGATCCGAGCGGGGTAAAGCTCGAGATCTTCCAATATACCGACAAATCCATGCAGTTCGGACCGGATGGCGTGGTTTGCCAGGTGGACTGGTAAGCGATCAGTCCTCGCGCTTATGCGCGTCGACGTGCTTTTCGGCACGGGATTTTTCGGCCGCATCCTTGAGCTTTTCGCCCTTGGTGCGGCCGAATTTCTGCCGGTTGGCCTCGGCAGTGGTTTCCTTGTCGGCGCGGGCCCTGGCCTTGCGCGCCTGACGAAGGTTGACCACCTCGCCCATGATCAGACGAGCCGGCTCTGGTCCATCGCGGCAGCGATGAAGCTGGTAAAGAGCGGGTGGGGCTCGAAGGGCTTGGACTTGAGTTCGGGGTGGAACTGCACGCCGATGAACCACGGGTGATCGGTCCGCTCGACGATTTCCGGCAGGGTGCCATCGGGCGAGACGCCGGAGAACAGCAGGCCGTTCTTTTCGAGCACCTTGCGGTATTCCATGTTCACTTCGTAGCGGTGACGATGGCGCTCGGAAATGCGGGTCGAGCCGTAGATGTCGGCCACGCGGGAGCCGCGGGTCAACTGGGCCGGATAGGCGCCGAGGCGCAGCGTGCCGCCCATGTCGCCTTCGGCCGACCGGCTTTCCTTCTCGTTGCCCTTGACCCATTCGGTCATCATGCCAACGATCGGCTCCTTGGTGGGGCCGAATTCGGTGGAGGACGCATTCTTGATGCCGGCCGTGTTGCGGGCGGCTTCGATACACGCCATCTGCATGCCAAAACAGATGCCGAAATAGGGCACGTCCTTGGTGCGAGCAAAACGGGCCGCCTCGATCTTGCCCTGGGCGCCGCGCTCACCGAAGCCTCCGGGCACAAGGATGCCGTGGACATGTTCGAGATAGGGCGCCGGATCGTCGCGCTCGAAGACCTCAGAATCGATCCACTGCAGGTTGACCTTGACCTTGTTGGCGATGCCGCCATGGGTCAGGGCTTCGCTCAGGGATTTATAGGCGTCCTTGAGGCCGGTATATTTGCCAACGATGGCGATGTTCACTTCGCCTTCGGGGTTGTGATAGCGGCGGGAAACCTCGTCCCAGGCGGACATGTCGGGTTCGGGCGCGTCGGTGATGCCGAGCGCGGCGAGGATTTCGCGGTCGAGGCCTTCATTGTGATAGGCCAGCGGCACATCGTAGATCGAGCCGACATCGAGACCCTGGATGACGGCGCTTTCGCGCACGTTACAGAAGAGGCTGAGCTTCTTCTTTTCCCCTTCGGGAATGGGACGGTCGCAGCGGACGAGCAGCACGTCGGGCGCGATACCGATGGAGCGGAGCTCCTTTACCGAGTGCTGGGTCGGCTTGGTCTTCAGTTCCCCGGCGGAGGGGATGTAGGGCATCAGCGTCAGGTGGAGATAGGCCGCATGATTGCGCGGCAGCTCGTTGCCGAGCTGGCGGATGGCTTCAAAGAAGGGAAGGCCTTCGATATCGCCAACAGTGCCGCCGATTTCGACGAGGACGAAATCGAAGTCCTCATTGCCGTCGAGGACGAATTCCTTGATCGAGTCGGTGACGTGCGGAATGACCTGCACGGTGGCGCCCAGAAACTCGCCACGACGCTCCTTGGCGAGGAGGTCGGAATAGATGCGGCCGGACGTGATGTTGTCGCGCTTGTTGGCAGCGCGACCCGTGAAGCGCTCGTAGTGCCCCAGGTCGAGGTCGGTTTCGGCACCGTCATCGGTGACAAAAACTTCGCCGTGCTGGGTGGGCGACATCGTGCCCGGATCGACATTGAGATAGGGGTCTAGCTTGCGCAGGCGGACCTTATAGCCGCGCGCCTGCAGTACTGCGCCGAGCGCCGCCGAAGCCAGACCTTTGCCAAGGGAGGAAACCACGCCTCCGGTGATGAATACGTACCGAGCCATGGGCGATCACCATAAGCCTATCATTATCGATTCGCAGAGCCGGAAGTGGGCTCTACACAAAAAGAAGAAGGGGATGTCGCCATCCCCTTTTTCCGGTTTTCGCCTTTCGGCGGATCAGTTGCCCGTGGGCGCCGCTGGCGTTTCGCTGGTTGCATCCGCTGCAGGTGCAGCGTCAGCGGCCGGCGCTGCCGGAGCCATGGTATCGACTGCCGGCGCCATGGTGTTGGCGGCGGGTGCGGTCACTTCGGGAGCGGCAGCAGGCGCTTCAGGAGCGGCGGGCGCTTCGGGCGCCGGCAGGTTGCCAGCGTCGGTGGGAGCCGGGGTCTGGGCCTCGCTGGGCAGCAGCAGGTCGGACGTATCGTCGCCCTGAAGGGCGTTGAGGGCGTCGAGAACAGTGCCCGGCTGGCCGTCCTGGCCCGAAACGGCATTGTCGAGAATGCTCGACGTGCCGCGATCCAGTTCGCTCAGAATGGTGAGGCCAATGGCCGAAGCGAAGAACAGGGTCGCCAGAATGGCGGTCGTGCGGGTCATCAGGTTGGCCGAACCGCGTGCGCTCACCAGACCGCCGCCGCCTCCGCCGCCAATTCCCAGGGCACCGCCTTCGGAACGCTGAAGCAGGATGACGACAATCAACGCCACCACGATCAGCAGATAAGCGACGAGCAATACGTTTGCCATGAACTCAAAGTCTTCGCGTCAGTCCAGAACAGAACCCTTGCGGGCCGCTCCGGTGTTTGAGGATGCGGGGTCATACACCCCAGGGACAGCAAATACCAGCGGAGTGCGGCGATTTTCTGCCGCATCCGCCGGAGCTGTCCATCTAGACGGCCGAGATAATGGTATAAAAGTCTTTTGCCAAGAGGCTGGCGCCGCCGACAAGACCGCCATTGACGTTTTCGACGGCGAGGATTTCGCGCGCATTGGTGGGCTTGAGGGAGCCGCCGTAAAGAATGCGGATGGTTTCGCCGCGCTCGCCGAACCGGTCCACCAGCCGCTGGCGGATCGTATCGTGCATGGTGGTGATCTCTTCGATGCTGGGGGTGCGGCCCGTACCGATGGCCCAAACGGGTTCATAGGCAACAATGACTTCATGCTGCTCAGCCGCATCGGGAATGGACGCTGCCAGCTGGCTGGAGACAACCGATTCTGCCTGGCCGCTGTCGCGCTGCGCTTCGGTCTCGCCTACGCAGATAATGGGCTTGAGCCCTGCGCCGATAGCCGCCTCGGCTTTTGCCCGGACCAGATCATCGGTTTCGCCATGGTCGGTACGACGCTCGGAATGACCCACGATAACGAACTGAGCGCCGGCATCGGCGAGCATGCCGGCCGAAATATCACCGGTATGGGCGCCCGAAGCATTGGCGTGGCAATCCTGGCCGCCGGCAAGAATGCCGCTCGACGCACCCTGGGCCGCCACGGCGGCGAGCAGGGTTGCGGGCGGGCACACCACGACCATGGCGCGGGGCGCTTCGCCCGTGGTGAGCAGACCGGCCAGCGCGCTGAGCTCCTCGAGCGAATGGGTCAGGCCATTCATCTTCCAGTTTCCGGCGATCAACGGTGAGATGGTCGACAATCTTGCTACTCCTGCCTCTTGCGCCCGAGAGGGCTTTGCCCTAACCCCGGCTTTCGGATTTCTTCTTACTAGTCCGCCCGCGCCCACGAGGTAAAGGCTTGGACCCCGAAACTGGAACGCTCGAAATGCTCGATGGTTTGCGCCACTTTGCAAAATCCTGGCCCGGGAAAATCCTGGGGGCATTCCTTCTGGTGGGTGTTGCCGGGTTTGGCATCAATAATGTGATCGTGGACCTGGGCAGCAATACTGTTGCCCGCGTGGGCGACCAAGAAATTACCTCGCGGCAATTTTTGCGGGCGTACCAGTCGCAGATCAACCGTGTCGCGACATCTTTGGGCTCAGTGCCGACGACAAGCCAGGCCGAACAGCTGGGCATTCCCTCCTCGGTTCTGCTCGGGCTTTCGGAAGGGGCGGCGCTGGACAATCTTGCCGATCAGTTCGGGCTGGGCGTTTCGGATGCCAAGCTGGGGCAGATGCTGCGCGAGGACCCGTCTTTCTTCGGCACGCTGGGCAATTTCGACCCCACGATCTTCTCGCAGGTGCTGCAGAGAAGCGGCTGGACGGAAGCGGAATATTTCGAGGCACGCGGCAGCGAGGCCAAGCGCGACCAGATCATCCAGTCGATCTTTGCCGAAACCGCCCTGCCCTCCGTGGCGCGCGACCTGATCGGCGGTTATGCCGCCGAGACGCGCACCATCGACTATATCGCGCTCACCGAAGCCAATATCGAAACGCCGCCGGAGCCGACGGAAGAGGAACTGGCGGCGTACCTCAGCGAGCACCAGGCCGAATATCGTACGCAGGATACCCGCAAGGTGCGCCTGCTCGATCTTTCCATTGCATCGCTTGCCGCGACCAAAACCGTCGATGAAGCCGCCATTGCTGCCGAGTTCGAGCGCGTCCGCGATACGCTGACGACGCCCGAGCAGCGCACGATCGAGCAGGTTTCGCTGCCGACACCGGAAGTGGTGGCGCAGTTTGAAGCCGGTATTGCAGCCGGGACGAGCTTTGAGACGCTGCTGGCGGAAGCGGGCCTCACCGCGACCAGCCTCGGCACCCTGCCGCAAAGCGCCATCACCGACACGCGCCTGGCCACTGCGGCCTTCGGCCTGCCGGAAGGCGGCTATGCCGTGATCGACGGTATCGGTGGCAAGCGGGCCGTGCATGTGTCGGCAATCGACGCGACGCCGGAACCGGCGCTGGAAACGGCGCGCGAGGACATCGTGCAGCGCCTGACCACGGCGCAGGCGCGCAACGAGATCACCTCGGTGCTCGACGATATCGAAGAACTGCGCGCAGCCTTTACTCCGCTCGACCAAATCGGGGAGCGGTTCAACCTGCCGGTCTATGAGGCCGAAGTCGCCGCAGACGGCGCTGCACTCACGGTCTTGCCCAATCTTGCAGCGGAAGATCGCGGCCGGGTGAGCCAGGCCATTTTCGCAGCGCAGATGGAGCGGCTGACGCCTGCGGTTGCGCTGACCGGTAATGCGCATGTGTGGTTCGATCTCCTCGAGATCGTTCCGGCGCGCGACCAGACGCTGGACGAAGTGCGCGACGAGATCACGACGGCCATCGTCGAAGAGCGCACCAACAATGCCCTGCTGGCGCTGAGCGAGGATGTCGTGGCGCGGCTTGAGGGTGGCGAGGCGCTGGCCGACATTGCGGCTTCGCTCAATATTTTCCCGCAGATCAGCACGCCCTTTACCCGCTTTGGCGCGGAAGACGGCTCGGTCGATGCCACTGTTGCTGCCTCGGTGTTTGCGGGCGGGCCGGACCATGCCGGATCGGTGGTGAGCGAGGACGGCCAGTTTATCGTCTTCCAGGTGGTAGATAGCGCGGCGGGCGAGCCCCTGCAGGCCGAGGTGGTCGCCAGCTTTGACAATGAAGCGCGGGCCGGGCTCTACTCCGAATTCGTCGCCGCACTGCGTGACGATGCGGGCCTGCGGGTCAACCAGCAGGCGCTGACCCAGCTGCTCGTGCAGAATTTCGGCGAATAGGCCACACCCTCCAGACGGAACCAGACCAAATGGCTGACGACTTTTCCAAGACCTTTGCCGCGCAATACGACGCCGGAAAGTCTGGAATCGTCTGGCGTCGCGTCGTGGCCGATCTCGAGACGCCGGTTGGCACCTATCTCAAGCTGGCGGCCGGCCGGACCCATTCCTTCCTGCTCGAAAGCGTGCAGGACGGGACGACGCGCGGCCGTTATTCGATCATTGGCCTTTTGCCGGACCTGATCCTCAAGGTCGACGAGGGCAAGGCGCTGATCAATCGCAGTGCGCAGACCGCGCCGGACGCGTTCGAGCCGCTGGACCAGATGCCGCTCGATGCCTTGCGGGCGCTGGTCGCGGAAAGCCAGATCGACATGCCGGCGGAACTGCCGCCACAATCGGCCGGGGTCTTCGGCTATCTCGGCTACGAGATGGTGCGGTATATGGAAGTGCTGCCCAACGGCAATCCGGACGACCTCAAGACGCCCGAAGCGGTGCTGATGCGACCGTCGCTGCTGGTGATCTTCGATACCGTCAAGGACGAGCTTTACCTCACGGCGCCCATCTATGTGCGGACCGGCGTGACGGCGCAGCAGGCGCTGGCAGCGGCCGAAAGCCGGATCGATGACGCTATCGCCCGGCTGTCCCGCGCCCTGCCCGCTACGCCCGAGCTGCCGGACCTCAACGCCATTGCGGTCACGAGCAACACGTCGCGCGACGACTATGCCGCCATGGTGGCCAAGGCGAAGGACTACATCACCGCTGGGGACATTTTCCAGGTGGTGCTGAGCCAGCGTTTCTCCGCCGACTTCGCCCTGCCGCCTACTGCGCTCTACCGGGCGCTGCGCCGGACCAATCCCAGCCCCTATATGTATTTCCTCGATTTCGGTGACTTTGCCGTCGCCGGATCGAGCCCGGAAATCCTGGTGCGGGTGCAGAATGGCGAAGTGACGATCCGGCCCATCGCCGGCACGCGCAAAAGGGGTTCGACGCCAGCGCGCGACCGGGAACTCGCCGAAGAGCTGCTGAGCGACCCAAAGGAGCTGGCCGAGCACCTGATGCTGCTCGATCTGGGCCGCAATGATGTGGGTCGCGTTGCCAAGACCGGCACGGTCAAGGTGACCGACAAGTTCTTCCTCGAATACTATTCCCACGTGATGCATATCGTGTCGAACGTGGTGGGTGAACTCGATCCGCAATATGACTTCGTGGATGCGCTGTCCGCCGGTTTCCCGGCCGGGACTGTGTCGGGCGCCCCCAAGGTACGGGCGATGGAAATCATCGACGAACTGGAGCGCTCGCGCCGCGGGATCTATGGCGGCTGCGTGGGTTATTTCGGCGCCGATGGTACGATGGATACCTGCATTGTGCTGCGCACCGGTATCGTCAAGGATGGCAAGCTCCATGTGCAGGCGGGCGCCGGCATCGTGGCCGACAGCCAGCCGGCGCTGGAGCAGCTGGAATGCGAGAACAAGGCGCGGGCCCTTTTCAGCGCTGCCGAGGAAGCGATACGCTATGCTGGTGAAGCCGGGGTGGGACAATGACCACCTCAAGGCGCGCCCTATCCCCCTCCGAATTTCGATGGCGGAGCTGGTTCTGATCCGAATTCCAGAACCACTCTTATGATGCAGGACAAAATGACCAAAACCCTCGTCATCGATAACTACGACAGTTTTACCTACAACCTCGTCCACTTCCTGGGCGAGCTGGGCGCCGATATCACCGTCAAGCGTAACGACAAGATCACCCTTGAGGACATTTCGGACATGGCGCCCGAGGCCATCGTGCTTTCGCCGGGCCCGTGTACGCCGAACGAGGCCGGCATCTGCCTGGCCGTGATCGAGCAGTTCAAATCAACCATTCCGATGCTGGGCGTGTGCCTTGGGCATCAGGCCATGGGCCAGGCGCTGGGTGGCGATGTGATCCGCGCGCCGTATTTGGTGCATGGCAAGACCAGCAAGATCAATCACACCGGCAAGGGCATCTTCCGGGGGCTCAACGACCACTTCGAGGCAACGCGCTACCACTCCCTGATCGTCAAGGCGGAAACGCTGCCGGATGTTCTGGAAATCACCGCAACCACCGAAGACGGACTGATCATGGGCATGCAGCACAAGACGCTGCCGGTGCATGGGGTTCAGTTTCACCCCGAAAGCATTGCCTCGGAAAACGGGCACGCCTTGCTGCAGAATTTCCTAAACATCGCCCGCGACTTCAACGCCAAGAGGGCCGCGTAATGGATATCAAGCAGGCCCTGAGCAAGATCGCTTCCCGCCGTGACCTGACCGGCGAAGAAATGCGCGGTGTGATGCGCTCCATCATGAATGGCGAGGCTACGCCGAGCCAGCTGGGCGCCTTCCTCATGGGGATGCGCGTCAAGGGCGAGACGGTGGTAGAGATTGCCGCCGCCGTGTCGATCATGCGCGAGCAGATGATCCCGGTCAGTGCCCCTGACGATGCCGTCGACATCGTCGGTACGGGTGGCGACGGAGCGGGCACGCTCAATATCTCGACGGCCAGCGCCCTTGTGGTCGCGTCGACCGGCGTGCCGGTCGCCAAGCATGGCAATCGCGCGCTGTCGTCCAAGTCCGGTTCGGCTGAGGCGTTGCAGGCGCTGGGCGTCAAGCTGGACCTTGCGCCCGACGATATCTCGCGGTGCGTCGCCGAGGCCGGTATTGGCTTCATGTTTGCGCCGAGCCACCACCCGGCGATGCGCCATGTGGGCCCGACTCGGATGGAGATGGGCACGCGGACGCTGTTCAACCTCCTCGGGCCGCAGTCAAATCCGGCCGGCGTGCGCCGTTATGTTCTCGGCGTCTATGCCGAAGAGTGGGTTGAGCCGGTCGCAGCCGCCCTGCTTGCCAACCGGGCCGTGAAGGCCTGGGTTGTCCATGGCAGCGACGGGCTGGACGAAATCACCACGACAGGCCCGACCCATGTCGCCCAGATCGAGGGCGGCAGCCTCACCACGTTTGAAATTTCGCCCGAACAGTTCGGCATTGCCCGCGTGACGCTCGATGACCTGCGTGGCGGGGACCCGGCAGAGAATGCGCAAGCGCTCACAGCGCTGCTCGATGGTGCGCCAGGCCCCTATCGGGACATTGTGCTGATGAACAGTGCTGCAGCGCTGTTTGTCGCCGACAAGGTGACATCACTGGAAGACGGCATTGCCCTGGCGCGCGAAGCGATCGACAGCGGCAAGGCTAAAGACACACTCGCCCGCCTCGTTGCGGTTTCAAACGGACGGACGGCATGACCGATATTCTCAAGCAGATCGAAGCCTATAAGCGCGAGGAAATCGCGGCCGCAAAAGCCATGCGCCCCTGGGCGGAAGTGGTGGCCGAAGCCCATGACCAGCCGCAGCCCCGTGGCTTTGTGAACGCGATCAAGGCCAAGCGCGCACAGGGGCACTACGCCCTGATCGCCGAGGTAAAGAAAGCCAGCCCGTCCAAGGGGCTGATCCGCGCCGACTTCAATCCGGCGCTGATTGCCCGCGAATATGAAATGGCCGGCGCAGCCTGCCTTTCCGTGCTCACCGACCGCCCGAGCTTTCAGGGTGCGCCCGGCTATCTGATCGAAGCGCGGGCGGCGACCAAGTTGCCGGTGCTGCGCAAGGACTTTCTGTTCGAGACCTATCAGGTGGCCGAAGCGCGGTCCTGGGGCGCGGACTGCATTCTCATCATCCTTGCCGCCATCGGCGACGATGTCGCCCGTTATCTGCTCGACGCGGCCGAGGAATGGGGCATGGATGCGCTGGTCGAAGTGCATGACCAGACCGAGCTCGATCGGGCGCTGGCGCTCGACGCCAAGTTCATCGGCATCAACAATCGCAATCTGCGCACCTTCGAGACGACGCTGGAAACCACCGTCAACCTGGCCATCGGGCTGCCGGACGATGTGCTGCTGGTCAGCGAAAGCGGCATCGTTACGCATGAGCATGTGAAGATGCTGGACGAGCGCTGCGGCGTAGGCACTTTCCTTGTGGGCGAAAGCCTGATGCGCCAGCCCGACGTGGTGGCCGCAACCCGGACGCTGCTGATGGGCGCGCCCGATCCGGTTCGCGGATGAGCCAGGGTTTTACCCATCTCGACGGCCAGGGACGCGCCCAGATGGTCGACATCGGTGACAAGGCGGTTACGCGTCGCCGCGCGGTAGCGGAAGCAAAAGTTCTGGCGCAGTCGGAGACGGTGGACTCCTTTGTCCAAGACCGGCTGAAAAAGCGCGATGCTCTGGCGACGGCGCGTATTGCCGGGATCATGGCAGCGAAGCGCACGGCGGACCTTATTCCGCTCTGCCATCCGCTCGCGCTGACCAAGGTGACGGTGGATATCGATCCGCTTGCGGATGGATCGGGGCTCCATGTGGTTGCGGTCGCGGAAACTACGGGACAAACCGGCGTGGAGATGGAAGCGCTGACGGCGGCCAGCGTCGCGGCGCTGACGCTTTACGACATGGGCAAGGCCATGGACCGGGCCATGACCATTACCGATCTGCGGCTGGTGGAAAAATCCGGCGGCAAGTCCGGCGACTTCCGGCGGGACATATGAGCCTGCTGCCGGTTGAAGAGGCGCTGAGAGCCATTCTGGCGCGCGCCCCTGCCGTGAGGCCGGAAACGGTGCCGCTCGAGCAGGCATTGGGCCGCGTGCTCGCCGCGCCCGTAGTGGCCAGCCATGACCGGCCCCCCTTTGATGCCAGCGCCATGGACGGCTATGCCATGCGCGCCGCCGACGTTACGCCAGAGGCGCGGCTCAAGGTCATCGGCATGTCGCAGGCGGGCGCCGGATTCGGGGGGGCGCTGGGGCCGGGCGAGGCCGTTCGTATCTTTACCGGGGCGCCTGTGCCCGATGGCGCCGACACCGTGATCATGCAGGAAGAGGCGGAGCGTGAGGGTGACTTCGTGCGCTTTACCGCCCCTGCCCGACCTGGCCATAGCGTGCGGCCGAAAGGTAACGACTTTGCGACGGGTGATCTGTTGCTCGAGGCGGGGCAGCGGCTTTCGCCAATGCAGATTGCAGTGGCCGCGGCGGCCAATTGCGCCACGCTGAATGTGGCGCGCCGGCCGCGCATTGGCCTTGTGGCGACGGGCGACGAACTTGTGCTCCCGGGCGCGCCGCTCGGGGCGGACCAGATCGTGGCATCCAACAGCTTCGGGCTTGCCGCGATGCTGGCGCCCTATGCCGAGACGGTGACCGACCACGGCATCATCCCCGACGAGGCCAAGGCGTTGCGCGACCGGCTCGCCGCGGCGCTGGCCGACGGACCGGATATCCTGGTGACGACAGGCGGGGCCAGCGTGGGCGAGCACGACCTGGTGCAGGCAGCGCTCAAAGAGCTTGGGGTGTCGCTCGATTTCTGGCGCATCAATATGCGGCCCGGCAAGCCGCTGATGTTCGGGAGCGTGGGCAAGACGCTGGTCTTCGGACTGCCGGGCAATCCGGTGTCGGCCATGGTCACGGCAATTGTCTTTATCAAGCCGGCGCTACGGGCCTGGCTGGGGCATGCCGAGCCGACGCCATGGCGCTTGCCACTCAGCAATCCGACGCCGGCCAATACGGCGCGGCGGCACTTCATGCGGGCGCAGTTGCTGCAGACTCCCGGTGGCCCGCAGCTGGCGCCGATCAGCCAGACCGATAGCGGGCACACTTCTTCCCTGGGGCATGCCGACATGCTGATCGTCCAGCCCGAGCAGGATCCGGGTCAGGCGGCGGGGGCGCTAGTGGATGCGCTGCCGATCGATGGATTTTAGTCTCGTGGTCCTGATCCAATACTAGCCAGTTGCAGAACATAAATGGAACACGTATAGTCGTTCCGTCTATGTTCCGATTCTGGTTGTGGGGCCAATGCTGACACGCAAACAACACGAGCTGCTGATGTTCATCCACGAACGGATGAAGGAAAGCGGCATTCCGCCCTCCTTCGATGAAATGAAGGACGCGCTGGATCTGGCCTCCAAATCGGGCATTCACCGCCTGATTACAGCCCTTGAGGAACGTGGCTTTATCCGCCGCCTGCCGAACCGGGCCCGGGCGCTTGAAGTGGTCAAGCTGCCCGATTCGATGAACCCTTCGCTGGGCGGCCGCAAGGCGCGCTTCGAGCCTTCGGTGATCGAAGGCAATCTGGGCAAGGTGGCCTCCCCCCCTGCCCGCTCTGGCGGCAATGACGACTATGTGCGGCCAGTGTCCATTCCGGTCATGGGCCGGATCGCTGCCGGTACGCCGATCGAGGCGATCCAGAGCCATTCCCACACCATTTCTGTGCCGCCCGAAATGCTGGGGCCCGGAGAGCACTATGCGCTTGAAGTGCGCGGCGATTCCATGATCGACGCCGGCATTTTCGACGGCGACACCGTGCTCATCAAGAAGCAGGACGTGGCCTCGACCGGCGAGATCATCGTGGCGCTCGTCGATGACGAGGAAGCCACGCTCAAGCGCCTGCGCCGCAAGGGCAATACCGTGGCGCTGGAGGCGGCCAACCCCGCCTATGAAACGCGCATTTTTCCGCCGGACCGGGTGAAGGTGCAGGGGCGTCTTGTGGGGCTGCTGCGTAAATATTGAGAAGTTGGCGCCGGACCAGAGGTCTGGCCGGTGCTTTGCTTCGTAGGAAAGGCCAGGTGGAAGATCCTGGCCTTTTTGTTTTCCGACAGTCGCCCCATGGGAGTTTGCGGAACGGGGATCGGTTAAGGCCATTCCTCCCAGCGGAGGACCTCATGAACGCACATCCCCTTAAGCTCGGCTTTCCGGTCAAGGTGCTGGGCAATCCGGCGCTCAAGAGCAATGACAGCCGACGGGCGCAGTCCAACCCGCATCTGCGCGTGTCGCTCGGCTACCTTGCGGATATTTTCGACTATCTCGTCAAACACGGGATCGGCATGTACCGCATGTCGTCGGACCTAGCGCCCTATGCCACCCACCCCGACATGCCGCAGTTTCATTCCATGGTGAAGGATTGCGCGGCCGATCTGGCGAGCCTGGGCCGGCGCGCCCGTGAGCTGGGTTTGCGCCTGTCGTTCCACCCTAGCCAGTTCATCGTTCTCAACTCGCCCGATCCCGAACTGGTGCGCAAAAGCATATGGGACTTGGCCAGCCAGGCCGAGATGCTCGACCTCATGGAGCTTGGGCCCGAAGCGGTGCTGGTCGTTCATGTGGGCGGCGTCTATGACGACAAGGAGGCGGCGCGGCAGCGCTGGATCGAGACGTGGCCTTCCCTGCCCGAGCCGGTGCGGCGGCGCCTTGTGCTGGAGAACGACGATCTGCGGTTTTCCTGCGCCGATGTGCTCCATGTGCATGAGCACACCGGCGTGCGGCTGATTTTCGACCACCAGCACTTCTGGTGCCTAAATCCCGAAAAGCTCGATATGCGCGATGCCCTGTCGCGGATGCTCGGGAGCTGGCCGGATGGGGTGCGGCCCAAGGTGCACTTTTCGTCGCCCCGGACCGAAATGCGCCAGTTGGTGCGCAAGAGCCGGAGCACCGGCAAGTCGGAAACGGTCAGTGTCGCGCCGGTCTGGACCGGCCATGCCGATTTCGTACAGCCGTTCGAATTCATCAGCTTCATGCGGCTGGCCGAGGGGCTGGAGTTCGACGTGATGCTGGAAGCCAAGGCCAAGGACCTGGCGCTGATCAAGCTCAGGCCGGACCTGTTGCGCTATGCGCCCGATGTCGCGGCGCAGTTTGGCCTTTTTGCGCCGCAGCAGGCGGCACTGGAGGGCGAGGAAGAGAGCCTGCTGGTGCGTGACGGCGGCTGAGGCTGCTCTTTCTGACACTGGTCCGCTTATCGGGGGCTGAGCGCATTCTAATCGCCCCGAGGTAGCAACACGCTACGTCGCGCAAATAAAAAACGCCGCCGGATAGACCGGCGGCGCTGTACTGACTGGCGTCGAGCCTAGTGATTGTCGCGCGGGATGCCGTTGGTCTGGGCAATGCGCTGGTACTTTTCGGCGGGCCGGAGAATGGCGCCGTCGCCAAGCTGGCCAACGAGGCTGCGCTGGATTTCCTGCCAGGGCGTCTGGTGCTGGGGATACTTGTAGCCGCCGTCGGCTTCCAGCGCGGCCCGGCGCGTCGCGATCTCGTCGTCGGAGATCAGGATATTGGCTTCGCCCTTGTTGAGGTCGATCCGCACCCGGTCACCGGTCTTTAGGATGGCGAGGTTGCCGCCCGCAGCCGCTTCCGGAGACGCGTTGAGGATGGAAGGCGAACCCGAGGTGCCGGACTGGCGGCCGTCACCGATACAGGCGAGCGAGGAAACGCCCTTCTTGATGAGGTAATCGGGCGGCCGCATGTTGACGACTTCCGCTGCGCCCGGATAGCCGATGGGGCCCGCGCCACGCATGAAGAGCAGCGTGTGCTCGTCGATTTCGAGCGACGGATCGTCGATCCGGTGGTGGTAGTCCTCGGGACCATCGAACACCACCGCCTTGCCCTCGAACATGCCCGGATGCTCCGGGTCGGAGAGATAGCGCTCGCGGAATTCGGGCGAGATCACCGAGGTCTTCATGATGGCGTTGTCGAAGAGGTTGCCGCGCAGAACGAGGAAACCGGCTTCTGCCTTGAGCGGATTGTCGAAGGGACGGATGACCTTGTCGTCCTCGATGACCGTGTGGCGGCAGTTTTCGCCGATAGTCTTGCCGTTGACGGTGGGGGCGTTCTCGTGAATGAGGCCCTGCTTCATCAGTTCGTTGACCACCGCGGGAACACCGCCGGCGTGGTAGTAGTCCTCGCCCAGATATTCGCCGGCCGGCTGCAGGTTGACCAGTAGCGGCACCTTGTGACCGTGCTGCTGCCATTCGTCGATGTTGAGATCGACGCCGATATGCTTGGCAATGGCGTTGATGTGGATCGGCGCGTTGGTCGAGCCGCCGATGGCGGAGTTGACCACGATGGCGTTGAGGAAGTTTTCCTTGGTGAGGATGTCGGAGGGCTTGAGGTCCTCATGCACCATTTCCACCGCGCGCTTGCCGGTGCGATAGGCCACTTCCTGGCGGTCGCGATAGGGCGCGGGAATGGCGGCCGAACCGGGCAGCTGCATGCCGAGTGCCTCGGCCAGCGAGTTCATGGTCGACGCCGTGCCCATGGTGTTGCAATAGCCGGTCGACGGAGCCGAAGAGGCCACAAGCTCGATGAACTTGGGATAGTCGATCTCGCCGGCGGCGAGCATCTGACGAGCCTTCCAGACGATGGTGCCCGAGCCGGTGCGCTCGCCGCGATGCCAGCCATTGAGCATTGGGCCGACCGAAAGCGCGATGGCGGGAATGTTGACGGTGGCAGCGCCCATCAGCATCGCCGGCGTGGTCTTGTCGCAGCCGATGGTGAGCACAATGCCGTCGAGCGGATAGCCGTAAAGCACCTCCACCAGGCCGAGATAAGCGAGGTTGCGGTCGAGCGAGGCGGTGGGGCGCTTGCCTGTCTCCTGGATCGGATGAACCGGAAACTCGAAGGCGAGCCCGCCGGCCGCGGTGATGCCGTCGCGCACGCGTTTGGCAAGTTCGATGTGGTGGCGATTGCAGGGCGACAGGTCGGAGCCGGTCTGTGCGATGCCGATGATCGGCTTGCCGGACTGAAGCTCCTCGCGGGTAAGCCCGTAGTTGAGATAGCGTTCGATGTAGAGTGCGGTCATGCCCGGGTCGGCGGGGTTGTCGAACCATTGCTGGGACCGAAGTTTCGTCCTGGCTGTACCGGCCATGTGCATTTCCCTCTTTTGTAGCAGGCTCCATTTATTGCATGCTCGCAGGCGATTACGCTACATCTGAGCGAGCCACCCGGGAGGATTTGAGCCATGGCGATGACGATCGAAGGCGAGGAGCGGATCGAGGCGCCGATCGGCAAGGTCTGGGAAGCGCTGAACGACCCGGAGGTGCTGGCCGCCAGCATCCCCGGCTGCGAAAGCCTCGAGAAGAAATCCGACACTGAGCTTGAGGCGGTTGTGACCCTCAAGATCGGGCCGATCAAGGCCAAGTTCAACGGCGAGGTCGAGCTCAAGAATCTCAAGCCGCCTCACTCCTACACCATCCAGGGCGAAGGCAAGGGCGGCATCGCCGGCTTCGCCAAGGGC
>JAEWBN010000004.1 GCA_023391095.1 Pseudomonadota bacterium
TTCTCCCGGTTTGACGCTCGTGCTGCCGGCGGTGCGCGCGGTTGGCACCAGGGCGCGAAGGTCTCGATGATCACCATGGTGCCGCCGCAGCAGGGACAGGGCGGGCGCAGGTCTGATGCCTCGGCGGACTGCGGTTCGTCCGGTGCCGGTGCCACCCCCAGCATGTCGCGGGCCTTGGCGAGGCAGTCCTTGCGAGCGGAGCCGGCCAGCAGGCCATAGTGCCGGATGCGGTGGAAGCCGCGCGGCAGGATTTGGATCAGGAAGCGGCGGATGAACTCGTTGGCGACCAGGGTCACGACCTGCTGGCGATTGGCGCCGCTGCGGCGATAGTCTTTGTAGCGGAAGGTCACCGCGGTCCCATCGAAGGCGATGAGGCGACTGTTCGAGATTGCCACGCGGTGGGTGTAGCGGGAGAGATAGGCGAGGACAGCCTCGGGCCCGGCAAAGGGCGCCTTGGCATAGACCACCCAGCGTTTTCTGCGAGCCGGCGCAAGATAACGGACGAGGGCACGCCGGTCTCTAAGCCCCGCCAGTTTGCCGAAGAAGGCGAGCTTTCCGGCATCATGGAGGTCGAGCAACCTGCTCAGGAACAACCGGCGGAACAGCGCCCCGAGCACCCGCACCGGCAGCAGGAAGGCCGGGCGCGACGAGATCCATCGCCCATCCGGCGCGATGCCGCCGCCGGGCACGATCATGTGGATGTGCGGATGGTAGGTCATGGCCAAACCCCAAGTGTGAAGCACGGCGGTGATGCCGATGCGGACGCCCAGATGTTTTGGGTCGGCGGCAATCGTCAGCATGGTCTCAGACGCCGCCCTGAACAGCAGGTCATAGACCAGCGCCTTGTTGTGGAAGGCAATGTCGGCGATCTCTGCGGGCAGCGTGAAGACGACGTGGAAGTACCCGACCGGCAGGAGATTGGCCTCTTGGGCCTCCAACCATGTGCGTGCCGCCGCGCCCTGGCACCGCGGACAGTGCCGGTTGCGGCAGGAGTTGTAGGCGACCCGCTGATGCCCGCAGTCGGAACAGGCTTCGACGTGACCGCCAAGCGCAGCGGTGCGGCAGGTCTCGATTGCCGACATGACCTTGAGCTGGCAGAGGCTCAGGTGGCCAGCATGGGTTGCGCGATAGGCAGGACCGGCAGCCCAGAAGATATCGGCGACCTCGATGGTGGGGCGCACCGCTCAGGGGTCGGGTGGTTCCTCCGCCGGAACGAAGATGCCTAGCAGGGTGTTGAAGAAGTCGCTCGTCGGATCGGTTGTTGCGTGATTCAATGGCCTGCGCTGATTTGCGGAGGCGGGATTGCGGGGATCGGACGAGAGGACTGGTGCCTTGTTCAGCTATGTGGATCTGGAGTCACGGGTGCGGAAGGACCACCCGCTGCGCCCGATCCGGCGGTTGGTGAACGAGGCGCTGTTGGCGCTGGAATGTGAGTTTTCTTCGCTCTACTCGGGTTTGGGTCGGCCTTCGATCGCGCCCGAGAAGCTGCTGCGGGCGATGCTGCTGCAGGCATTCTACTCGATCCGTTCGGAGCGCCAGTTGATGGAGCGGCTGGAGTTCGACCTGCTGTTTCGCTGGTTCATAGGCCTGGGGATCGACGATGCGGTTTGGGACCATTCGAGCTTCTCGAAGAACCGCGACAGGCTGCTCGAGGTCGATATCGCCGCCAAGTTCCTGGCGGCGGTTCTGGCGCAGCCGCCGGTCAAGAGGCTGCTATCCACGGAACACTTCTCGGTGGACGGCACGCTGATCGAGGCGTGGGCGTCGATGAAGAGCATCCGGCCCAACAGCGCGGAGGACAACACGGATGAGCCGCCAGGGAGTGGTGGTGGGCGCAACCCGGATGCCAGCTTTCACGGCCAGAAGCGGTCGAACGCCACCCATGCCTGGCGCACCGATTCGCAAGCCCGGCTCTACAAGAAGGGGGCGGGCAATGAGGCCAAGCTCTGCTTCATGGGCATGGGCTGATGGAGAACCGCCACGGGCTTCTGGTCGATGCCTGCCTGACGCAAGCGGATGGCCATGCCGAGCGGGTGGCAGCGCTGCATATGATCGAGCCTCATGCCGACCGGCCGCGGGCCATCACGCTGGGCGCCGACAAAGGCTATGATGCTGAGGATTTCATCAATGAGCTGCGCTCAATGCGGGTGACGCCGCATGTGGCTCGCAACCTCAGCGGCCGCCGCTCTGCAATTGATGGACGCACAGCGCGCCATTCCGGCTACGCCGTGAGCCTGCGCATCAGAAAACGGATTGAAGAGGCGTTCGGCTGGATCAAGACCGTGGCCGGGCAGCGCAAGACCAGGTTCAAGGGGCTCGAACGGGTGGGCTGGGCCTTCACCTTCGCTGCCGCTGCCTACAATCTTGTGCGGTTGCCAAAGCTGATTGCGGGGACTGGCTGATGGCAAAGGTGCCCGCATACGCGAAGGCCTTCGCCGGCCGCTGGCGCATCGTCGAAATGGATGTCTGGGACAACGATGTCCTCGATCTCGTCGAACCAGCACACCTCACCTTTGAGGGCCCGGCCGATGGCGAAATCGCTTTCGGCGCGCTCAAGGGCTTCCTCGACGTTCGCTATGGCGCCCGAGATGGGGCCGCCTGCGCCGAGTTCTCATGGCAAGGCTACGACGACAACGATCCAGCCTGCGGCCGCGGATGGGTCATGATCGGCACTGCCGGTCGCCTCGTCGGCCACTTCTTCATCCACAAGGCCGATCACTCAGGCTTCGTCTGCGAACCTGACTGACTTCTTCAACAGCCTGCTAGGTCGGGCGTGGCCCCCATGAATCCTCGACACCATGCAGAACCTTTCGTTAGGATCGGGACAAAGAAAGGATTTCATGTTATCCTTTCTTTTTCAGGATGCCAAGGAAAGGATCCTTTCTCAACCATGGCTGCAAAACAGGAGCCCTCCCGGCTTGGGCAGAAGGTGACCATCTCGACGGCCGGAGAGAAGGCGGAAGCGTTTGTGCCCCCGCGCTTGCCGCCGGCACCTGCCGTGCGAATGGATGGGCTCCTCCGGCGACTCGAGAGCGCGAACCGCGCACTTGGGCGGCTCGATGGGGTTACCTCGATCCTGCCCGACACACCGCTGTTCCTCTATATGTACGTGCGAAAAGAGGCTCTACTCTCGTCGCAGATCGAGGGCACGCAATCGTCGCTTTCCGATCTCCTGCTCTTCGAGAGCGAGGAGGCGCCCGGCGTGCCGCTCGACGACGTGCAGGAGGTGTCGAACTACGTCGCCGCGATGAACCATGGTCTCGCACGGATCCGAGAGAGCTTTCCGATCTCGCTCCGGCTCATTCGTGAAGTCCACGATATCCTGTTGTCGAAGGGCCGGGGCAGCACCAAGCAGCCCGGCGAGTTCCGCCGATCCCAGAACTGGATCGGAGGGACCCGCCCCGGAAATGCGCTCTTCGTGCCGCCGCCCCCCGAAAGCGTCTTGGACCTGATGTCGGATCTTGAGGCGTTCATCCATGCAGAGACCGTCGAGATCCCGTCCCTCATCAAAGCGGGACTGGTCCACGTCCAGTTTGAAACCATTCACCCATTCCTCGATGGCAATGGGCGATTGGGACGGCTCCTGATAACTTTTCTTCTCTGCACCCAAGGCATCCTCAAGGAGCCAATCCTTTACCTCAGCCTCTATTTCAAAACGCATCGTCGGAAGTACTACGATCTACTTCAGGGCGTGCGAGAGCGCGGCGATTGGGAAACTTGGCTCGAGTTCTTTCTGGATGGCATCACCGAAACGTCATTGCAGGCGGCCGAAGCCGCGCGCGAGATCTTGAGCCTGTTTGAAGCTGATCGGCAGCGGATCGAGAGTCTTGGTCGCCCCGCCGCCTCAGCGCTGCGTGTCCATCAGCTTCTCCAGCAGAAGCCGATAGTCGGGATCCCCGACGCGGCACTGAAGCTAGGAATCTCAGCTCCGACGATCGCCAAGTCGATACAGCACCTGGAAAAGCTCGGTATCATCCGCGAGATCACAGGAAAGCAGCGCGGCCGAATGTTCGTCTACAGCGACTATCTAAGCATCCTCAGCCGCGGCACTGAACCACTCGGTTGATCATCATAAAGGTCGACGCGCGCGTATGCGCCTGACTTCTAATGATTCCGCTGTAGTACGATAAGTATTTGAATTAGCTTGCGTATCTCCCTTTTGCGACTACCATCTCGCCAATCATCTTGTATTGCGAACGGTCTCATGCAAGACGCCCGATCCGGCCCGAACCCGCTATTTCCCGCCCGTCTGTCGGCGGACCAACGCCTCGATGAACTCGCGCATACTCTTGCCGCGGGGATGAGGCGTATTCTTCCGGACCAGTCCAGTTCTTTATCTGCACCTGGCGAAGACAGTTCATTCGACATTCTCGCCCTCAAACGCCGTGTTGGTCGTCGCAAGAGCATCCCGAATGCGGCGCGTTGCGTCTACGTAGGCTCGAAAAGCCGTGACATAGGCTTCGAGAGATGCCGTGGTGGCCTGCTTCTTCTCCGCAGGAAGCCACACGCTGGCGATCGCGGTTTAATATACCGCTACGCCCTCATGGAACCTGGCAACCGCCGGCATCTGCTTGGTCAGCATAAATTCGCGGTGCGTCAATCGGAGCCCAAGCAATTTGGCGAGCGCATCCGCGGAGAATGGCGCGTTGCCTGCTACTTGCTCCTCCAGAGCGGTCTGCACCTCTTCAACGCTAGACTCCACGGCCGCGGCCAAACCGCTCCCTGGCTCGATTCCCAATTCCGCTATGGCATCGGTGATTTGGGCAACAAAACCAGGCAGCTCGAGCAGTGCCAGCACCAGGTTCTGCTCCTCAGGATGCTGGTCTACATATTGAGAGAGTCGGTCGAGGTCTGAGCGGATACGCTCCATCATCGAATTGGATGGCGACAGAGCCAGGCCGTTTATGTCGGATCGAAGCGCCTCGGAGATGCTTGCCGCCGAGACAATGCGCGCCAGCGTCGTAGTGGCATCCCGCTCGGACGCCACAGCGTTGGCAATCTGCATGCTTTGATAGGCGTAAATGCCGCCGATGGCCGCCATCGAAATCAGGGTGAGGGCCGCGATCGTGAATATTTTTGCACGAAGCCTGAGCACGAGCTTGGGGATGCGAACGCGATCGATTAAAGGCAAGGCGAATTTCATCAGCGGCCCCTCCGGCGGACTCCAAGGTCCCCAGCTGCTTAACACGCGGATAATATTATCGCTTGTTGTTTAACGGAGGCTTGACGGCTGGGATTTCGCGATATCGACCCAGCCCCCGCGACGCTCGCTCTCAAACAGAGCATCGATGGTTTCCATCGAGGCTATCGCGTCTTCTAGGTCATAAGGGGCCGTCACGCCCCCAAGGATCGCCTGCGCAAAGGCGTCCGCCATCTCCATATATTGGTCCGAGGGCGGAAACACCTCCCGACGCGATAGCGTCTTGTCGAAACTGTAGCCGTGATCGACAAGCAGTGTCGTCGCTTCACCCTGGGGCGCATTGAAGGGGATGAGGATTTCCAGGCGTGCGCGAGTCCCCAAGACTTCTATGGACTGGTGGGGCACCAGTTGTGTCGAAACGACAAAGCTCAGCTGGCGGCCCGAGCCGTAGTCCGCAACTACGCTTGCCTGGCGATCCGTTCCAAACTCGGGGTCCCGGTCGACGAGGGCAAGGACACGCAGAGGCTTGCTTTCGAAAAAGAAGCGACCTCCGGTAAGCGGATAACAGCCGATGTCCAGGATCGCGCCCCCGCCGATGTCGACCTTGTTACGGACGTTGGCGGGGTCATCGTTGAAATAGCTGAAGACCGAACGCACCGCGCGCACGTCGCCGAGTTCGCCAGAGCGGATGATTTCTCGTGCACGGAGCCACTGGGGGTGAAAGCGCACCATGACCCCCTCCATGATCAACTTGTCCGGGCGTGCCTGCCGCAGTTTTCGAGCGTCTTCTGCAGTCAAACCTATCGGCTTCTCGCAAAGGACATGCTTGCCCGCCCGATTGGCAGCCAGGGTCATCTCGACGTGCAGATGATTAGGCAACGGGTTGTAGACCGCATCGATATCCGGATCGTCCAGGAGGGCCTCGTAGGAGCCATAGAAGCGTTCGATGCCCAGTTTGCCCGCCGCGAGGCGCGCCTGATCGGCCGAGCGGGACGCAATGGCCAGCACCTCGGAATGTGAGGACTTCATGATGGCCGGGATCACCTTGGCCACACCGATATTGGCGGTGGACAAGACGCCCCAGCGGACCTTGTTCTTAGACATAGTGCTTCTGCTTTTCAGTTGTTCGTCCGCGTCACCGCAATCGGTTCAGGCAGCCTTGAGGCCACTCTTGTTGAGGACCTCGAGCGACTTGGCGGCCCGTTTCCTTTCGCGATACCGGTTGAACTGCTGGTCTGCCAGAACGCCTGCCAGGATCACGCCGCCCATGACGGCGAAATTCAACGATGACGGAATTCCGAGCAGGTTCACGAGGTTCTGCAGTTCCTGGAGCAGCACGGCCCCAAGGATGACGCCGATGATCGACCCTTCTCCCCCACGGAGCGAGAAACCGCCAAGGACGGCGGCCGCAATGGCGTAGAGCTCGTAGAAATTGCCGTGCGAAGAGGGCTGCACCGACTTGGTGAACATGGCGAAATAGATCGCAGCCACCGAGGCGAGCACGGCACATGTGACATAGGCCGCAATGATCACAAACTGCGTGTTCACGCCCGAATATCGCGCGGCTTCTTCGTTTTTGCCGACCGCGTAAAGATGCCTCCCAAAGACCGACCGGTGGAGGACGAACCAGGCTGCCAAGCCTATGACGAGCATGGCATAGAAGGAGTGGGGGATCCCGAACGAGCGTCCCACCGTCAGCCATTCGAGTTCGGGATAGCTCGCTCCGAACGGAAAGCCTGCGGTCGCTTCCCCGGTATAGCCACGCGCGATGCCGCGATAGATCAGGAGCCCGCACAGCGTCACCACAAACGGCTGCATCTTGAGCTTGGTGATCAGGATGCCGTGAGCGAGGCCGATCAGCACGCCCAGCAAAAGCGTGAGGAGGATCGCCACCGGCCACGGAATTCCGAAGCGGCCGATCATGTCGACGAACAATACGCCCAGAAGGGCCATGGTCGAGCCAACCGACAGATCGATGCCCCCCGTCATGATGACAAACCCCTGGCCGATCGCGAAGAGACCAAATAGCCCGATGAGGTTAGCCGTGTTGCCGAGGTTGATCGGGGAGAGGAACAACGGGTTGCGCAGATACACCGCCGCCCCCACGACGATGATCAGGACGGCAAGGCCCATATCCTTTTTTTGCATGATGCTTCCTTTCAATCAGCCTTGCACGGCAAGTGCCAGCACGTTGTGCTCGGAAAATTCTTCACGGGCCAGCAGTCCGGCCACCCGACCCTCGCGGAGTACGGCGATGCGGTCCGAAACACCGATGACCTCCTCCATGTCGCTGGAGATCATGATGACGCCTATTCCCGCATCGGCGAGCGACCGCATGAGCTGATAGATTTCGGACTTCGCCCCCACATCCACCCCTCGTGTTGGTTCGTCGAAAATCATCAGCCGCGGCTGCATCGACAGCCACTTGCCGAGCACGACCTTCTGCTGGTTGCCACCCGATAGTTCGGCAGCTACGCGGCGCACGTCGGCGGTTTTTATGGCGAGGCGTTTGCGCTGGATTTCCGCTTTTTCCTCGACCAGGCGCGTGGACACCAGGCCTCGCGTGGAGACCGCAGCCAGGTCGGCCAGCGCGATGTTGTCGCTGATTGCGCTCTCGAGGATCAGGCCCGTTCGCTTGCGATCTTCGGGCACGAGATAGACCCCTGCACCTATGGCGTCGCGTGGGCTGGCCGGGCTGTACGGCTCCCCGTTCAGCAACATCTGGCCAGAAATGACAGGCGTGAGGCCGAATATGGTTTCGGCCAATTCCGTGCGCCCCGCGCCCACGAGCCCGGCAATACCGAGTATCTCGCCGGCCCGGACCTCGAGATCCACGGTAACCTGCGGTCTTGACGGGATGCACAATCGAGAAATGCTGAGCACGGCGTCGCCGCTAGGCCTCTGGGGTGGCGTATAGAGCGATTTAAGGTCACGCCCGATCATCAGCCGGATCATCGCCGCATGGTTCAGCTCGGCCCTGGTGAGCTCGCCGGCAAAATGGCCGTCCCGCAGACCGAATACGCGATCGGCACATTCTTCGACTTCGCTGAGGCGGTGGGAAATGTAAATGACGCTGATGCCCGACGCTTTGAGATCGGCCACCACGGCCATCAAGGTCTTGGTTTCCGAGAGGGTGAGCGAGGAGGTGGGCTCGTCCATGATGACCAGGCGGGCGTCCATCGACAACGCCTTGGCGATCTCGAGCAGTTGACGCTGCGCCAGTGACAGGTCTGCCACGGGCGTGTCCGGCGCAAAGGTGGCGCCCACCCGGCGCAGCAGCGGCGCCGCCTTATCCCGCATATCGGCAATGTCGAGGAGCCCGAAGGCCGACCTCGACTCACGCCCCAGGAAGATATTGGCAGCGGCGTCAAGATTGTCGAAGACGTTGAGTTCCTGGTGCACGAAGGCGACACCGGCTGCCTGAGACTCCGCCACCGTCAGGCGGTCATATTCGACATTGTCGATGACGACGCGGCCACTACTGGGAGCGATAACGCCGCCCAGTATTTTCATGAGTGTGGACTTTCCGGCCCCGTTCTCGCCGATGATGGCGACGACCTCTCCCGGATAGACAATTAGAGAGACGTCGGCGAGAGCCACCACGCCAGGATAGACCTTCGAGATATTTTCAAGTTGCAGGAGCGGCCGACCGGCCGGTTTCAAACTAGGCATGGATCAGTTCCAGGCGAACACTGCCGCCATGAAGAGGGACGCACCGGGCAGACAAACCGCCCGGTGCGCTTACAGCAGCCGGGAGTCTAGCCGCCGATACGCTCTTTCAACTCAGCTTCAAATGCATCCACATTGGACTGGTCGATCTTCTTGGTCGGGACAATGATGAGACCGTCTTCCGGAATGCCGGAGGTGTCGCCCTCAAGGTACTTCGCCATCAGGTGCATACCCTGGTAGCCCCACTGGTATGGATCCTGGACAACGGTGCCGGCGAAACTGCCCTCGCGCACGGCTCCCAGGGTGATCGGGTCCTCGTCGAACCCGATAACCGTCACCTGTCCCAGCTTTCCAGCGGCCTGCAAGGCCTCGTAGATTTTGGGCGGGTTGTAGGAATAGAATCCAACCATGCAGTTGATTTCCGGATTTGCCGCCAGCACGTCATCGACGTTCGAGCGGGCACGGGCGAAGTCGACATCATCGCCGCGGACGTCGACAAGCTCGATGCCCGAGCCTTCGACCGCCTGCTTGAAACCTGCAATGCGTTCGATGGCATTATCGGCCCCCAAGAAGCCCACGAAGCCCATGCACTTGCCGCCATCAGGGAGCGCCTCGACGGCGATTTCGCCGGCCTGAACGCCCGCAGCGGTGTTGGATGAGCCCAGATAGGCCACGCGGTCGCTGTCGGGTGCATCGCTGTCGGTGGTGAACAGCGGGATCTGCGCTGCGATACGGTTGAACGCGTCGACGGAATTCTTGGGATCGGCTGAGGAGATCATGATGGCGTCGGTGCCTGCGGCCACCAGGTCGTCCATCAGCGCATTCTGCAGCGCGGCGGTGCCCTGTGCGGGATAGCGGAACTGTAGTTCATAGTTCGGCAGTTCCGACTGCGCCTTGTTGACACCCGCCTCAGCCAGCTTCCAGAAATCGGAGGCGGCATTGACGACGAAGGCGAGCTGCTGCTTGTCCTGGGCCAAGGCCGGGACCGCGAGCGAAAGTGTAGCAATGGCCAACGAGGCCATGGACGTGAATTTCATTCTATCCTCCCAAAGTCGGATCGAGTTCGACCTGACGCATGACTATGCCCAGCTACATCTGCCGGGCGGCTTCATCCGCTATCGGCCGTTTGGGCCGAGCGAATAAGGATGCGCGCCTAGCCCGGATACCGGACGACACGCGGTTCATTGGGCGCCCGAACATAGGTCCAGGCACTTTCAATCAGTTGCTGGAGCGCGACACGAGGCTGCCAGTCGAGGACGGCTTTTGCCTTGGTGTTGTCCATCCAGTTGCTATGGAATGGGGTGTTTATCTTGGCGATGCTGACCCGCTGCCGGTTCTGCAGGATGGTCGCCACCTCCCCGTAATCGACGGGCCGGTCCATGGCGACATTGAACAGATGACCGTTTGCTTCCGCGTTGCCCAGCGCGGCCAGTATCGCCGAGACGAGGTCGCTCACGTGAATGAAGTTGCGCTTCAGGGGGGAGCCTGTGCTGTCAAGAAGCAGCGGCACAGCGTCAGCTTTGGCGTAGCGATCGACTTCATGCTGTGCCAGCAGGTCGTCCCACCGCGGACCGCCAAACTGGTCCTTGAAGCTCAAGGCGTACTTGAAGTCGTCTTTCTCCATGATCCAGGGAGCGCGAATGCAGCAGCCCGGCAGTGCATACTGCTCGCGGTACTGCTCAAGCATGACCTCCTCGATCACCTTGGTAAGAGCATAGCAGCCCGGGTATGCCCGGCGCGGCGACAGTTCGGTGATCGGTGCGTCATACTTGTGGAACATGTGTCCCACCGAGCAATCGCCGCCGATAAGAATGAACTGCTGGGCTCCGGGCGTATGTCGAAATGCTTCGAGCAGGTTGAACATGCCCTTCACCCCAACATCCATCGCCAGATCAGGCGACTCCTTGACCGCGGCCATGTGAAGGACGTGGGTGGTGCCTGCCATGGCGTCCCGAATAGCGCGGCCGTCCGAAAGCGAGCACTTCACGACCTCCACCTGAGGGTGGTCAATCGTGCGCTCGTTGCAGATGGCGCGTATCTGCCACCCCTCGAATTTTGGAGACGCCAGGAATGCGGGCAGGAAGTTCGTCCCTACCTTGCCGGTGATACCGGTAACAAGAAGTCTCACGGCTTAGCCCCATCGTCGCCGGCCTAATTTTGGGCAAAGGACATGGCGCAGAGCGCCATGTCCAAAGTCAGATCACTGGGCGCAGAAGCCCGGCTCTTCGCGGGTGCAGACGTCGAGCCCGGTATAAATCGGGTCTTCGACGGTCTCGCCGTGGATGAGCTGGATCATCACGTCGGGCGCGCGCTGCCCCATTTCGAAGGGACGCTGGCCCACCTGGACATGGCTGCGGCCTTCGTTGAACGCCTGCACCTGCGGAGGCAGCGTGTCGCCGGCAATAATGATCAGTTCGTTGCTCTCGAGGCGGTCCATGACCTGGTCGGTGACCTGGGCATAAGCCTGTGGCGCGAACTGAGCCCAACCGCCAATGAGGATAAAGGCATCGAGGTCCGGATTTGACGTGAAAACGTCCGCCATCTGCTGATTGGCCAGGTCCGCTTGGTCATTGGTGAAGACAGGGCAACCCTCGATTTCGGTCCAGCCGCCTTCGCCAGCCAGCCTGTCCGTGCCGTCCGCTCCCGCCACGGTGTCGCGGAAGCCGGCAGCACGGGCATTGATGTTATCGGCCGCGACATTGCCGAGCTGGAGGCACACAGTGCCACCTTCGGGCTTGAGGCGCATAGCCTGCTCGGCCATCATCACGCCCATCAGGTAATTGTCGGTGCCTAGGAAGGTGGAGCGCAGTGGCCGGTCCGCCTCGGACAGGTCCGCATCCACGGTCATCACCGGAATGTCCGGCGCGATTTCGCGCAACCGGTTGGCCATTGCCGGGGCATTGGAAGGGGAAATAGCGATCGCGGCGACGCCGCGCGTGATCAGGTCGTCCACCAACTGCACCTGTCCGGCCTCATCGGCGCTCGAGGCGGGGCCGGTATAGAGGCACTCGTATTCAGAATCGGGATTGTTGGCGGCCCAGTCCTGGCAACCTAGGTTGATCTGTTCGAAGAACGGGTTGTCGAGCCCCTTCACCACGATCGCCAGGGTTTGCTTGTCCTGAGCCTGTGCGGCTCCTGCCGCGAGCGACAGAACCGCGGCCGCAACGGCTAGCCGGCTAGCATTCGTCATCGTCATTCCTCCCTTGCGCCGGATCCTCCGGCAGCCGTCATCGCCATGCGATACGGCCTGTTGATCTGCTCTTCGTGCGGCTGCGTTTCCCCCAACCGCCCGCTAATATCAGCGTTCGCTCTAGCGGCGTAGCTCATATTATGTGATAATATCATCATTCATTTATCTGGCCCGTCAAGAGGTCACGTGCCAAAATCGGTAAAACAACGTTGGGGGGCGCGTATGAGCGCATTGCGACTAGAGGATGTGAGCAAGCATTTCGGAGCCATTCAGGCCCTGAACAATGTGTCGCTCGTGATAGAACCGGGGGAGGTCGTTGGACTGATGGGTGACAACGGGGCCGGCAAGTCGACGCTGGTCAAGGTCATCGCCGGCAATTTCGCGCCGACGGCAGGCGCCGTCTATGTCGGAGACCACAAGGCGGAATTTCACAAGCCCCGCGACGCGCAGCGAGCCGGCATCGAGGTGGTCTACCAGGACCTTGCCCTGTGCGACAACCTTTCGGCGGCCTCCAACGTCTTCCTTGGGCGCGAGCCGACCCGGTCCTTCGGTCCATTGCGGCTGGTCGACTATGCCACCATGCGGACTCGCTCGTCCGAACTTTTCGCCCGGCTGAAGTCGGAGACACGGCCGCGGGACCTGGTGCGCCGGATGTCTGGCGGCCAGCGTCAGGCCGTAGCCATCGCCCGCACGCTGCTGACCGACGCGCGCATCGTGCTGATGGACGAGCCCACCGCCGCCATCTCCGTTCGGCAGGTCACCGAGGTCCTCAACCTCATCCGCAACCTGCGGGACCATGGCATCGCCGTTGTGTTGATCAGCCACCGCATGCCCGACGTGTTCGAGGTGGCTGACAAGATCGCCGTACTGCGCCGGGGCCGGTTGGTCGCCAGCAAGCGCGCCGCCGATTCCTCACCCGAAGAAGTGACCGGGCTCATCACCGGCGCCATCGAAGCCGCCTAGCGACCAGGAAATACAGCATGTCGACCAACTCCACCCTAGCCCAAGTGATCGAAACCTCGCAGCATCGCGGCGTTTTCTCCCGCCTTTCCAGCCATCAGACCTTCTGGGTTTTTATCGCAGCCGTGGTCGCGTGTCTGGCGCTCAGCCTGGTGACCGATACCTTTGCAACCGAAAGAAACCTGTTCAACGTCGCGCGCAACTTCGCTTTTGTCGGAATCATCGCCATCGGCATGACCGCTGTGATCGCGTCGGGCGGCATCGACCTTTCCGTTGGCTCCACGGTCGTCCTCTCCGCCATGACGGTCGCTGTGCTCATGGCAAGCGGGCTGCCGATCTGGGTCGGCATCCCCGCAGCACTGGGCGCAGCGGTGCTGGTGGGTCTCGTCAACGGAATACTGATTGCCTATGTCGGCATGCCCGCCTTCGTGGTCACGCTGGGCATGCTCTCAATGGCGCGCAGCCTGGCCATGGTGCTGTCCAACAACAAGATGATGTACGAATTCGGGCCCGATCACGCGCTGCTGCTCGCGCTGGGCGGCGGCTCCACGCTCGGCCTGCCTAATCCATTGATCGTGCTTGCCGTGGTCGCCCTGTTCACCGGCTTTGCCTTCCGCTGGACCCGGTGGGGGCAGCACCTATTTGCCGTGGGCGGCAACGAGCAGGCCGCCAAGCTGACCGGTATAGCCGTCAAGCAGCTCAAGGTTTCGGTCTATGTCTTTTCGGCCGTGACGGCCGGCATTACCGGCGTGCTCGAGGTTGGCTGGCTCGGTGGCGTTACCACCAATCTGGGCCAGGCGATGGAGCTGTCGGTCATCGCGGCAGCCGTGATCGGGGGCGCCAATTTGGCAGGGGGTGTCGGTACGGCGTTCGGCGCGGTGGTGGGAGCCCTGCTGATCGAAGTGATCCGCAACAGCCTGATCCTGCTCGGTATCAGCACCTTCTGGCAAGGGGCATTTGTCGGATCCTTTATCGTCATCGCAGTCGCGTTCGACCGGGTGAGGAACTTCCGCTCCCAGGACTAAGACCCTATCGGAGGCCGCGTCGCGCGGCCTCCCTATTCTGCCGCCGCAACGGGAACGTCGGTGCCCTGCCGCAAGGCGGTCGAGTCGCGAACGACCAGCTCGCATTCGACCTTGATGCGCGTTCCCTTGACGTTCAAACCGTTCGCCCGGTCCAGCAGCATTTCAGCCGCGAGGCGGCCCATTTCGTACTGGGGCAGCACCAGCGTGGTGAGAGGCGGGTGCATGGAACGGGCGATTTCGCGATCGTCAAAGCCGACCACGGCCACGTCCTCCGGCACCGACAACCCCAGTTCGCGCAACGCGTCGTAGCAGCCGACAGCCATGAGATCGTTGGCGCAGAAGATGGCATCGGGCGGGTTTTCTAGCGCCATGAGTTCCATGGTCATGGCGTATCCGGCGGAAGGCTCCCAGTTGCCGGGGCGTACCAGGGCAGGATCGAACGGGATGTCGTGACTGGTCAGGGCCTGCCGGTATCCCTTCAGGCGGTCACGCGGATTATCCAGTCCCTGCTGTCCGTTGATCAGCGCAATCCGCTGGCGCCCGTTATGGATAAGATGTTCGGTCGCCACCCGGCCGCCGAGCAGGTCGGCTGGTATGACGGAGGGCAGCACTCCCTCTTCGTCATAACAGTTCACCAGCACGGTATTATAGGCATCGAACGCTTCCGGCAGGTGCACTGGCCTGGTCAGGATAGTGCCATAGATGACCCCCACCAGATCCTGTTTGCTGACGCTCGCCAACAGGTCGGCCTCGATGTCGGCATCGCCATGGCTCACCGCCATGAGGACGTTGGTGCCCAGGTTGAGGGCGTGATCCCGCGCCCCTTCAAAGGCTAGTGACATCCATGGGTCCGTGGAGATCTCGTCGGCAATGAAAAGGATGGTAGAGCGGCCGGCCTGCTCGCTTTTCGTCGTGCGGCGTACGAACTTGTAGTTAAGACGCTCAGCGGCGTCATTCACGCGCTGACGGGTTGCGTCGCTCAGACGTGCCAGCCTGCTGCCGCTCAGCACAAGAGACACAGTGGCCTGAGACACGCCTGCCGCCGCCGCCACATCCATCATGGTCGGACCCGGGCTGCTGGATCGCCGTTTCGCTTTCGTCATTGACCTAGGTGCTTCCAATTACCGAGCAGGATCGCTGCCTCTCTCCTGAAAATCAAGGGACGAGTGGCCAACGATGCCTATGTAGTGGCCCCCGGGGCGTCAACACAAGTGGGCTACTCTGCTCAGCCGCCACCGTGGCTTATTTTTAGATCAGATCAACAGGTTCGAACTACGCGAACATCTCCTGGGCTTTGGGAAAATCAGGAAGTGGCACATACTCGGAGACAGCGTCGTATCAGGCCCACATCTGTGCAACTTCAGGGCTCGAGTGAGCAGTCTCGCTTACTCCTTTCCGCTACTCGAATACTTCTACGATGACACCATCCCTGGAGCGCATCGCTAGGGCCGGCCTGTCGGTGGCCAGACCCAAGCGCCTCAATATGCTGGCACGTGCAACATCGTCAAAGCCAATAGCCAATAGCTCAGGTTCTTGGCCGGGCTTCGGCCGATAGGCCACTATTACCATGTCACCCATTTGACCATCCTCGTAGTGGCAATGGCAGCTATCAGAGAGGTTCGCTCAACTGCGTGGCGTCCGCAATGGGGTCGACTTCAGATCGGCAACTTCGGGGGTGGGAAGCGGACAGTCGGCCTTCGGATCGAATGAGTGAAAAGCGGCCGCCGGACATGCGCGAGTTCACAAAGGAAACCGACGCTTCGGACCTGGCTCGCAGCGCTATTTTCTTTGCCCGAGGCATATTCCACGTAAGGGTTTTGCGGTTGCGCCAACAGGCTTGTGATACTGTCTCACGTCCCGATGTCCGACTCCCAAAATGAACAAAGCAATGTCGATCAGGCATTCTGCCTATCACAATGGGCAGGAGTAACTTGGTCGTGGCCGCCCCAATTCCAGCGTGGCCGCCCGTGATTGCGCTGCCGCAAAGACCGCTCGGATCGAAACTGGCACAGCGCTCTCGACGCTCAAGCAATGCGGAGGATAATCATGGAACATTGGAATGGTCCACGTCCGGACCAAATCACGCCAGCCGACTACATCGTGTCGGCGAGTGGAGACCGAATGAAACTCCAGGACCTCGCCGGCATGCTTATCATCGAGCTTCGACACCATGGACATTTCAACAATGTCCTTACCCACATCTTTGCTGCCGACTGGCGACAGGCAGAGGCTTCGCTGGCTCGGCTACTCGAGTTAGATAACGAGAGCGACTTGAGCAACTGTGAAGCCGATCTGGTCGCTCTGCTATGTGGTGAGCGCGGCGTCACCGGAAAACTGATGCGGCCGTGGATGGCCGTTCAACTCCGCAGGTTTGTCCCGAACGACTGGCTGGAGCGCACTTGGTTCGCCTGGCATAATCTTCGGATGATCCTGCCTGTGCGGTTCCGGAAATCGGCGCTGCGGGCAATTAGAGACGCTTGACCATTAAATCCATGCTGGCGAGATATTCACATGTGCAGTCACTGCGACAAGAGTGACGTCGTTATCGATGTCCCAACGATCTTGCCACGCATGCGGCACGCTACCATCTTCACGGCATTCGAGGTGTTGCCCGAAGGCGAAGCATTCCTCATCGTCAATGATCACGATCCGATGCCACTATGGCACCTATTCAACTTCCGGTACGCGGGACTATTCGAGTGGACCTACGAACTGCGAGGTCCACAATCATGGCGCGTAAGGATAAGAAGACTATCGCCGCCCCACGTCGATAATGCCAGGCCAAGTACACGCTAAGGCCAGAGGTCGGACTCAATCATGGCAGACATGGAAAACCGTCGCCGCACTCCCGTTCCTCGCGGCCTTGCGCGAACGGGTCCGGTTATTCTGTCCTACGGCTTCCGGCCGTTTTTTTTAGCAGCCGGAATTTGGGGACTGGCCGCCATGGCGCTCTGGATCGTCGCCGTGATGGGTGTTCTAGAAATAGGCGGGTCCTACGGATCGGCGGCCTGGCACGGGCATGAGATGCTGTTCGGCTATACCAGTGCCGCGTTGGCCGGCTTCCTGCTGACGTCGGTTCCCAATTGGACAGGCCGGTTACCCGTATCGGGCATGCCCTTGCTCGGCCTTTTCCTTCTGTGGTGTGCCGGGAGGGCGGCGCTGCTTGGTGTCGATGCCATCGGCCTGGTGACCGCGGTAGCCATAGATGCGGTATTCATGCCGGTACTGCTGGCCGTTTGCGCGCGCGAGATCGTGACCGGTCGGAAGTGGAACAACCTCAAGATCCTGGGTGGTTTGCTAGCGCTGACGCTTGCGAACCTGGGTTACCATGCCTGCATTCTGGCCGGGATCAGGCCCGACCTGCCGGGTCGGGTGGCGGTGGCGGCCTATGTCACTCTCATTATGATCATCGGCGGGCGCATCCTGCCCAGCTTCACTCGCAACTGGCTGAGCAAGCGGGGTGAGAGCCGCTTGCCGGCCCCCTATGGCGCAGTCGATACGGCCAGCATGGTCCTGGCGATCGCCGCACTGGCCGCCTGGGTAGCGCTACCCGAACATGACGCGACCGGCATGCTGGCGCTGGTGGCGGCGTTGGCGCAGGCCGTTCGACTGTGGCGGTGGCGGAGCGGGGCAACGCGGGCAGAGGGACTGGTACTCATCCTGCACTTGGCCTACGGCTTCGTGGTCCTGGGTCTGGTCGCCGTCGCGGCTACTGCATTCGGGCTGCTTGACGCTGTTTCGTCCATGCATGTGCTGACAGTTGGCGGCATTGGTTCGATGACACTGGCGGTAATGTCGCGGGCGACGCGGGGGCATACCGGAATGGAGCTGCGGGCCTCGCCGGTAACGATCTCCAGCTATGGATGCATCCTCGCAGCGGGCGCGGTGAGACCACTGGCAACGATCGTGCCAGACGCCTACATGGTTGTGCTGTCGGCTGCAGGCGTTGCTTGGATTCTGGCCTTCCTGCTCTATCTGGTCGAATATGCGCCGGCGCTGACCCGTGTTCGAAGAGACCTGCCGCAGTAGCGTACCAAGGCCTGACCAGCGTCCTATGGGGCGATCTCGACCACGCCGGAGAGCTTTGCCAACTCGAAATCGCTGACCCGCACCCGCAGTTCTACCTGCCAGATTCCCGCCAGCGGCAGGTTCAGGCCCTGGAGGCGCCACGTACCGTCGGGCGCCGCCTCCGCCCGCCGGACGATCGGCGCGATGGTGCCTCCTTCCGGCTCGAATGCGAGCGTTATGGCGCGAGGCGACAGGACTTCGCCATCAGCGCCCTGGAGCGAGATTTGCGCGTCGGTCTCGCCAACCCTGCCGGATGATAGCGTTAGGGTCGCCTGCAAGCTGCTGCTGACGAGTTTGAATGTGAGCAGCGCTGATTGTTCTGTGACAAGCGCGCGTGGCGGCGGAGTGAAACGCCAGACCGACACCAGGCCGAGCACCGCCAGGATGAGGAGGATCTCCGCCGCGATGCCGCGGCGCATGTGGCTGAGGGCACGGCCGTCGCCCGCGGCGGCTGGCTCCGTCAGCACCCAGCGGTTCCAGCTAGCGATGGAAAACAGGGCGACCAGCAGGGTCAACTTGGCAGCCAGCACCTGGCCATAGGGCGACCACCAGGAAGCGCCGGGCGGGCCGAGCTGGATGACGGCCAGGGCTACGCCCGACGCCACCAGGGGAACGATGGCGAAGGGAATGGCGCGGGAAAAGCGGAGCAGAGGCGGCGCTGAAACCTGAGGGCTTTGTCGGAGCAAGAGCACCAGCGGCAGCAGCGCGCCGACCCACCAGGCGATTGTCGTCACATGCATGAACAGGGCGGCCCGGGTCAGCCAGCGCGGCTCGGCGGCGCTGGCATGGCCGCTGGCGCTGATGCCCAGACCGACCAGCAGGACGGCAATACTGGCCATCACCCTACAGGAGACGGACCGAGGCAATGCCAGGGAGAGGAGCGAAAGGCCCAGGGAAACGGCTGCCAGGGCAAGGGTGGTGCCGTAGGGACTGGCCGTTGCGAGTTTCCAGGCCTGCCCACTCACAAGACCCAATAGGCCGTTTCCGAGCAGGTCGGCGCCCTGGAGCCCGAAGATTGTCGGAATGACCACAAGTCCGGCAAGACTGGTCCACCACGCGAAGCGAGCCGCCGCCTGAGGCAGTTCGGCCAGGATGCGGAAGGCGGCACCGCCGGCGCCGAAGAAGATGCCGATAAAGAGAACGACGCGCGCCAGCCAGAGCAGGCCGGCCACCGAGGCATCAGGGCTGGATGGATCAGCAGCCGGATCGCTACTGGCCGCGCCGATAGCGAAAAAGGTTGTGCCCGAGATGGGGTGGCCATCTTCCGACACGGCGCGCCAGCTCAGGGCATGGCTGCCCCGCTCCAGTTCGGCCGGCATGGTTATCGAGATCGTGTTTTCCGAGGCGCTGCCGTCGAGCACCCGGCTATGGCCACCTGGGACGATGAGGGTCGCAGCGATAAGCGATACCGGCTCATTGAAGGACAGGGTCACGGCGGTAGGTGGCGCGTCCAGCACCGCATTGTCGGCAGGCATCGTCCCGATCAGCGTCGCATGCGCATGCGCGGGGACGCAGAGCAGCAAGACCGCGAGCATGATCGCGGCATGAAAAATGAACCAGCGTGGAAAAAAGGCCCGGGCGTTAGCGCCCGGGCCTGCTACGGCGGTGATCAATGAGCGTGTCCCGCGGCCGGGGACACGTTCACCGACGGGGCCGGGAATTCCACTCCATGGTCGCCGGATTGATCGATCCAGGCATCCTCTAGCGTGCCGCAGGTCTGGATCACTGGAAAATAGAAGGTTGAGCCTTCCTCCAGATCCGCCCCGAACGTGCCGCGGAAGGTGAACTCGTCGAAAAAGGCGTTTGGCAGGTTGCCACCCGTCCAGGAGATTTCCGTCACCCCTTCGGTGATCTCGGTGCCGTGGTTCATGAACGGGGTCTGGTAGGGTCCGGTCACGGTATCAATGGTCCAGCCGGCCTTGGGCATGGGTTTGACGTTGTAGAACCCCTCGGGCACCTGCACGCGCACGCCGGTGGTTGCCTTCTCCCCGCATCCATGCCCGACGACGAGAACTGCCCGATAGGCAGCGCCGACCTGGGCATCCTTCACCTGCAGGACTATATGGGCCATGGCGGGCGTACACAGCGTCAGAAGGGTGGCGGCACCGGCAACCACGGCAGCAATGGTCTTCATCTTCTTGTCTCCAGTCAGTGGGAAGCGTGCGAATGCGCTTCGGGGATTTCGATGGTGAAGGGCACGGTTCGCACTTCGTCGCCGCCGATGAACTCGATCCACAAGGCATAGACGCCGGCGGCCGGTGGTGTCACGTGCAGGCTCATGTTGGGATCTACAGCCCCCGGCCCTGCAGCGCCATGGCTGTCATGGCCGGCAGCCGGCGCTGCCGCGTCTCCGTGTTCGTCATGTCCGCCGATATCTTCAGACGCTTCATGACCGCCATGGCCCGACACATCGAGACCGTGATCATGGCCGGCAGGCTCCGTCGGAACGGCAGCGGGCTCGGCACCATGCGCGTCGTGGCCGCCTTCGGCACCAGCACCCATCGCGTGGGCGTGGACATAAGCCAAGTCTTCCGCCCGGATGAACACCGCGTGGGCCGAAACGCCGAGATAGGGCTCGAGGTCTCCGGCAAGCTCACCGTGCTTCTCCACCAGCAGCGACACCGCGCTCTCTACCCCTGGCTGCAACTGTGCGGCATCAAGGGTGACCGAATAGGGGCCATCTGAGGAAACGAGCGGGCTGGCTGAAACATCGACAGCCGGGCGAGGCGAATCGGACGGGGAAGCAGCCTCGCCAATGGTGACGTCAAAGCGCATCACCTGCTGGCCAATGCCGGTGGGCACCGCGTCGGTATAGATATGGTAGAGGCCGGGCGCGGGAAATTCGAGCTCGGCCGTGAAGCGACCGTCGTCCCCCACCACGTCGGCATGCTCGTGGATCAGGTGGGTCAGTCCGGCGTCGGTCGCCAGGATGTGCAGTTGCTGGGTCAGTTCCACATCGTAGCCAGCAATCTGCTCACCCGATGCCTTGTCAGCATAGGTGAGCTCGATCCTCCGCGTCAGTGGTCCGGTCTCGACCACATTGAGCTCGCCGGTCACCGCCTGGTCAACGCCGGGTAGGGCGAATACACCTTCCACAACACTGTCCTGCGCCAGGACAGGGGCGGCCCCACAGATCAGCGCGAGGGTTGCGGTGCCAGCGAACATCGTGTGTCTGGACAAATTCAAGGTCATGTAGAACTCCGCTGAAAAAGGCGGGCGGCCATCGGCAAAGCCGGGTCGCCCATCAGGTCAGTGGCCCGACATCGTGGGGTCAGGCGGTTCGCCGATAGGGCTGAAAATATCCGGCTGTTCCTCGCCTTCGACGATCAGATAGCCCGCCAGCCCGCGCTCGGCGCGCGACAGGGCGTGATCCACCAGCACATAGCGGCCCGGAACCTCGCATTTGAACTCGACGACCGCTGCGCCCCCAGGGGGCACCGTGATTGTCTGCACGTCGGTCAACGGGGGACTGGTCAGCGAGGCGAAAGGATAGACGCGATCGAATATCTCGCCAATCACATGGAACGACGAAGTGAAGTTGGGGCCGCCAACACCGAAGAAGATGCGAACGGTCTCGCCGACATTGGCCTTGAGCGGATAATGCTCCGTCAGCGCACCCACATGGCCGTTGAAGACGAAATATTCCGGGCGCTCATTGAGGAGCTTGTCGTAACTCTCGGTAAGCAGGCCCGCGGTTCCGAACGGCTCCTCGGTGTAAATCTCGCCCTGCATAACGTAGAATTCGCGATCGACAGGGGGCAGGCCTTCCTCCGGCTCGACCAGGATCATGCCATACATGCCGTTGGCGATGTGCATGGCCACGGGTGGGACCGCGCAGTGGTAAACGTAGAGCCCGGGATTGAGCGCCTTGAAGCGGAAGGCATACTCCTCACCCGGCATAGCGGTAGTCAGGACTGCGCCGCCACCGGGACCAGTGGTGCCGTGGAAGTCCACGTTATGGGCCATCCAGCTGTCTTCGGCGTTCTTGAAGTAGCATTCGACGGTGTCGCCGACGCGAACGCGGATGAAGGGGCCGGGCACACGACCGTTGAAGGTCCAGAAGCGGAAGGTGCTATTGGCATCAAGATGGGCTTCGAGCTCAATGGTTTCGAGGTCGACGCGAACCGTCTGCGGCTCCCGGCGGGTAATCGGAGGCGGGATGTCGGCCGGGTCATGGGCAATGTCGTTGTGCTCGGGCATCCCGGGATTGACCTGGTAGAGGCGTCCGCTGAGGCTGGTGGTGCCGTGCGACATGTGCGTTGCCTGTTGGTGGGCCGCATGGCCGCCCTCCTGCGCGAGGGCCTGTCCGCCCAGTGCACCCACGAAGGTGAGACCGGCCGAGCCAGCCAGGAGGCTGCGGCGGCTGAGGCTGGTTCCTGCCTCGGGCTTGGGCGTCGGGTCGTCTTTCTTGTCCGTCATCGGGATCTCCGTTGCTATAAAAGGGCCCGCCGGGCGGCGAGCCCGCTGGGTCGTTACTGCGCGGCAGCCGGCGCATCTCCGCCTTCAGCCGCAGATGCGATCAGTTCGAGCAGGCGATCCTCCGCCCGCTGCGGGAGCTTTTCCACCTCGGCGGGGTCGAGTTCGGCCGGCGCATCGCCGACCTGGATCAGACCAACCATGCCCAGACCCAGATGAGGCTGGCATTTGTAGGCGTAGAAACCCTCGCTCTCGAAGGTCACCGTGATTTCCTCGTTCATCTTTCCCTTCCACGGCTCGGCACCCTCGGGCATGAGTGTGAGGATGGACTCGGAGTTGTGGCCCTTGTTCGTGGCGATGAAGGTCACCGTGTCGCCCGGAGCAACCTTCAGGAAGGCCGGCTCGAACTGCATGGCTCGACCTTCCGAATCCTTGTTCAACATCTGGACCTGATGGTCCGCTGCAAGAGCCGGGACGGCCAAAAGCGCGGCCAGGCCGCCAGCGATGAGATGTGCGGTTACTCTCATTGGTGTTCTCCTGTGTATCGATGCTGATCCGGAGCCAATCCGGATCACTGCATCAAGGCTTAACGAAAGACCTATCCGATCGTTCACCGACGCCCGAGCCTTCTACCCTGCTCGAATGCAAGTCTGACTATGCTCCCCTTTCGTCGACCTCTTTGACGCAGAACAAACTTGCATGCGACAAACTGATGCTAGAGACTTTCGGAGGGATTCGAAGTCGCCGGATAGCGGCAGGAAGACGAGAAATTCGAAGGTTCCGGTTACCCAGTCAGGTTAAGCTGATTGGTCCAAGGGAGTGGGAGCGGTGTGATGGTTGCAGGATTGACACGTGCGGAGCGGCAATCGTGCCTGTTTCTACTTGCATTGGTGGGCTTGGGAGCGCTGTTGGTCGC
This sequence comes from Pseudomonadota bacterium, assembly GCA_023391095.1. Classification (GTDB taxonomy): domain Bacteria; phylum Pseudomonadota; class Alphaproteobacteria; order Rhizobiales; family Devosiaceae; genus Devosia. The sequence continues at coordinate 23,385 of JAEWBN010000004.1, forward strand.
CGTGCCAGGCCGGTGGGATCCGATCGGGGTTCACGGCCTCTTAGTCATCCTGCTGTGTGCCGCAACGGCCGCCTACATCCTTCCGCGCCTCGATCTACCTGAGCCCGTCGAGGACCGCGCCCTGAGCTATTACGACGATCCGATAAAGGCGGGCATCGCACTCACGATGATCTGGGCCATTTTCGGGATGTTTGTCGGCGTCTGGGTAGCCGCGCAGCTCGCCTGGCCAGCGCTCAATTTCGACATGGCCTGGTCAAGTTTCGGCCGGTTGCGCCCGGCTCATACTACTGGCGTAATCTTTGGGTTTGGCGGCAATGCGCTGATCGCCACCTCATTCCATGTCGTACAGCGCACTAGCCGGGCACGCCTCGCCGGGCATGTGAGTCCATGGTTCGTGATCTTCGGCTACAACCTGTTCTGTATCATGGCCGTCACCGGCTATGGCATGGGCATCACCCAGTCCAAAGAATATGCCGAGCCGGAATGGTATGCCGACATCTGGCTCGTCATTGTCTGGGTGACCTATTTCGTCCTGTTCCTGCGCACCCTGGCGCGGCGCAAGGAGCCCCATATCTATGTGGCTAACTGGTACTACCTGGCTTTCATCGTCGTCGTAGCGATCCTGCACATCGTCAACAACCTCGCTCTTCCGGTGAGCCTGGCTGGCGCCAAGAGCTACACGATCTGGCCGGGCGTGCAGGATGCGATGGTGCAGTGGTGGTATGGCCACAACGCGGTGGCCTTCTTTCTCACGGCGGGCTTCCTCGCCATGATGTACTATTACCTGCCCAAGCGTGCCAACCGACCGATCTTCTCCTACCGGCTGTCCATCCTCAGCTTCTGGGGCATCACCTTCTTCTACATGTGGGCTGGTTCGCACCACCTGCACTATACGGCTTTGCCGCACTGGGTGCAGACGCTGGGCATGACCTTTTCCGTCATGCTGCTGGTGCCGTCCTGGGCATCGGCCGGCAATGCGCTCATGACCCTGCGCGGCGCCTGGCACAAGGTGCGAGATGACGCCACCCTTCGCTTCATGGTAGTCGCTGCGATCTTTTACGGGCTGTCGACCTTCGAGGGATCGTTCATGGCAGTGCGCGCGGTCAACTCCCTGTCGCACTATACCGACTGGACAGTGGGACACGTTCACGCCGGCGCCCTGGGCTGGGTGGCGCTGATTACCTTCGGGTCGATCTACACTTTGGTGCCAGCCCTGTGGAAACGCGAACGCATGTACTCTAACGGCCTTATCGAGGTCCACTTCTGGCTAGCTCTGACCGGCACACTGATCTACGTCTTCGCCATGTGGAACTCGGGGATCATCCAGGGGCTCATGTGGCGCACCTATACCGAGAGCGACACGCTGGCTTACTCCTTCGTGGATACGCTGGTCGCCATGTACCCCTACTATATCGCGCGCACCATTGGCGGGCTGCTGTTCCTGATCGGCGCCATTGTCGGCTCTTACAACATCTGGATGACGGTGCGGCGCGGCATTCCGGTTCAGGAAAAGCTAGGCGAGGGTGAACTCGCCCCTGCCGGCGCAGTCCCAAGCCCTGCGGAGTAGTCATGGCCGAGTTCTTTCACCGTAAAGTCGAACGAAATGCCATAGGCTTCGTCCTGCTCATTATCGCCGCTGCCAGCGTCGGCGGGATCGTGGAGATCGCCCCGCTATTCACGATCGACGAGACCGTCGAGACCGTGCCCGACATGCGGGTCTATACCCCGCTCGAGTTGGCCGGGCGCAACATCTACATCCGGGAAGGCTGCTACGCCTGCCATTCCCAGATGATCCGCACACTGGCTGACGAAGTGGACCGCTACGGCCCTTATTCCCTGGCTGTCGAGTCCCAGTATGACCGACCCATGCAGTGGGGGTCAAAGCGAACCGGACCAGACTTGGCCCGCATTGGCGGTAAGTATTCCGATGTTTGGCACGCCATGCATATGAACAATCCGCGCGACGTCGTGCCTGAATCTAACATGCCGGCCTATCCCTGGCTGGCCCGCACGCAGGTGGATGCATCGGCTCTCTCCGCCCATCTGGCGGCGCAGCAAGCGCTGGGCGTGCCCTATACCGACGAGATGGTCGCCGACGCCACCCGAGACACCCTCGGACAGGCGACACCCGACTCCGACAATGCCTATGCCATGACCGAGCGCTATGGCGAGGATACCCAGATCAGCGCCTTTGATGGCGTGACCACCAGTGTCACGGAACTCGATGCCCTGATCGCCTATTTGCAGGTATTGGGTCAGCTCACCGATGCGGCCTATGTGGATACGGCAGCACCCGAACTGCCCGCCGATCCCCCAGCGGCCGGGGCCGCGCTGGATCAGGCGGAGGAACAGTGACCATGTCGTTTGACTATGACACTCTCACCGCATTCGCCAAGAGCTGGGGCCTGTTCTACCTGCTGGCCATGACGGCGGCCGTTCTGGTCTATACCTTCTGGCCCAAGAACCGGAAGAAGTTCGACTCGGCCAAGACGTCTGTGTTGCGCAAGGAGGATCGTCCGTGAGCAAGGCCGAGATCGACCCGGTCAGCGGGGAAGAAACCACCGGTCACGAGTGGAACGGTATCAAGGAACTGGATACGCCGGTGCCCCGCGGCATCCTCTGGTTCATCGTGGTCACGCACCTGTTTGCCTTGGTGTGGTGGGTACTGATGCCGGCTTTCCCCCTGGGCTGGACCTATACCAAGGGCATTCTGGGGATCGACCAGAAGGACACGGTGGAACAGGCGGTCGTTGCTAACCAGGTGGCGCGCGAACCCTGGACATCGCAGATTGCTGCACTGGCCTTTGATGAGATCCAGGCGGACGAGGCACTGATGACCCATGTGGCGCAGAGCGGGCGGCAATTGTTTGGCGACAACTGCGCTGCCTGCCACGGGCTCAACGGCACTGGCCGCAGCAGCTATCCCGACCTGACCGATGGCGACTGGCTATGGGGTGATGGCAGCCCGGAAGCGATAGCCGAAACCCTGCGCGTGGGCATCAATGCCCGACACGACGAAACGCGCATGTCACAGATGCCGGCCTTTGGCCGTGACGCCATGCTGGGACGGCCCGAAGTGCGTCAGGTGGCTCAATATGTCTATTCGTTGAGCCATCCCGAATTCACGACCGCCGACAACGTCGACACTATTGCCGCCGGCCAGCAGTTGTTTATCGACAATTGTTCGGGCTGCCACGGTGAAAGTGGAACCGGCATGGCCGACATCGGCGCGCCGAACCTGACCGATGCCGCCTGGCTCTATGGTGGAACCATCGAGAACATCATCGAGTCCGTGCATGGCGGGCGGACCGGCCATATGCCGACCTGGGACGAGCGGCTGACCGCCACGGAGATCAAGACCCTGGCGCTCTATGTCTATGCACTGGGCATGGCCTCGCCATGACCGCGCGAGCTGGGTCGGCGCCGCCTTGGCGGCGGCTTGCCATAGGCGTCGCGATCGTGCTGACGGTCATGGGCATCTTCCTCGCGGCCAATGCACACCTGCTCTATGTGGCGCTGCTGTCGCAGCCCGACTGCGTCGCCCATGAAAAGCCCGGTGTGGCTACGCCCGGGCAGTTCAGCGCTGCCAAGTCTTCCTGCTGACGGTTTGTGGAGAACACGATGTCCGATGCCCACCACTACGGCCTTCTCTCGGAAACCTCGACCGTCGAGGAAACCCTTGATTCCAACAAGCAGCGGCACCTCCCGCTCTCGGTCGTGTTCACCTGGCTTGGCGCCGGCTGGCGCGATTTGTGGCGCAACCCCCTGCCAAGCCTTGGCTATGGAATACTGGTAGCGGCTCTGTCGGCGCTGCTGATCTACGCCATGTTCACCTTCGGCTGGGACTACGTGCTGTTTCCGGCGCTATCGGGCTTCATGATCGTGGCACCCGTGGTGGCCATTGGCCTTTACGAAAAGAGCCGTATATTGGAGGAGGGCGGACGCCCGAGCCTTGATCGCATGCTGGTCACCAAAGCCAGGTCGGGCGCCCAGGTCATCTTTGCCGGCCTGCTGCTGATGCTGCTGATGATGGTGTGGATGCGGGCGGCGGTACTGCTCTACGCCCTGTTCTTTGGCTACAAGGCGTTTCCCGGCTTTGACCAGATGCTGATCCTGCTGGTCACAACCCCACTGGGATGGGGCCTGCTATTTACCGGCACCATCGTCGGTGGCCTGTTTGCCGCGCTGGCCTTCGCCATTAGTGTATTTTCCATACCCATGCTGCTCAACGAGCGGACCGACGCCTTCACTGCCATGGGCGTAAGCTTTGCCCTGGTCTGGAACAATGTCTGGGTGATGATCGCCTGGGGCGCCGTGGTCATGGTGCTGGTCGCCCTCTCTCTTGCCACGGCCCTGATCGGCATGATCATCGTATTTCCGCTGCTCGGGCATGCAACGTGGCACGCATATAAAGCTGTCAGGTGAGAACCGGTAATGAGTGCGGCGGCCGCGAGCGAAGCATTTAACGGAAGCGATGAACTGCTGCTGGCGAGCCGCCCGCTTAAGAGCGGCGCGTTCCGCACGGAGCTGTCGGTGCCTGACGTTCATTGCGGCGCATGCATCCGCCGGGTGGAAAAAACACTGAATGCCTTGCCTGGCGTCCAGAATGCGCGCGTCAACCTCTCCACCCGACGGGTCGCCGTGGAGTGGCAGGGCCGCGAAGCGCCTCCACCACTGCGGCGTACGCTGGATCGCCTCGGCTATCCGGCCAATTATTGCGACGATCTGCCTGAGGCGAAGGATGCCGAACTTGGCAAGCTGATCCGCGCCATGGCGGTGGCGGGCTTTGCGGCAAGCAACATCATGCTCCTGTCGGTCTCCGTCTGGTCGGGGGCCAGCAACGAGGCTCGCCAGCTGTTTCACTGGATCTCGGCACTCATAGCGCTGCCGACGCTCGTCTATTCCGGCCAGGTGTTTTTTCGTTCGGCCTGGCAGGCCCTGCGCCACGGCCGTACCAACATGGATGTTCCCATTTCGCTGGGAGTGACGCTGGCCTTTGCGCTCAGCGTCTTCGAGACGCTGACCGAACGGCACCACGCCTATTTCGATGCTTCGGTCACCCTGCTGTTTTTCCTGCTGATCGGGCGGACGCTCGATCACATGATGCGGGAACGGGCGCGCACGGCGGTTCGTGGCCTGGCGCGGCTCGCCGCCCGCGGTGCCAATGTCCTGCGGCCTGACGGTACGCGAGAATATGTGTCGGTGGGCGAGATCGCGGTGGGCGATCGAGTCGTCCTGGTGGCCGGCGACCGGGTGCCGGTTGATGGCATTGTGGAACAGGGGAGTTCCGATGTCGACGTAGCGATGGTGTCGGGCGAGGCAATGCCACAGCTGGCATCATTGGGAACCTCCCTGCGCGCGGGGACGCTCAACCTCACCGGCCCGTTGCAGATGCGGGCCACGGCGATTGCGGCGGACTCGTTTCTTGCCGAAATGGTCCGGCTGATGGAAGCAGCCGAAGGTGGACGCGCGCGCTATCGCCGCATCACCGATCGCGCGGCTCAGCTCTATTCACCCGTCGTGCATCTTACGGCGCTGTTGACGCTTGTCGGCTGGGTGCTGCTGTCTGGCGACTGGCACCATTCGATCAGCGTCGCCATCACCGTCTTGATCATTACCTGCCCCTGCGCCCTGGGCCTCGCCGTGCCGATTGTTCAGGTTGTGGCAGCGCGTCGGCTGTTCGAGCGCTCCATCCTCACTAAGGATGGTTCCGGCCTCGAGCGGATTGCCACCATCGACACGGTGCTGTTGGACAAGACGGGCACCGTGACCGTGGGTCGGCCGATCCTGCTTAATGCCGGCGATATCGCGCCCCAAACCATGGCCATTGCCGCGGCTCTGGCGGTCAGTTCGCGCCATCCGCTGTCGATCGCATTGGTGGAAGCCGCCGATGCCCCCGGTGACATAACACTGGAATCGGTTGCCGAGACGGCGGGCCTGGGCGTCGAGGGCCGGATGGGAGATGACCTCTATCGCCTCGGCCGCGCCGACTGGGCCCTTACTGACGCCGGGGCTGTGCGTGGCACTGTGCTGTCCCGCAATGGGGAGATACTCGCAGCTTTCCGCTTCGAGGACAAATTGCGGGCGGACACCAATGCAACCGTCGCTTCGCTAAAGGCAGACGGGCTCAAGGTCATGCTGGTCTCAGGAGACGATGGGGCGGTTGTCGCCCGGGTGGCCGCCGATATCGGTGTAGATGACTGGTTCGGCGATGTGCTGCCCGCGGGCAAGCTGGAGTTGATCGAAGCGTTGCGCGCCAAAGGTCACAGCGTGCTGATGGTGGGTGACGGGCTCAACGATGCGCCTGCCCTCGCCGGCGCCGATGTCTCCATGGCGCCGTCTGGTGCCGCCGATGTAGGGCGCAATGCCGCCGATTTCGTCTTTCTCAAGGACAGCCTCTCTGCCGTCTCCCACGCGCGCGCCGTGGCGCGCGATGCCGGCAGCCTAATTCGGCAAAACCTGGGCTTCGCGGTTCTCTACAATGCCATTGCAGTGCCCGTGGCCATCCTGGGCTATGTGACCCCGCTGGTCGCGGCGACGGCCATGTCCCTGTCGTCGGTGATCGTGGTCGGCAATGCCCTGCGCCTCCGGGCGCCCCAGCAGCCACCGGCCATACACGCGGCAACCGCACCTGCCGGTGCTGCGCCATGAACGTCCTGGTGGTGCTGATCCCGGTCGCCTTTGGCCTTGGCCTGCTGGGCCTAGGCGCTTTTCTGTGGTCCCTGCGGTCCGGTCAGTATGACGACCTGCAGGGGGCCGCAGAACGCATCCTTGATGATGATGACGAGCGCTAACCGTCGACCTGATCTCCGCCTGAACACAGGCGGGTGCGACAACTTCGACTGTTTGTTCTGCATCAAAGTGCATCGCCGACGGCGGTCTAGAAGGGGGCAACGAGATCGACATGCGGTCTCGTCATCAGGAGATCCAAATGAAGACCCTCAAAGTATTTGCCGCGATCGCCATGCTGACCATGGTCGCTGCTCCCGCCTTCGCTGCCAATTTCGACGTGCAGATGCTCAACAAGGGGGAAGCCGGCACCATGGTATTCGAGCCGGCGCTCATTGAAGTGCAGCCGGGCGATACCGTGACGTTCCTGCCCACCGACAAGGGTCACAATGCCGAGACGATCAAGGACATGCTGCCCGAGGGGGCGGAAGCCTTCAAGGGCGCGATGGGCAAGGAAGTCGTCGTGACCTTCACCGAGGCTGGCGCCTATGGCATCAAATGCGCTCCCCACTTGGGCATGGGCATGGTTGCGCTGGTCGTGGTCGGTGACGCACCGGCCAATCTCGAGGCGATCCAGGCCGTCAAGGTCCCGAACAAGGCCAAGGAACGGTTTGAAGCGATCTATGCCGAGCTTGCCCAGTAATCAAACGGATGCGCCGGCCCGCGACGCGGGCCGGCACTCATTCTCATGCAAGATTGGCTCCCGCTCATAGCCGTGCTTGGCGCTTTCGTGCTGAGCCACCTGGTTCCCGCCCTGCCGCCTGTTCGCGCCCGCCTGATCGGCTTGTTCGGGCGTGGCGGCTATTTCTCTTTGTATGGCATAGTTTCATTGCTCCTGTTGCTGGCTCTGATCCACGCCTCGGCGACGGCACCCTACATCGAGCTCTGGCCCACTACTGACATGAGCCTGGCCGTTCCGCGCCTCGTCATGCCGTTTGCCCTTATCCTCGCCATCGCAGGGATCCTGGCGCCTAATCCGCTATCCATGTCGCTGAACCGAGAAGCCTTCGACCCGCTGCGTCCCGGCATTGTCGCCGTTGTGCGCCACCCGGTTCTATGGGCCCTGCTGATCTGGTCGCTGGCGCATATTGCTGCAAACGGGGACGTGGGCCATGTCGTCCTGTTCGGCACCTTCGCAGCCATGTCCGCGTTGTCCATGATATCCCTCGACCGGCGCCGGCAGGCAAAACTCGGTCGACCCGAATGGGACCGGCTGGCGGCGCGCGCGCCACAACTGCCGTTGCTGGCCGCATTACGGGCAGGCTGGCGACCGGCTTTCTCCGGCAGGATCGTGCGGCATCTTCTACTTGGCCTTGCGGTCTATGGCGTACTGGCCCTGACGCATGTCTGGTTCGCTGGCGTGCCAGCATATTCGTGAACTGGTTGCGATGGCACAAAGAAGCCAGGTCAAACCGCTACTACGCTGGTAGTGTCGAACGCAGGTTCGGCAGCTGTGCGAATGCCAGCAAATCGCGCGCTGCGAGCTGTGGGGGTAGAGCGCGCTTGTTCCGGCAGAAGCCTGGTTGCACTGCCGGAACCAGAGGCGGTCCGTTGCGGAAGAGGTGGATCTCCCCGCAGCGGACCGCATTTCTGCGTGCTATCAGGCCGACGGTGGACCTTTGAGGATCATCAGCCGGTAGGTGCTGCCTTGCTCGTCAAGTTGTCCATAGCAGGCGTGCCCCTTGGCTTCGAGTTCAGGAACCAGATCAGCGGGCCCCCCGCTGGTTAGCGCAAACAACACCTTGTCGACGCCGATGGTGTCCAGGACGGTGAAGATGCGCCTCACCGCAGCCGAAGGTTCTAACCCTGTGCAGTCAACATGCCCTGAGGGTTGCGGCCAGGTGACCGGGGCCATCGGGTCGACTGGCATTGTAGCATCATTGGCCGAACGAACGGGCGAGAAGGTGACTTCCCAGTCGCCGCTTTCTAGCCGCCGTGGGTCGCTTGCAAAGCCCTGGCGACCCAGCACCTGCAGGAGCGGATCAGGGCGGAAGGGGGCGAGCAGGCGCAGAGATTGACCAGGGGCCAGCTCACCCACGGCTGCCATGATCGTGCCAAAAGGCTCCCCACCTGCTCGCAGGATCGGTCGCACGTCAAGATCGAGTGCCTTCATGGTTTCTCTCCTCTAGCAGTCACCATAGCCTGCCCGCTCCCCTTAAGTCTTTGCCCGGGCGCAAGCTGCCGGCAGCACCCTAGCCTCCGAGAAGACCCGGCGTTACACCGTCACCAATAAGGGAGAGCCGGTTCCGATCCTTGAGGAACAATTTCTGACGACCACCTACCACAAGTCCGGCATTTTCCCACGCTGTCAGAATGCGCGACACTGTGTGGAGGGTCGTTCCCGTCATTTCAGCGATGTCCTGTTTGGACACCGGAAAGTCGATGCGAATGCCGCCCCCCTCTTCCCGGCCCGATTGTTCCCCTAGCCGCAAGACGGCATGGGCCACCCGGCGCTCCACCTCCTCAGTCGCCAGTTCACGCATTCGCGCCTGGGCCTCTTGCAGGCGGGTGCCCATGGTGTGCATGGCACTCATCGCCATAGAGGGATAGCTGCCCATAAAATCGGACCATCGGGCCATCGGCCAGGACAGGACGAGGCTGTCGCTCACGGCAGTGGCAGTCCCGGGATAATCGGTGCGCTGCAGAGCCTTGGCGATGCCGAAAAGATCGCCCGGGTTGACGATGCGGACAATGATCTGCTGGCCCTCCGCCGTTACCTGGGTGACGCGAAGGCGGCCATCGAGGAGAACGAAGAAATGATCCGCAATATTGCCCTGCTCGAATACGTTTGCTCCAGCAGCGAACGACCGCCGGACGGCGGCACCATGGACGTCTTCGAAATCACTCTCTGCCAAGTGGGCGAAGATGGGCAGACTACGTATCTTTGCTTTGTCCACCATTAATGACTTGGGCTCCGTGTCAGCCCATAGTTACGTCGCCCGCACCGCGACCGCAACCAACACCACCTCCCTGTAGGCCTTCATTTTAGGCTATGAGGGCTCGCTCGAGCACGACGCGCCGGCGCCGCGCCGTAACGAAGCCGCGTATCAGGTAGGCCATGGCCTCGGGGTCGAGACTTGTGCCACCATTATTCCACTCCCCCAGGGTCACCTGGATTTCCTCCGCTAGTCCGAGGTCCTCCTGATCCTGCCGCTGCATATCGCGTAGGAGTTCCTCCATATTGGCAACATTCGCAAGCGCCTGGGTCGAGCCACGGACTAGGCTCCACTGGAGAAAGCAGCTGTGCATGACAGGTACGACGGCCTTCTCTATCCGACGCAGGGAAGTGGGATCAACGTGATAGGGCAAAGTGTCGACGAGCGTCTCCAGAGCAAGGCAGATCGCCAGTTGCTCCTCATGACACAGGGCCAAGTTGTGGGCCGCGTAAGTCCCTTCGCGCATTGCTGCTCCCAGCCGGATAGCGGGAGCCTACGTGCAAAGTCGCCCGGCGGACTTGACGAAGATCAAACAACTTGCTGCGCCGCGGTTGCGAACGAGAGACAGAGTTGATTTCCTGCCCTACTTGCAACACGATCCCGCTCGCCATGGCGCAAAGCGGAGGTAGGACATGTTCAGAACGTCTCGAGGATCACTTCGCCCGGTGTCTCTGCTGGCACTAGTTTCCGGGGTGGCAGTAATTGTTCCCAGTCTTGTCGCCCTGTTTGCAGCGCTTTTCGCTGCAGCGTCCGCAATCCTGTGACGTGAAGCGCAGAACCTACCGGTTGGCCAACATCATCGATGATGGCCCAACGTTCTTCTTCATGCCCACCGGGCGCCCCTAAACACTGCTGGTCACAAGAATCGCCAATTGGGCGACGGCTAATGAAGTGGCAGCTTTTGGGTCGCCGCGGCCAAATACTGAACGTCCGGTATGGGGTCGGTGAACTAACCCGCTGCGCGGGAGCGTGCGCGCGGTGAGATAACGGCAAGGCATTGGTCGTCACGGCTTTATTGAGGATCGCCTGGTTCAGGCGTTCCCTTTTGGCTCCTTCAATCCAGGAGCCGAACGATGACGACGCCACTCCCCAACACCCCTGTCAGCCCGCTGCGACAGAAGCTGATCGACGACATGAACATGCGCCACTTCTCGGTGGCGACCCAGCGCAACTACATCCGTGATGTGGGGCGCTTCGCCAGCTTCCTGCGGCGGCCGCCGGATACCGCGACCACCGAGGATGTTCGCCAGTTTCAACTGGCCCAGAGTGAAGCCGGCGTTCCGGTGCCCACCATGAACAGCGTGGTCTCGGCGCTGCGGTTCTTCTTCACCAATACCCTGGATCGGCCCGATCTGGCGCGCAAGCTGGTGCGCGTGAGCCGTCCCCGCAATTTGCCAGTGGTGCTGAGCCGCGACGAGGTGGCGCGCCTGCTCAACGCCACCACCAGCCTCAAGCACCAGGCGGCGCTGTCGGTTGCCTATGGCGCCGGACTGCGCGTTGGCGAAGTGGCCATGCTCAAGGTGCGCGATATCGACAGCGAACGCGTGCTGATCCGGGTCGAGCGTGGTAAAGGCGGGCAATATCGCAATGCCATGCTCTCACCCGACCTGCTCACCTTGCTGCGCCAGTGGTGGCAGGTCGGCCATCGCCAGGGCGTGCTGCACCGCGACGGCTGGCTGTTTCCGGGCCAGCACGCGCTCAAGCCAATCAGCACCAGGCAGCTCTATCGTGTGGTCGTCGAAGCGGCCCAAGCCGCCGAGATTACCAGGCGCGTCGGCCCGCATACCCTGCGGCACAGCTTTGCCACCCATCTTCTGGAAGACGGCGTCGATATCCGCATTATCCAGGCGCTGCTCGGTCACGCCAAGCTGGAGAACACCGCCCTCTACACCAAGGTGGCAACGCGCACGGTGCGGGCCGTCACCAGTCCGCTCGACAAGTTGGGTATCTTCGTTCCGACCGAGGAACCGCCCGACCCCTGAGCGGTGCGTGCCACCATCGAGGTCGCCGATATCTTCCGTTCTGCCGGCCCAGCTTATCGCGCGGCCCATGCCGGGCATCTGAGCCTGGGCCAACTCAAGGTCATGTCTGCGATCGAGACCTGTCGCACCGCAGCTCTGGGCGGTCACGTCGAAGCCTGTTCCGACTGCGGGCATCAGCGGATTGCCTACAACTCCTGCCGCAACCGGCACTGTCCTCGGTGCCAGGGCGCGGCGGCACGCACATGGTTGGAGGCCCAGGAGGCCAATCTCCTGCCGGTCGGGTACTTCCACGTCGTGTTCACGCTGCCGGCCGAGATCGCTGACATTGCGTTCCAGAACAAGGCGCGGATCTATGACCTGCTGTTCAAGGCGGCGTCCGAGACCATGCTGACGATTGCGGCCGATCCAAAACATCTGGGCGCCCGCATCGGCATCACGGCTGTGCTTCATACTTGGGGTTCGGCCATGACCCACCATCCCCATATCCACATGATCGTGCCCGGTGGTGGCATTGCGCCGGATGAACAGTGGATCTCGTCACGTCCGGCTTTCCTGTTGCCAGTCCGGGTCCTCGGTGCGCTGTTCCGGCGATTGTTCCTGACCCAGCTGCTCGACCTCCATGATGCCGGAAAGCTCGCCTTCTTCGGCAAGCTGGCAGGGCTCAACGATCGGCGGGCCTTCCAGCGTCACCTTGCGCCGGTCCGCAAAAAGCGCTGGGTGGTCTATGCCAAAGCGCCCTTTGCCGGGCCCGAGGCTGTCCTCGCCTATCTCTCGCGCTACACCCACCGCGTGGCGATCTCGAACAGTCGCCTCATCGCCTTCGATGGGACCGCGGTGACCTTCCGCTACAAAGACTATCGCCGCAGCGGCGCCGATCGCCAGCAGGTCATGACCCTGGCCGCCGACGAGTTCATTCGCCGCTTCCTGATCCACGTCCTGCCACGCGGATTCCACCGCATCCGGCACTATGGCCTGCTGGCCGGCTCCGCTCGCAAGGACTGCCTCGCCAAGGCCCGCGACATGCTTGGGGTGGCACCGGCACCGGACGAACCGCAGGCCGCCGAGGCATCAGACCTGCGCCCGCCCTGTCCCTGCTGCGGCGGCACCATGGTGATCATCGAGACCTTCGCGCCCTGGTGCCAACCGCGCGCACCGCCGGCAGCACGAGCGTCAAACCGGGAGAA
>JAEWBN010000011.1 GCA_023391095.1 Pseudomonadota bacterium
CGATGGTGCCGACGCATTGGGCGGGACATCCCGGATCGCCCTGAAATGGCCCAATGATGTCCTGGCCGATGGCGCCAAGCTTGCCGGGATCCTGCTCGAGGCCAGCAAACTCGTTGATGGCCGGCATGCCATCGCCATCGGCTTCGGTGTCAATGTCGTGGCGGCGCCGCAGGGCCTGCCTTACCCGGCCACCAGCCTTGCCGAACTCGGTGTCAGCCTGGCGGCCGAAGACGTGTTCGAAGCGCTGGGCGATGCCTGGGTTGAGACCTTCGGCCTCTGGGACGACGGTCGCGGCATCGGCGAGGTGCTGGCGCAGTGGCGGGCTTCCGCCGCAGGCATAGGCGCGCCGGTCGCCGTCAACCAGAATGGTGACGTGCTGCGCGGGATTTTCGAGACCATCGACGACGCGGGACGGCTGATCGTCCGCGCCGACGACAACCGTCGCATCGCAATTTCAGCGGGTGACGTGCATTTTGGGGCAACGGCCAGCGCCCGAAGCTGACCACAACTACTGCGCAGGCGACCGGCGACCAATGATCGCTCCGGCGCTGCGCATGAAAGGACTGAACGGACCCATGGCTAAAAACCAAAGGGATGAACTCGTTTTCGTGCCGCTGGGCGGCGTCGGCGAGATCGGCATGAATATGGGCGCCTACGGCTTCGGGCCGGAGCGCTCGCGCAAGTGGATCGTGGTCGATTGCGGCGTCAGCTTCGGTGGCCCGGAACTGCCGGGCATCGAGCTGATCATGGCCAATCCGGAATTTCTCGAGGAGAACGCAGACGACGTCCTTGCTCTGATCCTCACCCACAGCCACGAAGATCACTACGGCGCTGTGCTCGACCTCTGGCCGGTCTTTGACAAGCCTGTCTACGCGACGCCCTTCACGGCTGCCATGCTGGCGGCAAAGCGGGCAGGGGATGGCATCGTCGAGAATGTCGACGTCACCATCATGCAGCCCGGCAAGCCGTTCACCGTCGGCCCCTTCACCATCGAGCCCATCAACGTTGCGCACTCGATCCCCGAGTCCAATGCTCTGCTGATCACCACGCCGGTGGGCCGCGCCTTGCATACCGGCGACTGGAAGCTCGATCCCACCCCGGTTATCGGCGCACCGACCAACTTCGCCCGGCTCGAACAGATCGGCACCGAGAGCGACTTGCCGCTATCCCTCATTTGCGACTCCACCAACGCGATGAAGGAGGGCGAGAGCCCCAGCGAGCAGGAAGTGGGCGCCAATCTCACCAAGCTCATCATGGAGGCGCCCAACCGCGTCGCGGTCACAACCTTCGCCTCCAATGTCGGTCGCGTCGTCTCGATTGCCCGGGCCGCCCATGCGGCTGGCCGTGAAGTGGTCCTGTCGGGCCGTTCGCTGCACCGGATCATGGGCATTGCCAGGGAATTGGGCATGCTCGAAGGCCTGCCGACCCTGCATGACCAGGATGCCTACAAGACCATTGCGCGCAACAAGTGCGTGCTGATCTGCACCGGCAGCCAGGGCGAGGCCCGCGCGGCCATCGCTCGGATTGCCCGTGGCGACCACCCGGTCATCGATCTCAATGCCGGCGACCGGATGATCTTCTCGTCCTGGGCCATTCCCGGCAATGAACGCGAAGTTATCGACATCCAGAACCTCTTGATCGACAAGGGCGTCGAAGTCATCACCGCCAGTGACGCGCTTGTTCACGTGACCGGTCACCCGCGTCGGGGCGAGCTGCAGAAGCTGTATTCCTGGGTGAAGCCGGAAGTTCTGGTGCCGGTCCATGGTGAAGCCATGCATCTCGAGGCGCATGCCAAGCTGGGCCGCGCTTCCGGCATCCCCAATGTCTGCGAAGCGCGCAATGGTGATCTGGTCCGCCTCTTCCCCGAACCCATGGCATTCCCGGCCGAGGTGCGTACTGGCGAACTTTATCTGGATGGCCTCGTGCTTTGTACGCCTGAAGAATCGGGCGTGAAGGGGCGTCGGCGCCTCTCCTTTGGCGGCATGATCATCGTCAGCCTTGCCGTCAATTCGAGCGGCCAGGTGGTTTCCGGGCCCGAGTTGGTCGTCGAAGGCCTACCTGAGACCGAGGATGAATCCGTGATCGAACTCGTCGAGGACACGATTGCCGGGGTGATCAAGTCCATGCCTCCCAAGCGCCGCAGTGACACGGAAGTGCTCAATTCGGCACTGTTCAAGGCCATCCGCAACGAGGTCAACGCGTTCTGGGGCCGCAAGCCCAATGTCAGCGTCTTCGTCCACCGCGTTTGAGTGAACTGGCGGGGAGCGCAGCCGCGACACCCCGCCGCTTTCCACCATGTCGGAACCGCGTTAGAACCTGCTCATGCAAATCGGTTCGATCATCGCCATCTACTTCGTCATCTGGTGGCTCACCTTCGTGGCAGTGCTGCCGATTGGCAGCGTCAGTCACCACGAGGCGGGCTCGGAAGTGCTTGCGGGGTCTGATCCTGGAGCGCCCGTTCGTCCACGCCTGGGCATGAAGGTCCTGCTCGCCACCGGTCTCGCCGCTGTGTTCACGGCCCTGCTGCTTTGGGCGCTGACGAACCCATGGCTCGTGGCATACTGGAACCGCTGAACCGGTTATCAGCCAGCCCTCCACCTTGCGATAGCGCTAGAGCGCAGCGGCCGTTGTGCCGTTATATTTTCGACGTGGATTTTCCCACCGCGTGCGCATGGGCCGTGGCAAGTGCTGCGGAAATATCAGCCTCCGTTGCCGGCTCGATCAACATGGTCGTCCAGCCCTGTCGTCCCCATCCATTATCGACAGGCGAAAAGATATGGGGCGCCAGTAAGCACTGCATGTGTTGTTCTTCGGGCGTGAAGTTGAGGTTGGCACTCTGCCCATCGGCCGCAAGCGTCGCAAAGGTGCGTTTCACCTTGAACGCCGTCCGGTCAAAATGCGGCGCACTGACCGTTCCGGCAAATGACATTGCTATTCGCACGAAACTTTCGGTTTTGGCCATAATCCGCTGATCCTCAAACAAAAAAGCAGGGCCTAGAGGCCCTGCTTGAATGAGTTTTATCGACAATACGTTGGTCTTAGGCACGCTATACAGCGGCGGCCAACGCTCCTCCCTTGACGTTGTCGACGTCCGGCGGTTTGGGCCGCCTTTGTTTTATTGGCCGGGACCCTAACAATAGTTTTTTGCTCTGCCAAGCAGATTCTGCATGGCTTGCATGCTTGCATCGAATGGACGGTTAGGATTTGAGTGGGCATCAACAGAAGTCACGAGTCGAGCCGTCTGCGCCGGGGTGAAACGGGGTCCGTTTATCCTGCCAGAAGCCAAGTTTTCCGGAGTTGCCATGCGCCTGTCCCGCTATTTCCTGCCCGTCCTGCGCGACGTGCCAAAGGAAGCAGAGATCGTGTCGCACCGCCTCATGCTGCGGGCAGGGATGATCCGCCAGCAGGCTTCCGGTCTCTATTCCTGGCTGCCCGTTGGCTACAAGGTGCTGATGAAGGTCCAGAAGATCATCGAGCAGGAGCAGAACCGCGCGGGCGCCGTGCAACTGCTCATGCCCACGATCCAGTCCGCTGACCTTTGGCGCGAATCCGGTCGTTATGACGCCTATGGCAAGGAAATGCTGCGTATCGAGGATCGGCACGAGCGCGAATTCCTCTATGGCCCGACCAATGAGGAGATGATCACCGACATCTTCCGCAGCTATGTGAAGTCCTACAAGGACCTGCCGCTCAACCTTTACCACATCCAGTGGAAGTTCCGCGACGAAGTGCGTCCGCGCTTCGGCACCATGCGCAGCCGCGAATTCCTGATGAAGGACGCTTATTCCTTCGATTTGGACGAAGCGGCCGCGGTCAAGGCGTTCCAGCGCATGTTCGTCGCCTATCTTCGCACCTTCCGGCGCATGGGCCTTGTCGGAGTACCGATGCGCGCCGACACCGGCCCCATCGGCGGCAACCTATCCTATGAGTTCCACGTGCTTGCCGATACCGGCGAGAGCGAGGTCTATCTCGACAAGAACCTCCTCGATAAGCCGATTCCGGGCCAGGACACGGACTTCTTCGGTGACCTCGATCCGATCTTCAAGGACTGGACGTCGCTCTTTGCCGCAACCGACGAGATGACGACGGAAGAAGCCTTCCGCGAAGCTGTTCCGGCTGACAACCAGCTCAAGGCGCGCGGTATCGAGGTAGGCCACATCTTCTATTTCGGCACCAAGTATTCCGAGCCGATGAAGGCAAACGTCACCGGGCCCGACGGCAAGGACATCACGGTCCATATGGGATCCTACGGCATCGGTCCCACGCGCGTGGTTCCCGCGATCATCGAGGCAAGCCATGACGAGAACGGCATTGTATGGCCGGTGCCGGTCGCGCCGTTCGAGGCCGTCTTGATCAATCTCAAGGCCGGCGATGCCGACACCGATGCTGCCTGCGAAAAGCTCTATAGCGAGCTGAATGCAGCCGGCCTCGACATG
The DNA here is from genome assembly GCA_023391095.1 of Pseudomonadota bacterium. Taxonomy (GTDB): domain Bacteria; phylum Pseudomonadota; class Alphaproteobacteria; order Rhizobiales; family Devosiaceae; genus Devosia. The sequence continues at coordinate 4,437 of JAEWBN010000011.1, forward strand.
CTCTATGACGACCGCGACCAGCCGGCGGGCAGCAAGTTCGCCACGGCCGATCTCGTTGGTATTCCCTATCAGCTGATCGTTGGCCCCCGCGGCCTTAAATCGGGCGAAGTCGAGATCAAACATCGCAAGAGCGGCGAGCGCGAAACGCTGCCTCTGTCTGGGGCGGTCGAACGCCTCAAGGGCCTGATCGAACCCCAGCGGATGACTGACATTTGACCAGCACGGACACGGCAACACCGGCAAGCCGGGCGACACGCCCCTTCGCCCGGTTCGAATGGATGATTGCCGGGCGGTATCTGCGCGCGCGCCGCAAGGAAGCCTTCATTTCGGTCATCGCCAGCCTGACCATGGTGGGCGTGGCAATCGGGGTGGCGACGCTGATTGTCGTTATGTCCGTGATGAACGGCTTCCGCGGCGAATTGCTCGACAAGATCCTTGGGCTCAATGGCCACTTCACCGGCTATCCGATCGAAAGCCAGTTCACCGACTACAAGGAAACCATCGATGCCCTGGAGCAGGTCGATGGCGTGAGCTTTGCCGTCTACTTTGTCGAGGGCCAGGTGCTGGCCTCCGGCCGGGGCAGCTCCACCGGCGTCTCCGTGCGTGGGATGGACGAGGAAAACCTCAAGAAGCTGACCCTTTACAATGGCGCCGAGCAGGGCGGATTCGACCAGTGGGATGACAGCCGTGGCGTGGCCATCGGCTACCGGCTGGCGCAGACGCTCGGCGTCGGCATTGGCGACCAGGTGCAGATCATTAATCCCGATGGCACCATGACGCCCTTCGGTTCGACGCCGCAGATCCGGTCCTACCCGGTCAACGCCATCTTCAACCTGGGCATGGTCGAGTTCGACAGCTACTTCATGTACATGCCGCTCGAGCCGGCCCAGGACTATTTCAAGCTGGTCGATGAAGTGCTGAAGCCCGGCATGGGCCCGCTTGATCCGCTGGCGAGCGACGAAGAAATCGATGCTGCCTATGAACGCATTCCGCGCGTGTCGGCACTGGAAATCTTCATCGACAATCCGGACCAGGTCAACGAGATGCGCACCCGCATCGCCGCCGTACCCGATCTGCGCCCGATGATCCTGACCTCCTGGCAGGAGCGCAACCAGACCTTCTTCTCGGCGCTGCAGGTCGAGCGCGTGGTGATGTTCACCATTCTCTCGATGATCATTCTCGTTGCCGCCTTCAACATCATCGCCAGCCTCATCATGCTGGTGAAGGACAAGGGCGCCGATATCGCCGTGCTGCGGACCATGGGCGCAACCCGCGGTTCGATCATGCGGATTTTTTCGATCACCGGCACCGCGATCGGCTTCATCGGTACCGCCGTTGGGCTGGTCCTGGGGCTCATTGTGGCCGCGAATGCCGAAACGCTGCGTTCTTCGATTTCGAACCTTCTCGGTGTCACCCTGTTCCCGCCAGAAGTGTTTTTCCTGTCATCGCTGCCCAGTCGCGTCGATCCGACAGAGGTGACCGTGGTGGTCTGCATGGCCCTTGGTCTGAGCTTCCTCGCCACGCTCTATCCTGCCTGGCGCGCTGCCCAATACGATCCGGTGGAGGCCTTGCGCTATGAGTAAGCCGCATCTGCGCCTTTCCGGCGTTCACCGCCATTATGGCGAGGGGGACCGCATGGTCCGCGTTCTCGAAGCTGCTGACCTCACGGTCGAAAGCGGCGAATTGGTCGCGCTTGTCGCGCCGTCGGGCGCCGGCAAGTCGACGCTGCTCCATCTCTGCGGCCTGCTGGAATCTCCTCAGTCCGGCGAGATCGAAATCGTCGGCCAGCCCACAAGCAAGATGGGCGACCGCGCACGCACTCAGTTGCGTCGCTCGACAGTCGGCTACGTCTACCAGTTCCACCATCTGCTGCCCGAATTCACCGCGCTTGAAAATGTCGTCATGCCGCAGCTGATCGCCGGCAAGACGCAGAAGGAAGGCGAGGGCAGGGCCATGGAACTGCTAGACCTGCTTGGTGTCGGCCAACGCGCCACCCATCGCCCGGCCGAACTATCCGGCGGCGAGCAGCAGCGCGTGGCCATTGCCCGCGCCGCGGCCAATCACCCGCGTGTCATCCTCGCCGATGAGCCCACGGGCAATCTCGACCCGGAAACCAGCGACCGCGTGTTCGAGGCCCTCAAAAGCCTCATCCGTAATGAAGGGAGCGCCGCTCTGATCGCGACACACAATTACGACCTGGCGCGCCGCGCGGACCGGATTGTGACCATCAAGGGTGGTCTGGTCGTGCCCCACACGCTCTAGAGCGGCACGCCCCTGACGGACTCACGTTCCGGCATCAGCCGATCTTATCGTCGGCAGAGAAAAGTCTGATTGGACGGTGGCGCAGCATGGCGGCACTCTCCTGCCATGACCACGCGCGACACAGGCACGAATGGCGGGCCCCGCTGGACGACGAGGACGGGCACATCCCGCCCTGGGGCCGGAACGGTATCGGCCGCTACTTCGAATGGGCTGCAGCCAAAAAGCAGGCCTTCGCTGCGCCCTTTGACATTGCCCGGCTTCGCGCACAGCGCGCCGCCTTGATCGGCCTTACCTACGACGAATATGTCAACGAGATCCTGGAACGCGGACGCTATCTCAATGCTGGCGACCATGATCGTATTGCCGAAATTCTCGCTCGCCGCCCGGTGCGGTATTGATCTCTGCTCGACTGCGAATCTTAACGGCGCCGCCATCTCTCCTAACGATTTCCTAACCAGTTAACTCCTCTCCACGGTTTCACCGCTATTCCTTGCTGGACGAGAACAAAAACCGAACGTATAAGAACAATACAGAAACAGAGGAGACGCAGATGCTCGATTTCATCAAGGACTTCGCCGCTTTCGTGACCCTGGGTGCCTTCACCATCGGATCGCTGACCTGGATGGACCTGGTCACCCATCTGGTGTGATCGCTGTGGATTGACGGGCATGCGATTTGACCGCGGGGCCCCGCTGCCACAAGGTCGGGCCAGGAGACGCATATGACTGGCCCCGGCTTTATCCACCTTCATGTTCACTCGGCCTTCTCGCTTCTGGAAGGCGCCTTGCAGCTCGAGACCATTCTCAAGCTTGCCGCTGAGGATCATCAACCCGCCCTTGGCATTGCCGATACGAACAATCTCTTCGGTGCCCTCGAATTTTCCGAGAAGGCCACCAAGAAAGGCATCCAGCCGCTGACCGGGGTGGAGCTTGCTGTCGATTTTGCCGCCTCGGAGGAGCGCCTGAGCGAGCGCGGACACATGGCCTGGACCGGCAAGTCCAGCATCGTGCTCATGGCCCAGTCCGAGCAGGGCTTCTCAAATCTCTCCCAACTGGTGTCGCGTGCCTACCTTGAGGGTGAAGATGGCCTGGCGCGCGCCAAGCTCGATTGGATGACGCGCGATAGCCTAGCGGGCATCATCTGCCTTTCCGGCGGCCCCGAGGGCGCCATTGATATGGCGTTCGCGCACGGTCAGGACGCAAACGCCATTAAGCGGCTCGACCGGTTGGCCGACCTCTTCGGGGATCGCTTCTATATCGAGCTGCAGCGCCATGGCCGGCCGATGGAGGCCAATGTCGAGCCGCGGCTGATCGACTATGCCTACCGCAAGGGCATTCCGCTGGTTGCCACCAACGAGCCCTTCTTCAAGACCGCAAAGGAATACGAGGCGCACGACGCGCTGCTCGCGATCGCAGGCGGCTCCGTGCTGGCCCAGACCGAACGGCGCAAGCTCAGCGACCAGCACTTCTTCAAGACGCGCGCGCAGATGACGGAGCTGTTTTCCGATCTGCCCGAAGCGCTTGAGTCGACGGTCGAGATCGCGCGGCGCGTGGCCTATCGTCCTCGCACCCGCGGACCAATCCTGCCCAAGTTCGCGGCCGGCTCGCACGCCACTGAAGACGAGGTGGTGGCAGCAGAGGCCGCCGAACTGCGGCGCATCGCCGTCGAAGGTCTGGACAAGCGGATCGCGACAACGGGCATTGCACCGGGCAAGACGGAAACAGAATATCGGGAACGGCTCGACTTCGAACTGACCATCATCGAAAAGATGAAGTTCCCTGGCTATTTCCTTATCGTTGCGGACTTTATCCAATGGGCAAAGGCCCACGACATTCCTGTTGGACCCGGCCGTGGCTCCGGCGCAGGCTCACTCGTCGCCTATGCCACCACGATCACTGACCTCGACCCGCTCCGCTATAATCTCCTCTTCGAACGCTTCCTCAATCCGGAACGCGTCTCGATGCCCGACTTCGATATCGACTTCTGCCAGGACCGCCGCGAGGAGGTCATCGACTACGTTCAGCAGAAATACGGCTCCAGCCAGGTCGCCCAGATCATCACGTTCGGAACGCTCCAGGCGCGCGCCGTCCTGCGCGACGTCGGCCGCGTGCTGCAGATGCCCTACGGCCAGGTCGATCGCATCTGTAAGCTGGTTCCAGCCAACCCGGCCGATCCGTGGTCGGTCGAGCGCACGCTCAAGGAAGTGCCGCAGTTCAAGCAGATGGTCGACGATGACGAAACCGTCGCCCAGCTGGTCGAAATTGCCCAGGCGCTGGAAGGGCTTTTCCGCCACGCCTCGACCCACGCCGCCGGCATCGTGATCGGTGACCGGCCATTGCAGGAACTGCTGCCGCTTTATCGCGATCCGCGCTCCGATATGCCGGTGACCCAATACAACCTCAAATGGGTGGAGCCCGCCGGTCTCGTCAAATTCGACTTCCTGGGCCTCAAGACGCTGACGACCATCCGCTATGCCGTGGATATGGTCAAAAAGCGCGGCATAGAGCTCGACATCGACGCGATCCCGATCGACGACGCGGCGACCTACAAGCTTTATGCGCGCGGCGACACCTACGGCATTTTCCAGTTTGAATCGGCCGGCATGCGGCGGGCCCTGATGGAACTCAAGCCCGACCGCATCGAAGACCTGATCGCCATGAACGCGCTCTATCGGCCCGGTCCGATGGACAATATCCCGAGCTTCATCAACCGTAAGCACGGCACCGAGGAGGTGAGTTACCCTCATCCGGCGCTGTCGACGGTGCTCGACGAAACCTACGGCATCATCGTCTATCAGGAGCAGGTGATGCAGATCGCCCAGCTTCTCTCGGGCTATTCGCTCGGTGAAGCCGATATGCTCCGTCGCGCCATGGGCAAGAAGATCAAGGCCGAGATGGATGCCCAGCGCGTCCGCTTCCGCGAAGGGTCTGGCCCGCAAGGGGTGAGTGAAGCGCTGGCGGACGAGATTTTCGACCTTCTCGCCAAGTTCGCCAATTACGGCTTCAACAAGAGCCATGCCGCGGCCTACGCCTGGGTGAGCTACCAGACCGCCTATCTTAAGGAACACTTTCCGCACGAATTCTACGCCGCGTCGATGACGCTCGACATGGCGCAAACGGACAAGCTTTCCGATTTCCGCCGAGAGGCGGGCAAGAAGGGCATCGAAGTGGTGCCGCCCTGCGTCAATCGCTCCGAAGTGGTCTTCGCCGTAAAGGACGACCGCATTCATTATGGCCTATCTGCCGTGAAAGGCGTGGGCCGGGCGATGGCCGAGCATATCGTCGAGGTGCGGGGCAACACGCCGTTCAAGGATCTGGGCGACTTCGCCCGCCGAGTCGATCCGCGCGTGCTCAACAAGCGGACCTTGGAGACCCTGGTCAATGCCGGCGCCTTCGACGCCCTCGCGCCCCGCCGTGAAGTCGCCTTTGCCGCCGTCGAGGCGGTGATCGGGACTGCCCAGTCGCTAACGGCGGATCGGAGCAGCGGTCAGGTATCCATGTTCGATAGCGTCGAAGAGGAACCCTTCCGGCTGCCGACTGGCGTTCCGGTCTGGAGTTCAACCGAACGCGCCGACCGCGAGCTGGCCGCCATTGGTTTCCACCTCTCGGCCCACCCGCTGGATGCCTATGCCGACCTCTTTGAAAAGCTGCGCGTTCAACGCTGGAGCGATTTCGAGCGCGCCGTGAAGGACGGGGCTGGGGCAGGGCGCCTTGCCGGCACCATCTCGTCTCGCAATGATCGCCGCACCCGCAAGGGCACGCCGATGATGATCCTTTCGCTGTCCGACCAGAGTGGCACGTTTGAAGTCATCGCCTTCTCCGAGCAGATCAACGAGTTCGGGGCGATCCTGCAGCCGGGCAATTCGGTGATCCTGCAGGTCGGAGCGGACGAGCGCGCCGAAGGTATTAGCCTGCGTCTGGTGTCCGCCGAACCCATCGCGGGTCTGGCCGAGCGGGTGGACCGTCGGCTCACCGTCTTCGCGGCTGATCCCAAAGCGCTTGGGCCGATCAACACCCAGTTGCGGCGCGGCGGCAATGGTACGGTGAGCTTTGTGGTCATTCGCGATGGCGGCGCGCGCGAATACGAAATCGAGCTGCCCGGCAAGTATGCTGTCACCCCGGAAGTGGCGGGCGGCATCAAGGCGCTCGATGGCGTGACGGACGTTCGGTTTGTGTGAGAATAAACGCGGGAGAGGCGAGCCGTTCAGCCCATCCTCTCTCGCTCAGGGGTTTTCACCCTTGTCCCCGCGTGCTTGGCGCGGGTCTATGCAGATTTAACGTGCCCATTTTCACGCGGTTCCCTTCAACTGTCTGTGTGCGTCAGGCTTGCGTCTACGGGCATGTTCCCCTATAGGAGCGGCGCGTTCGGCGCTTGGCGTCGGCGTGATCACACACACGAAGCAGGCTTTCCTTCGGGAAATCCATCCGGTGGCGGGTATCCGTCGCAAGGCTTCGTGGAGGCATCAACCGGTAAAGGAGCAGCCCAAATGGCACTGCCTGAATTCTCTATGCGTCAGCTTCTGGAAGCTGGCGTTCACTTCGGTCACCAGAAGCACCGCTGGAACCCGAAGATGGAACGCTACATCTTTGGCGTTCGTAACGACATCCACATTCTCGACCTGAGCCAGACCGTCCCGGCTCTCAGCCGCGCTCTGCAGCTCGTGTCCGACACCGTTGCCGATGGCGGCCGCGTGCTCTTCGTTGGCACCAAGCGCCAGGCCGCTCCGCTGGTTGCGGACGCCGCCAAGCAGTCGGCCCAGTACTACGTCAACTCCCGCTGGCTCGGCGGCACGCTGACCAACTGGCAGACCATCTCGAACTCCATCGCCCGCCTGCGCGAGCTGGAATCGATGAGCGAAGCCGACCTGGCTCTGCGCACCAAGAAGGAACGCCTGATGATGTCCCGCGAGCAGGAGCGTCTTGAGCGCGACCTGGGCGGCATCAAGGACATGGGCAACGTTCCGAGCCTGCTGTTCGTGATCGACACGAACAAGGAAGCCAACGCAATCAAGGAAGCCCGTCGCCTGGGCATTCCGGTCGTCGCCATCGTCGACACCAATTGCGATCCGGACACCGTCGACTACCCGATCCCGGGCAACGACGACGCCAGCCGCGCTCTTGAGCTCTATGTCTCGCTGATCTCGCGCGCTGCCATCGACGGCATCGGCCGTTCGTCCAGCGCACTGGGCGCCGACCTTGGCGCTGCGTCGGAAGCTCCGGCTGAAGATCTGCCGGCTGAAGGCGAAGCTGCCGTCAACTGACGGTCACGCATTGGCGCTTTTGATGAGGGAAAGGCGGCATCCGCCTTTCCCGCAAGCGTTCCGGGGCCCGTGTGACGGGCCGAACCCAATTTGAAATGCAGTTCCGGCAGGGACTGCCAAGAGGTGAACCCATGGAAATCACTGCTGCAATGGTCAAGCAGCTCCGCGACTCGACTGGCGTCGGGATGATGGACTGCAAGAAGGCTCTGGCCGAAACCAATGGCGACATGGAAGCCGCCGTCGATTGGCTGCGTACCCGTGGCCTGGCAAAGGCCGCCAAGAAGGCCGACCGTGTCGCCGCTGAAGGTCTGGTCGGTGTTGCCACCGCCGGCACCAAGGCTGCCGTGGTCGAAGTGAACTCCGAAACCGACTTCGTTGCCCGCAACGAGCAGTTCCAGAACATCGTCGGCACCGTTGCCAAGCTCGCGCTCGACGCGGATGGCGATGTCGCCAAGCTCGGTGAAATGCCGTTCCCCGGCGCTGGTCACTCGGTGTCCGCCGAACTGACCGAAGCCATCGCCAAGATCGGCGAAAACATGAACCTGCGCCGCACGCAGGTCGTGTCGGTGTCCGACGGTGTCGTGGAAAGCTACATCCACAACGCGGTCAAGCCGGGCCTGGGCAAGATCGGTATCCTGGTTGCTCTGGAATCGACCGGCGACAAGGCTGCCCTGTCGGCTCTCGGCAAGCAGCTTGCCATGCACATCGCGGCCGCACAGCCGCAGGCTATCGCGCCTGAAGAACTGGATCAGGACGTTGTTGCCCGTGAGCGCGCCATCATTCTCGAGCAGGTCAAGGAAAGCGGCAAGCCCGCCGAGATCGCCGAAAAGATGGTCGAAGGCCGTATGCGCAAGTACTTCGAAGAAGTCACTCTGCTCAGCCAGGTGTTTGTGATCGACGGCGAGACCCGCGTTGGCGACGCCATCAAGAACGCTGAAAAGGAAGTTGGCGCTCCGATCACTCTGACCAAGTTCGTGCGTTTCGCCCTGGGCGAAGGCATCGAAAAGGCCGAGACCGATTTTGCTGCTGAAGTCGCCGCCACTGCCGGCGTAAAGTAAGCTGCCCGTTTCGGGCGGGCCCAGGCCCGCCCGAACTTTTGGCCGCCGCGCCGTTGGCCGGTCAGGCCACTCGATTTGCATTTACACCATTCGCAACTTCGCCTTCATTAGAAGGTGAAACTATTCTAGGGTCCCGGCGGTCTCCGGATTCGGCCGACCCAATTGTCCTGACTGAACGAGGTCCGCCATGCCGTCCGCCTATAAGCGCATCCTGCTCAAGGTTTCGGGCGAGGCGTTGGCGGGGGACAATTCTTTTGGCATCGAACCACCGTTTCTCCAGGCAGTCGCCAAGCAGATCGCTGATGTGGCGCGCGGCGGCACCCAGGTCGCCATCGTGGTGGGCGGCGGCAATATTTTTCGCGGCATGGCCGGCGCTGCCGATGGCACCGATCGGGTAACTGCCGATCTGATGGGCATGCTGGGCACCATGATCAATGCCCTGGCCCTCAGCAACGCCATCTCGCGCCAGGGAATTAAATCCAAGCCGTTCAGCGCTGCGACCATGCCCTCGGTTGCGGACACTTTTACCGCGCGTGATGCCAAGCTGGCGCTTGAAGAAGGCTTTGTCGTCGTCCTGGGCGGTGGAACCGGCAACCCGTTCTTTACGACCGACACCGCCGCCACGCTGCGCGCCATTGAGCTCGAATGCGATGTGGTGCTCAAGGGGACCAAGGTCGACGGCGTCTATTCCGCCGATCCGATGAAGGATCCCTCGGCCGAGCGCTATGCGGCGATCACCTATGATGAAGTGATCGGAAAGAACCTTAAGGTCATGGATACGGCCGCATTCGCGCTTGCCCGCGACAATGCCATGCCGATAATCGTCTATGCCCTGGATGACGCCGCGGGCTTGACTGGGGTGCTGGAAGGCCGGGGCGTGTCGACCCGCGTCGGCAATCCGCTCTGATCGAATATTTCTCCGCTGCGCGGAACACGAATTGGTGGCAGTCAACACTGCTCCCAGCAAGAATACGGGAAGGAAACCGGCAATGGCCAGCTACGATCTCAACGATCTCAAGAACCGGATGCAGAAGTCCATCGCGTCTCTCAAGGACGAGTTGAGCGGCCTCAGGACCGGTCGTGCCAGCGCCAGCCTGCTCGAGCCTGTAACCGTTGATGCCTATGGCTCGCGCATGCCGCTCAACCAGGTTGCGACAGTGACCGTTCCCGAGCCGCGCATGCTATCCGTGCAGGTCTGGGACCGTGGCATGGCCAATGCTGTCGAAAAGGCCATTCGTGACAGCGGCCTGGGCCTCAACCCGATGGGCGAAGGCCAGGTGATCCGCGTTCCGCTGCCCGAGTTGAACGAGCAGCGCCGCAAGGAACTGGTCAAGGTTGCTCACACCTATGCCGAGCAGGCCCGTGTGGCCGTGCGACACATTCGTCGCGACGGCATGGACGGGCTTAAAAAAGCCGAGAAAGATGGCGACATGAGCCAGGACGACGCCAAGAAGCAGTCCGACCTGGTACAGAAGGCCACGGACGACGCAGTCAAGGAAATCGACGCGATCGTGGCACAGAAGGAACAGGAGATCATGCAGGTCTGAGGACCTCTGATCGCGCGCCAGGAGGGCGTTCATGGCTGGAGATGCGGCCGCCAGTATAAAGCCTTTGATGGGGACGGGCTTGCGCGTCCCCTCGCATCTGGCCGTGATCATGGATGGAAATGGCCGCTGGGCCAAGCAGCGCGGCAAGAAGCGCACAGAAGGCCATGTCGAGGGCGTTAAATCGCTCCGCAACCTCGTCGAGTTTTCCATAAACTATGGCCTCTCCTACCTCACGGTGTTCAGTTTCTCGTCCGAGAACTGGACAAGGCCGCCGGACGAAATATCTTTTATTTTCGGCCTTTTGCGCCGGTTTGTTGCGTCAGACCTTCAGCGTCTGATCCGCAACAATGTCCGCGTCCGCATCATCGGAACGCGTACGGGGCTCGACCCCTCGCTGGTGCGGCTGATCAACGATGTGGAAGCCAAGACGGGTCAGAACACAGGCCTGACACTGGTTGTCGCCTTCAACTATGGCGGCAAGGCCGAAATCGTTGAAGCAGCACGCCGACTGGCCGTTGAAGTGGCAGCAGGTCGCCTGAGGCCCGATGACATTACCGAGGAGCGGCTGGCGAACGCCCTGTTCACAGCAGGCATTCCCGATCCGGACCTCATCATCCGCACCAGCGGCGAGCAGCGGCTTTCCAATTTCCTGTTGTGGCAAGCCGCCTATTCCGAATTCGTCTTCGTTGAGGAAAACTGGCCCGACTTCGACGAGACCAGCTTTCTCAAGGTCCTTGAAGCCTATTCCCTGCGGGACAGGCGCTTTGGCGGAATTGGGGCGGCTGCGAGTTGAGCAACGAGGGCAAGCCCGTTTCCGAAACGACCAAAACGGGCCGCCGTTCGTGGGCCGATGTGGGCCCCCGTTTCGCTTCTGCGATCGTGCTGATCGCTGTCACAGCTTCAGCGCTCTACATCGGTAGCTACTTTTTCGCCGGCGTCGTTGGCGCCGTGTATGGCGGTGCCTACCGCGAGTGGGAAACCATGGTGTCCCGCGCCCCGATCAGTCCCGCTGGCTATGCCATGATGCTGATGGTGGGCCTGTCCGCCCTGTCATTTCCCTTTGCAGGAGCGATCGGAACAGCGCTCTTTGTCGGTCTTGCCTGCATCATCGCCCTGACCATGGGCCGTGATGGTCTCAGCTGGCGTCTCGGTGGCCTTGTCGTTTTCGGCGTTCTGATCGTTTCAATCCTCGCCATGCGCGGCGACGGGACGGCCGGGATCTGGGCCGGCGTATACCTGGGCACGGTGGTCTGGATGACGGACTCGGCTGCATTCTTTACAGGCCGGCAAATCGGGGGCGAGAAGCTTGCCCCTGGCATCTCCCCTTCGAAAACCTGGTCCGGCGCATTGGGTGGCCTTGCCCTGGGAACCGGGGCAGGGGTGCTGGTCTGGTCGGTTGCGACAGACTCTCCGCTCTGGATCGGCGTGGTCTTGTCTATGTCCATCAGCATTCTCGGCCAGGCTGGGGATCTGACGGAAAGCGCAATCAAGCGTCATTTCCGCATCAAGGATAGCGGCGATATCATCCCGGGCCATGGCGGCCTGATGGACCGCCTTGATAGCCTCACATTTGGCGCGATTCTGGTGCTGTTGGTGGGTAGCCTGCACGCCGGCTACGGCGCCGTGGCCGAAGGCCTGCTCTATTGGTAAGCGCCGCGAGGCGCCGCATTTGGAATTGGTATGTCCTCCTATTTCTTGTGGCTCAACGCCATCTGGATTCTCTCTGTCGTCGTTTTCGTCCATGAGATCGGGCACTATCTGGTAGCGCGCTGGAATGGCGTCGCCATCCAGGCCTTTTCCATCGGATTCGGACGTGAGCTGATCGGCTGGAACGACCGGCACGGAACGCGCTGGAAGATTTCGCTCATCCCCTTGGGAGGTTATGTCCGCTTCGTAGGCGACATGAACGCCGCCAGCGTGCCCGATCCGGAGGCCGCCGCCGCGGCTGATCCCGCCCTGGCGCCGCACCTGTTCGCCAACAAGAATGTCTGGCAGCGCATTGCCATCGTGGCCGCCGGCCCGATTGCCAATATCCTGCTTACCTTCCTCATCCTCTATGCGCTTCTGCTCGGTTATGGCCGCTACACCATTCCCCCGGTCATCGGGGAGGTGCTTCCGGGCTCCGTCGCAGAATCAGCCGGCTTCCTGCCGGGTGACCGGATCGTTTCGGTTGACGGCTACGCGGTTCAGGGCTTCGAGGATTTCCAGAGATATGTGGCGACGAGTCCCGCGCGCGAAGTCCTGGTAGAAATCGAGCGCAACGGCGCCCCCGAAAGCAAGTCGCTCACGCCGGAAGCCGTGGTCGTGGAAGACCGTTTTGGCAACAATCAGCGCATCGGCCGCATCGGCGTGTCGCGCGAAGTCTCTGACAACGACGTGACGCTTTATCGTCCCGGTCCTGTCGAAGCCATCGGCATGACGGTCGAGGAAATCCGCTTCATCATCCAGCGGACAGCAGCCTTTCTGGGCGACTTCTTTGTTGGCCGCGGCGATTTCCAGCAGCTTGGCGGGCCTGTGAAAGTTGCCAAGGTGTCAGGAGAGGTGGCGACGCTTGGGATCGTGGCACTCATAAACCTGATGGCGCTTCTGTCCCTCAATATCGGGATCTTCAACTTGCTGCCCATCCCCATGCTCGACGGTGGTCACCTGATGTATTACGGCGTCGAGGCGGCGCGGGGCAGGCCTCTCAGCATGCGGACGCAGGAGATCGGTTTCCGGTTCGGCTTTGCGCTGGTGGTGGCCCTCATGGTGTTCACCTTGTTCAATGACACGATTTTTGACCACCTGGGGATTCTGCGCTAAGTCCTTGTTAACCTTGGTTGGCGAGGTGTTGCACGAATACAAGGGCGCCAATGAATTGCTAACCGCGTGGGAACACGCCGCTTGTCCCTGGTTAAAAAAACAGTAAAACACTTCAATGGAGTTAGCTTGGGGGAGCGCTGTGCATGGCGATTCTCCGGGCCGGTCGCAGAAGGCAATAACAATATGATCAACCCCACCAAGCTTTTGCGTGGCGCGGTATCCGCGGTCGCCATCATGGGGGCAGCCCCCGTCGTGGCAGGCCTGCCGGTTATCGGTGTCGCAAGCGTTCACGCGCAGGAGCAGCTGGTCGGTTCAGTTCTGTTTGAGGGCAACCGGCGTTTCTCGGACTCCCAACTGTTGGCGATGGTGGATATCTCCGCCTCGGGCATCTTTACCCAGCAGCGTTTGGCAGCCGACATCGAAAGCATCCGTCAGGCATATGACCGGGATGGTTTCCTGGGCGTGGCCGTCACGGCGCGGACCGAGCCGACAGCCGATGGCCGCGTACGGGTGGTCTTCCAGGTCAATGAAGGCGAGCGCACCGGTATCGCTGCGATCAACTTCACCGGCAACAATTCGATCGGCGCTGCCAATCTCAAGGGAGCGATGCTCACCAAGGAGACTGGCTTCCTGAGCTGGCTGGTGCGTGACGATGGTTACGACGAGCAGAAGCTGGCCGTCGACCGTGAGCGCATTCGCCTCTACTACGCCAATCGTGGTTACCCCGATGCCCAGGTCAACTCGGTCGCCGAGTATGATGCGTCCCGGAATGCCTATTTCATCAACGTGACGATCAATGAAGGTCAGCCCTACAAGTTTAGCTCTGTGGGCATCGAGACCAGCATTGATGGCCTGAACACCGACGTCCTGCGCAGCGCAGTGCGGACCGGTCAGAACGCCGGCTACTCGGCAGCTGATCTGCAGCGCTCCATCGAGGACATGGCCTACGAGGCGACGGTTCAGGGTTATTCCTTTGCCGATGTGCGCGCCCGCCTGGATCGCGACGTTGCCACCAACACCTTCAAGGTCACCTATCTAGTGGATGAAGGCGCCCGCATCTATGTCGAGCGCATCAACATCACCGGCAACACCAAGACCCGCGATTTCGTGATCCGTCGCGAGCTGGAATTTGGTGAAGGCGACCCGTTCAACCGTTCCGTCGTCATTCGCGGCCGTAAGAACATCGAAGCTCTTGGTTACTTCTCGCGCGTTGATATCTCGACCGCTCCTGGCTCGGGCCCGGACAAGGTTGTTCTCAATATCAACGTCACCGAAACCGCTTCGGGCGAATACGGCGCCTCTGCCGGCTATTCGACCACCGACGGTATCCTCGGCGAGATCTCGCTGACCGAGCGTAACTTCCTCGGTCGTGGCCAGTATCTGCGGGCAGCGGTTGGCGCCACCCAGTCGGGTCGTACCTTTGACTTCTCGTTCACCGAACCCCGCTTCATGGGCCTTAAGGTGTCGGCCGGCGTTGACGCATATCACCGCATCAACGACGAGACCGATGCATCCTTCTATGGGTCGGAGACCACTGGTGGACAGCTGCGCTTTGGCGTGCCGATCACCAGCACTCTGTCCGCCAGCGTATTTGGCGGATACGAGCGCCGGGTTATCAAGGACGGTGACCCGTCTGCAACTCCGCCGGTCGCTGCAGACTCGAGTTTGGTCATTGATGGCCAGGAGTTCAACAAGGCGTTCGTTGGCTATTCGTTGGTCTGGAACGGCGTTGATGACGTCAAGAAGCCGACCGAAGGGCTCTACGCAACCGTCAGCCAGCAGTATATCGGTCTCGACTTTAACCTGCTGAAGTCGGAAGCCCGGGCGCGTTACTACATGCCGCTTATCCCCGACGCGGGGATTGTGGGCAGCGTACGTGGTCAGGCTGGCATCATCAACAGCCTGGATGGCGGTTCGGTGCACGCAGTTGAGGCGTTTAAGCCTGGGCAGCAGCTCATTCGCGGCTTTGAAGGTCGCGGCCTTGGTCCCCGCCTGACTACGGGCGAAGTCCTTGGCGCAACGATGTATGCCGGTATTTCTGCTGAAATCGAGTTCCCGATCCCCGTCCTGCCGGAGAATTACGGCCTGAGCGGTGCGGTGTGGGCGGACGCAGCTTGGATCGGCAGCGACAATTTGCCAACAGGAGTTGGTCCCGGCACCGGTGTCTTCGATCCGACCACCAATGACGAGCCGTGGCGCGCGTCGGTCGGTGCGTCGCTGATCTGGGCGTCGCCCTTTGGTCCGCTGCGTGGCGACTTCTCGCACGTGCTGAACAAGTCTACTGGGGACAAGACGCAGATGTTCCAGTTCTCGATCTCGACGCTGTTCTAGTCGTTTCGGCTTAAAACCAATACTGAGCCGCGGGCGAATGCACCGCGGCTCATTTGTTTGAAGAAGCAGCATGGTCGACACCAGATTTCATCGCTTTTCCGGTTCTGTGGCGCTGGGTGATCTGCTCGGCAGGCTGGGCCGCGACGATCTTGCACAGAGCGTAGCCGAGCCATCCGCCGAGGTGACAGGTGTCAGCGAATTGGATCTGGCCGGGCCGGGCCAGATCGTGCTGGCTGCCCATGCCACCTACGGGGAAGCACTGAGCAAGACCAAGGCAGGCATCGCCGTCGTCCTTGCAACCCTCAAAGACCTTGTCCCCTCGGGTACCGTGGCCGTCGTGACGGACAAGCCGCATCACCTTTTCGCGGACATGCTCGAAGCGCTCTATCCCAACAGCACCCGTTCGGTCATCGCCGCGCAGCGGGACGACCTAGGCGCCCCGGTTTACGAGCGCGAGGTCGTGCTGGGCGACCATGTCGTGGTCGGCCCCGGCGTCGAGATCGGCCGCAACACCGTGATCGGTGCGAACACAGTCATAGGCGCGGGCGTCACGATCGGTCGGGACTGTGTCATTGGCGCCAATTGCACCATTGACTGTGCCCATGTCGGTAACGGCGTCGTTCTCCATGCCGGCGTGCGGATCGGCACGGAAGGCTTTGGCTGGCTCGATTTCGGCACAACCAACAGGAAGATCCCGCAGCTTGGCCGCGTCATCATCCAGGACCGCGTGGAGATCGGTGCCAACAGCACCGTGGACCGCGGCGCCTTGGGTGACACCGTGGTGGGCGAGGGGACAAAGGTCGATAACCTCGTCCAGATCGGGCACAATTGCCGTATCGGCCGCAACTGCCTTATCGCCGCCATGTCGGGCCTGTCCGGCTCGACCATCCTTGAGGACGGTGTTCTTATGGGCGGGGGCGTGGGCACTTCAGGCCATCTGCGCATTGGCGCGGGTTCCATGGTTCACGGCCGCGCGGCGGTGACCAAGGACTGGCCCGCAGGGTCCAAACTTGCCGGTGCGCCGGCCCAGGATATAAAAGATTTTTGGCGCGAGATCGCCGTCATGCGCAAACTTTCCAAGGGGGATAAGCGGGGATGAACGAGAACATCAGCAGTGCCACTGAACTCGACAAGATGAGCATCGGCGAGATTCTGGAAGCGCTGCCGCACCGCTATCCCTTTCTGATGATCGACCGCATCGTCCAGATCGACGGTGACGAGTCTGCCGTGGGCATCAAGAACGTCACGTTCAATGAACCCATTTTCCAGGGGCACTTCCCCGGCAACCCCATCTTCCCGGGTGTGCTGATCATTGAAGGCATGGCCCAGACGGCTGGCGCTATCGTCATCAAGCATGACGCCAATGTGGGCGGCAAGAAGATCGTACTCATGCTGGGCGTGGACAATGCGCGTTTCCGCAAGCCTGCCGGCCCTGGTGACACCCTGGAATTTCACATTTCCAAGATGCACCGCCGACGCAACGTTGGCCGCTACAAGGCCGAGGCGAAGGTCGATGGCGTCATTGTCGCCGAAGCTGAAATCACTGCAATGATCGTGAGTGCCGATCAGTGAGCGACGCAGTCATCCACCCGACGGCCATCGTGGCCGAGGGTGCCCGGCTTGGCAAAGGGGTCAGGATCGGCCCCTATTGCATCGTGGGCGGGGATGTCTCTCTTGCCGACAATGTCGAGCTCAAGTCCCATGTGGTGATCGAGGGCCACACCACGGTCGGCCGCGACACCACGATTTTTGCCTTTGCGTCCATCAGCAATATTCCGCAGGACCGGAAGTATCACGGCGAAGCCTCGCGCGTCGAAATTGGCGAGCGCTGCATCATCCGCGAATCCGTCACCATCAATCCCGGCACCGAGGCCGGCGGCATGGTCACGCGCATCGGCAATGACTGCCTCATCATGGCCTGCGCCCATGTCGCCCATGACGCCATCATCGGCAACAATGTCATCATGGCGAACTATGTCGGCATCGCCGGGCACGTGATCGTGGGCGACAACGTCATCTTCGGCGGCACCTGCGTGATCCATCAGTTCACGCGCATCGGGCCCTATGCCTTCATTGGCGCCCAGTCCATGGTCGATGGCGACGTCATCCCCTATGGCATGGCGGTCGGCAACCGCGCTGTGCTGACGGGCCTCAACCTGGTTGGCCTGCGCCGCCACAAGTTCGACCGCGAAGCCATCCACCGCCTACGCGCGGCCTACCGGCAGATCTTTGCCAGCGAAGGCACGCTGCGCGAACGGGTCGAGGATGCGGCCGAGTTGTTCAAAGAGGACCAGCTGGTCCAGGATGTGGTCAACTTCATCACCGAGGGCACGGATCGCCCGATCCTGCTGCCGCGCAACGGGCACGATAGCGACTGAGCAGGGGCCGGATGTGAGCGAGACGCTGCGCCTATTCATTCTGGCCGGCGAGCCATCCGGAGATCGCATTGCGGCCGACCTTGTGCGGCGGCTCCGCGCCGAGGTCAGCGTCGAGTTGACCGGTGTGGGCGGCGACGAACTGGCGGGGCAGGGGCTGACCTCGCTCTATCCCATGTCCGACCTCGCCGTCATGGGCATCACCGATGTTCTGCTGAACCTGCCGCGGCTCCTGTGGCGCCTGGACCAGACGGCGCGGAAAATTCTCGCAACCCGGCCCGACGTCGTCGTGCTGGTCGACGCACAGGACTTCTCCAAGCTCCTGGCGCAGCGTCTGCGCAAGCGCGGCTATGGCGGCAAGATCATTCTCTACGTCGCCCCCTCGGTCTGGGCGCGCAACCCCGAACGGGCGGCCAAGCTCCGGCCGCTTTTTGACGCGGTCCTTTGCGTCCTGCCGTTCGAGCCTGCTGTGATGGAACGGCTGGGTGGCCCGCCCACCTGGTATGTAGGTCACCCGGCGCTCGACGAACGCCTGTTTACAACGGAAACCCCCGCAGCCGGTCCCCTGATCCTGCTCCCGGGCAGCCGCGAAGGCGAACTCCGCCGTCATCTGCCCGTACTAAAAGCCATTTCCAAGCGTCTGGCGGAGCGGCCCGAAGTCACCGAACTCGTCGTCCCGACCCTGCCCAGACTGCGCAGCCGTCTCGCCGCCGAATTTGCGACCTGGCCGGTGCCGGTCACCCTGCTTGATGCGCGCGACCAGCGTCGCGAATACTATAGCCGCGCCTTGGCCGCCATATGCGTCTCGGGCACGGTGACGCTCGAACTCGCCCTGGCGCGCGTGCCGATGGCTGTCATCTATGCGCTGGATACCCATCAGGCGCGCATTTATGCCCGCCTCGGCAGGCCGCACGTGTCGCTGCCCAATATCATCCTTGGCCGCGAGGCTGTGCCGGAAGTCGTCGAAACACCGCTCGATGTCGAGACCGTGGCCGCGGTGGCTCTGGGCTTGGTGGGCGAAAAAACAGCCCGCCAGAAGCAGGTCGATGCTTTTGGCGAGCTGTCGGATCTGATGGAGACCGGCGAGGCGGCCCATGGCCGGCAGGACCCGGCCGAGCGGGTCCTGGCCGTTTGGCGCAATCAGCGGCTGCTGATCGGCTCGTAGGCGCGTGCGGTAGCTCCGTTGTAGAGCTGACGCGGGCGACCGATCTTCTTCTGCGGATCGCCGATCATTTCCTTCCACTGGCTGATCCAGCCAACGGTACGGGCAACGGCAAACAGCACGGTGAACATCGAGGTCGGGAAGCCGATCGCATCGAGGATCACGCCCGAATAGAAGTCCACGTTCGGATAGAGCTTGCGGTCGATGAAGTACTGGTCTTCGAGCGCGATGCGCTCGAGTTCCTGGGCAACCTGCAGCGTCGGGTTGTTCTCGACGCCGAGGATGGCCAGAACTTCCTTCGCCGTCTGCTGCATGACCTTCGCGCGCGGGTCGAAGTTCTTGTAGACGCGGTGACCAAAGCCCATCAGGCGGAACGGATCGTTCTTATCCTTGGCGCGCTCGATGAATTCGGGAATGCGATCAACCGTGCCGATTTCGCGCAGCATGTTGAGGCAGGCCTCGTTCGCGCCGCCATGGGCAGGACCCCAGAGGCAGGCAACGCCGGCAGCGATACAGGCGAACGGGTTGGCATCGGACGAGCCGGACAGGCGCACGGTCGAGGTCGAGGCGTTCTGCTCGTGGTCGGCATGGAGCGTGAAGATCAGGTCCATGGCGCGGGCAATCTTGGGATCGACCTTGTACTCTTCGGCCGGGACCGAGAAGCACATGTGCAGGAAGTTCGACGCGTAATCGAGATCGTTGCGCGGATAGACGAACGGCTGACCCACCGAATACTTGTAGGCCATCGCTGCCAGCGTCGGGATCTTGGCGATCATGCGGATCGAGGCGATCTCGCGCTGCTGCGGGTCGTTGATGTCGGTGCTGTCGTGGTAGAAGGCGGCCATGGCGCCGACCACGCCGGTCATGATCGCCATCGGATGCGCATCGCGACGGAAGCCGCGGTAGAAGTAGTGCATCTGCTCGTGCACCATGGTGTGGCGCGTCACAAGCGTCTCGAACTCCTTGAACTGCGTCTTGGTCGGCAGTTCGCCGTAGAGCAGCAGGTAGCAGACTTCCAGATAGTTGGACTTTTCCGCCAGCTGCTCGATGGGATAGCCACGGTAAAGCAGCTCGCCCTTGTCGCCATCGATATAGGTGATGGCGCTATCGCAGGCGGCGGTCGAGGTAAATCCAGGGTCGTAGGTGAACAGCCCGGTCTTCGCATAGAGCGAGCGGATATCCATGACATCCGGTCCCACCGAACCGCTCAGTATTGGAAATTCGTGGGTCTGGTCTCCGATGACGAGTTTGGCGACTTTATCGGTCATTGAGCTCTCCTCGCTGCACCGCGGCCCCTGTTGGAAACGAAGAGGGACGGGGCCGGGTCGGCGCAGATTAACGCGCCATTTTCATGGCAGAGAGGTATCAGGTCTTGGCCGTCCCAAGCAACCGATAGGTAAGTATGACTTATCTATCGGTCACTCGATTGTGCGCAGCCTCAGCCGGCCATCTGGTCGCCCAGGCGCGCCATTGATTCTTCACGCCCGATCAGCACCATGACTTCAAAAATGCCCGGAGAAACGGTGCGTCCCGTAAGCGCAGCGCGCAACGGCTGGGCGAGTTTTCCGAGCTTGAGCCCCTTCTCCTCGGCCAGCTGGCGCATGGCTGCATCGATGGCCGGCACTGACCATTCGGCAAGGCCCCCTAACGTATCGGCAATGCTCCCCAGCGTCGCGCGGCTCTCGTCGGTGAGCAGGGCGGCCGCGGCGGCATCCGGCTGGATGGGACGCAGCGCATAGATGAACTGGGCGAGGTCGATCAGCTCCAGCACAGTCTTGGCGCGCGGCTGCAGTTCGGGCAGGGCGGCAAGGACGGTCTTGTGGTTCGCCATCAGCCCCTTGGCGTCGTCCTCGCGACCCACTTCCTGGGCGGTATCCACCATCACCTTGTAGAGATAGCTGGGATCGGCTTCGCGGATATAGTGGCCGTTGATGTTCTCGAGCTTGACGAAGTCGAAGCGCGCCGCACCCTTGTTGAGCGCCTCGAGGCTGAACCACTCGACCATCTGCTCGGTGGAGAAAATTTCGTCGTCGCCATGGCTCCAGCCGAGGCGCGCGAGATAGTTGCGCAGCGCCTCGGGAAGGTAGCCCATCTGCCGGTAGGCTTCGACGCCCAGCGCGCCGTGGCGCTTGGACAGCTTTGCGCCATCCGGGCCGTGGATGAGCGGAATATGCGCCATTTCAGGCACGGTCCAGCCCATTGCGTTGTAGATGATGATCTGCCGGGCGGCATTGGTCAGGTGGTCATCACCGCGGATGATATGGGTGACGCCCATGTCATGGTCGTCGACCACCACCGCATGCATATAGGTGGGTGTGCCGTCCGAGCGCAGGATGATGAAGTCGTCGAGGTTCTCGGTCTTGAACACGACATCGCCCTGCACATGGTCGCGCACGACGATTTCGCCGCTGAGCGGCGCCTTGATGCGCACGACCGGCTTGATGCCTTCCGGGGCTTCCGACGGGTCACGATCGCGCCAATAGCCGTTGTAGCGCGGCGGCTTGCCGGCGGCACGGGCCTCTTCGCGCATCTGGTCGAGCTCTTCGGGCGAGCAGTAGCAATAGTAGGCGTGGCCGCGCTGGACCAGCTCGTGCGCGACCTCGGCATGGCGGGAAGCGCGCGCAAACTGGCTGATCGGCTCACCTTCCCAGGTCAGGCCGAGCCACTTCAGGCCATCGATCAGGGCGTTGACTGCGGCTTCGGTGGAGCGTTCGCGGTCGGTGTCCTCGATGCGCAGCAGCATCTTGCCGCCCTGGTTCTGGGCATAGGCCCAGCAGAACAGGGCCGTGCGGGCGCCGCCGATATGAAGGTAACCGGTGGGCGAAGGAGCAAAACGGGTGACGACCTGGGACATGGCAACCGGAAGATTTGGAGGAAATGCGGGCTGTGTGTAGCATAGGCCAGCTTGAGCGCAAGGGCAGGGGCGCATGGGGTGGCGGTAGAGGAGCCGATCGCGAGCGGTGCGGTAGTGGGTCCGCAGCCAAAGTGGTCATTGCCGGCCGCTGGCGCCTTGCCCCTTTCCTGGCTCGAGAGCCTGAGCGGTAGTCTCCGTAAGGCAACGGAACAGCGCCGGCTTTTTGTCCTTCTGCCCTTCATGCTGATCGCCGGGCTTATCGCCTATGCGATGCCATCCGATGAGCCGGGCGCGTTGTTGCTGATTGCGCCGCTCATCGCCGCAGCTCTCACCGTGGCGCTGTCGATCTGGAAAGGCGCTCTTCGCAGCCTGCGCATTGGCGTCCAGCTCTTTGCCTTCGCTACGGGCTTTCTGCTCCTTCCCGTGCACGGCACCTTGTTTGGCACCACGATGTTGCCGAGAGCGGTCTATGGCACCTACGAAGCCCGCGTGGACGAAATTATCTCCGCCGACGCCGGCGAACAGCGCCTGATCGTTTCCGGGATTACCCCGATCGGCGAAAGCCGCGCCGTCGACATCCGCCGCGCTCGACTCCTGTTGCGCAATGCGCCGCGGCTTCAGCCGGGCGACACTTTGCGCGGCGCCCTGCGGCTGGCGCCGATACCGGGGCCCGTCCTGCCTGGCGCTCATGATGGGCAATTTCACTCCTACTTCATCGGCGTCGGCTCCTATGGCTCGGCCACGGGCGCGGTCGAACTGGTGGCGCTCGGCGATGAAGGGGATTGGGGGCGCCGCATCCAGGCCCTGCGCAGCCACATCGCCGAGCGCATCGGCAGCGTTCTGCCCGAGCCGAGCGCATCCATCGGCAAGGCTATGGTGGTTGGTGACCAGAGCGGCATCACCGACGATATCCGCGAACTCATGGCCGCCTCCGGCCTCGCCCACATCTATTCGATCTCCGGCCTTCACCTGTCCATCGTCGCCGGCGGCGTCTTCTGGCTGCTGCGTTTGGTCCTGGCCAGCTTGCCCGGCACGGTAGTCTGGCCCATCAAGTCCATCGCTGCGGTATTCGGTCTCGTCGCCGCCTTCGGCTATCTGCTTCTTGCCGGCGGCGTCGATAACGTCCCGGCCTTCCGCTCGACGCTGATGCTGGCCCTGATCTTCGGGGCTGTCCTGAGCGGGCGCCGGGCGCTGACCATGCGCAATGTGGCCATCGCCGCCCTGGTGATCGTGGTGATCGACCCCGCCAGCGTATTCCGTCCCAGCTTCCAGCTCTCTTTCGCCGCCGTCGTAGCGCTGATCGGCATTTATGAAATGCCGCGACGGACCAAGCGCCCCAGTTCGGGCCTTGGGGCCTGGATCAGCGCTGCCGTTCTGGGCACGGCCTGGACCAGCTTCATAGCCGGCGTCGCAACATTGCTTTTTTCCGCCTATCACTTTCAGCAGACTGCGCCGCTCAGCGTGGTCGGCAATGTGCTGGCGCTGCCCTTTGTCGGGCTCGTCATCATGCCCTTCGGGGTTCTAGGCGTTCTCGCCATGCCGCTGGGTCTTGATGGCTTGCCACTTGCGATCATGGGGTGGGGCATAGATCGCATGATCGACGTCGCCGCGCTGGTCGCCAGCTGGAGCGCAGGCTGGACCGGTAACCCTTTGCTTGCGCAATGGACGCTTGTTGCGGGCCTCCTAAGTCTGGCCTGGTTTGCCTTTCTCGAAACGCGTTGGCGCCTGCTAGGACCTACTCTGGCGCTGGTAACGGTCCTGGGCCTGGGCTTCGAGCCGCGACCCGACATTCTCATTTCCGACACGACGCAGGCCGTCGCGGTGCGCACGCCGGACGGTATGGCGCTGGCAAGCGGCAAGACCGGCAGCTTTGCCGTGGATGTATGGAGCCAGAACTACCAGACCGAGATCGCGGCCAGCCATCCCGGCGCGCGTTGCGACAGCGCCGCCTGCATCGTCACGCAGCCGGACTACTCCATCGCCATTGTCCGTGATGTGTCCGCGTTTGCGGAAGACTGCGCCCGCCATGACCTCGTCATCGCCCGCGTCCGTCCGCCGGTGTTCTGCAAGCCGGATGGCGCTGTCATCGGTCCTGACGACCTCGCCGCGGGCGGTGTGCACTGGCTGCACTGGGATGCGGCGGCCGGGCGGTTCGATATCCGCCCGGCCATTGCCAGTCTCAACCGGCCCTGGCGAGTTTCGCCACGGTAACGCCCGCGGCCGGCATTTCCGCGCCGCCCAGCGCATAGCCGCTCTCGTCATCCGCTTGCGTCAGTGTCTGCGTGCTGGCGGAGTAGTTGACATAGATGCGGTATTCGCCCCGCACACGGCAGCGAACGCCTGCTGGCAGGCTCAGCGTCGGCACATCGGCCTCGGCGATCAGGTAATCGGCCACACGCTGCACCAGCGCACGGTCCCCGCTTGCGGTCAGGTAGAAGAGCTTGCCCCGCGAAATCAGCACCGGCACGCCCTCGACGTCCTCCATCACCACTTCAGCGGCAGTTTCCACCTTTTCCCGCCAGAGCCGCGTCGCGCCGCCCCCCTTGACCGCCACGTCGACGCCGGCCGGCAGGCTGTCCACGCGAGTAACGCGGGCGTCGAGCAGGTTCTGCGGCAGGTCCGGGCCCAGCCGCGCCGGAATGGCGAAATGCTCGGTCTTGGAGCCGCTGCGTGGGCCGATCAGCACATGACCATCGAAGTTCGCCACGGCTTCCCGCAGAGCCTCCGTCCACGCAAGCAGTGCGGGAATGGCGACAATATCGTAGCCCTCAAAGCTGCTGGTCGCCGGCGAGAGCACGTCCACATCAAGCCCATGCTTACGGAAAGCCGAATAGAGCGCCCGCACATGATTGCCATGCTTGAAGCCCTGCGCCTGCGGCTGGATCTCCCAGGCCCACTCGCTCTCATAGTCATAGACAAGCGCGATCCGGCCCTTGGCGGCAACGCCGCTGAGCTGTAGCGCCGCAAGTTCCCGCGCGACCTGGCTGGCTTCGTCATAGGCTGGGGCCGGCTCGCTGTCCGGACGCAGGAGACCCGCATGCATCTGCTCCTGCGCGAACGGCGCCTGCCGCCAGCGGAAATAGGATACCACCTCGGCGCCATGCGCAAAGGCTTCCCACGCCCAGAGGCGCGCCATGCCGGGCAGGGGGTCTGGATTGGCGTGTCCCCAGTTCACCGGACCGGGCTGCTGCTCCATGATCCACCAGCGGCCATGCCCCACCGTGCGATAAAGGTCATGGTGGAAGGCGGCGTTATCGGGATCGCCCTGGCGCAGATATTTCCGCTTGATCTCCTCGGGCTCGTCGCTGACCGCCAGATGCCCGATGGGGTACGAATCCCAGCTCGCCACATCGATGCTCTTGCCCAGCTCGAAATGGTCGAACTCGGCATACCGGCTCATGAAATTGTGGATCACCGGCAGATCGGGCCGCTTGGCCTTGAGGATATCGTACTGCACCTTGTTGAAGGCGCTGACCTGATCGGACGTATACCGCCGGAAATCCAGCTCGTGGCTGGGCGTCGCCTCGCAGACGAGCAGGTTCGGCAGCTCGATCTGATCGAAGCTGTTGTATTCCATCGACCAGAAGACATTGCCCCAGGCCGCGTTCAACGCCTCGATCATCCCGTACTTCGCCTTGAGCCAGACCCGGAACCCGTCGCGGGCAGCCGGCGAATAGGAATAGGTCGTGCCGTGGCAGCCATATTCATTGTCTGTCTGCCAGCCGGCGAGCGCCGGATGGTCGCTCAGCGCATCGGCCAGGATCCGGGTGATCCGGCCCGCTTCCTCGCGATAGGGCAGGTGCGAGAAATCATAGTGCCGGCGCGAGCCAAAGCCCTTGCGGCGGCCCTGGGCGTCCACGGCGAGCATGTCGGGATGCTTGTCGACCATCCAGCGCGGTGGCGTCGCCGTTGGGGTGCCGACAATCACCTTGAGCCCATGCTTGCCCAGCACATCCATCGCCCGGATCATCCAGTCGAGCTGCAGATTGCCGGGCGTCGGCTCCAGCCGCGACCAGGCGAACTCGCCGATGCGCACGAACTTGATGCCGACTTCGGCCATGCGCCTTGCGTCGGTTTCCCACCAGGCTTCCGGCCAGTGTTCGGGATAGTAGCAAACGCCCAGCGAGGGTTGGATAGTCATGCGAGGTCTCAGAGTTGGATGGTCGCTTCCGGCTGGCCGGACACATCGAGATCGATAAAGAAGACGCCGCCTGCGACCTTCTCTTGAGCCGCCTGCTCGTCGGAAAGCCCCTTGGCCGCCGAGGTCAGATAAAGCCGCTTGAGGTCCTGGCCGCCAAAGGCCGGGCAGGTGACCTGGCTCACCGGCACATCCACGATACGGTCGATCGTGCCATTGGGCGCATAGCGGATAACGCAGGACCCGCCCCAGCGCGCGTTCCACACATAGCCTTCGCTATCGACCACAGCACCATCGGGATAGCCGCGGTGGTCGGACGTGTCGGCAAAAAGCGTCCATTCGCCGACAGGGGCCCCAGTCTCAGGGTTCGTTTCGCATTTAAGGATCTTCCCGGTCGGCGTATCGGTCCAGTAGGCGATCCGTCCATCGGGGGAAAAACACGTCGCGTTGGGAATGGCCGCGTCCGAGATGATCTTGCTCAGCGTGCCGGCCCTGAAATGATACACGCCACCATTCTTGGGGCCCTCATCCTTGACCATGGTCCCGATCCAGAACGCGCCGGAGGGATGCACGCGGCTGTCATTGGTGCGGTTCGACGGCACATCGGCCTCGATGGCAACAATCGGTTCAATGGCGCCGCTGCGCAGGTCATAGCGCTTGAGGCCGGTTTCCGTGGCAATCGCCAGCTCGTCGTCATTGATGATGGCGGCCGCAGCGGTGATTTCGGGAAGTTTGCGCTCTTCGATATTGCCGCCGTCAGCGTCAGCCGAAAACAGGATCTGGTTGTTGATGTCGAACCAGAACAATTGCTGGCGTCCGCCATGCCAGAACGGGCCTTCGCCCAGCG
Organism: Pseudomonadota bacterium; assembly: GCA_023391095.1. GTDB lineage: Bacteria > Pseudomonadota > Alphaproteobacteria > Rhizobiales > Devosiaceae > Devosia. Next base: position 31,073 of record JAEWBN010000011.1, read on the forward strand.
CGCACTTGGAATCGATCAGGAGCTTGGCAGTATCGGTCATGCGGAAATTCCCTTGTCATAGGCGGCCACAGCCAGACCGGCGCGTTGCGCCACGTCTTCAACGCTCATGCCGGGCTTGAAAATGTAGGTGCCCAGGCCAAAGCCCGTGCAGCCCACGTCGAAATAGTCCGAGAAATTGTCCGGGTTGGCGCCGCCAACCGCATAAACGGGCATCGTCTTGGGCAGCACCGCCTTCATGGCCTTGATCCCCTTGGTGCCCAGCACCTCGGCTGGGAAGAACTTGAGCCCCGTGGCGCCCGAGCGGATGGCGGTAAAGGCATCCGTGGGGCTGAACACACCCGGATAGGACTTGAGCCCAAGCCGGACGGTTTCGGTGATGACCTCGACATTGGTGTCGGGCGAAACGATGAACGTGCCGCCCGCGCCAGCCACGGCCCGCACATCCTCGGGTGTCAGCACGGTGCCGGCCCCGATTTCGGCACGGTCGGAAAGCGCCGCGGCAGCGCGCCCGATACTGTCCACCGCATTGGGCGAATTGAGCGGCACTTCGATCAGTGTGATGCCGGCCTCGACAAGCGCCGTGCAGACCGGCACGCTTTCCTCCGGCGTGATCCCGCGCAGGATGGCGATGATGTGGCGATGATCCATGGCGATGATCCCTAGTTGATGGCGGCGCGCGCAGCAGTCAGCCCCGCAAGCACGACGCTCGTAGCATCGACTGGCCGGCCCTTGAAGCCAGCCATTTCCAGCACCTGCGCATAAAGCCCGCAAAGTCCGGCGGACCCGATAAGCGGAACCGCTTCGTTACCGATGTCATGCCGCTGCGCAGCGATTTCCGTGCCGATGAGCAGGCCCGAAAGGTACCCTGCGCACCAGTCCGATTTCCGATCTGAGAGCAGAGCGCTTGCGCGCACGCCGAACAACTGGCCGAGCAGAGCCTGTGGCTGCTCAAGGCCATCGGCAGCGCCGGCAGCAAAGCCGTCTGCGCGATCGGGCCCTTCAAGTTCTCCGCCGAGCGAGTGACGCAGCACCGAATGAGTCTTGAGCAGTTCAAACATCTCGCCCGTCATGGCCGTGTTGAACCGCCGGACCGTCGTGCCATCGAGCAGCGCCCATTTCGAGTGGGTCCCGGGCATGCACACAAGGCCAGTATAACCTGGATTGGTGGCCGCAAGACCCAGAAGCTGGGTTTCCTCGCCTCGCATGACGTCCTCGCCACCCTGCCGCTGGCAGACGCCCGGAAGGATCGACACATGCCGGGCGAGCTCCACTGCATCGGGGTGCACCGCACCCTGGGTCAGGTCGCGCAGATCCGTCGGCGCTTCGAGGTAAGGGGCTTCCAGCCATCCCTGCCGGGCGCCCGCCATGCCGCAGATCAGCACATCCACTGGTCCGTCCACGCCAAGCTCGGTCAGCACGGCCGACAGCGTGGCAGGGAATTCGGCACGCGTCAGCTTCCCCATTCCCTTGTCGGATGTGGCCGAGGCCAGGGGCTGCCCGTCCGCGTCAATGGTCCAGGCACGCAGGTTGGACGTGCCCCAGTCGACCGCTACCCAGGGATTTGCATCTGCCACCGGGATCTCTCCTTATTCTGGCGCCGTGCACGGATACCTATCCCCAAAGCGCGGCGCTTGCTCCTTCTAGGGGAAGATCAACCATCCCGCGAGACAGAATCCAAGCACAGAGCAACTGTGATACGGAATTGTATGATTTTTTCAGGCAGGGCCATTCACAGCCGCATTTGGCGTGCTAGAACGGGGTCGGCGAGTGGGCCCCAAGTCCGCTTCGCGGATGAGCAAGGATAGGAATGATGACTGCAGACAATGGCGGCACCGGCGGCCGCAAACTACGCTCACGTGCGTGGTTCGATAATCCCGACAATCCGGACATGACCGCGCTCTATCTGGAGCGCTACATGAACTTCGGCGTGTCGCGCGAGGAGCTGCAGTCCGACAAGCCGATCATCGGTATCGCCCAGACCGGTTCGGATCTCAGCCCCTGCAACCGTCATCACATCGTGTTGGCCGAACGCCTGCGCGAAGGGATTCGCGAAGCCGGCGGCATCGCCATCGAATTTCCGGTTCACCCCATCCAGGAAACCGGCAAGCGCCCGACGGCGGGTCTTGATCGCAACCTGGCCTATCTGGGCCTCGTGGAAGTGCTCTATGGCTACCCGCTCGATGGCGTTGTCCTGACCATCGGCTGCGACAAGACCACCCCGGCCATGCTGATGGGCGCGGCAACCGTCAACATTCCTGCCATTGCCCTGTCCGTCGGCCCGATGCTGAACGGCTGGCACAAGGGCGAGCGCACCGGATCGGGCACGATCGTGTGGAAAGGCCGGCAGATGCTGGCGGCCGGCGAAATCGACGACGAAGGCTTTATTCGCCTCGTCGCCTCGTCAGCGCCGTCGACCGGCTATTGCAACACGATGGGCACGGCGACGACGATGAACAGCCTTGCCGAAGCGCTGGGCATGATGCTGCCCGGATCGGCCGCGATCCCGGCGCCTTACCGCGATCGCCAGGAAGTCTCTTACCGCACCGGAAAGCGGATCGTCGAAATGGTCCATGAGG
>JAEWBN010000015.1 GCA_023391095.1 Pseudomonadota bacterium
CTGCTCGAGCCGATCGGCAACATCCCGCCGGCCGAAGCCGAGGCCAACTACTACGCTGCGCTGGAACACGCAGCCATGGCCGCATAACTTAACACCAACGGTCTCCGGTAAACCCGGTGCGGTTCACAGCACATTGTGAACCGTGTTGAAGAGTTGCTTAGGCCTGGGCCGAAGATGACCGTTAAGCAAATTCTGTATGAGCTGGCCCTCGGTGAACAACTTAGCCAGTCTCAGCTCCAATCGATTATCTACAGGGAGGTCAAGCGAGGTCGTTTCCGAGAAGCTGGTCGAACTGGCTTCAACGAACTGATCATCAAGCTAGGTGATGCGCCGGGTCATGAATAGGGAGTATCGCTGCATTCCGCGTAACGTTATTAGAGAATAACGTTACGTAACGCGCTTCCGAATTGCCTTACCGTGAAAAAATCATGGTTCGCCGAAATGACTTAAACCACTGTCACCGCTTATCTTTTGGCCTGGATTCTCCGCCGCCCTTGCACGTCCGTTTCGGCAGCCGCAGGTTTCAGCGCTGCCGGCCACGGATGGGTCTCATCTGGCCAAGGACTGCAAATCTGCATAGTTCAACTGCATGCATGCGCGCATGCGCACCCGTCATTCTGTCCGGCGCGGCGAGAGCAGGAGGTACTATAGTTCGGGGCATCGGTGCTGCAGGTCCAGCAGCATGCGGCTTCCCAGGTGGCCGTCAGCGATACGAAACTTGCCATTCGTTCGGCTCCCCATGGGTAGCAGGAGTGGGGCCGATTGCGGACTGGCCGCTCTCAGTCAGCTTATGAGGAAAGCTGCCAAGGGAGGCAGTAGGATGAAGCAAGTTCTGCACACGACAGCGACGTCAATTCCCTCTCAAACCAGCGCCAACAGCTTACGGGCGATATAAGCTTTCCCTATAGCTCCTTACATTTTTTACAGCTTGTTTATAGGTGCGGTGCCTTGCAGTTTGGGATCAAACGGCAAGGTAAGCAGAATGAACAGCAGCAGCATTTTCGTGGATGGCCAGTGGGTCACTCCTGTGAGCGGTCAGACCTTGGACATGGTGGCGCCGTCCACGGGTGAGAAAATTGGAACGATTGCACGTGGCGGGGCCGCCGACATCGATCTGGCCGTCAAGGCCGCCCGTCGTGCCTTCGAGGGGCCGTGGGGCCAGCTCGCCGCCGTCGATCGCGGCCGACTGCTGACTAGGTTGGGCCAGAAAATCCTAGAGCACGAGGACGAGCTGACTGCCCTTGAAGCACTCGACACTGGCAAGGCGCTGAAGCTGGCGCGCAACGACATCAAGGCGGTAGCGCGCTACTTCGAATTCTATGGCGGCGCGGCGGACAAGCTTCATGGCGACACCATTCCTTTCCTCAACGGCTACCAGGTGATGATCCTGCGCGAGCCGCGCGGCGTCACCGGCCATATCATTCCGTGGAACTACCCGGCCCAGATGTTCGGGCGCACCTTGGGTCCCGCGCTCGCTGCCGGCAATGCCGCGGTCCTCAAGCCGGCCGAAGAAGCTTGTCTCTCCTGCATTCGCCTCACCGAACTGGCGGCCGAGGTGGGCTTCCCTGACGGTGCAATCAATCTCGTGCCCGGTTTGGGCGAAGAAGCCGGCGCCGCGCTCAGCAGCCACCCAGATATCGACCTCATTTCCTTTACCGGCTCGCCGGAAGTGGGCGTGCTGATCCAGAAGTCGGCGGCGGAAAACCACGTTCCCTGCGTGCTGGAGCTGGGCGGCAAGTCGCCGCAGATCGTCTTCGCCGATGCCGATCACGCCAAGGCCATCGAGACTATCGTCTCGGCACTGGTGCAGAATACCGGGCAGACCTGCTCGGCGGGCAGCCGCGTCCTGATCGAGCGCTCGATCTATGATCAGTTCATGGCCCAGCTCACGCGGCGCTTCAAGCAGCTGCGCGCGGGTCCGCATGACATGGACCTCGATTGCGGTCCGGTCATCTCCAAGGTGCAGCAGGAGCGAGTGCAGGGTTTCCTTGATCGTGCCAAAGCCGACAACATCGAGATTGCGGCGCAGGGCCAGGTGCATGAGAACGCCGCTGAAGGTGGCTATTTCGTGCCACCCACGCTGTTCCGCCTCGTCCCCCGGGATCATGAGCTCGCGCTAGACGAAGTGTTTGGACCGGTGCTCGCCGCCATCCCCTTCGACGATGAGGCCGACGCCATCCGCCTCGCCAACGGTACAGACTTCGGCCTGATCGCCGGCGTGTGGACCGATAGCGGCGCGCGGCAGATGCGCCTCGCCAAGGCCATTCGTGCCGGCCAGGTCTATGTCAACGGCTATGGAGCCGGCGGCGGCATCGAGTTGCCTTTCGGCGGCTTCAAGAAGAGCGGCCATGGCCGTGAGAAGGGCTTCGAGGCCCTCCGTGAATTTACCGTCGCCAAGACCGTGGTCTTCAATCACGGCTAACCCCAAACCGCATCATTCTCTGGGAGGAGAACATGAAAGCACTGACCACATCTGCCTCGATCCTCGTGTTGGGCGCCCTTATGGCTACCCAGCCTGCAACGGCCCAGGACATGCGCGCCCGTCTTGGCCATGTCTTTGCCACCAACAGCCCGGTCGATCAGGCAAGCAAGGCCTTCGCCCAGTGCGTCACCGACGGCACGAACAACGCCATTTCGATCACCGTCTTTCCAGACAGCCAGCTGGGTGGGGATGAAGCCATCGGCCGCGACCTGTCGCGCGGCGGCATCGAATTCGCGTTCCTCAATCCCGGCTCGCTGACCGGGCTCGATCCGCTGCTCGATATCCACTATCTGCCCTATATCGTCAGCAACAACGAGGAAGCCGACGCCGTCTTCTACAATCCCGATGGCATCCTGCAGACGACCATCCGCGACACCATGGCAAAGCATGGCATGCGGGCACTCGATTTCTTCGAGCTCGAATTCCGTGCGGTCACTAATTCGCAGCGTGCCGTCGAGACGCTCGCCGACATGAACGGCTTGCGTCTGCGCGTGCCCGGCTCCGTCGCCATCCGCAGCTTCTTCGAAGAAGCCGGGTCGCAGGCGGTGACGCTGCCGTTCCCCGAACTCTTCGTCGCCCTGCAGCAGGGCACGGTGGACGGCCAAGACAATGGCGCCAGCATCACCTACAACTCGCGCCTGTTCGAAGCGCAGAAGTTCATGACGCAGACCAACCATGTCTATGCCATGGGCACCGTTACGGTGAGTGAAGTCGTCTGGAGCCGGCTGTCGGAAGAACAGCAGGGCGTGGTGACCGAATGCGCCAACACTGCCGCCACCGACCAGATCGCTGCCAACCGCGCTGCCCAGGCCGAGTTCATCGCCGGCATTGCTGAAGGCGGCGTCGAGGTCACCCAGCTGTCGCCCGAAGCGATGGCCGAATTCGTGGAACTGGGCCGCTCGCTGTGGACCAATCTCGAAAGCGCCTATGGTGCTGAGCGCATCCAAGCTCTTCGCGCCGAGGTCGGGGTCGATGGCCAGTGATCGGGACAGCACGGTAGCCCCAAGCGGGCTGCTGACTGTGCTCAACACCTTCGAGGGCGGGCTCGCCGCCCTCGAGAAGCGTGTTGCTGCGCTGTCGATCTGCGCCATTCTGATTGGCGTGGGCCTCTCCATCGTGACCCGCGTCATCAGCCTGCCCCTGCCCAGCACCAACGAGCTCGCCGTCGTGGCCATGGCGCCGCTCACCTTTATCGGTGCGGCCTTTGCCTCCTACATGCACCAGCACATTACCATCGACATCATCGACGCCATTGCCAGCCGGCCGATCCGGCGGGTTGCCGCCATTCTGGCCTCGCTCAGCATGTGCATCTTTGCCGGCACCTATGGCTGGCTCGCCCTTTCGCTGCTGCAATATGCCTGGACGTCCGGGGAACGGCTGATCGATCTGGGCATCCCGGTCTGGATCCCGGTCGGTGCCATCGTCCTGGGCTCCGGGCTGATGCTGCTCCATGCCGCGCTGGACGTGCTTCGTCTCGTTCTTGGTCTGCCGCGGACGGGAGATGCCGAATGACCTTGACCATCTTCATCCTTCTGGCACTCCTCGTCATCGGAACGCCGATCGCTGCGGCTTTCGCCCTCGGCGTCTTCCTCAATGCCGGACAGCTCAATGTCTGGCTCGATTCCCTAGCCAGCATCCCCTATGACGGCATTTCCGGCTTCGCGCTTGTGGCGATCCCGCTGTTCATCCTCGTTGGGGAGTTGATGAACCGCGGCGGGCTTGCGGCCTCGCTGGCGGCGCTTGCCGATCGCCTGATCGGGCGTTTGCGCGGTGCCTTCGGCTATATCATGATCCTGGCCAGCGGCTTTCTGGGCGCCATCACCGGTTCGTCGGTGGCGACAGTCGCCGCTATCGGCGGCACGCTGGGGCCCGAAATGGTGGCGCGCGGCTATCCGCGTGGCTATGTCGCCTCGCTCAATGCCGCCGCTGGTCTTCTGGGCGTGCTGATCCCGCCCTCCATCCCGCTGATCATCTATGGCTCCTCCGTCGGCGTCTCCATCACCCAGCTTTTTCTCGCCACCATCGTGCCGGGCATCCTTGTCGGGGTGACTTTCGCCGCCGTGCACTGGTTCCGTTCTCGGGCACTGCTGCCCAATGGTCGCGAGGTGGTCGCCGCAGGCGGTTCGCCGGGTATCCAGGGCTCTGCCTCGCGCGGCAAGACGCTGTCTGCCGTGTTCATGCCGATCCTGGTTCTGGGCGGCATCTATGGCGGCTGGTTCACGCCCACCGAAGCAGCTGCCGCCGCCTGCATCTATGCCATCGTGGTGGTCCTGCTGCAGCGTTCGCTGTCACCCAAGGACGTGGTGCAGACCATCTACATGGCGGTAATCCCGGCCGCTGCGATCCTGTTGATCATCGGCATGACCGGTATCCTCAACCGCGCCATGATCCTCAATCAGGTGCCGCAGGATCTGGCAGCCTTCATGACCGGGCTCTTTGCCGATCCGATCCTGTTCCTTCTGGCGGTCAACCTGCTGCTCTTCGTGGTCGGCATGTTCATGGAAACCAATGCGGCAGTTCTGCTGATGGCACCCTTGCTGGCGCCCTCCGCCGCCGCCTTCGGCATCGATCCGGTGCATTTCGCCATCATCGTGGTCACCAATATCGAGATCGGTCTGATCACGCCGCCGCTGGCCGCCAATCTCTTTGTCGCGGCGCGCACCAACAACGTGCCACTGATCGAGATGCTGCGCCATTTCGGCTGGTTCCTGGGCGCCGCCATCCTGGCCCTGGCTCTTATCACTTATGTACCGGCCTTTGCGCTCTGGTACCGGTTCTTCTGAAGGATAGTCACCCATGACCATCATCCCATCGACATCCCGGGCAGCCGTGCTGCGCAAGTTCGGCGAACCGCTGCAGATCGAGGACGTGCCGGTGCCCGACAGGCTCGAGGCCGGCGCCCTTCTGGTCAAGACCAGTGCCTGCTCGATCTGCGGTACCGACGTGCATCTTTCCGGCGGTGGCCTGGCGCTCAAGGTCGATCTGCCGGTGATCATCGGCCATGAGATGACCGGCCGCATCGTGGCCATGGGCGACAACGCCTCGCGCGACAGCGTCGGGCAGGACCTCAAGATCGGCGACCGTATCCTTTGGACCCATACGTCCTGCGGATCGTGCTTCTACTGCACCGTCGCCAAGCAGCCGACGCTGTGCGAAAACCGGCGCGCCTATATGTACGAAACCATGGCGAACTATCCCTATCTGCTGGGTGGATTCTCCGAATATGGCTACGTGCTGCCCCAGTCGGGCCGCATCAAGGTGCCCGATACGGTGGCGGACGACCTGGCGAGCCTCTGCTCCTGCGCCTTCCGCTCGGTCATGAACGCCATGAACAATCTGGGCGAGATCGAAGCGCATGAACATGTGCTGATCCAGGGCGTTGGTCCCCTTGGACTTCTGGCCACTGCCGTGGCCCGGGCGCGTGGCGCACGCAGCGTCATTGCCATCGGCTCGCCGCAAGCCCGGCTCGAACTGGCCGGAGAACTGGGCGCCGAACAGGTGCTGTCGATCGAGAACACCACGCATGCCGAGCGCCTCGAACAGGTGCGAAGCCTCACCGGCGGGCGCGGTGCCGACATCGTCATGGAGTTCACCGGCCATCCCGGCGCCTTCGGCGAAGGTCTCGACCTCGTGCGCAAGGGCGGCCGCTATGTGGTGGTCGGCCAGCTGGGCGACAAGGAAACCACGATCAAGCCCTCCACCATCGTCAAGAACAACATCCGGGTCATCGGCTCGTTCTCCGGCGATGCGCGCAGTTACTGGCAGGCGCTGGAATTCGCAGCCCAGCACCAGGCGCAGATCCCCATGCACAAGATCCTGACCGGGCGCTACCGCCTCGACGAGGTCAACACCGCACTCGACCGGATGCGACGGTACGAGGAAGTCAAACCCGTCATCGAATTCACCTAAGAAGCAGACCCATGCACGCATTTGATCCCAATGCGCGCGGACCCCTCGACGGCGTCCGCGTGATCGACATGTCACGCCTTGTCGCAGGCAATATGACCACGCACGTGCTGGCCGATTACGGCGCCGACGTCATCAAGATCGAGCGCCCCGGCAAGGGCGACGACCTGCGCAACTGGCGCTGCAAGGACCAGGAAATCTACTGGAAGGTCTATTCCCGCAACAAGCGCAGCTTTGTTTGCGACATCAAGACCGATGCCGGCCGGCAGGATCTGGTGGACCTGATAGGTTCGGCACAGGTGCTGGTGGAAAACTTCGTGCCGGGCACGCTGGAAAAGTGGGGGCTCGGACCGGATGATCTCGCCGCCATCAATCCCAAGCTGATCGTGCTGCGGATTTCCGGCTGGGGCCAGAGCGGTCCCTATGCCGACCGTCCCGGTTTCGGCACCCTCGTTGAGGCCATGTCTGGCTGGGCCTACCTTAACGGCCATCCCGACAAGCCGCCGACCCTGCCGCCACTGGCCATGGCCGACATGATCGCCGGCCTCTATGGCGTTGCTGCCGTTCTGACCGCTCTGCGCGTCGCCGAGCAGCCGGGCGGCAAGGGCCAGGTCATCGACCTGTCGCTGTTCGAACCCATCCTCTCCATCATCGCCTCGGAGGCGGCGCAAGTGCAACTCACCGGCACCCCCACCATGCGCGCCGGCAACCAGTCCAGCCACACCTCGCCCCGCAATGTCTATCGCTGCGCCGATGGCAACTATGTGGCCCTTTCGGGTTCGATGCAGTCCATGGCCATGCGCATTTTCGATACCATCGGCCGCCCCGAACTGAAGGACGACCCCCGTTTCGCTACCAATGACGCGCGGGTCGAACACCGCGACGAGGTCGACGTGGTCATCGGCGAGTTCATTGCACGGCGCAGTCAGGCGGAGAACCTCGCCCTCTTTGAAGAAGCCGAGGTTACGGTTGGTCCGGTCTGCTCCATGGGCGATCTAATGGATCACCCCTATGTGCGGGGCAGGGAAGTGCTGGTCGATCTGCCTGACGCGGACATGGGCAGCGTGCCCATGCACAACATCGTGCCACGCATGTCGGGCACGCCCGGCCGCTTCCGCCGGCCCGCGCCGCAACTGGGCGAGCACAATGGCGAGATCGCGCAGGAACTGGCGACCCGTCGCGCCCAACAGGGCGAGGCGCGTCATGGCTGAGCGTGATCTGCCCCATTGGCGCTCCATCCTCTTCGTGCCGGTGCTGAACGAGCGCTTCGTTGCCGGCGCGCCGAGCCGCGGTGCCGACTGCATCCAGCTCGATCTTGAAGACGCCATCCCGCCCGATCAGAAGGAAGCGGCGCGGCAAAAGGTAGGCGAAGTGGCCGATGCTCTGGCCGGGGCCGGCTGCGACGTCATTGTCCGCATCAACCGGCCCTGGCGCATGGCGCTGGCCGATGTGGCAGCCTCGCTCCGTGCATCGGTCAAGGCACTGACCTTGCCCAAGGTCCCCAGCGCCGGGCATGTGCTGGCGCTTTGCGAAGTGCTCGACGAGATCGAGCGCGAGCGCGGCATGCCTCTCGGCCACACAAGGCTGATCGTCATGATCGAAACCGCCGAAGCATTGTCGCGCATGGAGGAGATTACGCGCGCTAGCGATCGCATCATCGGCCTCATCGTCGGTGCCGAGGATCTGGCGGTGTCCATGGGCATGCGCCCCAAGCATCAGTCGCTGCTGGTGCCCAATGTGCAGGCCGTGGCTGCCGCCAGGGCAGCGGGCTGCATGCCGCTGGGCTTTGTTGGCTCAGTCGCGGGCTATTCCGATCTCGACAGTTATCGCGATCTGATCCGCGAGGCTCGTGACCTTGGCTTCACCGGCGCCTTTGCCATCCACCCCAATCAGGTGGCGGTGCTCAACAGCGAATTTTCTCCATCCGAGGCCGAGGTTGCTGCGGCCCGTGCACTGATCGAGGCCTTCGAAACCGGCATGCGCGAGGGTCGGGGGGCGATCAGCTACAATGGAAAGATGGTCGATCTGCCTGTCGTCGATCAGGCGCGGGCCGTGCTGGCGGCGCATGCGCGGTTCGCCTCCTGAGCTGGGTTGGGCTATAGGGTGACCCGAACTGCCGGGAGATGACCTTGGACCTCAAAGACCTGCGCTGCGTAGTGGCGATCGCTGAAAGCGGCTCGTTCATGGCGGCCTCCGAACGCCTCAACATGTCCCAGCCATCGGTCAGTGCGCGCATGCGCGATCTCGAAGCCGACCTGGGCGCTCAGCTCTTCGCCCGTGGCGCCCGCGGGGTGACGCCGACGCAGCTGGGCGAGGAATTGCTGCGCCACGCCCGCTCCATCCTGCGCCAGGTGCATGACGCCGAAGCGGACATGCTGGCTTATCGCGCTTCGCCGGTGGGGCTGGTGCGGGTCGGCCTTCCCACCTCCCTTACCGCGGCCCTCACCATGCCGTTGCTCGAACTCTGCCGCGCCGACATGCCCAATGTGCGCCTGCGGATCGTCGAATCCATGTCCGGCTATATCGGCAATTGGTTGCAGGACGGCACGCTCGACCTGGGCATCACCTTTGGCTCCTCTCCACCCGCCGAGATCGAGCTCGAACCCCTGGCGCGCGAGGATCTGTTGCTGGTCGGCAAGGATCGGGCGGCCATGGCGCCGCTGCTCGACGACGCCGGCAATGTTCCTTTCGTCCGGCTGTCCCAGGTACCGCTGATCCTTCCCGGTCCCGAGCATGGCCTGCGTGCACTGGTCGAGGATGTGGCCCGGCAGCAGGCGGTGCGGCTGGGGGTCGAGGTGGAGCTCGATGCCTTTGGCGAGATGCAGCAGCTGGTGGCACACGGGCTGGGCTATACCGTGATGTCCTCGGCCGCCTTCAACTATGGCCTCCGCCCCGACCTTGTTGCCGCGCTGATCCTGCGACCCACCGTGTCGCGCGTCGTCAATCTCGCGACCCTTGCCAGCCGCGTGCCCAGCCGCGCCATAAACGAAGTGGCGCAGCGTCTTCGCCAGGTGGTGCGCAGCCGCGCCGCCGAGGCGCAATGGCTGGCCCACGCCATTCTCTGATCGGTGAAAGAAACACTCCCATGACCACCACGCCCTGCCGCATCGTCATGCTGGATCGCGCCACCTTTCCACCGGGCACGAGGCTTGATGGCCCGGACATCGCTCATGAACTGGTGCTGCATGAGCGCACGGCCCCCGCCGAAGCTGCCGCACGCGTCGCCGATGCCGATGTCATCATCACCAACAAGGTGCCGATCACGCGCGCTGTGCTGGACGCAGCGCCACGCCTCAAGCTCGTTGTCGTTGCGGCCACCGGCTATGACATCATCGACGTCAAGGCTTGCACCGAGCGGGGCGTCACGGTGTGCAATGTGCGCGACTACGCTCGTCATACCGTGCCGGAGCACACCTTTGCGTTGATACTGGCGCTGCGGCGCAGCCTCCTGCCTTACCATCGCTCTGTCGGCGAGGGCCGGTGGCAGCAAAGCGGTCAGTTCTGCTATTTCGATTATCCGATCCAGGACCTCGCCGGGTCGACCCTCGGCATTTTCGGCGGCGGCGCCATCGGTCAGTCGGTAGCCGCCATTGCCCGCGCCTTCGGCATGAATGTGCTGTTCGCCGGCCGCCGCGGTGCACCCGTGGAGGCGAGCCGCACGTTGTTCGAAACCGTGCTGGAAGAAGCCGACATCCTTACCTTCCACCTGCCGTTGCGACCCGAGACGCGCAACATGATCGGGGCCGCCGAGTTCGCCCGCATGTGGCGCAAGCCGCTGATCATCAACACCGGGCGCGGCGGACTGGTGGACGAGCTGGCGCTGGTTTCAGCTCTCCAAAACGGGCAGATCGCCGGGGCAGGGTTCGACGTCGTCACCACCGAGCCCATGCCCGCCGATCACCCCTTCCAGAAACTCCTCGGACGTCAAAACTTCATCCTCACGCCTCATATCGCGTGGGCCAGTCGAGAGGCGACGCAGGTTGTCGCAGATCAGGTGTTCAGGAACATTACCAACTTCTTTGATGGCAAACCGTCCAACGTGGTTCTTCCGTGACAGTGAAAGCACAGACGCCTTTGAATCAATCCGGCCCTTGGTCTCGCCTGGGGTTAGCGCCGATAATCGTCGCTGCGGCGACAGTCTGCATGTAAATCGCTTCAACGGTTATCGGTATCTTCTCTAATAGCCTATCAGCAGTGCAACGGAGCGTAATCGGCATCGATGAGGACGGCGAGACGTGGGGAGCGCATGGAGGCATGAGCGGATCCGTTGCGTACCGCCAGATAAGGCGGCTAGTGGGGCGATCGGTGAAGGGACTGTGGAGCCCCCAAACCAGTGTCCGCATTTGGTGTATAGCCATGACGGTCTCAATGGCTGGAAGGGGGCGCGTTGTCGTCGAAGAGCGGCGACTAACTGAACGGCGGCTATCCCAGCTTCGCCGCAACCTGCGCCACCGCTTCGCCCACGGCGCGGGGCAGTTCGTCGATCGCAACCGGCTCCACCAGCAGCCTGGCAGCGGGAAGGCTCAACCGCTTCGACGCCGGCAAGCGGTGAGCCGGGATAACGAAGAAGGACCACTGCGAGGGCTCCCTGTGGTCCGCGCCCTCGTCCATGACGGCATGCAGGGCCAGCACGTAGATGTCCGCGTTCCGTCCGGGCGCATCCACCCACCTGGCGTCTCGCCAGACCTGCTTGCGCGGGGCGATGTCCCAGGAAGGCTTGGGCACGCCCTTGGTTATCCAGGTCTGCTTCATGGCCGACTGCTTGACCTCGAGCCTCATGCCATCGGCATAGATGAAGTCGTGCTCGGCATAGTCGGCGCTGCACCAGGTCCAGTCCTTCAGCGCTGCGGCGATCATGGCTTCGACGATCACGGACCGGTAGACATTGGTCACCAGCGGATTGCCGAAGATCGCCGCGGCCGCGGAAGCGATCACATCATCCCTGGTCACTGCTGTTCTCCCTCTCGATCGCGTCGAGCCATTCGTCCAGCGTCAGCGCACCGGCTGCGTCCTCCCGATCCCCGTTCCTGGGAGCACGCAGCTCGGCCAGCATCGAACGGCAGGTGGCCTCGCCTTCATCTGCGGCTTCGTCGGCGCGCCGATGTGCAGGTATGCCTTGGAAGTAGTCGAGCTTCTTGTCGAAATGGCGGATCAACTTATCGCGGTTCGGATCGATGGCTGGCACGCGCATCAGCAACAGAACTCACTTTCATCGAACCAGCAGCCAGCCAAATCATCTGGTGCGAGATTATCGCCCACATCGGTGCCACCGATGCGGGTGATGGCAGGGGTGCTGTCGTAGCGGTAGGTGCCGAACGTTTCGACCGGGAGGTTGTTGCCGGTTGGCAGCTCTATCAGGCAGGTGCTGGCGCACTTTCGAACGGAAGCACTTCTGCTTGCGATCTTCCAGAGTGGGCTGATGCTAGCGGGTCGTGCGGCTGCACGCTCGAGATGATAAGGCCACACATACTTCACGATGGCTGGCGCAGAAATTTCCTCAGCAGGCAAAACTGTCATCCCGTCCGGCGTGGCGACAGTTTCGCGACGCCCTTCGTGGTGATGCTGAGCGTTGGACCATTCCCGGGATCGCGCTCCGTGGCGTACTCGTATTCTATTGCATGTTTCCACGCGGTCCGGGCCTGGGCGCGCGAATGCCCCAGCTCCACCATTCGGCGCAACACGTCCTCGACGGGCCGCGCCTCCTGTTCGATCAGCCTGAGCAGCTGAACGATTGGCCGATACTGCGGCGTCTCCCGTGCTCGCAGCATCTCTGCAATCTGATGCAGATGCTGGTCCGCCCGGGCTCTGCCCTCCAGCTCTGCTTCGAGCGCGACGATGCGATCCCTGGCGTTTTTGAGCTCGGATTCGAGCGCTTCCTCCCGCGCCGATGCAGCTCGAAGATCCTCGTAAAGTCCGTTCTGCGCCTCGACCATGCCCCTGATCCGATTTTCGTAGGCTGCGCCGGCCATGCGGTTCGCTTCGTCCCAAAGACGCCGTGACAGTGCTGCCGCGGAGCTCGTGAGGATTTCGAGCGGCACGTCGCTGAAGCCGGTCTTCTGGGTCTCTTCGTCCGCAATCGTCTTCAGGTGGGCGAGGACCGTGGTCTTGGAACCGCCCTGCAACACAGCGAGTATGCGATCAGCACTTGGACGCTGGCCCGCCTCAACGAGCTGAGTTCTGGCTTCTCGAACCCGTTCAAGTGTCGCAACCGTTTCCATGTCGCACCTCATACCGTACCGAACCGGTACGATACGACAGAGCCATTAAGGCTTTCTGTCTAAGCGCGATCGCGTCTGGAGTCGCTCAAAGGCGCCTAACGTGTCCGGATGAGACCGTGCGATCCTCAGGTCAGAAGACCATCAATATGTCGGCTGAAGAAGTCCCTCGAAAGGCGGCCCGCGAAGCATGGGCCGATATGCCGATATTCGTGTCGCTGCGGGCAGACGATCGGCCTCAAGAAAGGGCTTTGTGCCTGCAGCAAGCGTTTTGCGTTTCATGGGCTGTGGCACGCTGTGCAAGGCCGTGACCGGGAACCATGCACTTGCGAAAGCTGGGCTTGCTGCCCCTTCCGCCTGAACCAGAAGCGCGGCTTCCAGTACCGGTGCAAGCCGCTCGATCATGCGCGGCGGCACGGCATTGCCGATCTGCCGGCTGATCTCGGTTCCGTTCCCGACGAACAGATAGCCATCTGGGAAAGTCTGAAGTCGCGCGGCTTCACGTGCCGTGATCGCTCGATCTTGCTCAGGATGCGCGTATCGGCCCTTCGTGACGTCGGTGCATCCGGTCGTCAATGTCATCGATGGCTCATCCCAAGCCATCCTGCCGTATACATCGGGAAACGACCTGTCATCCACATGGCAAGCCATTCGCAGGCCAGCCGGAAGTGCTGACCTGCTTCCGCCGTCCTTTGGGATTGCGGATAGGCGCTGCAGCGCAATGCGGCTATGAGAACGCGCGCGATGCATCGGGTCATGAGGATCGGACTGTCCGCTGGCAAGAGCTGGAAGATCCCCAATCGCCTCCCGAACGGTTTGAAGCGGAAAGTCCGGCTGCTCGGCCTCGAACAGATCCAATGCCGACTGGCGCCGAGCGGCGAGCATGATGCATCGCCGCCGCAGCTGCGGAACCCCATAACTCGTCGCATCGTGAATAGCAGCGCCCGAGAACACGTACCCCTGCGCCATGAGCTCGAAGCGCACGGCGTCGATGACCGGCCTGTATGTCTTCGCCGTCAGGCCCACGACGTTTTCGAACAGAACCAGTTCCGGCGACAGTCGTCTGACTACCTCCAGGGCCTGGACGATGAGCAGCTGTCGCAGATCCCCATCGTGCCTGTGCCGGTTCTGAGACGAGAATGGCTGGCACGGCGCGGCGATGGCCACCAGATCGACGCGCCGCCCCCTGGTAGCCTCCACCAGCGCGTCAAGCGTCTGCGGCGACTGGATATCGCCCTGTACCATGCGGGTGTTCGGGTGGTTCGCCGCGTAAGTCGCGCAGGCCTTAGGGTCGTTGTCGCATGCGGCCACGACATCCCATCCTGCGTTTCGCAGCCCAAGACTGATGCCGCCTGCGCCGGCGAATATATCCACTGCAGTCGGCATCGAGGCTACCTTTGCTTCACGGGCGGACACTGCACCACTGGACCGGAAGGATATCGATTCGTTTTACGGGTGTCCGGGTTGTGGCTTGGCCTGAAGCTCTGGGTCCTGTCGGCCAAAGCATCCGCGTTGCCCTACTGAATCTCTGGAAGCCGGATTGTGGGTTCGGAAAAGTCCCGAGAACGCACGTATTCCCAGCACTCTTCCTTTTTTGCCCACTCAGAGACGATGCGCTGCCCTGCGCTGGATCTGAGAGCGTCGTTCACCTCCCGGGACCATTGAGTGATCAGTGAAACGAAGGCGTCCGAGATCGCCTGCTGCTGCCATATCTGCGAAAGGGCGATGCGGTTACCGAGGCGATTGGCGATGACGCTGACGGTGTAGGCCGTGATGTTGGCCTGAAAACCCTGAAAAGCGGGCCGGATCAGCTTCTCGGCGCGGCGGTAGAGCAGAGCCTGCGCCATCAAATTCTTGAATTCAGAGAGGTCAGGAACGGCTCCCTCTGCAATGGCCTCGTCATTGAAAATCTGGAAATTCTTTTGATTTCCCAGCGCCACGAGGTGCGGCTTCTGCCTCCAGGCGTGGGCGTATTTGGCCAGATCGGTCTTGGTCACCTTGCGCGATGTGGGCATGGCGAGCTTCAGATCTCTAAGCTTCGCAGGTGTCTTGCCCTCACGAGCAAGCATGACGTTGTAGCTCCCTGTGGCACGCTCGTAGAACCATCGGCCGACGCCGTCCGGGCAGTACGTCGTGGAGGACAGCCGCTCCATCTCGACGTGGAACGGCTTGTTTGCGGAAAGATCGGAAACACGAACCTGGTTCTGAGAGTTCGCGAAGCGCGATATGTCGGAGATCAGGGCCTCATCCGATGCCTCGTCGCTCGAACGCAGAACGATGATCTTTGCTGGTACCCGCACCTGGGACAGATCTATTTCCGGAAATTTGCGCTTCGTGAAATAGATCGAAGCGGTGGTCTGACCGCCGTTCACGATCTGCATGCCCTTGAGCCAGCTTATGCCCGTTCCGCCATCGGGTGACGTACCAATGCTCAGTTCGTCGGCCACCACCACGATGCCGTTGTTGTATGCAAGAAACCTGTCCGGCGAGGTTCGCAGCGTATCGCGAATGCCCTTGTTGACCTTGCCCGTCTGGCTGAGGAACGACCTCACATTGGCCTCCAGCAGGCGGGAGCCCCACTTCTCGTAGAGGGTCCTGAGCATAGCGCCCGGAAATGCGGCCAGCGCGTAGTCGTACTCCCCCGATACGCCAGGGACGTAGACGCAGGGCACGGGGCTGCCGAAGGCCTCGACGAAATCGACCACGAGCTCATCACGCGGCCTGCCTTCGGAAACGTGGCGATAGAGGCGCTCGATGTCCATGACTTCGAGCAGGACCGATTTGCCACCAATGTCGCGTGGCTTGTAGGACTTGGATTTCGCGACACCATCAGTCAGCACGAAGACGCGGACCTGATCGAGGTTCTCGTAGCAGTCCCTTACCGTGAGGATGAGATCGTATGCCTCGTCGGAAGGATCTATTTTCGACGCAAGCTTGCCGGACACCGTATTCTCGAGGAAGCGCATGCACTGCTGCGCCGCGCCTGTCACGTCGGATTCCGGCACCGAGGTCGGCTCCTGCGCGCCCAGGTACAGGCTGACGAAAAGATCGAGCTGATCGAGCTCCTCAGATATCGCATATCCGCTTAGTCTCAGGATTGCGTTGCCTAGCCGGCGCTCGATATGGAGCACCTGCGGCTCATTCGTCATGCCGAAATCGGACATGTGCTGCATGACGATCTCGGAAAAGAGCGATACCGGATGCGGGAACGGACCGGGCTGCCCCGTTCTCTCGTTAGCTTCCCGCTGAACGTCGCTCTGCGTCTGGAGCAGGAATTCCTCAAGTGTCATAGCGGCAGTGGCCCCCCAAGAGCCAGATAGATTTCGTCGAGTTCGGCCGTTGGATCGCCAATCAGATCGAGGTCCAGTTCGTACTTCGCCGATTTGATGGCCAGCGGAACCGCGCTCCGCGCCAGACGCGGAAAGTGCTCGTCCATTCTGTAGGCACGAACATCGGCATCGATGAAGCGTCGGACGTATTCTTCCGCGAACGCGCCCTCGTACCCGACCATGAGCAGACTGCGGCCGAAAAACAGTTCGTCACCCTCGCCCAAATCCTCCCGGACCTCGTCGATCAGTTCAGGCAGTGTCAGGCCGGAAGCATCGAGGGCGAAGCGCTGCGCAAGCAGGTAAATGGTCCGGTCGTCCGCGTCGTCCAGCTGCTCGAGCGATGCGATCCGCGCAGGGAAGCCGTTAGGCGAAATCGTTGACTTGACCTCAAGATCGACCGTCCCCAGTGAGAAGTCTCTTAATCCGTTCGCCGGTCCCTTCCACATCCTTAGCACCTCGGAGGCCGGTCTGCCGGACCGGATCAGTCGCTGCACGACCTTCAGCTCGCCGAAGAGGCCGATCTCCTCGGAGTCGGAGAGCTTCCGGTCCCTTGGTCGCTCCATGAACTGCTGCCAGCTGCGGATGCGAGAAACGAAGGAGTGGTACGCGCGGAGCTCGCTGACATCGCCGATGGTTACATCGGATTCCAGAAGATCGGCCGCCATGATCGTGAACATCTCCATGCTTGCAGCAGGGGTTCTGGCGATGCCTATCCAGACCAAAGCGTCTCCAGCGGTGTCATCGCCGACGCGAGACACTGAAAAGCCTCGAGCCTGTGGCAGATCCGATTGGCCGGGTGGCCGTATGGAGAAACCCGCCAGCAGCACCTCTTCGTTCTCAGGGTACCGGATGCCGGCGCGGAACCTGCCCTTGCCGATGGCAATCGTCCTCCAGCCCTCGCTGGTGTCGTTCGACCTCAGCGACCGCCACGCGGATTCAAGCTGCTGATGCTCACTCAGCGGAGCCATACTGCTGCTCCCATGCCACGTTGTTTACGGAATAGGGCACCCTCGTACCCAGCTCGCTCGTCGGAAAGCTCACGCCGATGCCGATCACCGGCACGTCGGTGTGTTGGAGCCTGTCATGCTTCGTTTCTCTTGGGTCGAGCGGGTATATCAGCAGAAGACCGCGCGGACCCTCGCCGCTTTGAGTGGTACCACGAACATAGCGTATCGCTGGGCCGTTTGGCTCTTCAGGTTCGCTCGTGCGCCGCCCCGGATCCTTCTGCCAGGCGGATCGCGTCACGGTCAAAGCACGCGACCATTGCTCCTCGTCGAGATCGAGCGACTCGTCCCGCGGGGAAAGCAGTCTGCCAATTCGATAGTCCGATGCGTCAGCCGCTGCGGGGTCTTTGCCGCGCGTCACGAGAGCGACACCTGGCAGGAACTCAAGCGTTTTGTCGCTGGCGCCACCAATCACGGCGACCGTCCATTTTCGCAGCTCACCTTCGCGGGCAAGAGAGTCGACATAGTCGGCTATGAGATTGCTGCGAGCCTTCAGGGCACTGTCGCTCGTCGTGTAGGACCTGAGGAATTCGAGGACCCGGCCGTGATCCACGTCCTCCCATATGCGACCCTTCCAGGTTTGGTCCCGTCCGGCCCTGTTTCGGGTGATGCCTGTTGTCCCGGAGTCCGCTCCCAGCCCAGCGACAAGATGCCTGGCTGCTTCGTAATTCCGCTCGATCCTGGTCGGATCCGTGCTGAACGACACTGTCTCCAGCAACTGTCCGCTGAATGAGAGCATGAGCGTCTTTGCCGCCCGCATCTTCATGCGCGAGGTGACCATGAGAACGGGGTGCGACTGGACTTTGAGCCCGAAGTCCCGCGGCGTGCCGCCGCTCGCCGCCATCAGTTCGAATTCCTCGCGCAGCTCTTCCGAAGCGTCGGCAATATGACCGAACCACTCCGACAGCTCCTTCGTGCAGTACAGCCGACAAAGATCGATGTAGCCGGGGCGATAGCCGAACCATCGGCCCATCTGCATCAGCGTGTCGTACATTTTGGAGGACCGCAGGAAATAGCTGATGCACAAACCTTCGAGCGTCAGCCCGCGCGACAGCTTGTCGCCGCCGACCGCGATCACCTTGAGCCCGGGTCCTTTGGTGTCCGCATAGTCCAGCACGTCCTTGGCGGTCCCGTTGATCTTGCGGACCTCGATGTCGGCGACGGCATCGGGCAGGACGGGTTGGAGCTCCTCCCATTCAGGAAGAGACGAGACCTCCAGATCGGGCTGGCCACGCCGAATTTCTTCTGTCGTCGGGCGGAAGTCTCGCTCGTAGATCGACTTCAGCGCGTCAAGAACGGAGGAGTCGTCTATCCCGCGAACAATGCGCTGTCGCTGCACCTTCAGGTACGTTTCCACCTGATCGAAGACGTGACCCTGCACGGCAGTGAAGCGCGTGACATGGACGAGCATGGAGCTGTGCTCGCTGCCCTGGCCCCTCTTGTGACGTATCGCGCAGACGAGCAGGAAAGAGAGGATCGCCTCTTTCAGGCTCTCGGGCAGTTCAGGTCTTCCGTCGATCGTCGGGACGTGGCCGCTCTTGTGCTTCGATGGCATCCAGCCATCCGTGTCGTCGTTCGTCGACCAGTCCGAGATGTGTCGGACCACGGGCATGGCTCCGGTTCGTCCGTTATCGCCGGGGCGCCCGAAGAGACGGGCGGGGCCAACGTAGTTGCTCGGGGCGCCCAGGTTGATGATGAAGGATGCCGGGAACAGGTCAGGCCCTTCCTCCTTCGTCTCGCCTCGCTCGTGAATGAAGATGTTCGCGAACGGCGTCGCCGTGTAGCCGACGTATGCCGACTTCGAGAAGCTGACGAGCAGTCGCCGGATCAGCCTGTTGATCGCCTTGGGCTCGTGATCCTCATTGGCGCGGCCGTCCTCGTCGACGATATCGGCCCCTGTGTCCACCGAGGCGTGATCCGCCTCGTCGTCGATCAGCAGGAGGGGCAGATTGGTCACGACTTTGCGGCCCGTGGCGGGGTCTTCGTAATCCGCTACGTGGTTCCTGACCCACTTGTTCAGCTTCTCGAGAACGCTCTTGTTCTTCTTGACCACGAAGAGCCACGGCCGCTTTTCGGGGCTGATGCCCAGCTTGTTCGCCACCGCCGCATTGAAGTCGCCGCCGTTGGAGCGATTGGTGACGTAATTGGGACGGATTGCAGGATCCGAGTCCAGTTCTCCCACGCCAATGATGCGGATGGCCTCGGGATCCGGGTGGGTTTCGTAGCCCAGGAACCCCTCATCGAGACGCATCTGCGTCTGCGACCGCAGGTTGTTGTGTATGCCCGCCAGAACGATAATGATCTTGTAACCAGCATCCGCCGCCTTGCAGATCAGACCAGTGTAGTTGCTCGTTTTGCCGGACTGGACGTGGCCCACGACCATGCCCCTGCGGTCCCAGCTTCCCCCGCGCAGCGGATCCTCCAGAAGCGACAGGATCTGGTCGGTGACTTCGTCAAGTCCATCGACGACCGCGGTCGCCATCTTGCGCTCCTGGTATTCCCGGTAGCGCTGCCAGTACCGCCATTGCGACTTGCGCTGCGCGTTGAGCCAGCTCTCATGCCCGGTGTCGTTCTTCAGCGTGGCGTTCTCGCCCATCCACATGCTGAAACGCCTTATCAGTTCGGCCTGAACCACCTCCCTGTCGATGAGCTGGCTCCAGCTGCGGTTCAGCATCAGGACCCGATCGACGATTTCACTGATCACGGCCGGTGTGACGCTCGACTTTTCCTCGTCGGCGATAAGCTCCTGAGCGAACTTGATGACCTTCTGCTCCGTGGCGATGTCGCCCATCTAGTTGTCCTCCGTCAGAGCTGCGATGAGCTCGGGATACTGGTCGAACGGTTCGGTCCGCAGCAGGTTTGCCCGCGCGAGCTCGGGTGCGATGCCTTTGCGCCTCACCATCGAATTGAAGAGCGTTCGCGCCACCGTCATAACTTCCTTCGGCGGCTCACCACCGAAGCCTGTTCGGGGCGTTTCTTTGTCCTCGGCCGTGTCCAGCCAGATGCGCTGAACCGGAACGGTTTCCTCTATCACCCGCAGCATGGCGAGGACGTCGGCCCGCATGCCGCTGCCGGCTTTGTCGGCAGCGTCGAGGACGGCCGCGACTGCAGGGTGGTTCGGGGAGATGCGATAGCGGGTGCCCGAACGGGACTTGCTGGTTTCCCACGCCTGAGTCACTGGTTCGCGCGCTCCGTGCCCGCCGGCGGGCGTGCCGCGATAGGCGAAAACGCTTCTTGCTCTGTCCCGGGCATCGCGGGCGATATGTGCCAGTTCCTCGCGGACCGCGGGGGGCGGCTGGGCCGTCGATTTGCGGATGTCGATCTTCCAGTCGGCATCGGCGGAGTTCGGGATGTCGAGGCGAATGCGGGCGAGGCGGTACGGCTCTTCACGATTCCAGCCCCTTCCTTTTCCAAGGCCGAGCCATCCGCCGGAAAGCAGCATTCTGTCGTTTCGGTACACGAAGAAGCCCTGGTGTGCGTTCCAGCCCTCGGGGCCGCCGGCGGTCTCGTACTCGTTTGCCTTGAGATGATCCTTGTGCGGCAGAACGAATGCCTGAACCCTCGCGCCTATGCCGGCTTTCGGGAGGGGAGTGTCTGGCGATGACCATGTCGCGGTATGCACCAGAAATGGATTCCAGGATTTCACCGGCCGACCGTTGAGCAACAGACGCAGCCGCCCGTCCTCGAGCAGACGATGGAAGACCATGCCAAGGTGTCGTTGGATCGTATCCGACAGATCCAGGAGATCCTGCACTTTGCCGCCCTTAGGCAGCATGCGGTCCAGCACCTCCCAGATCACCAGCGTTCCGGTTTCGACGTCATTGAGCCTGCCGAGAACATCCTTCGAGGATGGGTCGGCGCCTTCCAGCAGGTGCCAGCCGCCGTCCTCGGAGTTGAGAAGATAATCGAGGTCCCAGCGCAGGACGCTGCGGACACCGTCCTTCTTCGAGGCAACCGTAAGCCGCCGCCCCTGAGAAAACGATGCTGTCTTGAGACCGAGGCCGAAACGCCCGAGGTCAGTTGCGTCGCGATCTTCCAGCGGGCTTCTGTCACCCAGCCGCATTGCGCTTTCGAGCGATGCATCGTCCATGCCCCGGCCATCGTCGAGGATGGTGACACGGCCATTGCCGTCGTTCCATTCGATATCTACCCGGACCGTGCTGGCGCCAGCGGCGATGCTGTTGTCGATCACGTCCGCCAGAGCACTCCCCGCGGTATAGCCCAGACCGCGAAGCGACTCGACCAGCGCGGTTGCCCGCGGGGGCGCTGATCTGGTCCTTTCACTGGACATCGAGTACCCCCTTCAGCCGCCTGGTCCTGCTCGGGTGCGACAACCGTCGAAGCGCTTTGGCCTCGATCTGACGGATGCGCTCACGGGTGACTTCGAATGTCTCGCCGACCTGCTCAAGGGTCAGCTCGTCGGCCATGCCAATGCCGAATCTCAGCCGAACAACCCTTTCCTCACGCGGTGTCAGTTCCAGCAGCTGATCCGCGATCTCCTGGCGCACCCTCCCGTCCCACATCGCATCCTCCGGGCTGGCCTGAGTATCCACGAGGCCTGTGGTCATTTCCGTCGTCAGCCGCTCGACGTTGTTGCCCCGCGTCACGAGAGTGCCTGTCAGTCTTTTGAGCCTGACAAGCGCATCGAGCGAGATTTCCATCTCCTCTGCCAGTTCGGTGGCGGTGGCCGGACGCCCAAGCTCGCCATGAAGCTCCTGCCGAACTCTCTCCAGCTTGCGCGCGCGCTCCTGAAGATGAACGGGGACCCGGATCGTGCGGCAAAGGTCGGCCATCGCCCGCGTGATGGACTGCCGTATCCACCAGGTCGCATAGGTGCCAAGGGTTGCGCCCCGACCCGGATCGAACCTTTCGACTGCTTTGATCAGGCCCAGATTGCCCTCCTGAATGAGGTCGAGCGGTTCCATGCCCTTGTTCCGGTATCGTTTGGCCACCCAGGCGACGAGGCCAAGATTTGTTTCGATGATCCTGTTCAGCCGGCTTCGGAGCTCTGCGGCAAATGCAGTGGCATCCTCGAACCCCTCCGCCTGCAGCTCGCGCGCCCTGCGGGCTGCGTCCTCGAAGACTGTGGGCCTCAGACGCATTGCGGCCAGTTCGAGCGCCAGTTCGTTGGGTGTCAGGTCCGCAAACCTTGTAGCCAAATGACTCTCCTCGTTCGGATGCTGTTCCCCGACAGGAGCTTCGTTCAGCGCAGCCTCTTCGTACCCATCCTCGAACGGTTCCCCTTCTGAGTCCTCCTCCTCCGACGTATCTTCGTCCTGCTCTGTCGCGAAGAGCGCACCCGCTCCCTCCAGGAGTTCCAGACCACCCGGCATTCGGGCAAAGACGTGCGCGAGGCGTCTGCGCAGTTCCTCGGCGCGCGCCCACAGGATGGGCTGCAGTCCAAGGGCATCCTCCCTAAGTGCCCGAATGGATTCCAGGTAAGCAGTTTCATGGTCGTCGGTGAGCAGCGAACCAAGGAACTCCACTGCGTCCTCGATCGTACAAGGCTCGACCTCTTCGGTCTGCGCAGCAGGTGCCTCTGCGTCGAGGATCGCGCCCAATGCAGAGGTGTCAACGGCCACGCCGAGGTCGCTCAGCAGAATTCTGATCGGACGAACATACTCGCGACCATTCTTCGTTCGGCTGAGTCCGTCGCGCAAACCGTTAGCTGCAATGCGGCCATCACGCAGTGCATCGAGGATCAGGTCGCGCAGCGGTCCCGGCAGCTGCGGCGATGCTGAGCCGAGCCCGACCGGAAGGGCTACGGCGACCTGCGACCAGTCACTGGCGTCTACCGCCGCGCTGGGTCGCGAGAACGTTTCATGAGCAACCTCTGCGGCCGCGATACGAGCGTCATCGGCCGGGCGGGACCGGAACTCCGGCTCTGCTTCCCAGCCGTCCGACGATTGCGTGTCGTCCTCGTTTGCTGGCGGCCCGGCTTCGTGCAGCCCGAGCGCCAGGGCCACGGCGTCGAGCAGCGTATCCGCCGTCGGTCCGGGTGCCTCTTTCAGGGCTTCGACTGCTGGAGAGACGGCAGGGAGAGGGTCTGCCTGCTGGGGCGGGTGGGAGACCTCGGGGTCGGCAGATGTATCGGCAATGCCGAGTTCCTGAATGGCCGCGGTCGGATCGGTCGACAGCTCCATTGGGGCCCCGTCGTCGATCGTCAGTTCGAAACCCCATTGCGTGGCGTAATCGAGAACCGTTCGTCCCGTGCCATCCGACGCAGAAATGTCCGCCCCATGATCGATGAGAATCTCGCAGATGTCCTGACGGCCGCGCGATGCAGCCAGCAGCAAAGCGGTCGCACCGGTGTTGTCGCGCGCATTCGGATCTGCACCCCGCTCAAGGTGCGATCGTACTGTCTCTGCTCTTCCAGACGCTATCGCCAGCCTGAACAGCGGCGACATCTCCGACGACATCACGCGTCGTCGACCGCCACACGGCGACCAGTATTCATCCAGTACCCCCCTCGATCCGCCGACACGGACTACTTCCTTGTAGACAATTCCTTATCAGTCAATGCTTTGCAATGCTCGGCATGTCAGCTTGTCTTCGACGAGCCAATTGCTTTCTGTATTCGATGGAGGGTTGCTTCCGGCTCGGTGCGCAGCTCGCATTCCCAGATGACCACGGGCGTCCAGCCGGCGACCTTGAGAGCCTCAATATTCTCCTGATCGCGCTCGACCGTCCGCTCGAACTTCGCTCGCCAGAAATCGACATTGGACGAGGGCATGGTTGAATGGCGACACCCTTCATGCCGGTGCCAGTAACAGCCATGCACGTATACCGCGACCTTCGCGCCTGGCAGCACGATGTCTGGGCGGCCGGGCAGGTCCTTGCGGTGCAGTCGGAATCTGTGCCCCGCGCGGTGCAGCAGCGATCTCAGCCTGATTTCGGGGACAGTGTCCTTGCCCCGGATGCGCGACATGTTGAAGCTTCGCTGCGCTGGAGAATGCACGTCAGCCAACGGCGACCTCCTTGGCCCGCATGCTCGAAGTGACACCGGCGCGGAAGATATCTGAGACCGATCGCGCCAGCTGGACCGCGAGCAGGGGCGGGACCGCATTGCCCACCTGGTGATACTGCTGGGTGCGGTTCCCGCAGAAGAAATAGTCGTCGGGAAACGTCTGGAGCCGCGCTGCTTCCCGAACGGTCAGGCTACGGTTCTGCGACGGATCCGGATGAATGAAGTAGTGGCCATCCTTCGCGATATGAGAAGTAACGGTCGAGGACGGTTCGTCCCAGACCTGTACCTTGAACCGATCGAGGAACCCGGAGACATCGATCTCTCCCGACTTGCCCACAGCCACGTTCCGGTGCCTGGGCAGCAGTTCCTTCGGCCATTGATGCAGTCTCGGAGTGCGGCCGGTGACCTGAGCGCTGGCAGCTGCATAGAGATATCTCGCCAGGTCGCTGTCCATGTGGGTGCGGCTCTCATGCTGTATAATCCCATTAAGCTCAGGATTAGCAAGCCATGCTTCAAGCACTGAGTTCTTCCTGTTGGCGGGTATCCAGCTGACGAATGGCCCGCCGCGACCAAGGGATGTTTCCCGATCTGCCAGCGCGGCCTGAACTGCATGGCGCACCCCGTCTGCGAGGGTGGTATTCAGCAGCGGCAGTGCAGCGCTGGCCCGTCTGGCGGACCATTCCGTGTCGCTGTCCTTGCCAGCCGAAAGGCCGCTGCGAATAAGAGGCATCTGGCCTATCGCATCACGAACAGTGTTAGACCTTGTCCGTTTCAATGGTGCCGGGTTGACTGACAGGTCCTCCCGGATGCCCACGACGATCACTCTGTGGCGACGTTGCGGAACACCAAAGTCCTCCGATTTCAGGAGGAAATCGGCATTCGAGGGCTCATTCAGCCACAGGCCGGCCTCTTCCGCCGAAAGTGCGTGCAGGCGGTACTTGGGGCTCCCCGGACGAGCAAGTGACCGCAGTTCCTCCAGATCTTCGTCGTCGGCGAGCGACGCCCAGGGGTCCTGCAGGTCAGATCGTATTCGGTCGAAGACAGGGTGCATCGCGCCGTCAGGGCCAGGCAGCCTGGCAGACAGTATCCCCCTGACGTTCTCCATGACGAACGCAGTAGGCTGATGAACCGCTATGACCCGCAGGTATTCGCGGTAAAGAACGTGCCTGACGTCCTTATGAAAGGATTCCAGGCGCTTCCTGCGGGTCTCTTCCGCCGCGTCCGCGTCACCTCTGCCCTCGAACCCTATGCCCGTCATGCGGGCTCGACCCATCAGGGAATAGGCCTGGCATGGCGGCCCGCCTATGAGCAGCCATTCATCAGCGCCCTTGAGGCGAAGCTCGATCCTGGAGTGGAGCTCGTCGTTCGGCACGACTCCGAGCTCTGCCTGCCAAACGTGGCGCTGCGCAGCCTTCCATTCAGGGAAGTTTTCGAGAACCGATACGCTCGCCTGACCTTTCACTACCGCCCAGTATTCGGGAGGAAGCTCCCCGTCGAACTGACGATAGAACGCGCGCAGCGTCAGGGTGCGGACCGCAGTCTCGTCTTTCTCGATGCTCAGAACGCTGCGGAACCGAATTTCCTCGTCGTCGAACCAGTCGGCATAGCGACTGAAACCTTCACTCAGGCCTCCGGGGCCGGCAAAGATATCGATCATCGGAATGGTCCTGCGCGGACCTGCTCTGTGTGACCCAATACTTCGTGTCATGGCTCGACCCGAAAACTCAGGAAAGCTTTAAGCGCAAATCGATAGGCTTCGCTCAGCGAATTCACTATCGGGTCGAGGCGCTGGATTACGGCTCCCGCCCAATTGTCGATAGTCATTCCTGCTGTCCAGTCAATCTACCCTAACTCCGCATTCGCCGAGCACACAAGGTGCTCGATCTCTCTGATATCGCACAATTTCGTTGCTGAGCCAGAGACGGTCTGGGCATGCTATCACTTTACCGGTCACTTTGGGCGCTCGTGGTGAATACAAGACTTCATGATGGTCGGCGGTCAAGCGCAGCCCCAGCCAGCCTTGATGCCTCTTCTCACCTTAAAACTGGAGGACTGCCTCCTGAGCTGATCGATCAGTGATTGGTCGGCCGCCGCGGGAGATCCTTCCCGAAATGGTGGCCGAGGATCGTACTCCATCCCAAGCTGAACTGCTTTCGCGCGATCATCACCATGTATCTGGGCCATGAGTGCGAGTGCAAAGTCTATGCCAGACGTCACGCCGGCTCCAGTTACTCTGTTGCCATCGAAAACCACGCGCCCCTGCACTGGGATGGCTCCCATAAGTTCGAGCTGAGGAAGCGACATGAACCGCACCGGGTTTACCGGAGACCGTTGGTGTTAAGTTATGCGGCCATGGCTGCGTGTTCCAGCGCAGCGTAGTAGTTGGCCTCGGCT
Organism: Pseudomonadota bacterium; assembly: GCA_023391095.1. Lineage (GTDB taxonomy): Bacteria > Pseudomonadota > Alphaproteobacteria > Rhizobiales > Devosiaceae > Devosia. The sequence goes on from JAEWBN010000015.1 coordinate 26,298, forward strand.
TCGGCCGGCGGGATGTTGCCGATCGGCTCGAGCAGGCGC
>JAEWBN010000012.1 GCA_023391095.1 Pseudomonadota bacterium
TGGGAAACCGAAACCACTGCTGCCCAGCGTGACGGATATTCCCCGCCATGCTCCAGCACCATCCGCACCGCCCGGGTGCGCACCTCAGGGGAGAACTTGTTCGTTGTCTTGCTCATCAGGCTCTATCCTACTTGGGAGTGAGAGCCTCCGACAGACCCGGTGCGGTTCAGTACCGCCGCAAGGAGGTCGAGGCACACGGTTTCACCTATACCGGTGTCGGCAAATCCGTTGGCCGCGGCGGAGCAGGGCACTCGGCGAGGGCAGCCGAATAGAACAGGGGAGTCTCTGCGCGACGTTGGTGCGGGATAAGGTTGCTGGGCTGGAGCGTCAAAGCGTGGGCAAGTGACAGGGCAGATTCCCTGCTGCGGCTAACGGGCGTTGCTTCGTCCCCGCGCCCGCCGCAGCGCCGTCGGTACGCCCCTCCGCAGAAGAGCAGGAGCAAGTAAGTGGTTCGCGGCGAGCGGACCGGAACTTGATCCTGAAGAAGCGGAGAATGTCCGATAACGCCCCTTGCCCGACATGGCAGGCTGGGGCGCGCGGTCCGACGAGCACGGGATTGCCAGGCGGGACGCGCATCCAGGCCCGCGCCGGGTCAGAATGCAATTTGGCTGTCAGCCAGGCTGTGTGGAACGAGAAGCTGGCGCACATGGCTGGTCGTGATGAGGCGGAGCGCGTTTCCAAAATCGTTGGGTTAACTGGAGCGTCCCCGTGTCCCCGGACCATTTTGGGTCTGTGTACCCGCAAGCTGCCGGCAACTTTTCCGCAACTTGCCCGGAAAGACACAAGTGCTGATTGAACACAGGACCGGAATGAAATTTCTCCTACTCAGGCGGCCGGCGCCTTTGGTTCGGTAGTCTGTTCGACCCGCTCGAGGCGGGCAGAGCCCTTGCAGCGATGGTGAAGAAACGAGCTGGCAGGAACCCGTTGACCGGCTCGATTTTTCCTGTGCCCGGACGGAAGCCAGGCTGAACTTGCTTACTGGAAGGGCACCGATCGGTCATGACCTGCTGGGCTCGAAGGGGCGGAGTTCACCTGGCCGCGGATAGTTCAAGGCCCGTCTCCTGAACTCTATCGCAGGCAAGTTCGGTGGTCGTGGAAGGGAGCTCTCAAAGCGTTGGCATGACTGCGGCAGGAGGACCCGGGCTTGTCTCTTTGCGGGGATGGTGGCGCCGGACCTGGTGAATTCAGGTCATGCTCCATGCCGCCGAACTCCCCGACGACATTGCCACCTCAACAGGCCGAACCGTCAGTACGGCCGGCTTGTCCACGATAGCGCACCCCATTTGCACCAAATCGCTTTAAGATGGGAAGAGGAGGGGTCGGAGGAAAACGACTTGTAGGTTTGCGCGCTATGTGCGCGATTTTTCTCCCAAGCTCGGTCCATATATACAATTGGTAGCAATGCGCTAACAAGGCCAGCACTGTGGCGGGAGTATTCTTGCAAAAGGCCAGGCAGAGCGCCCATGATTCTCGACGCCACCACATTGATGTTCATCAACGCGTTCGTTGCCATGGTAGGCGGCGCTCTGCTCATCTTGGCCTGGTTTGCATATCGAGACATGAAGTCGGTCCTGCGATGGGCCAGCGCCAGCTTTCTTCAAGGCATTGGCCTGGCCGTCCTGCCTCTGAGCACAATGGTATACCCTGATGCCCTGCGGCCGATTGGTCTGTTGTGTCTCGTCGGCAGCGCTGGACTGCTCTGGCATGCGGCGAGACTGCTTGAAGGTAAGCGTTCAAGACTCGCCTCGACAGCGGTCGGACCGTTGGCCTTGATTGCCGTGATCGTCCTCACGCCGCATGATGATCTGCCTGGCATGCGGGCAGCGCTGCTGTTGATGACCACATATCTGTTCGGCGCCGGATGGGTCATCAGCAGGTCTGCGCAACGGCTTGGATCGCGTTGGCCCCTGTCGCTCACCATAAGCGGACACGCTGTCGGACTGACGGTCACCGCGTTGGCAGCACCCTGGACGGGTGGACTTGACGCTCTTGCGCCGGTTCTCGCTGCGAACCTCATCTTCCTCATCGGCACGACAGTATTTGTGGTAGCCGGTTTGCGCGAGCGATCGGAAATCGAGCAGCGCAAACTGGCCATGCTGGATCCTCTCACCGGGTTTTACAATCGAGGCAGTTTTCTTGCTCTCGCCGAGACTGCGCTGGCGCGTTGCCGGCGGCATTCCAGGCCTCTGTCTATGGCAATCATTGATCTCGACCACTTCAAGCGGGTGAACGACGCTTTCGGTCATGCCATCGGCGACCAAGCATTAATGGTCTTCGCGGACTGCGCTCGCGGGGCCGTCATGCCTGACGCAATACTGGGCCGGATCGGCGGGGAGGAGTTCGCGTTGCTGCTGCCCGAAATCGAAGGTGAGGATGCGCGCTCCTTGATTGAGAATATCAGGCGTCAGTTTCAGGCCGACGCGACGCTGGTCTGCGGCCATGCCATCGAGGCGACGCTCAGCGCGGGTGTCGGCCATTCGCCCGATGCCAGCATGACGGTAGGGGAGCTGATGCAACAAGCCGATAATGCTCTTTATGAGGCCAAGGCGGGCGGACGCAACCGCGTGATTGTGGGCAGCGAGTCGCATGCAGGTGCGACCGCGATAGCGCGCCTCTCCTGATCGATACAATTGTTCAGAAAAGTCTAACTCGACCCGCATGTCGTGGGTGCAGTTATAGGTTGCACCCGGATCAGAAAGAACGCACGTGTCTCTTGATATTCCTACCGTCATTCTCGTCGTCGCTTTCATCGATGCAATCTGCGGCGTGATCCTTCTTGCCGCCTACTTGATGTTCGCCCGTACATCTCAAGCTCCTCTCTGGTGGGGGGCGTCCCATATCATGCTGGCGGGTGGCGTTATTATCTCGATGGCAGGTGCGAGTATGCAGTCGGATGCCATTACGACCGCGGCCTTCGTCGTCTTTCTCTTCACCGCGGCCGCTCAATGGTATGGAACGCGTCTGCTGACAGGCTCGCGCGGCCAGCTCTGGTTGGTCATGGTGGGCCCCGCGCTGATCATCGCGATCAACCTGCTGCCAGTTGGCGAGGCGCTTCCGACGCTGCGTGGCATTGCGGCGGGCGCACTGAACCTGGCCTACTTCATCGGCGCGATCTACGCGCTGATGCGCCCCGCCGGAGAGCAGCTACGCGGCTACCTGCCGCTGGCTTTACTGTTTATGGCCAATGTCATCGTGGTAGGGCTTGCTCCCTTTGGCGGGCTCGGCAACAGCGAGGGCGGGCTGCCACCCATCTTCAGTTTGGTAGGCCTCATCTATCTCGAGAGTCACCTGTTCGTCATCGGAACAACGATCTTCGTCATTGCCGCTCTGCGTGAACGAAAAGAAATGGCCGAACGCAAGCAGGCATCGCTGGATGACCTCACCGGCCTGCCCAACCGGCGTGGCTTTACCGAGATGGGCCATAGGCTCATTGCCTGCTGCTCCGCCGAGGGTAAGCCGATCGGCGTGGCGGTTATCGATCTGGACAGCTTCAAATCCGTCAACGACCGCTTTGGTCATGCCATGGGCGACGCAGTCCTCAAACGATTTGCCCGCGTTGCACAGGCTAGCCTGCGCACCAATGACGTTATTGGACGCATTGGTGGAGAAGAGTTTGCCATACTGCTGCACGGGAGCGACCCGGTAGCATCGTTCGCCATCATCGAGCGGATCAGGCGCGCATTCCAGGCAGAAGCGGAGTTCATCGAGGGCGTGCGCGTGCGGGCGACGCTCTGCGCCGGAGTGGCTGGCGCCAGTACCATGGTTTCCATGGAGTCTCTGCTGAAAGATGCCGACATCGCGCTTTACCGCGCCAAGAACGGCGGACGAAATCGAGTGCAGACCTTTACGCCGCTTGCGGCAAGCGATGGCACTATCACGCAAATAGCCTGAAAACACTTCCTCCCGACTTAGAGGGAGCAGCCAACATGGCGCTGGAATGCAATGCACGATGTTGAGCTGCGCTCAGCTTTCGTAGGCGATCCGCTGATGCCCGCAGTCGGAACAGGCTTCGACGTGGCTATCCGGGACTGCGGTGCGGCAGGTCTCGATCGCCGACATCGAGCGGCTAAGGCTCGGATGCCTGGCATGGGCCGCGCGATAGGCTGGACCGACAGCCCGGAAGATATCGGCGACCTCGATGGTGTGGCGCACCGGGTCAGGCGGGTGTGGGCTTGTCCTCCACAGCGCCATCAACCGGTCGAGGGGCTGGCGACTGCTTGGATCGCGCGGGTCGAGACCTTTACCTCGGCCGCCTCCTGCACCGCGCGATGCAATTGCCGTGACGAGATCGGTTCGGTGCGTCACCTCGGAGACGCCCAGCCCGGCGCCAAAGGCGACCCCGAGCGCGGACTTGTATTTTACGCTCGGTGCCGCCTCGAGCAGCCGGGCCGCCTCCTCGATGCCTCGAACAGGAAGCGCTAGGCCGAGACGGCACTATTGATCGTCCATGGGCTGACGCCGTTCTCATGCTGAAAAAGCTGGTAGCGACGGAGATCGTCTGCCGTGGCCACATCAGAGCTCTGGCCCAAGAAGGCGGCAAAGGCCGGACGTGACCGACATAATCATGGTCGCCGAAAACCGATGACCATTTCGGAGCGCAGAATGGTGGTGACGATTGCGAGGTCGGCCCGCAGCGGGGGCTTAACATGTGGAATAGCAACTGGCCTCCCGGTTCCGCGAATGGCGAACAGGCAAGGCATCAAATGTCGAGATCTGAATCTGCGTCATCATCTGGAAGATGAGGTCGAACCTGGTCCTCCTGAGGATCTGGCGCGTCGGGATCTTGATGATTGGAGGCGATCGAAGGCAGGTACTCGTTTGCTGCCGGTCTTTTCGAGCTGCCGCTGCGCTGGGCATCGAGGGCGTCCAGTGTCGCATTCAGTTTTGCCCGGTGCGTCGCCCAAAGTTCTTCGGCGGTCGCGTTTCCACTCCTGGACGGTGACTTCTTTTCCCTATCCGCCGCGATTTTTCGGGTCGACATGGTTTTGGTCGAAGCGGTCCTGGCAGGTGTCTCATCGTCCTTGATCGCGCCCGCATAGACATCTGCTTGGCCAACCGCGCGCGCCACGACCTTGACCTTCCAGCCATGTCGGGCCCGGGCATAGTGGATGCGAGCCGTTTCAAGGCCAAGATGACCGGCCATGGCCGCAATTTCTTCCTTGGTCAGCCCGGCCGCTTCCCAAGTCGCAATAGAAACATGGCGGAACCCATATAGGCTGAGCCTGCGGGTGCTGGCCCTGGCACAAGCGCGCGCCAGCGTTTCAGCCATGGCGTTGCGCCAGCGCTCGAAGCCCAGTTCAGCGACTTGGCGAGCCACGAGGGCAAGCAAGGTGACCACGGCTTCCACGAAAACGGGGCCGAATTCGGACATGTCCAGGGCCCTGGTGTCGGGGTGTCTGACGGTCGCCTTCGCGTTCGGGAAGATAAGCAGATTGCCTCGGACCTCGGCGTCAAGCAACTCTTTCGGGCGGGGGCCCATCCGCGGCGCCACAACACAATAAAGGGCCGCCGCCGCCGCCATCATACTTCCAGTCTTGAGTGCGGTGCGCTTGAGCTCGGCGAAAACCCGAGCCACTTCCTTCTGGGTCGCATCCTTCACCTTTTTCGATGCAGTGCGCTTCGGCTCCGGGCGTCCTTTGATGCGATCAAGTTCGGTTCTGCAGAGGTCCTGCGCTTCTTCGATCTCCCGTTCGAAAAGACCGGCCGCGGTCCCGGTAAGCTTCAGGGCCAGCCCCATTTCTGCGCGATAGAGACGCACCGTCCGTGGCCGCAGCAGGTCCATGCGCCCACTTACCTCCTCCTTGAGCGCGGCGAATGGTGGCAGCGTCGGATATATCCTCGTGGCTCTGCGGATGTGACGAAGCGCTTGCCGCTCGTAAGCGTGCAAGGTTTCCCGGCTGGGCGTTTCAGCGGTCTTGGCGAGCTGTTTTCTCATGGCCCGTGTTTGCGTTAGTCCACGACGAAAATACATAAATATCAACACTTTAGTCAACAACAAAAACTGACGCGGCACGGTGTTAATCGGATCTGCAGATCCGGTTAAAGATACTCTGAAATAGGAACATCGCAGAAGAAAATTCCATCAAATGAGGTGAAATCGCGCAATTATGCCTTAATGGGGTGCATTGAGGCGGAAAACCGTCGGCAGGTAACGCTTTTCTTGAACCAGGTAACGGCATTATTCGATCTGGTGGCAAATTTCTTGACACTGGCAACACCTGGTCACGAGTTACGGACAGGCTGCCGGTATCCTGCCTGTACCCGAACGGTCTGCAGTCGCTCGCAAACCACGGAATATAAGGGTTTCGGACTTTGGGCATGGGCAAGCTCGACAAAAAGGGATCTCGCATGGAAGCGGGGCGTCGGTGCGGAAGTTCGCGAGCATGGCCCCGGCCCGCCCGCTGTGATGATGCTGGCCGATCGCGGCCGCAAAGGCGCATAACTGTCACAGGGGTCAAGGCGGGGCATTGCTGATGCTCATGCTTGGGACCGGTGTGCCGTCACCACCAGCACGCAGCTCACTTTGTGGGGCAGGGCCGACAAGCCGGGTCGGCAAATGTCGAACAAGAAGCGTTATCGGACCTTGCCTCGGCTAAAAGGCCGTTGAGTAAAGTGCGGAATTGGAAGTTGGCGCACAACGGATCCTATGCCGGGGGAGGTGCGCAAATCAGTTGGCGCACAACGGCTCCTATGCCGGGGAATGTGCGCAAAATAGAGTTGCGCATCCCCCTCGCTCGGTCTGCGAACAGGCGGCCAAAGGGTGTATGCCCAGATCAGAACGAGGTTCAATCGCTCGGGACGAAAGTGCACAATGCCAGCCGACCCTTGAGGAATGGCGCCGCATCCAGGCTATTGCATCGCACTGATGGGGCATCTGGGTCTCGGCGGAATGTCCGTCGGCGCGGCTTTGGCCTGGGCGGGAGAGCGGTGGTGAACGCCATCCGTCACTGGTCAAGGATCGGTTGACATGGTCGCTACCTTGGCCGACATGTTCAAGCAGCGTCGGCTGCGGGCCGCCTGCCGTTGCTGGACTTCACGATACAAACGGCCCGGAGCCGGTTTCCGGACGCGTTACCAAGGCACGACGAGGTCGACTGCAGCCCTAACCATAGAACGAGGACACATGGTCAATCTTGAGAACAGAAGGATTCTGTTTGTCGAAGATGACTATCTGCTCGCAACGGAAATGGCTGAGCATCTGGCTGCGGCCGGCGCCAAGGCTGTCGGGCCGGCACCCACTCCCACCTATGCTCCACTCTTATAAGCCACCGCCGGGTTGACGCTGCAATTCTTGACGTCCGGTTGCATGGAACGACCGTATACGGGCTGGCAGATGATCTCATACGGGAAGGCACGCCAATATTGCTGGCGAAGGCTCTGGAAGCGGAGCTGCTACCGGACCGCTTTCAAAAGCTAGACCACATTCTCAAGCCCTACTCGCCGGAACGGCTAGCGCAGAGTTTACACGCCCTGTTAAACCGACAGCCGCCGGTCTCCAGATCGCTGCCAGAACCTGTTTTTACGAGGGTCCCAGACGATCAATTTCGGCTGCTGCGCACAATCGCCAGGATAATCGCTGGCCGCGACCAGCGTTAATATCAACGAACTCAAAATTGTCCCCTGTAGGCTTGCGCCTGGCTCTACCTTGTCCGGTCGGGGCTCGGGTGACTGTCCAAATCCGTGATCAGTTGACCAATCGCGATGATAAGCTGCGATGCCGCAAAGGGCTTCGTCACGAGCAAGCTGTTAGGGACTCCATATGCAGCCCAGTCATCCGGACTTTCTGCGGTGGTGTAGACCACCGGGATATATGGCGCCTTCTGCCTTGCCGCTCGCGCCACGTCCCAACCACTTGGGCCCAGGCCTAACCTGACATCGGTCAGTATGGCTTTGAGGTCAGCGAAGTGACCGTTCAAGATAGTGATTGCGTCGCTGCCGTTGAGGGCATGCAGCACTTGATAGCCCGCATCTTCGAGTTCGGACACGAGGTATTCTGCTGCAAGGACTTCATCTTCGACCAGCAGCACGGGCGGGCGGTGACCCATATTAGATTCCACGGACGAATATAATCAACCCGCAATACGCTGGCCGTGCCGGGTAGATCACTTTGTCTGTAGGAGGGGTTGTCGCGCCCGAGAGGCGACTGCGAGCGGACGGGCGCGTCTACCGCCGTGGTATAGTATCATCGTTCATTTGCTGGCGCAGATTGAGCGCAGCGGTAAAGACGATTCTGTTGGATTCATCTCGTACGGCCACAGAAAATTCTGCGTCCGACCGAAGGCCAACAAGGTTGAGGCGAGCCAGCTCCCCGAGATAGACCACCGCAGCTGAGGCTGCTTCTGCAGAGTTGGAATATTCCAGCCCAACTTCATCTTGATCGAAATCTGACCCGGACTTGGTGTCAAAGAAATAGCGCGCCATGGAAACCTCCCGGTACCATTACGAAGATGGCGTCGCACCAGATTACACATTTGGCAGCTGGGTTTCGAATAGCGGGCGCAAGGGCGGCAGCGGAACCTGAACAGCTATTGGTTTTGATTGACAGCGATGAACGAAATCTTTCCGTTCCCCTCGATCATGGCCAGTTTGACCTGCTCTACATCGGTGAACCCCTGCTGGCGCAGATGCGCGAGGAGTTCGTCGTGCGTTATGAATTCGCGGCGGAGGTTGGCTGCATTCTTACCGCCGTTCTCGATTATGGGCAGCGGCCGGTGCGACACCATGCGCTCGAACCATTTCAGGCGAAAGCTCAGGAAGTTGGTGACGTAGTCAAACGCCACCAAGCCAAGGATGACAATGAAGGCTTCGGTCACAGACTGATAATCGCCAAACGATAGCGCTGCGGCCTGGGCAATGAGGAGCATGAAGATCAGATCCATATGGGCGACCTCGCCGCCTGTGCGCCGTGGCAATATGCGCATCAGCGCCAATATGCCGAGGTATAGAAGCCCCGAGCGCGCCAGCAATTCCAGCAGCGGCGTTTCCACTGCGAGGATACGGCTCCAGTCAGCGGGTAGGATCGGCATGTTAAGCTCCTCAAATCACCATTTTGTCCCCAACGAAACGATCACAGAAGTGATCCACCTGTAGGCTTGGTCTCTTTATGTTCTCATTGTAGGAGTCGGAACCTTGCCATTAGCGAGGTGACGACATGAGCATAGCGATCAAGGTTCCCAAGGCTGCCGGAAACCGCCGTCTGTTCGACACGGGGCTCGAAGCCGAAGACATTTCCACGCTGACTGACTATCCGCGAAGGTGCGTGAGGCCATTGCCGCAGGCGAAAAGGGCAGCGCGATCCGCAAATGAGCATGACGCCCAGCCGCCGTACCCTTGAAAGCATCACGCTTGAGGGGTTGGCCGTCGACAATCGCTTGGTCGTGGTGCGGTGTAACTACTGCCGTCGGACAACCCATTTCCTCGCGCGGGACTTGGTGCAAGTCTATGGCAAGGACAAGCACCCTAATACCGTTTTTGACCGCTGCTCGAAATGCGGCCACAGCCGGTATCTGCATGTGGGAACGCGGCTACCAAATTCCGAAGACGAAAAATCGTTGAAGGTGCGCCGGCCGACACTCGTGCGAGTACAGTGGTCCTGGCGCGATGAGCGATACGATGGACCGAATGAGCGTCCTCGCACGGCCAGGGAATTCTGGGCGCGCTCTCGCGGCTGGTAGCTGGGGGTTCCGGAACACATTCGCCGCCTCCGGCGTTTCTCGACTCTCGACAGGGGAGGGTTGTCATGGCGGTGCGTCCTTATTGGAAAGGTTTCCTCAAGCTCTCCCTCGTCACCTGTCCGATCACCCTGACGCCCGCAACCACGGAGGGCGAGAAGGTCAAGTTCCATACCCTCAATCGAAAAACCAACGACCGCATCTATACCCGCTATGTCGATGCGGTCACCGGCAAGACGGTCGAGAAGGATGATCAAGTCCGTGCGTACGAGAAAGGCGAGGACGAGTATGTGATCCTCGAGGAAGAGGATCTGGACGCCGTCCAGCTTGAAAGCACCCGGACAATCGATATTGCCGAATTTGCGCCGGAAGACTCTGTCGAGTGGACCTACTTCGACACCCCATACTTTGTCATGCCGGATGCCGAGATCAGCGAAGAGGCCTTCATCGTGATCCGCCAGGCGATGGCCAACAAGAAGGTGGTTGGCATTGCGCGCCTGGTGATGGGCGGACGCGAGCGCGCCGTGATGCTTCAGCCGTGGGACCAGGGGATTATCCTCTGGACACTGCGGTTCGGTGACGAGGTGCGCGACGAAGACGAATATTGGAAGGAGGTCGACGACAAGCCAGTCGACAAGAAACTCATGTCGATGGTCGAAAAACTGATTGGGGACCGCACCACTAAGTGGGACGAGAAAATGGTGGTCGACCCCGTCCAGGAGAATCTTCTTCAGATCATCAAATCCAAAAAGGCAAAGAAGCCCGCGACAAAGAAGGCTTCTGATGATGAGGAGACTGAAGATGGCGCCGGGTCGAGCAACGTCATCGACCTCATGGCTGCGCTGAAGAAAAGCCTCGAGGGCAAGCCCGAGGGCAGCCCCAAGAAAAAGACCAAGCGCTAGCTGGCTTTCTTCCGTGGCGCAGCGCGTTTGGCTGGTGCAGTATCCTTTTTCGGCGTGGTCTTGCGCGAACGGGCTTTGCGCTCCGTTTTCGGCTTGGATTCTCCGTCTCCGCCGGCACTCATGCGCAGGGCCTCGAGAAGATCGTTCTTCTTGGTTGGTTCGGGACGGCGCAGCGGGATGACCTTGCGGCCTTCGATCTTTGCCTTGACCATTTCGGCCAGGGCTAACTCGTAGCGATCGTCGAACTTGCTCGGATCGAACTCGCCCGATTTGATGGACAGGATATGCTCGGCAAGCTTGAGCATTTCGGGGTCGATCTTGAGTTTCGGTATGTCTTTGAATGCTTGCTTTGCGGACCGCACCTCGTAGTCAAAGTTGAGGGTGGTGGCGATCAGGCCCTTTCGGTGTGCCCGGATCAGCACTGGACGGATACGTCTGAACAGCACAGTATGGGCTATCGCTGCAGCCTTTTGCCGCCGCATGGCTTCACGGATGAGGATGAAGGCCTCCTCGGTGGCGTCAGACGCGGGGAGGAGATAGTAGGGCTTATCGAAATACGTCGTCTCGATCTGGCTGCAGGTGATGAAGTTTTCGACCTTCAGGACCTTATCGCTATCGGGGACTGCTGCCGCCACCTCCTCGGGCTCAAGCACGACGTAGCGGCCTTCGCTGGTCTCGTAGCCTTTGACCTGGTCTTCGCGCTCGACCGGCTTGTCGGTCTTCTGGTCGACATAGATGCGCTTGAGCCGGTTGGAGGTCTTGCGGTTCACAAAATTCAGACTGATGCGATCCGACGTCGTGGCGGCGGTGTACATTTTTACAGGGCAGACGACCTCGGCAATTTTGATTACGCCGCTCCAGACTGCTCTCGGTGCCATGACGCTATCCTCCATACTCATCCGAGAACGGGAAAGCTGCGGGTGCCGTTCCCTGGACGAGGGGAAAGGTCTCCGCGGGGCAGCTTAAGCCGCCTGATCCTGTTTCTTGCCGACGCACACGATCTTTAGCGCGCCATCGGGCAACTGCCGCTGCATGGAAATGGCCTTTTCCTTCGGCGCGTTCAGCCCATATCAATCTCGTCGGGCTCGGTTAGGGTATTTTCGGGTCTCAGGCCCCAAGAATACGCGAACTCAATCGATGTGACGGCACCAGAGCCGTCTTGTGGGATTCGATTCTACGATGAGGCAGACCTCTACCATCTTGTCTCTCCTCCAGATCACGCGATGGAGCGCTTCTGTGTGAGAGCCCTAGGCAGATGGTCGGAAAGTGCTGGAGTTGGCGGATCAGGGTGGTTCACAATACCTCCAACGAAGAGTGGGGCGCAGGTTAGAGGCTGTGACCGATCCGAGACGCTACTCGAAAAAGCCCGAGAGCAGGATCGCAAGCCGGGTAGAGCCGCATTTTGTAAACATCGACATGCGCGACTCTGAGCTGGATGCGCTATTTGACAGCCGTCTCATCTCGGCCAACTCGCTTCTTGCATATCCGTTATGTCCAGCCGCAGACCGATCGTGGATCGGTATCCGAAGTTCTAGGTTCAGCTCAGCTTTGAAGATGTCGATCACGAGCTCCGAAGATCCAGCATCGGCCAAGTCCATGCGCGAAGCGCTCATTCTTGCACCAGCAGCGAAACGAATACGCGGTGGATTTTTCCCTTACTGAATAGAGAGTAAGCCGCACGGGAGCTGCCCACCTTCAGAAACCTGCAGTTTACCACACCAAGAGCTTTGATTGCCCTGACTAACATATGCTATGGGTCGGCAACCCCTTTTCGCGCACTGTAACGGTCAAGGGGGGACGTCATGTTTCGCATCATCACCACAGCTTTGCTTTTCTCACTGTCTTCCGTGGCCATGGCTGCCGGCTGGACCGTCGAACGGGTGCGCGGCGAGGCCACGGTCAATGCGGGCAACGGGTGGCAGCAAATCCAGGTCGGGCTCGAGATCGCCAACGGGGCTCGCCTGAAGACAGGCGGCAGTGGTCGGGTTGATGTCATCCGTGGCCACGATCGGTTTTCGCTTGGTGGCAACACAGTTGTGCAGATTCACGATGCCGGGGCAGATCTCATGACCTCGATCGTCCAAACCTCGGGCGTCGTGAGCGTTGAAGTCGAGCGGCGCAACGTCCAGCATTTCTCGGTGCAAACCCCGTTCCTTGCGGCTGTGGTCAAGGGCACCAAGTTCACTGTTGTCGCCGATCGGAGCGGCTCGCATGTGGAAGTGGATCGCGGTGTCGTCCAGGTTCAGGACAGTTCTAATTCCCTCGTGGTAGACGTGCGCGCTGGCCAGGAAGCAACGGTCACGGAAGATGTGCCGCTAAAGGTCGAAGGCAATGGTCCGGTGCAAATCTTTACGACAGCGGGCGTTCCGGTGACGCCCGCCGGAGAGCCGGCTGGAGACCGAGGCGGCACAGGTTCTGCCCGGCAGGATGGGGCAGTACAGCCGCAAGGCACGCTCTTTGGCGGCACTAATAGAGTCCAGCAAAGCGGCGGAGAAGCCGACGGCAACGGGAACGGCAACAGCGCCCGCAACAGCGGCGTCAACGGCAACGGGAACGGCAACGGGAACGGCGGCGGAAACGGGAACGGGAACGGCAACGGCAACGGGAACGGGAACGGCGGCGGCAAACACTAGGTCAAGTCACGTCGGGAGCAGCCGGAGAGGACTGAGCCATGCCAAACACGGTTATTCGTGCCGTCGTCTTGTTCGGCCTCTTCGTGCTGCTTCTGGCTGCGACCGTCCTTGGCGTCTGGATCCCGGCGGATTCAAAACTCTGGGAACTTCGCTTCAGGGCGGCTGACCGGCCACCGAGCGGCGAGATTGTCTTTGTCGATATCGACGCCTCTAGCCTTGTCGCGGTTGGCACCTGGCCTTGGCCCCGCGCTCTCCATGGACAACTTGTCGATCAGCTCCTTGAGATCGGAGCTTATGAGATCGCGTTGGACATCGACTTCAGCACCGCAAGCAATGCTGCCGACGACGCCGCATTCGCGCAAAGTTTGGAGCGCGCCGGCGGCTATGTTTTCCTCGCCGCTTTTCGTCAGCTCAATGCGATGGGCGTTGAGGTCTGGAACCGACCGATCGCTGCATTCGCAGAATATGCGGAGGCAGCCCTCGTAAATGTAGATAGTCTCGAGGCCGGCATGGTCTGGTCGGTGCCTGGTCGGAACGACGTCGAGGGTCTGCAGTCGATTGCCGCTAAGTTCAACCCCGGCAAGTTAGTTCCAGAGAACCTCAATATCGACTACTCGATCGATCTTACGCGCATCGTGCGGGTACCAGCGAGCTCAGTGCTGGATGGCACGGTTGATCCGATGTTAATCTACAACCGGCAGATCGTCATCGGCTCAAGCGCCCTCGAACTGCGTGACCTTCTGCTGGTGCCTCGATTTGGTGTCGTTGCTGGGCCGCTGGTGCAGATTGCCGCGGCTGAAACCCTTCGCCAGGGCCGGGCCTTGAAGGACCTCGGAAGCTGGCCCGCCCTAAGCCTGGGCGTGATCTTTCTTGCAGCTAGTCTCATCCTGCCCAGAATGAAGCAGGGTCTCGCTGTGGGTTTTTCGATCGCCGCCGCGGCTGCCCTTGAGGTAGCGACTGGCGTCTTGTTCGTGGTCGAGGGGGTACAGATTGATACCACTGTGTTCCACGTCCTCGTCGCAACTGTCGTCGTGGTCAGGCTATTCGAAGAGCGTGCAGTGCGCCGTCGCCAATTGCGAGATTATCATCAGCGCCTCAAATATCTCGTTGACCATGACGACCAGACCGGCGCGCTTTCACCATTGGCTTGGAAGAAAGCCGTCGACCGCCTAAAAGGCATCGGCAATCAGACACGCACGCTTTTGCTGCGTCTTGAGCAACTGGACGCTACCGGCGCAAGTCTTGGATTTGCTGTCTCGGACCAGGCGGTCATGTCGTTTCACGCTCGGCTTTCAAGCTTGAACGACCTGCCGATCGCAAGGATCGAAAGCGACACTTTTGCGGTTGCAGTTCCATACAGGCTAGATGAAAGCGAAGTTATAGCGCTCATCGACCGTCTTGAAACGCCTCTTGATGTCGAGGGTCACCAGGTGTTGGTTTCGCTTCGGTATGGCCTGAGTGCCAAGGACGGCGCGGATTCATCTGAAGAGGCATTGCAACAGGCCCGCACGGCATTAGCGATGGCTTCTCGCAAGAATAATCGGGGCTGCCTTTACCATTTTGATCTCGAAAGCGAACTGCAGCGTCGACGGGCGCTCGATATTGCTTTGCGGACGGCGATCGAGAAAAAGGAACTCGACATCGCTTTCCAGCTCCAAGTCGACACGAAAACGAGGACCTCCATCGGCGCCGAAGCCTTGCTGCGGTGGAGCAGCAGTGCTTTCGGTCGCGTCTCGCCAGCCGAATTCATCCCACTCGCCGAAGACAACGGCACCATTGTCGAGCTCGGCAACTGGGTATTGCACGAGGCGTGCCGGCGAGCTGTCGCGTCAGGCTGGCAGGGCCGGCTTTCAGTCAACGTCTCACCCGTCCAGTTCGCGTCGTCCGATGTTGTCGCGATGGTCCGTTTGGCACTCGATGAAACCGGGTTCCCTGCCGATAAGCTCGATGTCGAAGTTACCGAAAGTGTCGTCGCCGGCGGCCAAGGAGAAATCTTGGAAGCGCTCAATGACCTTCGTGGGCTCGGCGTTTCGATCGCCATCGACGACTTCGGCACTGGCCATTCCTCGCTAAGCCATATTGCAACACTGCCTGTCGACAAGCTTAAGATCGATATGTCCTTCGTCCGGCAGATCACTACGGCAAAAGGCGTTGCAGTCGCAGAAACGATAGCCCGTCTGGCTACCGAGCTCGGGCTTTTTATCGTTGTGGAAGGGGTGGAAACCGAGCATGAATTCGACTTCTTCGCCGCTCTTGGCTGCGACTGTATCCAAGGATATCTCTTCGGCCGTCCGGGCCCGTTGCCACAGCGTCTGACGCTGGGAACAGCGGCCTGATTTGCTGCTTTGAGGCAGGCGAAGCGGTGGGTAACGGCGGCGAGAGCAAAGCAGAGCGCGCGCAGCGCAGTATTGGCCAATTGCTTTGCGGACCCGCGCCGCAGGTGTGGGGTCGGGGCGCCGTCAAGTGTTACGGGTAGTCGCCCTTGCCACGCTGTCGCGCAATTTCCAGATCGATTTCTTGCGACCTTGCCTCGGTCGCCCCGACCTCGAGGTCATATTGACATCAGGGAGCTTGGTTGAGTTGACAGGGATGCTGTGTCGGCTGGCTCTCGATGTCCTCTGCAACACCGCGCCCGGTACCGTCTATCCCGATAGCCTTGTGGCCCATAGCCTTGCGCGCCAGCCGATTAGTCTCTTCGGCTCCCCGGCGATTGCCTGCGCGGAGACAACCCCCGCCGAAGCTCTCAAGCCCCATGGGTAATCCTGCCCGCCGGCGCCAGCAGTATACGCACCGAATTCGATGCGCTCTGTGCGCGCCTCGATATTGTGGCATTAGTGATGGACGAGGTGGACGACAGGGCCATGCTGCGCCTCATGGCCCGTGAGGCCATCTGCCTAGTCCCTCTACCTGCAATCGACGTACGCAACGAACTCGATGCGGGCAGCCTTCGCGAGGACGTTCGCCTGCCGGGCGTCGAAGAGATCTTCTATGCCCTCACCTTCCAGCGCCAATTTCAGAGCCCGGTGGCCGAACAGCTGATAGCCGCCGCCTCGCATTGGCCGGCATAACAGAAAAATCTACGTCGCTCTCTTGACGCTCTGGTGAGCCGCACCAATCTCGTTTTGCGTGACCGGGCCCCTCTGGCGTTGGCGGCCATGCCGCCCCGCGATGTCGGATCACCTCGGCAGGGCCCACGGGCATCCTGCGTGTGGTGCTTGATGGTCTTCAAGGTCTCCATGCGCACTCCCTCAGCTCTGCCAAGCGGCACTTTTAGAGGAGTTTTGCATGAGCAAAGACAGATATACCGACAAGCATGACATCTTTCTGCGCGGCGCGCGCCTCTGGGCGCGCCAGGATGCGCGCTTGCGCCGGAAGTAGCCCCGTTCACTCCGATATCAGCGGCGACCACCTTGGCACAGGCGGCCTGTAGTATGCCGGAGGACTCAGCCGAGTAGGCTATCACAAGTTGATCGATAAGGGTCTTGGCGTCGAGCGTCCCGAAGCCGCCGATACCGGTACCGGTCTCGACCGGATCCGTTACGAGCCGTTCCGCTTCGTCATTTGAAGGCCAAAGTCCAATGCCTTCCGGCCAAGCTCCGATCCGTCGAAAGCTATAACGATGTGTGTGAACACTGCTGTCTTTTCGTTCTTCAAGGGTATGGATGATTACTCGGCCCGACCGGCGCCGGTACCTGCAGCTTCCCGGGTCAGCCACGCCTGCATCTCGGCGATCTCTACCTGTTGGGTGGTAATGATCTCCTGCGCGAACATCCTGATCCAAGGGTCGTCGCTAAACTGCTGGGCGACCTGCGCCATCTCGACCGCTCCCTGATGGTGCGGGATCATTGAACAGACGAACGCGGTCTGGAAGTCTTCTGCTGTCATGCCGCGCATCATGTTGGAGTGCATCGGTTCCATGGTCTGCAAAAGGGCGGCATGGCCCTCTTCCGCGGAAGTCGCCATCATGTCGATGTGATCCTGCATTGAGGCTCCCCCGTGGTCAGCCTGCGCATCGCCGCAGATGACAGGAAGCGGCAGTGTCGCCGCGACGCTGGCGGGCTGGTCGCGCACCACCAGTGCGCCGACGAATGCCGCAGCCAGTACGGTTGCCGCAGCCCAACTGAGGTAATTCATGTCTTCGGTCCTTCCGTCACTTCGGCAACCATGTACCAACGTAATTGATTTGCGTTTGATCCATATCAACATGCATTCAAAGTGCTTGTTTAAGTGTCCACACCTGCAGGAATGCAGCAACAGATGGAGCTCAAAGTGACTCTCGTTAGAAGTGATACGCAGGGAACGGGGTGGGGACGGCTTGGCCAGCTTACTGTCGGTGCGCCCATCGTTTCCACGGTAGCAGCTCTCCTTGCCGCGACGCCGGCGCATGCACACGTGAAGTGGTTCGCGCCCTACGTAGTCGGCGCGGCGCCGGCGCCGATCTCGGAGACCCTGATCAACGGCTGGTTCTGGATGGGTATCGTACTGGTGTTGGCCTTCTTCGCCGCGACCGTGGTGGTTGAACGCAGCGAAGTAGGTGCGACGATCGGTTCGGCGCTGGATCGCTTCACCAGTCCCCTTTGGGTTCGCTCGGACGACTTCATGCGAGCCATCATCGGCGCCTTCTTCGTCGCTATCTTCGCTGTCGGCGGCGTATACCTCACGCCAGACTTGCAAACACCCAACGAATGGGTTTCGTGGCTTCAGTTGCTCATCGCCCTGCTGATATTCTCGCGTAAGACCATGCCTCTGGCCGCCGCCGGCATCATCGGGCTCTGGGTCATCGCGCTGCGCGATTATGACTTCTTCCACCTGCTCGACTACCTGGCGTTGGGCGTGGGCGTCGCCGGCTATCTGGCATTGGCTGCCTTGCCCGAGAGCAAGTACTACCAGTACCGCTTTGTGGTGCTCCGCTGGGGCGTCGCTATTGCGCTGATGTGGTCAAGCCTGGAAAAGTTCGCGTATGCCGAATGGTTCTACCCGCTGGTAGAGGAACGTCCTTTCCTTACCTTCGGAATGCCCCGCGATGTCTTCATCCCTATGGCGGGCGTCGCTGAATTTACGATGGGCTTTGGTCTCCTCTGGACTGCCCTGATCCGTCGGTTGTCGGCTGTCGCGTTGATCGTCATCTTTACGGCTGCGGTTTATCCCTTTGGTCGTATCGACCTCGTCGGCCACGCGCTGATCATGGGTACGCTATTCCTGATCGCCGCCGACCCGACACCATCGGGCCTCAGGGTCAAGAGCTTGGTGCCGGCGATCGGCAGTGTTCCCGCCGGTCTGCTCGCAGCCTTGGTTGTTGTTGCAGGCAGCTATTGGACCCTGCACGGCGTCTTCTACGACTATGAAGCGTCCCAGCCCGTCGTTACCGCGCCCAACGGTGAACTGCTGACGCATTTGCCGAACACAGAGCATCCGCACGGCATGGCGGTCCCCGAAAGCACCGCGCAGTAGTCGGAACGGCGGCCCTGTTTCAGCGGGGCCGTTCCATCAGGGAGCATCTCGTGCGCCTGGCCGAGGCCGGCATTGAACCCTCAGTGGGCCGCGTTGGGGACTCTTATGACAATGCCTTGGCAGAGACCATCAACGATCTCTACAAGGCCGAGGTCATCCATCGACGCGGCCCCTGGCGCAGCTATGACGCGGTGGAGTTCGCCACACTCGAATGGGTCGATTGGTTCAACAACCGGCGCCTGCTCGAGCCAATCGCCATGGCCGCATAACTTAGAACAAATGGCCTCCGGCAAAGCCGGCGCGGTCCAGTCCAAGTTCGCCGAGGCGCAGATTGCCTTCATGCTGAAGCAGGCTGAGGATGGTACTCCGGTTGCGGAGGTCTGTCGCAACGGCGGCGGGGCTGAAGCGACCTTCTACAACTGCCGCAAACGCTACGCTGGATTTATGCCTTCGGAGGTGAAGCGATTACGCCAGCTCGAGAAGGAGGACGCCAAGCTCAAGCGCATCGCGGCAAACCTCAGCATGGACAAGGCCATGTTGCAGTACGTGCTTGCAAAAAAGCTTAAGGGCCTGCCCGCAAACGCTCTCTTGTTGATGAGGTGCGGCTGACCTGGAATGTCTCGATCCGCAAGGCGTGCGATGCGATCCGGGTCGACAGTTCGCTCTACCACTACAAGGCCAAGCGCGACGAGCAGCCCGATCTGAAGCTGAGGATCAAGTAGATCTGCGCGATCCGTGTCCCGATACGGCTATCGGCGGGTGTATGTACTGCTGCGGCGGCAGGGCTGGGAGGTGAACCCAAGAGAATCTATCGCCTGTACAAGGAGATGGGGATGCAGCTGCGCAACAAGGTTCCAGCGCCGGGTGAAGGCCAAGTAGCGGGATGATCGGACTGCGCCACCATGACCGACCAGGTCTGGGCTATGCGATAATTTGAATAAAATTTTATCGTTCTCTCCAAGCGGGCCGTAATTGCTGGCGGGCATCCTTGCTTTCATCAAAAGCTTAGGGATGGCAAAAATGAATTCGAAAGATTTCCTGAAAATTGCAAGTGTCGCGCTTGTCGTTTCGCTCGGCTCGATCGGCTTGGCAAACGCGCGAGGCCCGCAAGTATCGGTTCAAGACGTTCAGGGCTCGGTCCAAACCGTGGCGGCGATCACGCCGCTTTCTATGCAGTTTTTCTGCGCAAAAAACCGCAACGAATGCCGCGGCGGAGGCAGCGGCCAGATCACAATGACGCCCGATTTGATGGCGGTGCTCAAGCAGATCAATACACATGTGAACCGCTCGATCCGGCCAAAATTTGACACTGCAGATACTTGGACTTTGAACCCGGCAGAAGGGGACTGCGAAGATTATGTCCTCACAAAAAGAAGCCTTCTGATCCGGAATGGGGTATCCGCGGGTTCGCTGCGGATCGCCTATACACATACCCGCCGGGGCGAGCCTCACGCGGTACTGGTCATTCGGACGAGCGAAGGTGATTTCGTTCTCGACAACCTCAACAATTCCGTTAAGACCCTGAGGGCATCGGGCTATACAATCCGCTCAATGTCCACGGCAAATCCAAACAATTGGTCCGCTGGCTAAGTCTGATCAAACGAAGCTAAAGTCCACTCGTTAGTCAATTGTCAGCCATGCGCAGGTCGCATGGCTGATGCTCTCGAACGGAGATTGCTCTTCAAGTGCAAGCTATAAAGCGAAGTCGCTCCGTAGGTTAGTCGAAAATTTTGACTATGCGGGATGTGCGTCACTATTAGTCGTTAATAACAAATTAAGGGCATCGCTTGACTGTGATAACTCGCTGAAATAAGTGTTCTGAGCGGCTACACTTGGAGAAGCGCAATGCGTATGAAGTTGGCGTCCCTTCTAGCTGTGGGGGCTGTTTCTGCTCTTTCTTTCGGCAGTTACGGCGTCTCCGCGGCCCCTGTGCCAGGGTTTGAGGCACTTTATCAAGCTGTTTTGGATGCTTGCCCTCCAAACGGCTCTCTTGCTGCTACAGAGGCTGCCATCAATGCCTATTCGGCGGCACTGGTCGCTGCCAACATTGATCCTGAAGTTGCTTTGCTTTCGGCGAGTGAGCTTCGCATCGATGCTGCCGAAGCGGGCTGCGGACCCGAAGTGGACGAACTTTTTGAACTGCTGCTTCCTGAATCTGGAGCTATCGGCGATCCGCAGGCCAGCCCGGTTTAACACTCGATGGTCCTGTAGAGATTGAATTGAGCGCGGTGCAGGCGATTGTTTCCTGCGGCGAGCTTCGAAGTCTCTCACTCGGCTGGAAGAACTTTATGTTATGCGCGCGCTGCCCTTGCTTTGGCTTGGGCGGCCGCTCGTTCTAGGATGGGTGGGTGATGGCGCGCAGTGTGAGGCTGGGCCGTTTCCATTCAGCTGGAGACCCGCAAAAACTGAGATTGTGCGCGGCGACGCCATGATGCCAGTGTGAGGTCCCTCGCTTTCGGCAAGATTGGCCCTTCGGTGAAACGGGGTCCACTCCACCACCTTGAGCGTCCAGCGAGCATCGGTGTTCTTCTGTGTTGCCCCGGCCGGCTCGTCCGGCCAGATTTCTGCGGCCGTCTTGCCCTTCTTGTGCAGTTGCCAGTCGAAGGTCTTCATCACCCGCTTGAGCGTACCGGTCTCGGTCATGCGGTTGCGGAAATGGCGGATATAGTTCTCATCGGGGGTACGATCACCAAGCGAGAACCCCAGGAACCGCATCCCGCTCAGCCGATCACGGATCATGAACTCCATGCGGGCGTCGGACAGGTTGTGCTGGGCCTGCAGGATCAGGATCTTGATCATGGCCACCGGATCAAAGGGCGGGCGCCCCCCCTTGCTGCCGTCGCCATAGCCCAGGCCTTCGAAGAGCCTGCCGCGGAAATACTCGAAGTCACTGTCCGCTCCAACACCTCCAGCGGATCACCCTGCTGGCTCAGCGCCTACAAGTGATCGTTCAGGCTGAACAGCGACTGTGGGTCCATGACGTACTCCATGATCAAGCATCCTCGCTGAATCACGACAGCACCAAAGGCGCGAGGGTTTTTTGCGGGCGTCCAGCTCCACCTAAGGGCTTGGACGCTAGTCCTGCAGCAGATATTTTGTGGTTAAGTCTGGATCAGTTTGAAGTAGCCGTCCGGAGTTATTTTCAAGGCAGTTAATGGCCCATCTGCATAGGCCCCGGTGTCTATGCAAATTCTGTGCGGCGTCACTACCGGCTCTGCGCTTGGCGTGTGGCCGTGTACGACCTTAGCGTCGGCCACGCCGGGTCCTTCAAAAAACTCGTCTCTTATCCAAAAGAGATCTTCCGGGTCCTGTTGGTCAAGCGGCACATTGGGTCGCAGCCCCGCATGGACGAAGATCCAACCCGGCATGCTCAGCGTCCAATCCAAAGAGCGCAGGAAGTTCAAATGCTCTTGGGGCACGTGTGCCTCGATGGCCTGCAGGGCCTGTCGGCCAGAACGAGTGATTGCGGTTGGGTTCATGCCGTACGATTGCAGCGTTTCCAAGCCGCCAAATCGCAACCATTGGGAGCGAGGGTCAGGCCGCTCGAAAAAGTCAACGGCCATGACCTCATGATTGCCCTTCAAGCAGATACGCTCGAAGCCATCGGGCGCTTTTGCCAGTAGATGATCGATGACACCTGCGGAAGCTGGGCCACGGTCCAGATAATCGCCGAGCATGACGATCAGTTTCTTACCGATTGAGCCCGCACTGTCTCTCATGATCTTCTCTTCAAGCCGAACTAGCTTGTCGAGGCGGCCGTGGACATCGCCAATAGCATACACAGCAGTTGGGGGCGCCTCGATCAGGCGGTGCTTGCTCTGGGCAAGCCCAGTTTCTTGTCGTGGCTTATTGCCCAACAGACGTGCGGCAGCATTGAGCAACATCATGCGCGCCTGCTCGGTCGTGTGGGCAGCGCACAGGCCAGCCCTGCCGCTAAGACGGTAACGAACACCAAGGTATTCGCAGGTATTTCAAGGCTGAAATCCACGGTGGAGTGCACAGCCACCTGCACAATGACGCCCAGCGCCGCGGCCAATGGTGTCCATGCGCCATTGGCGTAAACCAGCGCTCTTATTAAGCGCAGCGCCGCCCATATGACCGCTAGCACAAGAAATGAACCTGCAATAAGGCCCATTTCGGACCAGAGCGCGAGATAAGTGTTATGCGCGAGATTCCAAGTAATGCTGGGAGCCAAAGGCAGTTCGTGCACCAAGGGGAAAGCGACTTCGAAAGTACCGCCACCAAATCCGATAAATGGTCGCGATTCGATGAGCTGCAGTACCTGTTGGTAAAGGAGCAGCCGACTGTCTGATCCGAAGCCTTGCCATTCGATGCGCTCAAGAAGACCCCCGCCGATGAGCCACATTAGCGCTACCATGATGACCAGAGCCAAGGGTGCAACCAGCAGAATCAGGAGAGGCCGTCGGATAGAGAGAAGGCATGCGATCACGACAAAGCCAGAGCCTGCCAGAGTTGCGAAAAGGCCCATGCGGCTCTGCGTGCCGATGACGACAAGCATTAGGAATAGATAGGCAGCGGTGTAAATTACCAAGCGGCTCGGTAGGCCGGTGATCACGCCGTCATCGCGGTGCCGCGTGGCTTGGCGTCGGATCTGTCCGCATACCTGGGCCACGCTCAGGATGGCGCCGAAACCGACAAAGGTCGCAAAGGAGTTTCGGTTCACAAAGCTTCCTGTGATCGAACCGAAGTAGGCCCATTTCGGCAGTCCCAGGATCGTATCACCCATGCGAAGCGCCAGGAGGCCGTATGCAGCATAGACCAAGATTATGCAGAGAACAGAATTTAGAAGTATAGGGCGCAGTCTCTCACTTGCTCCCAGCTGCAGAACCATCATCGCTACCAAGGCGTAAGTTATCTGGCGAATGAGCATAAGCAGTGTTTGACCGGGCGCGACACTGATCTGGGCCGCAGTCAATGCCGCTCCTTCGTCCTGAATAATATTGAATGTCCCAATGGGCAGGAGCTGAAAGACAAGAGCCGCCAAGGTCAGCAATATCATCGCCGAAGGGAAACGTGCGTGCTTTGCCGATATGCGGAGGTTCGAGCCGCTGCGAAACTGCCAGGCTACAAACACGAGGGCAATCGACCCCACGTAAGCACCCCAGACCGCAATGGCCAATGGCCTTGCGCTGGCGAATGGCAGGGGCGCTAATGCAAGTAAAGTCAGAATTCCCCAAAGCGCAAAACTGTTCTGAGGCCGCGTGCCAGTTGAAACCCGACTCCTCGCGCTCGCGAAATTAATGGAATTCAACATCGTCATCGTGCTGTTTCTGCCAGCTGCCGTCGCACTGCGCTCAGGAAGCGGCTTTGTGCCGCTTCGGGTAGCGTCTCGATTATATTTGTGGCCCGGTCTCTAAATGAGACATCTGCAATGTATCGTTGGGCTACCAAACGGTTTCGGTTTGCTTGCACCAGAAGAGCTATGTCCAGGTCGCCTACAGCTTGTGCCTCCGACGCAAGCTGCAAATAGTTGTCTTGAACCAGGTTGAATCGCATTTCTGCGACCCAAGTCATGTTGGGTCCGGTGCGTCCAGACCACTTAATGCTGCGGCTCGCCTCTTCCATCTTTCCTGTCCTCGCTTGGGCAAGCGCCAAAATCAGCCATGCATAAGAATCGGACGAAGCGGCCATCACGGTTCTTTGCGCTAGATCCAGACAAAGAGCTGGAGCAGCGAATTTGCTCGCTTCCGCCACAAAGCGCAAAGCCAGCGGCTCATGCCTTTGCAGGATAGATTGGCAATGCTGCAGAAAAACCCTTTGTCCCCAAACGGACACCGGCAGGGCCGCACCCGTTTCCATGATCGACACAAATTCAGGAAGCCCGGAGCTTGCATTGCCGAGGCTGGCCGGCGGATATTCCAGGCGAAACGTCACAGCCCCCATGCCCAGCGCGGAAACGGACATTATAAGCATGGCCAAAAGAGAAAAACGTTGTTTGTTGGCCATGTTCTTCCGTAGAGAGCGGCTGGTGGGACGTGCAGGTGCGCATATTGCGCACCCGCGGGTCAGCACTCATCAGGTGCTATAGGAATAGTACCCGCCATATTTACGATAGTATTCCGATTTTGTCTGTTCCTGCTGTGTCAGGGTGATCAGCACAGGTACATGCTCGCCGGCCGCGTTCGACAGGGCATCCACATTCTTACGGGCGTCGCCCTGCGAGGTGCTAGCCCACTTAACAACGAATGCAATTACGTCAGCATGCTGGCAAAGATAAAGGGCGTCGACCACCGGCCCAACGGGTGGCGAGTCGAGAATGATGTAATCAAATGACCGGCGAGCTGCTGTTAGGATTCGGTGGAAAGAAGGATTGTCCAACAACTGATCTGTCGGCGTATTGCTTCTGCGTGAGCCGACGACGATGGATGCGCCGGACAGAGGGTCCCGCACCATTATACTCTGTAGCGACGTGACGTGACTGGCCTCATCGGACTGCAGCAGGTCCAGTAGACCCGTGTCGGGTTCAATGCCCAAATGTCTGTGGATTGAGGGCTTGCGCAAATCGCAGTCGATGAGAAGCACGGTTTGCCCGGACATCGCCGCCGAACGTGCCAATGCCAGTGAAAGGGTTGTCTTACCCTCGTTTGGATTGGACGACGTCACAAGAACCACCCGCCCACGGCTCTCCGCATCGCCACGACGCCTATTTCGTACCGCCTGGTCGATTGCCGCTCGCGCTCGACGTATGGACTCTGCAAAGATCGACAGCGGAGAGGCAATGACGAGATCAGCGTGGCTGGTGCTTTCCGACTTTGCCTGCTGGCGCGGAACTGTGGCCGCCACGGGACGCTTGAGGACTGTCGTCACTTGTTCGTCTGTGGTGAAACCGCCAACCAGATTCTCATAAAGGAACGCAAGTGCAACTCCAAGGCCCAAGCCTGCCAGAGCTGCAAGAACGATAATCAACCGCTTGTTGGGGAAAGCTGGCGCATCCGGCGGCAGGGCACTGGAAACTATCCGGCTGTCTGCAAGCTGCAGGTCCGCCTGCGCTTCAAGATCCTGGGCGCGCGAGAGCAGGGTCTGATACTGCCGACGTGCCAGTTCCGCATTCTGCTGCAATTCGAAAATGTTCGTCAGCGTGTCAGCTGAGAGCGTTGAGCCGATGACCTCCGAGCGCAGATTCTGGCGCAGACTGGCGCTTTGATCCTGCGCCTCCTGCACTTGGCTCTGCAACGTGGTCAATTCCGTGTTCGCGGCGTCGAGAATAGATTGCTCGATGCGGGCGAGTTCATCCCGCAGATCAACCTCGGCAGCGCCACTCGCTGACTCCGCGATAGATCGCTGCAGACGCTGACGTTGCTGCTCAAGGGCGGTGACGGCGTCGGACTGCAGGTTGGCTACGATCGAGCTTATATTGTTAGCGGCGATGGCGGCCTGGACCGTATTTGCGAGTGATATCGACTGGGCCCTCGTGGCCTCAAGATCTGCGATCTGGTTTTGCAGACTTGCCAGATCAGCACGGCCGCTGTCGCGTGCGATCTGGTCGATATTGGCCGCAATGAACTGGTCATAAGCATTCTCTGACGAGACAATGCCATTTCGCGCTTGCTCTAAACGACCTTGGATAACTTCCAGTGAGGCAACCGCACTTGAAATCTTCGATGACAGTTGGTCCTTGATATAGACGTCCGCCATGGCATTGGCCAATTCGGCAGCCTTTTCCGGGTCCGCGGAGCGTGCCTGCAACGAGATCAGGTAGGTCAAGCCGCGCCGCTGAACTGTCACTGCGTTACGGAGCTTGTTGAGGCTTGAGTTTACCGCTTCCTGCCCGGTAGGTGCGGCGGGAAGCGGCATGCCGAAGAAAGCCAGAAGGCGCGCTGTCAGCCCGACAGAAACGCCGAACTCCTTATCGAGGATGAGGTTTTCCTGCTCAATAACTTTAATCAATACGTTGTCCGAGCGAGCAAGCTCAACTTCGCTATCGATGCGCGCGCTGTCAGCAGCTGAGGACGAGCCTGTCAAAGCAGTATCGTCCAACACATTTTTGCGTGAAGGATCAACAAGCACCAAGGCTGAAGCGGTGTAGAGCGGGGTGAGGGTGAACGCAACCGCAGCAGCAGCCCCGACAACCACAACGACAGTGGAAATTATCAATAGAAGTCGGCGGCGCAGCAGCCCGATAATGCTGCGGATGTCGATCTCACTGTCTTCCATAGCTTGCTTTCATTAGGTTGTCGGGCAGCACCGCTGAGCGCATCCCATCAGCATTGCGGGGTGGGTCTACAGGGCATGACGGTTAATGGTCATGAGAGCCGAAGTCTCTTGTGTGCTTTGGTCAAGAAACAATTGCTCACGAGCTCTGACCAAGGTCATACTGACCATGTAAACTTTGAGTGCCATTAAAGCACCAAGGTTTCTATCTGATGTACGAATTATTGTCAGTAAGGTTAAGCTTGCGCCGCCCGGGCTTTGCATAGCTGCATGCCAGTTTTTGCAGGGATTATTAAGCGGTGACAACGAAGCGTGGTCATGAACCTCCTGGCCAACCTACCAAGTTAGCCGGCAGCGTTTTTCGCCCAATCAAAAATCGTCTACACGAATGCGATGCTAAAGGATTCAACTTCGGTAGGCACGTCGTCCGCCACTAAGCTGGCTTCATAGATATTGCCCGGAAGATATTGACCAAAGACACCAATGGTCGAGCCACCTGATCCTTGCGCCGGGCCACGCAGTTACAATGCTTCAACGCTTATCACGTCGTCATGCGTTAGTGATCTTCATGAGCTCGATGATCTGCTGGCGCGCTAAGGAATGCCAGAATTTGTGATATCGGTGTCCTGACCATAGCAAGTCTTGAGGTAGGTCAGCATGAACGATTAGTTGGAAATTGATTGCTAGCCCTGTGGCCGACGGCGAAATTCGTGCGCGTGGCGGAGAAAATCGGTCGAGGCGATGTCGATCAAGGATCGCATCCGGTCATGGGCGATGTCAGGCTGCCGCAGTCGCACAGCTTCCAGAACGTCGCCGTGCGCGTCCAGCGTTGCCACATAACTACGCGATACGGACGTTGTGAGCCGGAAGGAGTTGGAGAGGGCGTTCTTGATAAGGTTGCCCAGTCCCATGAAGACGGGATTATGGCTGGCATGCAGGATCGCCAGATGAAACTGCACGTCGGCCTCGGCACAGGCAGCGAGGTCAGTGAGTGGGGCTGCTTTCATTGCCATAAAGCCTGCCTCGATGGCGGCGAGGTCTGCAGAAGTGGCGCGGGAGGCGGCCATACGGGCTGCGGCGGGCTCAATGACAAGGCGAGCTTCGATCAGCGCCTGCATGAAGTCGGGGTCAGGGTCTGAAGCGCTCCAGTCGAGCACATCGGGATCAAGCCGGTTCCAGTTACTAGCTGGCAGGATGCGCGTGCCGGCGCGCTGACGCGATTCCACCAGTCCCTTGGCCGAGAGCATCTTGATGGCTTCGCGCATGGCCGTGCGGCTGACGCCGAACTCCGCGCAGAGCTGTGCTTCCGTTGGCAGGTTGGATCCCACCGGGTAGTGGCCGGCCACGATGCGCTGGCCCAGGGCTTCAAGCACCCGGACCCGGACAAAGGACGTTGTGCCCTCGTTTGCTCCCTCGACAAGATCGGCCATTGCCATACCGTCAGGTTCCTCGCCACACCGGCATTCGCATTCAGTCGTGATAGAGCGTCGAGCGCCCGCCGTCGATGACAATCGTTTCCGCATTGATGAAGGGGGCTTCATCCGATGCCAGAAATACGGCGGTCATGGCTATCTCCTCCGGCCGAGCGATGCGCCGCGGTGGATGGAGATGCTCCGCCCGCGCGCGCTCAGCAGAGGGGTCAGGGAACTGTGCCCAGTAATCGCGGGCGATCTGCGTGTCGGTATAGCCGGGTGCGATGGCGTTTACCCGCACATTGGCATGGGCATATTCGATCCCCAGAGCGCGGGTCAGACCGATCAAAGCGTGCTTGGCTACGGGATAGGGGAACGTATGCGGGATGATCTTGAAACTATGTGTGCTGGCGATGTTGACGATCGCGCCACCGCCCGCCTCGAGGATATGCGGCAGGCTTGCCCGGGCGCAGAGCCAGGCTGCGTCGATATCGAGACGCATGCAGCGCGCCCATTCTTCCTCGGGCATCTCGAGGGGGGCATGAAAGACATTGGCGCCAGCATTGTTGACCAACGTATCGACGCCACCCATCCAGTCCGCAGCGGACGCGACCATGGATTTGATGGCGGCATTGTCGGTCACATCGGTTTCGACAAACAGCGCGCGGCCACCATCGGCCTTGATGGTGTCGGCGACTCGAGCACCGGTGGCGGTATTGCGCTCTGCTATGACGATGCTCGCGCCCTGCACGGCGAAGGCTCGGGCAATGGCTTTGCCAACGCCCTGACCGGCGCCGGTGACGATGGCGCGCTTGCCGGAAAGACGTCCACTACCAGTCGACAATGGTGCCATCCTCCAGAACTGCGTGGCGGGGATGGAGGATATCAGGCTTATAGGGATGAGCCTCGATAACCTTTTCATCGATTTCGACGCCCAGGCCCGGAGCCGTGGGCAGGCCCCAGCGGCCCGCCTTTCGGTCGATCGGCCACTGCACGACGTCGCCATACCACGGAACGGCGCCGGACATCTCTTCCTGGATGATGAAGTTGGGCGTTGAAATGCCGAAATGCAGGGCCGCAACGCCGGCAATGGGGCCGAGCGGATTGTGCGGGGCAAGTCCGACCCCGGCATTCTCGGCCATGGCGGCGATCTTCTTGGTCTCGGCCAGGCCGCCCGTGTGGCAGATGTCGGGCTGGGCGATATGGAAAGCGTGGTTGCGCAAAGCAGGCTCAAAGTCACGGCGGCCCACCAGCCGTTCTCCGGCGGCAATGGGCACCGATGAGCGCCGAGTGATATCGATCAGCCCTTCGGCATCCTCGGGAGGCACCGGCTCTTCAACAAACATCAGCCGCGCTGGTGCCATGGCGTCGATATAGGCCATGGCGGCCGCGGTGGAGGCTGGCCGGCCATGGAAGTCGACCATGATATCGATTTCCTCGCCCACAGCGCTGCGCAGGTCGCCGAGCAAACGTCCGACCCGATCCACATCCTTGTTGGGCGAAAGATAGTGGGTATAGGGCACACAGACGATTTTCACCGCGTCATAGCCCAGTTCCACCACTTCGTGCGCCTTTTCGATGACGGCAGTCGCGGTTTCGCTCTCGTAGACGGCACGCATGTCGCCCAAGCCCAAATGAGTATAGGTGCGCAGATAATCGCGAACCTTGCCCCCGAGCAGGCGCCAGACCGGGACGCCGAGGTCCTTGCCCAAAATATCCCAAAGCGCCATTTCAATGCCACTGATGGCCGTCATGCCGATGACGCCCATGCGCCAGAATCCGTGACGGGTCATGACCTGGTAGCATTGTTCGATATCGCGCGGGTCGAGCCCGACCAGCATCGGCTCTATGTCGGCAATGGCGCCGATCACAGCGCGGGTTTTAAATTCGAGCGTCGCTTCGCCCCAGCCGATAAGGCCGTCCTGATCGGTTTCGACGCGCACGAAAATCCAGTTGCGCATGTCCGCATTGCAGACCCGGGCGGTAATGGCCGTGATCTTGACTGCGCCACCGGCGGGCTTGGCAACCGGCGCCGGAGAGGTCGCGGCGAAAGAGGTGATGGTCATGATGCGGCCCGGTCCTGTTTGGGAATATCGTTCATGCCGGCGAGGTCGAGCTCTTCGGCAAAGTGGCAGCGGGAAAGGCGGCCTGGCCGGATTTCCCGCAGGGCGGGGATTTCGGCGCGGCAGCGGTCCTGGGCATAGGGGCAGCGCGGATGGAAGTGGCAGCCCGAAGGCGGGTTGGCCGCACTTGGCACTTCGCCTGTCGCTGGACGCTTGCGTACGGCACCCTGGCGGCCGATGCGGGGCACCGATCCGATCAATGCCTCGCTGTAAGGATTAAGCGGCTTTTCAAACAAGGCGCGGGTGGGTCCCTGCTCGACGACCCGACCGAGATACATGACCACCGTATGATCGGTGAAATGGTTCACGACGCCCAGATCGTGGGCGATGAAGAGGTAGGTCAGGCCAAATTGGACCTGGAGGTCCTTGAGCAGGTTGAGGGTCTGGGCCTGAATGGAAACGTCGAGTGCCGAAATGGCCTCGTCAGCCACGACGAGCTTGGGGTTGAGCGCCAAGGCACGTGCGATCACCACACGCTGGCGCTGCCCACCGGACAGCGCATGCGGATAGCGCCACAGATAGCGGGAGGAGAGCCCCACCTGCTCGAGCAGCTGCACGACGCGCTCTTCCAGAGCCTTGCCTGAGGCAACCTTGTTGATCACCAGTGGTTCGGCAACGAGGTCGAAAAGGCTCATGCGCGGATTGAGCGCGGCGTTGGGGTCCTGAAACACCATCTGCATGTTGAGCCTGGACTGGTGCAGGACATGCTTGTCTGCGCCAACCAGTTCAACCACGCCCATTTCCGGGTCGGCGAACTTGATGGAGCCGCCATCCGTGCGCAGCCCGCCCATGATCGTGTGGCCCATGGTGGACTTGCCGCAGCCGGACTCGCCCACAAGGCCCACCGTCGAGCCTTCGGGCACGTCGAAGGAAACATCATCCAGCGCGCGCACCTCGCCCGTCTCGCGCCGGAAGATGCCGGAGCTCAGCTGGAACGACTTGCTGACATTGCGCACGCTGAGGAGCACCGAGCGGTCGGTCTTTTCTCTTGGAGCGCTCATGCTGCTGCTCCTTCGAAACTCGGTTCGACCAAAACGCAGCGCGCACGGTGGCCGGGTCCAGCCGAACGCAGGTCAGGCAGCTGGGTGTCGCAGGTGCCGGGAATGAAATGCGGGCAGCGCGTGTGGAAAGGGCAGCCCGAGGGCATCTGGTCGGGTGTCGGCACCATGCCAGAAATGGCGTTGAGCTTGACCGAGGGGGCGTCACCCAGCTTGGGCACGGAGTTGAGCAGCGCCTGGGTATAGGGGTGGCGCGGCGCCAGCAGCACGGAATCCACCGGGCCTTGCTCGACCACGTAGCCAAGATACATGACCACGACCTCGTCCGCCATTTCCGAGGCCACGGCCAGGTCGTGAGTAATGAACATGATGGCCATGCCCATCTCTTCCTGAAGGCTTTTCAGGAGATCGAGTATCTGGCTTTCCGTGGTCACGTCGAGCGCGGTGGTTGGCTCGTCGGCGATGAGAAGCTTGGGGCCGCAGCTTAGAGCCATGGCGATCATCACGCGCTGACGCATGCCGCCGGAGAGCTGGTGCGGATATCGATCCACCATCACTTCCGGGCTGGGCATGCGCACCTTGGCGAGCATCTCGATGGCGCGCTGGCGCGCCTCCGGACGTTTGAGGTTCGGATTGTGGACCAGAATGGTCTCGATGATCTGTTCGCCCACGGTAAAGAGGGGATCAAAGGAAGTCATCGGCTCCTGGAAGATCATCGCCATTTCCGCGCCGCGCAATTTGCGCATGGCGTCCGAAGTCGGTGGCAGGGCGGTGATCTCGACGCTGCTGCCATCGCTCGGGTGATAGGTGATGGTGCCGCCCACAATGGCGCCGGGATGGCGCACGAGGTTGAGCAGGGAGAGGCCGGTCACCGACTTTCCGCAACCAGACTCGCCCAGTACGGCAAGCGTTCCGCCGCGCGGGATGGTAAAATCGATACCGTTGACGGCCCGGAAGCCGCCGCCGTCGGTGCGAAATTCGGTGATGAGGCCTGAGACCTGGATCAGTGGATCGGATGGGAGCTGTGCGTTCATCTGGCCGCTCCTATCGCGAGAAGGGATCGGCAGCGTCACGCAGCCCGTCGCCGAGGAAGTTGAAGGAGATAATGGTGAGCACCACGAAAACGGCCGGGAACAGCAGCCAGGGCAGTTCGAGGATCACCTGAACGCTTTGGGCCTCGTTGAGCAGCAAGCCCCAGCTGGTCATGGGCGGCTTGATGCCAAGACCGAGGAAGCTCAGTGCCGTTTCGCCCAGGATCATGCCGGGAATGGTCAGCGTCGCGACCACGAGGATATGGCTCATCGTGGAGGGCATGAGGTGACGGAACATGATGCGGCTGGTGGAGGCGTTTGAATAGCGGGCAGCTCGCACGAAGTCCGATGTCTTGAGCGAGAGGACCATGGCGCGGACCTGACGGGCGAGGGCCCCCCAGCTCAGGATCGAGAGCACGATGGAGATGGCGAAAAAGACTTGCACCGAACTCCAGGTCGGCGGCACCAGAGCCGCTAGCGCCAGCCAGAGCGGGATCTGCGGGAAGGCCATGGTCATTTCGATGATGCGCTGGACGATTTCGTCGAACCAACCACCGTAATAGCCGGTGATGAGGCCGATAGTGACGCCGATGACGAGCGATAGCGCCACGCCGATCAGGCCAACGGTCAACGACACCTGTGCCCCATAAAGAATGCGACTGAAAAGATCGCGGCCCTTGGTGTCCGTGCCGAGGAGGAACAGCTTGCCCCCCTCTTCGACGCCGAACAGATGAATGTTGCTGCGGAAGATGCCGAGGATTGAGTAGGGTGCGCCCTCGACGAAGAAGCGCAGGTGATAACGTTCTTCCGGGTTCTGCGAAATCTTCATGCGGAAGGTGGCGCGGTCCATTTCCCGTGTCAGACCATAGGTGAACGGCACTGGATGGAAGTTTCCGGCCTGATCG
This sequence comes from Pseudomonadota bacterium, assembly GCA_023391095.1. Taxonomy (GTDB): domain Bacteria; phylum Pseudomonadota; class Alphaproteobacteria; order Rhizobiales; family Devosiaceae; genus Devosia. The sequence goes on from JAEWBN010000012.1 coordinate 33,299, forward strand.
AAAAAGTGGAGGCCATGCGGTCCCACGCGGGCGAATTCGGCATGCGTTTCACGGTCGCCATAGGGCGCGAGGAAACCGGCAAAGGCTGCCATCAGATACATGATGGTGAGCATGACCACGCCGAACATGGCCAGCCTGTTGCGCTTGAACTTGCGCCAGGCCAGTTGCCGCGGTGACAGGACCTTGGCGGTTTCGGCTGTTCCGGTAGGGGTCGCGGTGGGAGCAAGGGCGGCGGCGGCAAGCTCAGTCATAGCGCACCCGCGGGTCCAGCCAGGCCAGCATCACGTCGGAAATGAGGTTTCCAAGCATGACAGTGATGGCGATGAGAATGAGGATGCCGCCTGACAGGAACACATCCTGCTGGAAGGTGGCGGTGAGATAGACCGACTGGATGGTCGGCAAGTTGAGCACGGCGCTGGTGATGGCAAAGCCATTGATCAGGAAGGCCAGGACCTGGCCGAACATGGTCACGAGCGGATGGAGCGCATTGCGGAAGACATGCTTCCAGATGATCATCCGCTCCGGCAGCCCCTTGGCACGCAGCGTCATCACATAGGGCTTGCCCAATTCTTCGAGCATGTTGTTGCGCGTCACGCGCATGATCAGCGCCATGCCGGTGAAGGCGACGGCCGTTACCGAAAGCCAGGCGTAGGAGAAAAAGTCGGCTAGGCGTGCCAGCGACCACGGCTGGTTGATGAATTCGGGTGAATTGAGCCCCAGCAATACCTGTCCGCTCGCGACGAAGGCGAGGACAAGGAAGAAGAGAGCCAGAAGGAAATCGGGCAGGCCGATGCCGATAAAGGCAATGGTGGTCAGCGCGACATCCCCGGCCTTGTACTGATGGGTGGCTGAATAGACGCCCAGGGGAATGCCGATCCCCCAAGAGGCGACAAAGGCCAGGAAAGAGATCGCCAGCGTCATCGGCAGACGTTCAAGAATGATGGTGCTGACCGGGCGGGAGTCGACAAAGGATTTGCCGAGGTCGCCACGGGCAAAGTTCACGATCCAGGAGAAGAAGCGTTCGACCGGCGGCTTGTCGAGGCCGAACTGCTGGCGCAGCATTTCTTCCTGCAGCACGGCGGTCGTATTGCCCATCTGGCCCTGCTGGGCCACATAGCGGCTGACATAATCGTTGGCGGGCAACTGCATGATGAAGAAGCCGACAGCCATGATCAGAAACAGCGTCGGCAGCATGATGACCAGCCGCTTGCCTATGTAGAAAAGCATGACGTCTCTCCGGAGGGTGGCAGCGCCGGAAGGCGCTGCCATTGGTCGCGAGGCAGGGCTTACTCGGCGTAGTAGAACTGTTCCGGGTCTGCGGTGGCGGGGAAGCCCATGTCCCAGCTGCCGACGAGGCCGACGGAGGGGACGTTGCGCAGCCGGTTGGACACCACGACCGGGGTCGGGTGTTCGCCGATGGTGCCGATGGTGATCGGACCTTCGTCGAGGTGGATGCGATAGGCTTCGAGAAGCGCCGCGTTACGATCTTCCGGGGTCAGGGATGCCACGGCCTTGGAATAGGCCTGCTGGAGCTTTTCCAGCATCGAGCCAGCCGGAGCCGGTGTGCCTTCCTTGCCGCCGGTCTGGTAGTTGAGGGCAATGCTCATGCCACCCATGGTCCATTCTGCATTTTCAACCGGAGCCCAGACGGTGGGCGCGGAGAGCAGGCCCCAACCGGCAGCACTGCCCCATGCACGCAGCATGGTCTCGCCGCTCGACTGACGCTGCGACAGCGTCGACCAGTCGCCCTGGTTCATGATGGTCTCAAGACCGATCGCGTCCCAGTCTTCCTTGATCAGGTCCATGACGTCGGAGGTCTGCTTGTCGCCGGACTGCATGTCGACGATGAGCTGGAGGCGGCTGCCATCGGGGCGGTCACGCCAGCCGTCGCCGTCCTTGTCGACAACGCCGATCTCGTCGAGCCAGGCCTTGGCCTGTTCGGGGTCATACTCGATATAGGAATTGACCCACTCGTCGTAGAATTCCTTGCCTTCCGGGGTCTGCAGCTCTTCGCTGAGCGGGCTCAGGGCGAACTGGCGCGGCTTGGCCAGGCCATAGGCGACGACATTGTTGTACTTGTCGCGATCCATGGCGACCGACATGGCACGGCGGAATTCCGGCTTGTAGAACAAGTCGGTAATGCCGGCATCCTTGTGGTCATACATGATCATGATCCAGGGCCAGGCGAAGTCGCCACGATCCCAGAGCTTGACCTCGTAATTGCCGGCTTCCTGGTTTTCCATCAGGAGCGAGACGTCGGAGAGGTTGAATTCGCGGGACTGGAAGTCGAGTTTTCCGGCGATGGAGTTGAGCAGCACGGCCTGACCGACGCTGTCGTCGCTGGCAACGGTGGTCTCGAAGCCGTCGATATAGGGCAGCTGATTGCCCTCGGTGTCGACCTTCCAGTAGTACGGGTTACGCTCGGCGGTGAGGCGCTGGCCCGGCGTATAGGACGAGGGGACCCAGGCTGCCAGACTCGGCATGTCGAGATGGGTGATCCGGCTGTCCATGCTGTAGCGCGACATCAGCTCGGTGGTGTCGGCCATTTCGGAATTATACTTGGGATGGAAATCCTTCATATATTCCGAGGGGATAAGCCACTGCGAGCTGTTGTAGTAGCCGCGGGTGCTGAGTTCCATGAAGAGTGGGTTGGGGCCGCCGAAGGTGAATTTCAGCGTGTCCTCATCGACCTGCTCGACGGTCATCGGGGTGCCGTTGACCACGGTGCCGGCCGGGAAACTGACCGGCACGTCATCGTTTAGCACCATGTCGTTCCAGAAGAACATGAAGTCGTCGGTGGTCATGGGCGTGCCGTCTGACCACTTGATTCCCTTACGGAAATTCAGCGTCAGCTCGGTATAGGCGTCGTTCCATTCCCAGGACTCGGCGACGTTGGGGCGGACGCCGTTGAGGTCGCGGTTCCAGCGGGCGAAGGGCTCGACCTGCAGGATGATCTTCTGCCAATCGAGATTGGCCTTGGTGATGTCGCGAATGACGCCGCCATAAGTGCCAACACTTTCAACGGGTTCGAGGACCAGCGGGTCATCGGAAACGCGCTCCTCGACCGGGGGCAGGGTTCCGGCCGCGACGGCCTCGTCCAGGGTGGGGGACTGGGAATAATCCTGCGCCAGGGCGGACGACATCAGTAAACTCGTAGCAAAAAATGCTACCAAGGAGGCGCTTTTGGCGCCTTTTTGGATTCTCATTTCTACTCCTCCCAATTCGTCACCGTATCGGCTTGACGATGACCAACGCTAAAATATGTATGATATAATGTCCAGATGGATACGATATAATTTTAGAGCCGCGTGAAGCGGATAATCGTGCTTTCGAGGTCGCCCAGGTCGAGGCGGATGCCCAGCTCGGCCCATGCCTTGCCGCTCTTGACCATGCCGGCGCCGCCGTCCGAGCGGGTGGAGGTGCCAGGATAGCCCGAGGGGTTGGATCCCTGCGCGCCGTTGAGGATGCGCCCGGCGTCCTCGATCCGGTAAAGCGCCTCGGGATCGAGGCCCTGCACATGGATGATCGGGTTGCGCAGGGGACGGCTGGGCAGCAGACGAAAGGCAAAGAGCGCCGCTTCCGACTTGTCCTTGGCGACATAAATGAGGCTGCTGAAGGCGCCGGCGCGTGGGGACTGCAGGCGATAGAGGTCGCCAAGGGCGACGAGCGGACGGATCTCCTTGTAGACGGCAAGGTGCCTGCGGGCCGTTTGCAGTTCCTCTGCGGTCCATTCGAGCAGGTTGCCGCCCACGCCCAGGGCGCCAGCCATGCTGGCGTGGAAGCGCAGATCGAGCGGATAGTCCTTCTTGTGCTCGTCGGTAACCCATGCGGCCATGGTCGAGGCCGGGAAGAGCTGGGTATAGCCTTCCTGGATGTCGAGGCGGGCAGGGGGCAAGGTATTGTCGCTGGCCCAGCTCTGCTCGGTAATGCCCATCATGCCGATATCGACACGGCCGCCGCCGCCCGAGCAATTTTCCCAGATCACATTGGGATGGCGGCGACGCAGCTCGCCCCAGACGCGATAGAGGCCGTCGACATAGCGGGTCCAGATTTCGCGCTGGTCACTGTCATGCGTCGGCCAGCCGGGCTCCGAGACATTGCGGTTCATGTCCCATTTGATGAAATCAATCGGGTTCTCGCTCAGCAGCTTGTCGAAGATTTCGATCAGGTGATCCTGCACGTCCTCGCGGGCGAGATTGAGGATGGACTGGTTGCGCCCCAGTGTGCGGTCGCGGCCGGGGAAGTGAATGATCCAGTCCGCATGGGCGCGATAGAGGTCGGAGTCCGGGTTGACCATTTCCGGCTCGATCCAGACGCCGAACTTCATGCCGTGATCATGGACCATATCCGCCAACGGCTTGAGGCCGTTCGGGAATTTTGTTGCGTCGGGCCACCAATCGCCAAGCCCTGCCTTGTCATGGACGCGGCCGTGGAACCAGCCGTCGTCGATGACGAACAGCTCTACGCCCATGGCGGCAGCCTTGTCGGCCAGGGCTGACTGACCCTCGATATTGACGTCGAAGAGGGTGGCGTACCAGGAGTTGTAAACCACGGGTGCCACAAAATCGCGGCGTGGCGCGTGGGTGTCGCGGATGAAATCATGGAAGGCGCGGCTCATCGCGCCAAAGCCGCCTTCGGTGTAGCCGAAGAAGAGTTCGGGCGCGGCAAAAGTCTCGCCGGACTTCAGATCATGGACGAAATCGTGGTCGTTGACGCCCAGATGGATGATGGAGCGGCCATCGCGGGTGCGTTCGGCCAGGAGCTTCCAGTTGCCGCTCCAGTTCAGCGTGCCGAACCAGAGCGCGCCGCTTTCCTCGCCCGCGCCCATGCCGGGCGCATTGCGCTCGGCGGCGAAGTAGGGGACGCCACCATGCGAGGTGGTGATGCGGCGGCTTTCGCGCTGGATGACGCCGTGGACGAAGGGCTCGCGCCGCATGCGGAACTCGTCGCCCCAGCGGCCGTCGAGATGGTTGAGCACATATTCATGGGACTGCGGCAGGTAGAAAGTGCCGGACATGATGCGGCTGAGGTGGAGGGTATTCTTGCCCTCATTGCGGACCTCGACACGGCGCGAAATGAGACCAGCCGATTCAATGGTGCGGTAAACCAGCGTGATCCTGGCGCCATGAAGGCTGTCGCGGACGATGAGGCGCAGGGTGTCGCCATCGACTTCAGCGCCTTCAAAGCGCAGGACAAAGCCGCGAATGCCGGCGTCGGAATAGCCGTCGATGCTGCGTTCATCGGAGGCACCGGCTTCGCCCGTGGCAAGCTCCTGATGCGTCTGCTGCATCACATATTCCATGGCGAAGACCGGGCCGCGCTGGGCTGCGGGATAGTCTTCGGGGCGGGGCAGTTTTGCGCCATACCAAGTCTGGATCAGGTCCCCTTCCGGGCTCACGCCAAGAGCGTAGGCAGCGTCGCCGCTTTCCAGAATCCAATAGTTTTCGCTTGCAATGATCGGCACGTCTCCACCCTCATAAATCGGCGCCTGAGCGGCGCCTTGACATTAATATATCATACAAATAGACAGGATATATCGTATCGTCAATCGGGGGGAGGCCGTGGCGTTGAACGATAGCTTCAGCCCGATAAAGTTAGCAGACTGTTGCCTTCGAGCAGAGCTTTCGCCCGCCTATGGCGGTGCTATGGTCAGCCTAATGCTAAAAAGGCCAAACGGCGACTGGGTGCCGGTACTCGATGCCGTTCCGGACCCGTCCAGGCCCTTGCCGTTTTCGCTCGGCTGCAATGTGCTGGCGCCGTTTTCAAACCGGATCTCTGGTGGCGGTTTTTGGCATGACGGCGCCTTCCAGGCTCTGGCGCCCAATATCGAGGGCGAGCCCTATCCCAATCACGGAAATGCCTTCGCCTCGGCATGGACAGTGGAGACCCGGAGCGAGACGGAAGCGGTTCTGACCCTCAGCTCGGATGGCCCGGGGCCGTTTCGCTACGAGGGGCTGCTAACCTATCGGCTCGCCGATGAGGAGTTTGTGGCCCAGCTGGTTCTGACGAACAGGGGCGAAGGTGCCCTGCCGTTTGGCGGCGGGTTCCATCCCTGGTTCAAGCGGACGGCAGAGACGCGGCTGCGGTTTCGGGCGGATGGGGTCTGGACCGAGACAGCGGACCACCTTCCTGAACACTATATCCTGCTCGGCGCGATGCCGGACCGGGACCATCGGGATGGGCGGGGCCTGCCTGATGGGTTCACCAATGTGGCCTATGCGGGCTGGGATGGGGTCGCGGAACTGACCTGGCCGGACGAGGGGTGGGGCGTGACCATGACGGCGGATGCGCCGCTTTCGGTCCTGATGCTTTACACGCCGGGGCGGGATGCGGGGTTTTTCAGCCTCGAGCCCGTCAGCCACACCGTGGATGCCCATAACAGGACTGGCGAGGGCGTCGTGCGCCCGGCCATACTGGGCAGCGGCGAAAGCCTGACACTGACAATGCGGCTCAAGCCGCACCTGCTTTAAGACTTCTGGAGGAAGCCATGACCATTCGCCTGGCGCAGATCGACCTGCCCGATTTCGGAGCCCTGGGGGTGCAGCCGCAAGTGCCGGGACATGTCTTTGCTACGCGGGCGGATGAGGCCCTGCGGCGTGCCGGGACGGACTGGCTCGCCGTCTATGCCGACCGCGAGCATTTCGGCAATATCGCTTTCCTTTCCGGCTTCGAGCCGCGGTTCGAAGAAGCGCTGCTGCTGCTCGGCAAGGGCGGCAAGCGCGTGCTGCTGACCGGCAATGAGTCCGAAAGCTATGCGGCGCTGGCCGGCCTGCCCGATCTCACCGTGCTTTTGATGCAGGGCTTCAGCCTCATGGGGCAGGACCGCAGCAGCTATCCCCTCCTCGGCAATCGGCTCGTCGATGCCGGGCTCGAGGCGGGGGACAGCGTCGGCCTTGTCGGCTGGAAATATATGAATGCCGATATGGGCGAAACCGCGCCGGGCTATTTCGTGCCTGACTTCGTGGTCGAGGCGATTGCCGGGGTTGCCGGCGGACGGCAGCAGCTCAGCGAACAGACCCAAGTCCTGTGCCATCCGGCGACGGGTCTGCGCACGCTGCTCGATGTGCACCAGATCGCGGCCTTCGAATGGATCGCGGCCAAGGTCTCGAGCGATATGTGGCCTGTGGTCAGCGGCGCCAAGGTGGGCGAAAGCGAGTTCGAGGCGCTGTCGCGCCTGCCCTATGACGGCACGCCGATCAATGTGCACACGATGTTCGCTTCGGTCAGCGCCGGAGAAAGCATGATCGGTCTGCGGAGCCCGACGGCAAGGCGGGTGAGCAAGGGCGATGGCGTCACCACCGCGCTTGGCTATTGGGGGGCGCTGTCGTCGCGCGCGGGGCTCCTCGATGACGGCAATGACGATTTCCTTGCCATCGCCAGAGCCTATTTTGCCGGCATCTGCACCTGGTACGAGACGGCAGGCATTGGCGTTGAAGGCGGGGAGGTCGATCGGATCGTTGGCGAAAAGCTGGCCGAGGGTGGCCTGCGCTCAACGCTCAATCCGGGGCATCTGGGGGGACATGAGGAATGGCTGCATTCGCCGATCCGTCCGGGTTCGAAGGAGAAGATCGCCAGCGGCATGCTGATGCAGGTGGATATTATCCCGACGCCCATCCCGGCGGGCTGGTCGCTCAACTGCGAGGATACGGTGGTGTTTGCCGATGCCGATCTGCGCCGATCGCTGCAGGACAATTACCCGGAGGCCTGGGCGCGGATCGAGAAGCGGCGCGCTTTCATGGCCGACAAGATCGGCGTCAGCCTGCGGGACGATATCCTGCCGCTGTCGTCCAATCCGCTCTATCTGCCGCCGTTCTGGCTCAAACCCGATCATGTTCTGACGCGGGCCTAGCCCGCGGTTCTGGATTACACCCAGTTAGGTTCTGACGGTCACATGAGAAGCGGGGGCTGGGGTAGCCCGGCCCTTATGCTTTGCGGCGATACTGGAACAGCATGGCGAAGCCGAGCAGGGCGACGACGGCCAACGAGATCAGGGCGTTGTAGCCGGCCAGCGAAATGCCGAGGAAGCGGAACTGGACGACATCGCAGCCGATGACCGGCTGAAGGTCGTTGAGCGCGTCCATGGAGAAGGTTTCGCCAATGCCGGTGCAGGCGGTGGGACCGGGCCAGAAGCCCCATTCGACGCCGGAATGGAAAATCCCGAGATAGGCGCCCCAGGCAAAGAGGGCCGCGACAATGGCCATGCCGACATACCAGGCCGGCACCGGCAGGCGGTTCCAGAGCAAGAGGATCAGCGCCAGAAGCGGCAGGCCCCAGTAATAGGGCATGCGCTGTTCAAGGCAGAGCTCGCAGGGCTGGAGCCCCCCGATATACTGGCTCGCCAAGGCGCCCAGAATGGTGACGAGGCCCAGAAGAAAAGCAAGGCCGGTGGCGATCTTGTCGAGGGGTCGGTTGGCGGTCATGAGGGGACTCTTGGTGGACGCTGGCGAGGGCATAGACCCCGCTTGTGGCAAAATCCAGAAGGCAACGGTGGTTTGATCAGTCGCCGGGCAGGGTGATGCCCAGCGCCCGGCGCAGGGCTATGGCGTTTTGCGGGGCGTGCAGTTTGTCCTCGTGGACGAAATAGGCATAGGTGTCCTGGCAAGCGGCCTGCCAGGCGGCGATGGTGTCCGCCCAGCTTTTGATGTCGGCGTCAGTATAGGTTTGGGCATCGGCGCGCGCCGGTCCCTGCAGGCGGCAATAGGCGAAATCGGCGGTCAGCTCGCGGGAGGGATTATCCGCCGTATCGGCGATGACGCGGGCGATGTTGTGCTTTTCGAAGAGGGCGCGCGCCTCCGGGGTGTTGAAACTCGCATGGCGCGGCTCGACGGCGTGGCGGATGGTGGTGACGCCGGTGGCCTCGAGATAGGGCGGGGCCTTGGCGCCATCGGCCTTTTTGGCGAGGGCGAGGTAGGCGTCGATGTCCCTGGGCAGCAGCGCGAGGAAGGTGCCGAAGACGTCAGGGTCGAAGGCGAGGTTGGGCGGCAATTGCCAGACAAAGGGGCCGAGGCGGCTGCCGAGCGCGAGCGGGCCGGAGCCAAGGAAATTGGCGAGGATCTGCTCGACGCCCTTGAGGCGCTTGATATGGGTGACCAGTTGCGGGCCTTTTACGGAGAACTGGAAGTCGTCAGGCGTTTCGCCGGCCCAGCGGGCAAAGCTCTCCGGCTTCTGCGTGGCGCGGAAGGTGGCGTTGATCTCGATGCTGGTGAGGCGGCTCGCGGCATAGGCGAGCTCTTTCTTTTGCACCAGACCTTCGGGAAAGAAGGTGCCGCGCCAGGGCTCGAACACCCATCCCGCCGTGCCCGTTCGCACTGTTGCCTTGGCCATTGTCGCGTCCTCCTGTCGGGCGAGAGTGGCGCTGTTGCAACGGCTTGGCAATGGTGTGCTGCGCAGGGCGTTTGGTAATCATTTTTTGCCTTATTTGGGTGCATGGTGAATGAAACCTTTCGGGGGCATCTGTCTTGTTCGCCGTGACCGTCCTGTCTCTTGCCGCCGCGATGATTGCCGGCGTGATGCCTGCCAAAGCGACCGCCTGCGAGGGCCTGCGCATGGTCAATGGCGGCCGCGTGGTGAGTGTCACCGATGGCGACACGGTGGTGCTCGATTCGGGGCTGGTGGTGCGTCTGATCGGCACGCAGGCGCCCAAACTGCCGCTGGGGCGAGAAGATTTCCCGACATGGCCGAAAGCCGACGAGGCCAAGGCGGCACTTGAAACGCTGTTGCTCAACAAGCATGTGCGCCTCGGCTATGGCGGCGAGGAAGTGGATCGCTATGACCGCGCGCTGGCGCATGTGTTTGTCGAGACCGGCGGCGAGCCGGTCTGGGCGCAGCACCATATGGTGGCGACGGGACTGGCGCGGGTCTATTCCTTTCCCGATAACCGCAAGTGCCTGGCCCAGTTGATGGCGGCCGAAGGGCAGGCGCGCGCGGAACGGCTTGGCATCTGGGCCGATCCCTATTACAGCGTGCGGGCGGCAGATCGCCCCGAATCCCTGTTGGACCGCGTGGGCCAATATGAACTGGTCGAAGGGCGGGTGCTGCTGGCGGAGAAAAGCGGGGGTCGGGTCTACCTCAACTTTGGCCGTCACTGGAAAGAAGACTTTACCGGCGTCATCGAGGCGTCGGCCCTGAAGCTGTTCGCAGCCGAAGGACAGGATCCGGCGTCGCTGGGGGGCGCGCTGGTGAGAATACGTGGATGGGTGGACGAACGGGACGGTCCGCGCATCGAAATTACCCATCCCGAACAGATCGAGGTTCTGGCTAGGCCATGAGCGCGCTTTTCGGCACCAAGGCCCTCCGCATGACCGTGCTGGCGACGAGCATTCTTGCGCTCGCCGCCTGTTCGTCGCTGACGGGCTCCAATATCCAGGTCGGCCGCACCGGCGACAACCCGGCTCCCACCGTCGTGCCCGCCGGCACCCAGCCGGATGACGCGGTGATCGGCCTCCGCGAGCATCCGCGCATCGTTGCGGCCTATGGCGGGGTCTATTCCGACCGGCAGGCCGAGATCATGGTGGCGCGCATCGTGGGGCGGCTGCTGGCGGCGGCCAACCAGCCCAATGCCAAGTTCCAGGTGACCATCCTCGATACGTCAGAGGTCAACGCTTTCGCGCTGCCGGGCGGCTATATCTATGTGACGCGCGGCATTCTGGCGCTGGCTTCGGATACGAGCGAACTGGCCGCTGTGCTGGCGCACGAAATTGCCCACGTGACGCTGCGTCATGCGCGCGCCCGCACGGACAAGACGCGCAACACCCAGATCGTCGATCGGGTGATTACCGGCATTTTCGGCGGCGACAATTCGGCCGATGCCACGGCCAGCCGCACCCAGCAGTCGCTGGCCGCCTTCAGCCAGAACCAGGAACTGGAAGCGGACAAGGAAGGCATCAAGTTTGCCGGCAAGGCGGGCTATGACCCGCAGGCCGCGGCGCGGTTCCTGGGCGTGATGAGCCGCTTTGCCGCCTTCTCTTCGGGCGCCAGCAAGGGCGATGACGGGTTCCTGTCGTCCCATCCCTCGACGCCTTCACGCATCGAGACGGCGATGAGCACGGCGCGCGGGATGTTTGGCAGCGCGGTTTCGGGCGAAACCGACCGGGAAGCCTATCTCTCGGCCATTTCGGGCCTGACCTTCGGCGACAGTCCCTCGCAGGGCTCGATCATCGGCCAGAGGTTCGTGCATCCGGGGTCCAAGTTCACCTTTACCGTGCCCGCGGGCTATACGCTGCAGAATGCGCAAAGCGCGGTGGTAGGCGTGGCCGGCGACGGGGAAGCGGTGCGCTTCGACAGCGCGGTTGTGCAGCCCAATATGGCGCTGACCGACTATCTCAAGTCAGGCTGGATCGCCGGGCTCAAGGCGGACACCGTCACCGCCCATAATTACAACGGCATCGAAATGGCCTCGGGCCTGGCGCAGACCGACCAGTGGTTCTTCCGCGTGGCGGTGATGCGGCTCGACGGGGAAGTCTACCGCTTCATCTTTGCCGCCAAGGCGGACAGCCAGCGCTTTGCCGCCGGCGCCGAGGCGACGCTGAAGAGCTTCCGGCGCACCGAGCCGAGCGACCTCAGCCAGATCCGCAAGTTCTCGATCCGCCTCGTCACGGCGCGGAGCGGGGAAACGGCGGACCGGCTGGCCCGGCAGATGGCGCCCATTGCCGGGGCCAATGACCTCTTCTACATCCTCAACAATCTTTATCCCGGCGATCCGGTGACACCGGGCCAGCGCTACAAGATCGTGGTGTTGCAGTAGGGACCTGTGGTTCCAGTGGCGGCTGGCTCGGTCAGCCGCCCGGGATCTTGGTGGCCTGTTCGGCGATGATGTCGCCGGTGCCGCCGGCGCCGACGCCGAAGACGTTGAAGAGCGAACTGCCGACGGTGGAGAAGGTGGCGATCAGCGCCACGCCGATCAGCGTGCCGATCAGAGCATATTCGATGGCTGTCGCGCCTTTGTCATCGCGGCAGAAGTCCGCGATCAGCCTCTTGCCCGTCATGGCGTTCTCCGTGCACGGCGTGCCCCAAACCTAAAGCAGATCGCACAATGCGGCGATCAGCGGTTCGTCGGCGGGCGGCATGGGATAGTCGCGCAAGGCCTGTGGCCTGACCCATTTGAGAGCCGAATGCTCGCGCGCCTGTGGTGTCCCCTGCCACTTGCGACAGACGTAAAGTGGCATCAACAGATGAATGTTTTCGTAAGAATGACTGGCGAATGACAATGGAGCCAGGCACGCTTCTTTGGTTTCGATTGCCAGTTCTTCACTCAATTCACGGATCAGCGCGGCTTCGGGCGTTTCGCCCTGCTCGATCTTGCCGCCCGGAAATTCCCACAGCCCGGCAAGGTTCTTGCCCTCGGGTCGCTGGGCGATGAGCACCCGCCGGTCGGCGTCGACAAGGGCGCAGGCCACGACGAGAAGGATGGGCTTGTCGCTCATTTGGGCGCTCCGGGGATGCGGTATGAGTAGTCGTACTGATGGGCATAGCCCAGGCCGGAATAAAGCGCCTTGGCGGGCTCGTTGTCGGCCTGGACGTTGAGCGCCGCATAGCGGGCGCCCTGGCCACGGGCCCAGGCGAGGCCGGACTGCATCATGGCGCGGGCGAGGCCCTGGCGGCGGCGGGTGGGGTCGGTGACCACATTGCCGGTGATGACGATGCCATCGGCCACGGCCATGATGGAAGAGGCAACCGCTTCCCCGTCCCGGGTCAGCACCACGCCGGCGGCGGGGATGGTGAAGGCGCCGAGCAGGGCCTGCATGGCCGCCATGGTGGCGTCGTCATAGGCCTGCAGTTTCCTTGCGGCAGTGAGGAACTTTGGGTCGCTCACCGAAAGGATATGTGCCTCGGCATCGGGCTCGTGCTCGCCCAGTACCATGGCAAAGAGGTGGCTGGGGTCGATGATCTGCCAGCCGGCTTCGTCCAGCGTGGCGTCGAGTTCGGGCGCCGACAGCGGGGTGATGCGGAAGACCGGCTTGATCTTCTGGCGCACCATCCAGGAGGCGGCCGAGATGACGCGCAAGTCGGCATCCTCGTAATCGTCGGGGTCAAAGCACTGGGTGCAATTGGCGCGCTTGGTGTAGCCGCCAGCCGCGCGGCGGGCCCAGGAGCCGTCCCACTCGAGCTGGAGGCCGGGCCAGGCCAGAAGGCCGGCCCGTTCGAAGGCTTCGACGGAGGGGAATTGGGTCATTGTCCTTGCACCCAGCGCTCTCATTCACGGGCCGTGATTTTTGCGACGGCCGGGATCGACTTCAATATCTCAGGATGGGCCCCGGCCTGCGCCGGGGTGACAACCGCGTTTTACCGGGCGGTCGCCCCTGTGCCTCTTAGCTGCGGTAGTCGCCGTTGATGGTGATGTAGCCGTGGGTGAGATCGCAGGTATAGACGGTGGCCCGGCCCTCGCCGAGGCCGAGGCTGACCGTCAATTCGAGTTCTTCGCCCTTCATATAGGCGCTGGTGGCTGCTTCGTCGTAGCCGGGCGCGCGTTCGCCATTGCGGGCCACAACGAGGTCGCCGAAGCGAATGGAGAGCTTGTCGCGGTCGGCCGGTTCCCCAGCCTTGCCCACGGCCATGACCACGCGACCCCAATTGGCGTCCTCGCCGGCAATGGCGGTCTTGACCAGCGGGCTATCGGCAATGGCCTTGGCGACGCGGAAAGCGCTTTCGTCGGAAACGGCGCCCTCGACATGGACGGACACCTGCTTGGTGGCGCCTTCGCCGTCACGCACGACATGGATGGCCAGCTCGAAGAGGACGTCAGACAGGGCCTGGCCGAAGACTTCGGCGCGGGGGTCATCGAGGCTTTCGATCGGCTCCACCCTGGCCTTGCCGGTTGCAAAGGCAAGAAGCGTGTCCGAAGTGGAGGTGTCGCTGTCGACGGTGATCGAATTGAAGCTCGTCTGGTTGTGCTTGACCAGAAGCGCCTGCAGGACCGGAGCGGCAATCGGCATGTCGGTGACGACAAAGGACAGCATGGTGGCCATGTCGGGCGCGATCATGCCGCTTCCCTTGGCGATGCCGTTGATCTTGACCTCGACCCCGTCGATGTCGAGCACGGCGCCCGAGAGTTTCGGGAAGGTGTCGGTGGTCATGATGGCCCGGGCCGCGTCGATCCACGGCAGGGCGTTCATGCGGGTCGCGGTTTCGTCGAGGACGCCATCGAACTTGGACGCGTCGATGAGTTCGCCGATGACGCCGGTCTGGGCGATGAAGACTTTGGACGGGGCGCAGCCGAGCGCCTCTGCCGCCACCTTGGTGATGTAGCGCACGCTTTCGCGGCCCTTCATGCCGGTAAAGGCATTGGAATTGCCCGAATTGACCACGAGACCGCGCGCCAGCCCGGCGCCAAGGTTCTCACGGCACAGCTCGACGGCGGCCGAAGAACATTGGGAACGGGTCAGTACGCCGGCGACCGTGGTGCCTTCGTCAAAGGCCATGAGCAGCACGTCGGTGCGGTTCTTGTACTTGATGCCGGCTTCGGCCGTGGCAAAGCGCACGCCCTCGATGGCCGGCAGGTCCGGATAGGTCTTGGGGGCGAGGGGCGAAACCGGATGGGCGGCCATGGCACAAACCTTGAGCGGGCAATAACTGGCCTTGGTGTGCCCCAAAGGTGTGTCGGACGCAAGGCGGAGCGTGGCCCGCCCCACCAAACAAAACGCCCTCCGCGAGGGAGGGCGTTGCAAGGTCTGTGATGGCAGGCGGGCTTATTCGGCCGTGGCTTCGACGGGGCCGGATTCGGCCTGCATCTGGGCGTCGAGCTGGGCGGAGAGGGCGGGGTCGACAACGTCGATCTCAACGCCCGACATCAGCTCGTCGACCTTGGTGGTGAAGGACTGCATCAGGAGCTGCTGCTGGATCTGCGGCGCCACCTGCTCGAAAGTGGGGGGCGTGGACTGGCGCTTTTCGGTCAGCTTGATGATGTGCCAGCCGAACTGGGACTGCACGGGCGCGGACACTTCACCGGCTTCGCTCATGGCAAAGACGGCTTCCTCGAAGGGAGCGACCATCATGCCCTTGCCGAAAAAGCCCAGATCGCCGCCATTGGCTGCACCCGGATCGATGGAGTTCTCGCGCGCCAGGGTGGCAAAGTCGGCGCCGCCATCAATCTCGGCCTTGAGCGCATTGGCCTCTTCCTCGGTCTCGACCAGGATGTGGCTGGCGCGCACTTCTTCAGCCGGCTGGAACTGGGCGACATAGGCGTCATATTCGGCGCGGGTCGCCTCTTCGGTCACCGAAGCGGCAATGGCATCGGAGAAATAGGCCCGACGCAGGGCGCGTTCCTCGAGATATTTCTGGCGCTGGGCAAAGAGCTCGGTCTGGTCCATGCCGGCATCGCGGGCGGCCTGGGACATGACCTTCATGTCGATCAGCACGCGCAGGAGGAAGGCGCGGCGCTCCTGGGGCGGCATCTGCGCGAGGTCCTGGGCCATGTCCTCGGCGGCAAAGCTCATGTCGGCCTCGGTGATGGGCTCGTCGCCGACCGTGGCAATGACCGTATCTGGGGAGGGGGCAGCCGTTTCGGTGGCGGCCGGAGTTTCGGCGGGCGCAGCGGCCTCCTGGGCAAAGGCGGTCGACAGCGGCGCAGCGGCCAGAAGGGCGGCAAGGCTCAGGCTACGGACCAGGCGCAGGGAAGGGGTGTGCATCGGGCTAATTTCTCCGTGGCCGGCGATCAGGACTGCCGGCATTGGCGTATGGTGGCGGACTGGCGCCGGATGCGCCTGCCCCTCGCATGACAAGAGGGCCGAAATGTGCCGGTGGCCACGTTTTGACCGGCCCCGAAAGCTGGGGCGCGGGCAGGTTTGACCCAATTTGCCTCCGTTGACAATACAGGACCCCACTCTTACATCTCACCCGCTTTTCCGAGCATGTGCCGGCGGCACGACGGTTCGCGCCCTCGCCATGCAAAGTTGGACGGGAACTTCAGGCGTTCCCACGAAATTGTGACGATGCGGGCCGGGGCCCGAGGCCGCACCATGCCGGTGCCGCCCGCCCGAACCGTGCTCGCCGCCGACACATGAAGGACTGGACATATGGCACTTGCTGCGCTCGCCCGGAAAATTTTCGGGTCCCCGTCGGACAGGCAGGTCAAGCGGTATCACGGCAAGGTCGCGGCGATTAATGCGCTGGAGCCTGAGCTGGCCAAGCTCTCCGACGACGAGCTGCGCGCCCGCACCGAAGCGTTCAAGGCCCAGCTGGCGCAGGGCGCCAAGCTCGACGACCTGATCGTCCCCGCCTTTGCCACGGTGCGCGAAGCCTCCAAGCGCGTGCTGGGCATGCGCCACTTCGACGTGCAGCTGATCGGCGGCATGGTGCTCAATGACCGGGCCATTGCCGAAATGCGCACCGGTGAAGGCAAGACGCTGGTGGCGACGCTGGCGGTCTATCTCAATGCGCTGACCGGCCAGGGCGTCCATGTGGTGACGGTCAACGACTACCTGGCCCGCCGCGACGCGGCCTGGATGGGCCAGATCTACAATTTCCTGGGCCTCAGCTATGGCATCATCGTGCATGGCCTGACCGACCAGGAACGGCGCGCCGCCTATGCCGCCGACATCACCTACGGCACCAATAACGAATTCGGCTTCGACTACCTGCGCGACAACATGAAGTATACGCGCGCCCAGATGGTGCAGCGCGGCCATGCCTATGCCATCGTGGACGAAGTGGACTCCATCCTCATCGACGAGGCGCGCACGCCACTGATCATCTCGGGTCCGTCCGAGGATCGCTCCGAGCTCTACATCAAGGTCGACAGCCTGATGCCGCTGATCGAAGAAGGCGACTACGAGCTGGATGAAAAGCATCGCTCGGCGACCTTCACCGACCAGGGCGTGGAAAAGCTCGAAGCGGCCATGACCGAGGCGGGGCTGCTCAAGTCGGGCAGCATGTATGACGTGGAAAACGTCATGCTGGTGCACCATGCCAATTCGGCGCTGCGCGCCCACAAGCTGTTCCGCAAGGACAAGGACTATATCGTCCGCAATGACGAAGTGGTCATCATCGACGAGTTCTCCGGCCGCATGATGCCGGGACGCCGGTATTCGGAAGGCCTGCACCAGGCGCTGGAAGCCAAGGAACGGGTCAAGATCCAGTCCGAGAACCAGACGCTGGCCTCGATCACCTTCCAGAACTATTTCCGCCTCTACAAGAAGCTCGCCGGCATGACCGGTACGGCGCTGACCGAGGCCGAGGAATTTGCCGATATCTACAGCCTGGGCGTGGTCACCATCCCGACCAACCTGCCGGTGCAGCGTATCGACGAGGATGACGCGATCTATCGCACGGCCGAGGAAAAGTTCGACGCCATCGCCGAGCTGATCAAGGAATGCCAGGAACGCGGCCAGCCCGTGCTTGTCGGCACGACCTCCATCGAAAAGAGCGAAATGCTCGCCGACCTGCTGCGCAAGAAGAATGTCGGCCAGATGAACGTGCTCAATGCCCGTCACCACGAGCAGGAAGCCTTTATCGTGGCCGATGCGGGCCTGCCGGGCGCCATCACCATTGCCACCAACATGGCCGGTCGCGGTACCGACATCCAGCTGGGCGGCAATCTCGAAATGCGCATCGAAAAGGAGGCCGCCGGCCTCCAGGGCGAAGAGCGCGAAGCCAAGATCGCCGAGATCAAGGCCACCATTGCCGAGGACAAGAAGAAGGCCCTGGCTGCCGGCGGCCTGATGGTCATCGGCACCGAGCGGCATGAATCCCGCCGTATCGACAACCAGCTGCGCGGCCGTTCGGGCCGTCAGGGCGATCCGGGGCATTCGAAATTCTTCCTGTCGCTGCAGGACGACCTGATGCGCATCTTCCCGGTGGAGTCCATGGACACCATGCTGGGGCGGCTGGGTCTGGAACAGGGCGAAAGCATCACCCATCCCTGGGTCACCAAGGCCATCGAGCGGGCGCAGGGCAAGGTCGAGGCGCGCAACTTCGACATCCGCAAGAACATCCTCAAATACGACGACGTGATGAACGATCAGCGCAAGGTGATCTTCGAGCAGCGTCTCGAATTCATGGATGCCACCGATGTCAGCGAGACGATCACCGAGATGCGTCACGGCGTGGTCGAGAACATCATCGCCAAGGCCATCCCGCCGCGCTCCTTCCCCGAACAGTGGAATACCGAGCAGCTGCAGGCAGCGGCCAAGACCTATCTCAATGTCGACGTGCCGGTCACAGAATGGGCCGCCGAAGAAGGCATCGACGTGGAAACGGTCGAGGAGCGCATCCGCGCCGCGTCTGACGCGCTGATGGCGGCCAAGGCCGAAAAGTATTCGCCCGACATCATGCGGCAGGTGGAAAAGTCCATCCTCCTGCAGTCGGTGGACGGGCTCTGGCGGGAGCACCTGGTCATGCTCGATCACCTGTCCAAGGTGGTGGGCTGGCGCGGTATCGCCCAGCGCGATCCGCTCAACGAATACAAGCAGGAGGCCTACGAGCTCTTCCAGGGGCTTCTGGCCAATCTGCGCGAACTGGTGACGACCCAGCTCAGCCATATTGAAATCCAGATCCGCCAGGAGCCGGCACCGGCCCCGCAGGCGCCCGACCCGAGCCGGCTGACCGAGACGCATATCGACCCCACGACGGGCGAGAATGATGCGGCCGGCGACGCCACGCAGCCCTCGACCGAATTGCCGCCGGTCGATCCCAAGCTGCTGCAGGGCGTGTCGCGCAATGCGCCCTGTCCCTGCGGATCAGGCAAGAAGTTCAAGCACTGCCACGGCGCATTCGCCTGAGGCCGGTGAGACAATGACAAAGGCGGTCCGAACGGGCCGCCTTTTGTTTGGAGGCTGAGATGACCAATGCCGAGATCATCGAGCGAGCAGCGGCGCTCCTGCGTCCCCATCAGACCGACCAGGGGCGGCTCATGGGCGATGTCGGCGCGGTGGTGATCTCGGTCAGTGGCAAGGTCTATGGCGGGGTGTGCGTCGATACGGCGAGCTGGGGGCTTTGCGCCGAGCGCAGTGCGATGGCCGCTATGATCACCGGCGGCGAATACCGGCTTGCCAAGGTCGTTGCGGTGTGGCGCGACCCGGGCAATGGGGCCCTGACGGTGCTACCGCCTTGCGGGGTGTGCCGGGAGTTCATGCGGCAGGTGGACCAAGCCAATCTGGCCGCCGAGATTGTTCTGGGGCGCGCGCAGAGCGTGTCGCTGGCCGACCTGCTGCCGGCCCACGAGTGGCCGGCGCCGCTGGCGACGGTCAGCAGGTGACGCGGATTTCGGCGTAGCCGGTCAGGCCCTCGTCGCCGCTCGAGGTGACGCCGATGGTGCAGCCGGTGCCTACCAGCGGGATGGAGCCGCCCGAGGGGATGGCGGTGCCATCGGCCAGCATGACATAGCCATTGTCGACGACGGAGACGTCCACGGCGAAGCCCTGGTCGCAGACCGGATACCTGTCGCCGGCTGCCACGAGGAGGCGCATGCCGGGGGGCAGGCAATCCTCGCCGCCGCCGGCGTCCGCTTCGGCGGCAGGGGTTGCGGCTGCACCCGGCGGGGCGATGTCGGGCAGGGGGCCTGATGACGGCTCGGGTGCGGGCTCGGCTGTGGGAGCAGGCGCTGTCGCGGCGGCCATGGCATTGCGGGCGTAAAGGTCGAGGCTGACGCGCAACTGGGCCAGTTCGGTCGAAAGACGGAGGACGTCGCGCTGAGATTGCATGTACAGCCAGCCGGTGCCGCCAAGCGCGGTCAGCCCGGCAAGCAGGCCAAGTGTGCCCAGCACCAGTCCGGCGCGGCCCCTGTGCTCGCGCGGCGGGCGGGCGGGCGTTTCGGACCGGGTGGGCGCTGCAGGTGGCAGGACGGGCGCTGCCGGCCGCTCGGCCGGGGTCAGCGTGATCTCGGCATCGGGCAGAACGGGTTCGGATCGGGACTGGTCCACATGCCTCTCCGGTTGGCGCGGTGGGCCCGCCCATGCCAGTCAATGGGGGCCGAACTTGGGCGGGTGCGCCCAGTCTAGCCCCGGAACGATCCGGTGTCAGCGCGGCCGCTGGGCAACCGGGGTGGGCATGGTGGCGGGCTTGCCGGTAAAGACGGGCTTGATATTGGGGTCCTGACCGCCACCGCCAAAGACGCTGCCGATATTGGAGAAGAACCCGCCCACCGCTTCGCCGCGAGCCTTGAGGGCTGCTTCCTCGGCTGCCTTGCGCTCGGCCTGCTTCTGGATGGCCGCAGCCTGGTTGAGCAGGGCGGCGTTGTCGGCTTCCTGCTTGGCGGTGACGGCAGCATTGGTGAGGGTCGGCGGGCAGGCGCCCATGGCGTTGAGAGGCCCGGTGGCATTGGGGTTGAAGATGTAGCGCATTTCGCAGACGTCCCAGGTGGGCGGGGTCTTGGTCATTTCGAAATGGTCGTAGCCAACCTTGATGTTCTTCCAGAAATCGAGGTGGGGGCTCGTGGCATGGCTGGCCAGATTGGCGGCCGTCATGCGGAAGGGGTAGATCTGCAACTGGAAGCTGGGATTGCCGCCCTTGAAGGTTTCGCGGGCCAGGGCGTAAATCTCGGCAATGCCGGCATCGGTCATTGCGTAACAGCCGCGCGAGGAGCAGTCGCCGTGCACCATGAGGTCCGAGCCGGTGCGGCCGTGGGCGCGATCGAACTTGTTGGGAAAGCCGGTATTGAAGGCCAGGTAGTAGTTGGACTTGGGGTGCATCAGGCCCGGCGTGATGGTGTAGAAGCCTTCAGGGCTCTGCCGGTCGCCTTCCTTGAACTTGGGGCCCAGGTCGCCCGAATAGGCGCAGATCTCGTAGGTCTTGAACAGCCGGAAGGTGCCCGAACTGGTCTTCTTCCAGACCTCGAGCACGCTTTCTTCCTTGAAGATGCGAATGACCATGCCGTCGGACGGCGAGGAGCCGATGCTGCGCAGGCCCTGAACCACGCCGCTCGACAGGGGCTGGTTGTGGCGGTTGTCGCCCCCCTTGATGAAGCCGGAACAGGCAGCCAGTCCGACCGAAAGCCAGACGAGGATCACGAATGCGCCGAGGCGATGCAGGAATGTGCCGGTCAAGGTTGTTCAAGCCCGAGTGGAAACCGGGCCCTTATGAAGCCCGAATGGTTAGCGCAGTGTGAGCGCATTGCGTGAATGAAGCCTTTACCACGGCGCAAAACGACCCGGAAGCAGGGGTGCTCACGGCGAATTGTGCTGTAACGTGGACGCCAATCATGCTGTAATACCGTGTATTACAAGTGGAGGTCCATCATGGAACTGTCCAAGCCCCTCACCTTGCGACTGCCGGTTGACCTGCTGGATCAGGTGGAGAAGGTCTCTGCCGCCTCCGAACGCAGTCGCAGTTGGGTCATCGTGCGTGCGCTGAAGCTCTATATGCAAGCTGAGGGTGCCGATATCCTGCGCATTGCTGACGGGGTCGCCGAAGCCGACGCAGGGGACACAGAACGGTTCGATGATGTTCTGGGTCAGATCGAGCGCATTGTACGGGATGACGCTGCCTGATGCGCATCGTGCTGTCCCGATCGGCAGCAGACTATATTCGCAAAGAAGCGGCCTATCTGCGGGGCCATAGCCGCGCCGCCGGCGAGGCATTTGTCGCCCGGGTAAAGGCTGTGCGGCGGTATCTGACGGCCTTCGCGAGGCCGGGCAACTCCTACCCGTGCCGAGTGTGCGACGCCTCATCAGGGAGGGTTATCGCTTTGACTATCGGATCAGGCCCGATGTGATCGAGATTGTTGCGGTTTCGAGCTCTGTGAATACACCGCTCGACATGCCGAGCGACGATCCCGATTTCGACTACGAAGCTTAGATATTCGTGCCGATGGCGAGGAACTTTTCGCGGCGGTGTTCGCGGGTTTCAAGGCGCGACTTGCCGGCAAAATCCTTGAGGAAGGCGTCGATGGCGCTGCGCGTCGAGTCCATGACCGCGGTGTGGTGGCGATGGGCGCCGCCGGCGGGTTCGGGAATGATGCCGTCGATGACCTTGAAGCCCAAGAGGTCCTGGGCGGTGATCTTCTGGGCCGTGGCCATGTCCTGGGCGCGCGCAGCGTCGCGGAACAGGATCGAGGCACCCGCTTCGGGCGAGATGACCGAATAGATGGCGTTTTCCAGCATCAGCACCCGGTTGGCCGTGGCGATGGCGATGGCGCCACCCGAGCCGCCCTCACCGATGATGATGGCCAGGTTGGGTACGCCGAGCTCGAGGCTCTTCTCGGTCGAACGGGCAATGGCTTCGGCCTGGCCGCGCTCTTCGGCGCCAATGCCGGGATAGGCGCCGGCCGTATCCACAAAGGACAGGACGGGAATCGAGAAGCGGTCGGCCATGTCCATGATGCGGACGGCCTTGCGATAGCCTTCCGGGTTGGCCATGCCGAAATTGTGCTTGAGGCGCGTTTCGGTGGAGCTGCCCTTTTCCTGGCCCAGCACGGCGACCGGCTGGCCATTGAAGCGGCCGAAGCCGGCCTGCAGGGCGGCGTCCTCGCCGAACTTGCGGTCACCGGCCAGCGGCTGCCATTCGGTGATCAGCGACTTCACATAGTCGGAAAAATGCGGGCGCTGCGGATGGCGGGCGACCTGGGTCTTCTGCCACGGCGTCAGCTTGCGATAGATCTCGACCAGCGCCTCGTCGGCGCGTGCGGAAAGGCGGTTGACTTCCTCGTCGATGGACACGGCCTGGTCGGTCTGTGCCAAGGACTTGAGTTCGACGATCTTGGCTTCGAGATCGGCGACCGGCTTTTCAAAATCGAGATAAGACTGCATCCATTCCGCCCGTTGAGGGGTCTCGTCTGCCGACCCTGGGATATGGGCCGCTGCTGTTGCGCCCTAAAGTGGCCGGAAAGTGGCGAGGGCGCAATCGCAAGTCAAGGTTTGGCGTCCAAATGGTTTGGATTTCGTGGGGATGGTGCCTCAGTTTCCGGCCAGGGGGTGGTGGCTTTCCACGAGGTTGCGGAGCTTTTCGTCCAGCACATGGGTATAGATCTGGGTCGTGGAAATATCGGCATGGCCGAGCAGCATCTGGACCACGCGCAGGTCGGCGCCGCCCGCCAGCAGGTGGCTGGCAAAGGCGTGGCGCAGAACATGGGGGGCAACGCGGGCCGCGGAAATGCCGGCGCGCGCGGCCAGTGCCTTGAGATCGCGGGCAAAGACCTGACGGGCCAGATAGCCGTCTTCGCCATTGGCGGGGAACAGCCAGGGGCCCGGGGGGAGGGTGGCGATCCAGGCGCGGACGGCATCGCGGGCGCGGTCGTTCATGGGCACGACGCGTTCCTTGTTGCCCTTGCCGGTGACGGTGATGAAGGCGCTGTCGCGCATGACGGCGGCGCGGCGCAGGCTCACCAGCTCGGAAACGCGCAGGCCGGTGGCATAAAGCATTTCGAGCAGGCAATAGAGCCGCTGGGCGGCAAGCTGCTTCTGCGGGGCCGCTGGCATATTGGCTTCCTCTTCGGCGAGGGAGAGCAGCCGGTCGACCTCGGCAATGGAGAGCACCTTGGGCAGCGCGCGCCTTGCCTTGGGGCTCGCGACAATGCGCGTCGGATCGTCGCCCCGCATTCCATCGGCGCAGAGGAATTTGTGGAACTGGCGAATGGCCGAGAGGCGTCGGGCGCTGGAGGCGGCGGAGAGGCCTTCCATCTTGAGATGGTCGAGATAGGCGGTGACCGTGTCGCGGGTGCAGTCGAGCAGGGTCTGTTTGCGTCCCGCCACAAAGCCCGAATAGTCGGACAGGTCGCGCCGATAGGCCTCGATCGTATTGGCGGCAGCCCCGCGTTCGGCGCTCATCATTTCGAGAAAGGCCGCGATCAGGTGCGCGCCGCTCATTGGGCTGCCGGTTCCGCCGGTGCGCTTGTGACATTGGGCTGGGGCAGGCTGGTGCCGGGGCGGGCCGCTTCGGTTTCGCCCAGGAGCTCGCGGGCGGGAATGCGCTGGCTGACTTCCTTTGGCGTGGGCTCGACGAAGGTCACGAGCGCGAACATGCCGGCATAGGCCAGGCCAGCCAGAAACAGCAGGGAGATCAGCAGGCGAAAGAGGGTGGGCATGGCGGTCCTCGCACGGGGCGTGTGCACCATGACTATCCGCAAAAGGTTGCCATGGGGTTGTGCTGCAGTGTCGGGCAAAGCGCGGGCGGGATCAACCGTGCCGGCGGACCCTGGGCGCTTGACAGGCAGGGCCCGGACCGATTGAAAGCAGATTGATCGGAGGGCACCCAGGGTGAGCAAATCGGAAGGCGGTGTGCGGCAGGGCCGTGCCGGCGCGCTGTCGAGGAAACTGGGAGGCATGCCGCTCGTGCTGGTGGGCATGATGGGTGCCGGCAAGACCACGGTGGGCCGGCGCATCGCAGCCCGGCTGGGGCGCCAGTTCATCGACAGCGACGAGGAAATCGAGCTTGCCGCCCAGATGAGCATTCCGGAAATCTTTGCCCAGCGCGGGGAAGCCGAATTCCGCGCCGGGGAAATGCGGGTGATCGCCCGACTGCTCAAGGAAAAGGACATTGTCCTGGCCACGGGCGGGGGCGCATTCGTCAATGCGGAGACGCGCAGCCTGGTCAAGGCGGATGCGGTTTCGGTGTGGCTCAAGGCCGATGCCGATGTGCTGTTCGAGCGCGTGTCGCGCCGCTCCAACCGGCCGCTGCTTAAAACCGAAAATCCCCGGGCGACGCTCGAAAAACTGATTGCCGAGCGCTACCCCATCTATGCCGAGGCCGATGTGACGGTGATGAGCCGCGACGTGCCGCAGGAAGCGGTGGCGGGCGATGTGATCTCGGCGGTGCTCGACTATCTCAAGACAAAACAGGCGGTCCATGGCTGATATTGCGCATCGGGTTCACGTGGCTCTGGGCGAACGCGCCTATGACATCCTGATCGGGCCCGGACTGATCGATGCGGCGGGGGCGATCCTGGCGGAACACTTCCCCGGACGTCGCTACGGGATCGTGACCGATACGACCGTGGCCGAGGCGCAGTTGCCGCGGCTGACAGCGAGCCTTGATGCGGCCGGACTGGGCTACCAGACCATCGTGGTGCCGGCAGGGGAAAGCACTAAGAGCTATGCCGGTCTCGAAACTGTCGTGGAAGGGCTGCTTGCGGCCCGGCTCGAACGCGGCGACCTCGTGATCGCGCTGGGCGGCGGCGTGATCGGGGACCTCGCGGGCTTTGCCTCTGCCATTACCCGGCGCGGCATGGATTTCGTGCAGATGCCGACTTCGCTGCTGGCGCAGGTGGATTCTTCCGTTGGCGGCAAGACCGGGATCAATTCGCCCCATGGCAAAAACCTCGTGGGCGCCTTCCATCAGCCCAGGCTGGTGCTGGCGGATCTTTCGGCGCTCGATACGCTGGATCGCCGCCAGTTCGCCGCGGGCTATGCGGAAGTGGCCAAATACGGGCTCATCGACGACCCCGATTTCTTCGACTGGCTGGATGCCAACCTTGAGGAGATCTTTGCGGGCGGCCCGGCGCGGGGCGAAGCGGTGGCCCGCTGCTGCGCGCACAAGGCGCGGGTGGTGATCGAGGACGAAAAGGAAAACGGGGTCCGGGCGCTGCTCAATCTCGGCCACACCTTCGGGCATGCGCTGGAAAAGGATACCGGCTATTCCGACCGCCTGCTGCATGGCGAAGGCGTGGCCATCGGCATGGTTCTAGCGCACGGCTTTTCCAACCGGCTGGGCCTGTCGCCCGGCCAGGATACCGGACGGGTCGAGGCGCACTTGAAGCGGGCGGGCCTGCCCACCACATTGGCGGATATCGCCGGAACGCTTAGCTCGACCGATACGCTGATGGCAGCCATCGCGCAGGACAAGAAGGTCCAGCGCGGGGCGCTCACGTTCATCCTGACCCGCGGCATCGGCAAGGCGTTCATCGAAAAGAATGTCGATGCCGAAAAAGTGCGGGCGTATCTGGAGGAGATGCGGGGGTAAGGTTCGATCCGTCTCGATCTAGGCCTCTACGGGGGGTGGAACGGTGACAACACCCGCGGCGTGAGTGCGTGAGCACCCCCTCCCAACCTCCCCCGTCAAGGGGGAGGTGCGGGCCGGCGGGTGTGATATGCCCTACGACACGGCTCACGCGGCGGGCAGAACCTCGATGGCAAGGGCGTGAACCCTTTCCTTCAATTCTTCGTTCAACGCTGCCATGACGGCGCGGTGTTGCGCAACGCGGCTCATCCCGTCAAAATTGCGGGTCGCGATTCTGACACGAAAATGGGTTTCACCGCCCTCCCGCCAGCCGGAATGTCCGTGATGGCTTTGCGACTCGTCGATCACCTCCAGATGCTGGGGTGAGAATTGTTCGGTGAGCTTGGCTCGAATGGTGTCCGTCATGGACATGGGGTCGGCTCCAAATCTGTTTGTAGGCACAGCTAGGCGTAATGAAACAGCATTCCAAGCTCTTCGATTCAATTCGTGTCCGTCCGCGCCGGGAAGAAAAGCCCGAAACGGTGGCGGTCAAGTGCGACTGGGAAGGCTGTGAGGCGCCGGGTGAATACAAGGCGCCCAAGGGCGTGCGCTCGGAGGGGCAGTATCATAATTTCTGCCTCGAGCATGTGCGCCACTACAACAAGGCCTTCAACTTCTTTGCCGGCATGAGCCCCGAAGAGTTGGACGAGGCGCTCCATACCCCGCCCAAGGCGGAAAGCCGGTCGAGCTTTGCCACCGGCAATCCCGGCGCGGCGCGGGCGGCCAGCCGTCAGGCCTCGACCCGTCCGGGCGATAAGTTCGGCGACCCGTTCGGGGTGTTTGCGCGCTATCGCTACCAGCAGGGCAAGAAGCCCGCGGCCGAGCGGGTCAAGCCGCTCAACGAGCCGGACCGGCGGGCGCTCGAAGCCCTGGGCTTTACCGGCCACGCCAAGTCCGACGACATCAAGGCGGCCTACAAGAGCCTCGTCAAGAAACACCATCCCGACGTCAATGGCGGCGACGCCTCTTCGGAGGACAAGCTGCGCTCGGTGATCGCGGCTTACACCCATCTCAAGAAACAGGGTTTCGTGGCGCGTTGAGGCCTCGCCGTCCGGCATCGGGGCCCCGCGACCCCGAGGCTACCCGCCCTGTCACATTGCTGCTATAGAGCCACCGCCTTTTCTCGAATTCTTCAAGTCCAAGAGCGCTTCCCATGACCCAGTTCGCCAACCTGCCCGACCACGAATACAGCGCGCGGGAAATTTTCGGCATCGACACCGACATGAAGGTCATGGGCTACAAGGATCGCACCGACCATGTGCCGCCGGTCGATCCGGACTATCTCTTCGACCGCAACACCACGCTGGCGATCCTGGCCGGCTTTGCCTTCAACCGTCGCGTCATGGTGCAGGGCTATCACGGCACCGGCAAGTCGACCCATATCGAGCAGGTCGCGGCACGGCTGAACTGGCCGCTGGTACGCGTCAATCTCGACAGCCACGTGTCGCGCATCGACCTCGTCGGCAAGGACGCGATCGTGCTCAAGGATGGCAAGCAGATCACCGAATTCCGCGACGGCATCCTGCCCTGGGCCGTGCAGAACAATGTCGCGCTGGTCTTCGACGAATATGACGCCGGCCGGCCGGACGTGATGTTCGTGATTCAGCGCGTGCTGGAACAGTCGGGCCGGCTGACCCTGCTCGACCAGAACCGCGTGATCGTGCCGCATCCGGCGTTCCGGCTGTTCTCGACCACCAATACGATCGGTCTGGGCGATACGTCGGGCCTCTATCACGGCACCCAGCAGATCAACCAGGGCCAGATGGACCGCTGGAGCATCGTGACGACGCTCAACTACCTGCCGCATGACAAGGAAGTCGGCATCGTTCTGGCCAAGAACAAGAGCTATGCCGAGACCGAGAAGGGCCGCAAGCAGGTGTCCAACATGGTGCGCCTGGCAGACCTGACGCGTTCGGCCTTCATCAATGGCGATATCTCTACCGTCATGAGCCCACGCGGCGTCATCACCTGGGCCGAGAATGCCGTCATCTTCGGTGGCGATATCGGCTTTGCCTTCCGCCTGACCTTCCTCAACAAGTGCGATGAACTCGAGCGCCCCGTGGTGGCCGAGTTCTACCAGCGCGTGTTCGGCGAGGACCTGCCGGAAAGCTCCGCCAACCTGGCGGTGATGGCCTAATCAGAAGGCCCCCTCACCCGGCCCTTCGGGCCGACCTCTCCCCCAAGGGAGAGGTGCAGGGGGTCCGGAATTTCCGACCTCTCCCTTGGGGGAGAGGTCGCCGCGCAAGCGGCGGGTGAGGGGGCCTTCCTCACAATCGACGAGCGTAACCATGGCAAACCCACCGCGCAGCAAGCCCAACAAGCCCGACCAGACCCAGGCCTTCAAGTCGGCCATGGGCGCAACGGTGCGTGCCATCGGGGGGCAGTCGGAGCTGGAGGTAACCTTTACCGCGGACCGGCCACTGCTCACGTCCGACAAGGCGCGCATTGCCAACCTGCCGCGCCTGCCCACCAAGCGCGACATTGCCATTGCCCGCGGGCAGGGCGACGCCATGGCCATGCGGCTTGCCAGCCACGACCCTGACGCCCACCGCAAGCGCGCGCCTATGGACCCGCAGGCGCGGGCCGCCTTTGACGCGCTGGAACAGGCGCGGGTGGAATCGCTGGGCGTGATCCGCATGCCGGGCATGGGCGGCAATATCCATGAAATGCTGGAAGACCGGCTGTTCCGCGCCAATTTTGCCGAGGTCGACGCCAAGGACGATGCGCCCATCGCCGAGGCGCTGGGCCTGTTGCTGCGCGAAAAGCTGGCCGGGGTGCCGGTGCCGCCTTCGGGGCACGCGCTGGTCGATCTCTGGCGCCCTGAAATCGAAAGCAAGGCGTCGACTTCGCTGGAAAACCTGCTCTCCACCTATGAAGACCAGGACGAGTTTGCACAGGCGGTCCGCAATGTGCTGCGCGACCTCAACCTGATCGCCGACAGCGACATGCAGGACCCCGCCGATGGCGAGGAAGGCGAGACCGAGGACAGCCAGCCCGAACAGGCGCAAGGCGCCGACCAGTCGCCCGAACAGGGCGAGGGCGAGAACGAGCAGGCCGACAGCGAAGAAGACCAGCAGGCGGGCGAAAGCGAAGAAACCGGCGATGTCGAAGGCATGGAGGCCGACATGGCCGATGCCGACGAGGATGCCGAAGCCGAGGCGGGCGAGGATGCGCCCATGCCCCCGCCGGCCAAGGATGGTGGCGAGCGGCTGTCCAACCAGTTCAACTACAAGGTCTTCACCCAGAAATACGACGAGATCGTCAAGGCAGCCGAACTCTGCCCGCCCGACGAGCTCGACCAGCTGCGGGCGCTGCTCGACAAGCAGCTGGAGAACCTGGCCGGGGCGGTGGCGCGGCTGGCCAACAAGCTACAGCGGCGCCTCATGGCCAAGCAGAACCGCAGCTGGCAGTTCGACCTTGAAGAGGGTCTGCTCGACACGGCGCGCCTCACCCGCGTCGTCACCGATCCGCTGCAGGCGCTGAGCTTCAAGGTCGAGGACGACACCGATTTCCGCGACACCGTGGTGACGCTCCTGATCGACAATTCCGGCTCGATGCGCGGGCGGCCGATTACCATTGCGGCGATCTGCGGCGATATCCTGGCGCGCACGCTGGAGCGCTGCGGGGTCAAGGTCGAGATCCTGGGCTTTACCACCCGTGCCTGGAAGGGCGGCAAGAGCCGGGAAGCCTGGCTTGAAGCCAACCGGCCGGCCAATCCCGGCCGCGTCAACGATATCCGCCACATCATCTACAAGGCGGCCGACGAGCCCTGGCGGCATGCCCGGCGCAATCTCGGCCTGATGATGCGCGAGGGTCTGCTCAAGGAGAATATCGACGGCGAGGCGCTCGAATGGGCGCGCAAGCGGCTGATGGCGCGCCCGGAACAGCGGCGCATTCTGATGGTGATTTCCGACGGCGCGCCAGTCGATGACTCGACCCAGTCGGTCAATGCCGGCAATTACCTCGAGGCGCATCTGCGGCAGGTGATCGAGGATATCGAAACGCGCTCGCCCATCCAGCTGGTCGCCGTGGGCATCGGTCACGATGTGACGCGCTACTATCGGCGCGCCGTGACGCTGCTCGATGCCGAGGAACTGGCCGGGGCGCTGACCGACGAGCTGGCCGCCCTGTTCGACGAAGAATTGCCGGCACAGGCCGGGCGACGGACGCGCGGATGAGGACTAAGCCCGCTGTTGCCGCGCTGTTGCTGTTTCTGGCCCAGCCGGCCGGGGCGGTGGAAGTGATGGTGAATGCGGTGCCCGTCACCCGCTTCAACGGCGCCGCGCCCGGCGACAGGGTGGAAAAGCTGATCTTCCGCGGCGGGCTGACGCTGCAGAGCACGGACGAGAATTTCGGCGGGCTCTCCAGCGTGACCCAGACCGGTCCCGACCAGCAGATATCATTCGTGACGGACCGGGGGCGGTTTATTTCGGGCACCCTCGCCTATGACCAGGACGACCTGCTCCTGGGCTTTTACGGCGTGGACATCGAGCCTTTGCAGAATTCCTCCGGGGCGGTGCTGCCGCGCCAATATGCGCGCGATGCCGAGGGCATGGACACGATCTGGCGCGATGGCGAGGCCGCAGCCGTGCGCGTGAGCTTCGAGAACCTGACGCGGGTGGCCGATTTTGCCATCACCAATGGTCGACCGGGCGGGGCAGCGCGGGAAGTGGCCATTCCGCAATGGCTGACGGATCTGAGAACCAACGACTCCCTTGAATCCGTGTGCATTGCGCCGCCGGCCTCGCCTGTTGCGGGATCGACCATCCTTATTGCCGAGGAGGCGCTGGACGAAGCGGGCAATCACCGCGGCGAAATGCTTGGCGTCAATGACAAGGGGCCCTTCACCTATTTCAACTCGCCGGTGGTCAATCCGACCGACTGCGCCTTTCTGCCCAATGGCGATCTCCTCGTGCTGGAACGGGGCGTCTCGCTTTTCACCTTTGTGATGAACTTGCGCCGCGTGCCGGCGGCTGAGGTGCGGCCGGGTAACCTGATGCGCGGCGAATTGCTGCTGTCCGCGCAGGGCGGGGATATCGACAATATGGAAAGCCTGATGGTGCATCAGTCCCCCGGCGGGGAGACACGCATCTTCATGGGCTCGGACAACAATTTCAACGACTGGCAGCGCACGCTTCTGCTGGAATTTGCGCTGCCCGAGTGAGCGGCCGGCTTCGAAGGCCGTTTTGCACCCCCTCCCACCTCTGCTACGGCCCCGCGGGCCGAGCGTCGGTACCTCCCCCGTCAAGGGGGAGGTGTGGGGCCGGTGCCAGCCGCCTCGACGGGGCCTAATCAGGCCGCAACAGGCAACCGCCGCAGCACGAGGTCGCGAACGGTTTTGTAGGGGGCGAGCAGCAGCACGGCCATCAGCAGCTTGACCAGGAAGTCGCCCAGCGCCAGCGACTGCCAGAGCTCGACCTGGGGGCCTATGCCCAGAAGAGGCGCCGGGAAGCCCAGCGAGGAATCCTCCATGCCGAAAAAGGCATCGATGCCGGCCAGGGCAGGAGCCATGGCGAGCGTGAAGAAGATGGCGGTGTCGAGCGCGGAGGAAAACAGCGACGAAAACATCGGCGCATGCCACCAGGCGCCGTTGCGCAGACGGTGGAAGATGGAAACGTCGAGCAGCTGCGCCACGAGGAAGGCCGAGCCCGAGGCAATGGCGATGCGCGGCGTGGCCAGCCAGATGGAGAGCACCACCGCGACGATGAAGCCGGCCACGACCACAAGCCGCGTGCGCTGGGGGCCAAAGGCGCGGTTGGACAGGTCCGTGACGAGGAAGGCGACCGGATAGGTGAAGGCGCCCCAGGTGAGGATGTCACCGATATGGACGGCGCCCAAGGTCACATCGAGCGGAAACTGGACGAGAATATTGGAGGCGGCGACGATGGCCACCATGGCGACAAGCGCCACAAGGAGACGAGACAGCATCAGACTGTACCTATGTTGACCGCTGACCGGTAATCGACCGGGGCGGAGATTATGGGAGGCGGATGATCCGCTCTCCGGATCATCGCCCAGGGGCGCGACCCGAGGGCGTTGTACTGCAAGCCCTGGCGGCAAGTATAGAGGCGGACGGTCACACCTGCGGGCGTCGGGGCGATAGGGCCTCGCCGCAAACAAAAACCGCGCGGTAGTCGCCCACCACGCGGCTCGAAATCGTTTGGAAGAACCGCTTAGCCGGCGAGGGCGGCGCGGACTTCCTTCTTGATGCCGAGAGCCAGCGGGCTCAGATCGGCGTCGTCCTGCTTGAGCAGGAAGGCATCGAGGCCACCGCGGTGCTCGACGGTGCGCAGGGCAGCGGCGGAAATGCGCAGCTTGACCGGACGGTTCAGCGCATCCGAAAGCAGGGTGACGTTCACCAGGTTCGGGAGAAAGCGGCGGCGGGTGCGGTTGAGAGCGTGGGAAACATTGTTGCCCACCATGACGCCCTTACCGGTTAGTTCGCAGCGACGTGCCATTTTGAGATATCCTGTTTGTGTAAAGGTCCTGCGTGGCGGGGTATCCCGCAACGGGCCTCGATTGTGTTGAAATCTGGCGCGTCTTTAGAGAAACTAGGCCGTGCCGTCAACCCAAAGGCCGATTCAAAGGGCCGCGACTGCCTTGCCAGCGCCCCACACTGTGGGCAGTTTGGTCCCATTGATGTGATTCGCCCTGTCCGGCAGCGTCTCCGGCGGGTTGTCCGAGACGAGTAGATTATCTTGATCCGTACCGCCCTTGCTGCCGCCGGCGTGATGCTGGCTTTCGCTTCCCCCGCTCTTGCCCAGGTCGAGGCCCGTGCCAGCTATGTGCTGACGCTGGGTGGGATCAATGTCGCGCTGATGGATGTTGACCTCACCGATGACGGGCGGCGCTATGGGCTGGACCTGTCCGCCAATGTTACCGGGCTTGGCTCGGTGGTGGCCAGCGGCACGGCCAAGGCCAGCGCTTCTGGATCATCGGCCGGTGGCGCGCTGGTGGCCGACAAATTCTCGCTCGAGACCCGGGCCAATGGCGAGACCTTTACCGTCGATGTCGGCTATGCCAACCGCAATGTGTCGAGCTTTCAGGTGGAGCCGCCCGTGCTCGACAGCTGGGACCGGGTGCCGCTGGAGCGCGCGCACCTGACCGGCGTCAACGATTTCATATCGTCCTTTGTCATCAAGGGCGGGGCGCTGGACCGTTCGATCTGCCAGCAGCGCGCCGCCATTTTCACCGGCGTCGAGCGCTTCAATATCCAGATGAGTTACCTCGACATGGCCGAGGCGACCTCGCCCCGCACCGGCTACCAGGGGCCGCTCGTGGCCTGCGCGGTCAAGTATCAACCCATTTCCGGTCACTTCGAATCGTCCGAGATCACGAGCTATCTGGCCGATACGAGCCGCATCATCGTCTGGTACGCGCCCCTGGGGCAGACCGGCTATTACGTGCCCTATCGCGTCATGCTGGGCACATCCATGGGCGATCTTTCCATGGTGCTGGTGGGCATGCGCTCCTAAGAGCGCTGTCCCGGTTTCGGACGGTCAAAGACTTTTTCGTCAATTTTGCTGTTGAAGGGCCCCGCATTGCGGGGCTTTTTCGTTAACGGATCGCCCGTCGACGCCCTCACGCAGACTTACACAGCGCTAGTAAATAGCCGTCCGACGACGAAATTTACCTGATGGAAACCATTGTGAACGGTTTGGGGCCGATTTCGTGAGCGTTCGGCTTTCTCTAGTGGGTGTGGGGCCTTGGCCCTACCAGATAGGGCGGAGAACAAAGAGAGTTTTGGCGGTTCGCCCCGATTCTGCCCCTGTTCGTTCCGGTTTTGGGCTGAAGGTTAACGCCCCGATCCGGCGAAGACCGGAACTGTGCGGAGCCGGGACAGCTACAGGGTCTGCAAATGCAGGATCTTGCCGGTGTCATCCAACTGAAAAGCCTGGCGCAACGTGGCCGGGCTACCGGGGAAGGTGCCGGAGACTTCGAAGGTGACGATCTGGCGTTCACCGTCGTCTTGCACTTGTTTGAGCACGTAGCGCGGCTGGTAGCGCTCTTCCACCGAAACGAGCCAGGCGGCGATGGCATCGAGCCCCTGATGGGTCTCGCCCTCGTCGATCACGATGGCGTACTTTGAGAACAGGTTCAGCGCATCGCGATTGCCGGAAGTTGCGAAATAGGCGGCCACGGTTGGGGCAAGCGTGAGTTCAGACATAGGCGTCTCCTTTAGGGGGAGACTCGCGCCAGATACCGACAGAAATTGTCAGCAGGCGATGTGCCGGAATGAGACGTCAACAGCCCTTTTTCCCAACGAGGCACCGCTGTGCCCAGTCGCGCCGCGGACAAGGAGATGAAGGGGCGAAAAATATCCGCTGCGTCGGGGTTTAGGTCTCGTTCATACTTTGCCCGATTGAGCCGGAATTAACGCTTTCGAAACCAAGGTGAACGGGTTTTGGCGCTGGCCGAGGCTGTGTTGCGTCGCGCAACGATTGGGTAGTAGAGCCGAATGTTCCTAGCCCCCTACATGTCGTGGGGAACAAAAGCGGATTTGGTGAGTCGCGCCGATTCGGTGCTGATTTGTTCCGGGCCTGTTCCGCCCGTTAACGAAGGCGTCAAAAGGGTGGCAAAAGCGTCCTTGATCGGGACGGGTCCCGGAGGCCCTCGCAACGGCACCGGTTTGGCCCTACATAGAGCCACGATGACATTCGCACCCTCCCATTCGGTCAAGGCCATTTTAGGGCCGACCAATACCGGCAAGACCTATTTCGCCATCGAGCGCATGCTGGCCCATCCTACGGGGATGATCGGCCTGCCGCTGCGCCTCCTGGCGCGCGAGGTTTATCAGCGCGTCGTGGAGCGCGTGGGCGAACAGGCCGTGGCGCTGGTGACGGGCGAAGAACGGATCGTTCCCGCCAAGCCGCGCTACTGGGTGGCGACCGTGGAAGCCATGCCCATGGATATCCATGTCGACTGCGTGGCGGTGGATGAAATCCAGACGGCAACCGACTTCGACCGCGGTCATGTGTTTACCGACCGCATCCTCAAGGCGCGGGGCTTTCACGAAACGCTTCTCTTGGGCTCGGCCACCATGGCGGGGGTGGTCAAAAAACTTGTACCCCATGCCCAGATCATCGACCGGCCACGGTTTTCGCAGCTGACCTATGCGGGGTCCAAGAAGATTTCCCGCCAGCCGGCGCGCTCGGCAATCGTCGCCTTCTCGGCGCGACAGGTCTATGCCATTGCGGAACTGATCCGGCGTGAACGGGGCGGGGCGGCGGTGGTGATGGGGGCGCTCTCTCCCCGGACGCGGAACGCCCAGGTCGATCTCTACCAGAATGGGGACGTGGACTTTCTGGTGGCCACCGACGCCATCGGCATGGGGCTCAATCTCGATATCCACCATGTGGCCTTTGCCGACGACACCAAGTTCGACGGGCACCAGTCCCGGCCGCTGACGCCGGCCGAACTGGGTCAGATTGCCGGGCGCGCTGGCCGGCACAGGCATAACGGCACGTTTGGCGTGACCGGCGGCACCGAGAATTTCGACGAGGAACTGGTCGTCCAGCTCGAAACCCATGATTTCGAGCCGGTGCGGCAGGTGCAGTGGCGCAATTCGGCACTCGACTTTTCCTCGATCGAGCGGCTGCGCAATTCGCTGGAGGTTTCGCCCGCGGACCGGACGCTGACCCGCGTGCCCATTGCAACGGACCAATTGGCGCTCGAATTTCTGGCCCGAAACGAGGCTGGAGCCTTGGCGCGCGGCCAAGAAGCGGTCAAACTGCTCTGGGAATGTTGCCAGATTCCCGACTATCAGGGGATTTCACCGGCGGCACACGGGGAGATCGTCACCCGTATCTATTCGGATTTGAGACGAATTGATCGGGTCAACGATGACTGGATTGCCGAGCAGGTCCGGTTTTGCGACAATGCGGAGGGCGACATTGACACACTCAGCAACCGGATCAAGCAGATCCGTACCTGGACCTTTGTCGCGAACCGTAAAAACTGGCTTGAAGACCCTTCCTATTGGCGCGAAAAGACACGGGATATTGAAGACCGCCTGAGTGACGCTCTGCATGAGCGATTGACCCAGCGCTTCGTTGACCGGCGCACGAGCGTGCTGCTTCGCCACCTGAAAGACAAACGTATGGTATCTCCCGAAATCAACAGCCAAGGCGAAGTGCGGCTCGAAGGCCACCTCATCGGCACTTTGGAGGGCTTCCGCTTCTCGCTGGCCCGTGCCGATGGCGAACTTGACGCCAAGGGGCTGCGCGGCGCCGCCGATTCCGTCGTGGCGCCGGAGATACACCATCGTGCCGAAAGACTGGCCGGTTCGCCAAATGAAGAATTCGTGTTGGCGACCGATGGCCGCCTGCGCTGGCGCGGCGAGGTGGTTGCAGAACTGGCCGAAGGCGATAGCCTTTACCGCCCGCGCATCATTATCCTCGCCGACGAGACGCTGACCGGGCCGGACCTCGAAAAGGTGCAGGACCGCCTGATGCTCTGGCTGCGCCACCATATCAATACGGTGCTGGAGCCGGTCATGGCGCTGGAAGCGCCTGCCGATATCGAGGGGACGGCGCGCGGCCTTGCCTACCGGCTCTATGAGCATCTGGGTCTCTTGCCGCGTCACGAAGTGGCGGACGAGGTCA
The DNA here is from genome assembly GCA_023391095.1 of Pseudomonadota bacterium. GTDB lineage: Bacteria > Pseudomonadota > Alphaproteobacteria > Rhizobiales > Devosiaceae > Devosia. The sequence goes on from JAEWBN010000012.1 coordinate 69,763, forward strand.
AGGGCCTCGACCAGGACGTGCGCGGCAAGCTGCGCAAGCTGGGCATCAAGTTCGGCGCCTATCACATCTATCTGCCGCTTTCGCTCAAGCCGGCACCGCGCGAACTCGCCATCATCCTTTTTGCGCTCAAGAATGGCGGCGTGCGCCAGCCGGGCGTGACCGATATCCCCCATATCGTGCTGTCGGGGCGGACCTCGTTCCTGGTGGATCCCGAAGTCGACACGCGGCTTTACGAAATCGCCGGCTTCAAGGTCGCGGGCAAGCGCGCGGTGCGCGTCGATATTCTCGAACGCCTCGCCGATATCATCCGCCCGCTGATCGCGCTCGATGCCGGGCGCCCCTATCAGGGCGAATTGCCCGCAGGCGCTGCCGAGGGCAACGGCTTCCGCGTGACCGTGGAAATGACCAGCCTTCTCGGTTGCTCGGGCGAAGATTTTTCCTCCATCCTCAGCTCGCTGGGCTATCGCCTGCGCCGCACGCCCAAGGTGGTGGCTGCGGCTGTGCCGGCTGAGGCCTCCGCGGAAACGCCGGCGCTCGAAGAGGTGCTTGCCGACAATGCCGCCAGCACCGAGCCGGCGGTGGAAAGTGCCGAGCCCGTGGCGGCCGACGCGCCGACCGTGGCCGATGCGCCGCTTGAGGGCGCCATTCCCGACGCTGCCCCGGCCGAGGCATCGGCTGAGCCCGCCGCCCCGGCCGAGCCGGAATTCGATGAAGTGTGGTTCCCCGGCCGTCGCAATGCCGACCAGCGTCGCCACGAGCCGCGCGGCCGTCGTGATGGCGATGCCGAAGGCCAGCAGAACCGCCGCAATGAGCGGCCGCGTCACGGCAAGGGTCCGCGCCGTCCCGAGGGCGAGGTGCAGATGCCGCATCCCGTTGGCGGGCGTCCGGGCAAGGGGCGCGACGACGAGCGCCGCACCCGCCCTGACAAGGGCGAGCGGAACAACCAGCGGCCGCAGCGCGAAGAGCGCAAGGTGGCTTTTGACCCCGATAGCCCCTTTGCCGCGCTTGCGGCCCTGCGCGGCAAGAAGGATTAGCGATTGGCAGGAACCGGAAACATTCCGCTCCACAAGGAGCGGCTTGACCGGTTCCTGTTTTTCTCGCGCGCGGTCAAATCCCGCACGCTGGCGCAAAAGATCATCGAAACCGGCGCCATCCGCGTCAATTCCGAACGCACCGAACGCAGCGACCACAAGGTGGGCGCTGGGGATGTGCTGACCATGTCGCTGCATGGGCGGGTGCTGGTCTGGCGCATCATCGATCCGGGGACGCGCCGCGGCCCGGCATCGGAAGCGCAGGGGCTGTACGAAGACCTTTCGCCCCCGCCGACCCCCAAGTCGGCGCTTTCACCCTATGAGGCGGCGATTGCCGAGCGCCCGGCCGGTGCGGGCAGGCCGACCAAGAAAGAGCGGCGCGAGACCGACCGGCTGCTCGGATCGGACGATGAATAGCATCCCGACGATCCGGACCGAGCGGCTGGTGCTGCGAGCACCGGTCGCTGCCGATTTCGACGCCTATTGCGCACTCATGATGTCAGACCGCGCCCGATACATGGGCGGTCCGTTTGATCGGAAGGCAGCGTGGGGCATGTTTGCCAATGACGTTGCGCAATGGAGCCTGTTTGGACATGGCGGCCTGATGATCGACCTTGCCGGGTCCGGAGAAACCGTTGGGCAGGTGGGCATCAACCATGGCCCGCTGTTTCCGGAAAAGGAACTGGGCTGGCTGCTCTATGATGGGCACGAGGGGCACGGCTATGCCATGGAGGCGGCTCGGGCCATGCGCGACTGGGCTTTCGCCACTCTCGGTGTGCCGTCCCTCGTCAGTTATTGCGATCCGGACAATGCGCGCTCCATCGCTCTGGCGATGCGGCTGGGCGGTGTGCTGGACGGCGAGGCCGCTGCGCAGGATCCGGAAGACCTGGTGTTCCGGCACCAGAGGGGGCAGATAAAGCCGGGCGTTTGACGCAGAGACGGCGACGGATAGTTGGCCCGGCGCAAACATTTCCGCGAGCTTGCCGGTCTGCGCCAAAGCGTCCCCCTGCTTGCCCTTGCAGCGGCGAAAAAAAGGGTTTAGCACCGGTCGCGTTGAGACAGGTGGCCTGACCTTACCCAAGGGTGGGGCCGCGTTTGGACGGGATGCCCGGGCACAATGACCTATATCGTCACCGACAATTGTATCGGCTGCAAATATACCGACTGCGTGGAAGTGTGTCCGGTGGACTGCTTCTATGAAGGCGAAAACATGCTGGTGATCCACCCGGACGAGTGCATCGACTGCGGCGTGTGCGAGCCCGAATGCCCCGCCGAAGCCATCAAGCCGGATACCGAAGCGGGTCTGGATGACTGGCTGGCGCTCAACACCAAATATGCCGCGCTCTGGCCGAACCTGACCGAACGGCGCGATCCGCTGCCCGAGGCCAAGGAACGGGACGGCGAAGGCGGCAAGCTCGAAAAGTACTTTTCCGAGGCGCCCGGCGAAGGCGACTGAGCCGGCAGGAGCGACTTCCGGCACGTTGGAGACAAGCATCGGGCGCGCCTGTCATGGTTTGGTCATGGCGGCTGGGCAGCGCTTTGCCGCGGCTGATTCGTTCCTTTTGATTCTGCTGAAAAATTGTGCTATGGTCTCCCCATATGCAGTTGAGCCCGTCATCCAGCCCGTGCCGCAAGGCACGATTTTTTTGACAAGATCGATAGTTGTCGCCTGACTTTTCCGAAAAAGCGGAGTTCGGAGCGGTCAGCGGGCTTTACTGCGCCAGGGCGCCCGGGGTCGGGCGCGCAACGAGTAGGAGTGGCAGGTCCTTGCCGCAAGGAACCGGCCATTTGGGGCGTCAAAAGGAGTTCCAGCATATGGTAGCCAAGAAGCAGCAGCAGCGGCTCGGGTTCAAGACGGGTGAGTATGTCGTCTACCCCTCGCATGGCGTCGGCGTGATCGTCGCCATCGAAGAGCAGGAAGTCGCTGGCCTGACCCTCGAACTGTTTGTCATCAGCTTCGAGCAGGACAAGCTGACCCTTCGCGTTCCCGTCGCCAAGATCAAGTCCGTCGGCATGCGCAAGCTGGCCGAGGAAGACGAAGTCAACAAGGCGCTCGAAACGGTCACCGGCCGTGCCCGCGTCAAGCGCACCATGTGGTCGCGCCGCGCCCAGGAATATGAAGCCAAGATCAATTCGGGCGACCTGATCGCGATTTCCGAAGTGGTCCGCGACCTTTACCGGTCCGAAGAGCAGCCCGAGCAGTCCTATTCGGAGCGCCAGCTGTTCGAACAGGCCATGGACCGCATGAGCCGTGAAATCGGTTCGGTGCGCAAGCTGACGCTGACCGAGGCCGTGCAGCTGATCGAAAAGCAGCTGGCCAAGTCGCCCAAGCGCACCAAGGCCGACGCGGCCGAAGCCGAAAGCGACGAGGAAGCTGCGTAACCAGCGTTCCGCATGGATTGAACAAGGCCGGCAGCGATGCCGGCCTTTTTTATTGCTCGCTGCCCCTCAGGCGATACCGATCGCCGAGCAGTGCTGCGACGATGGCATTCTGGGTGGACACCGGGTCGCGCCCGCTGACATCGAGCACATGGGGCTCGTATGGGCCGAGATCGGCGAATTGGCCGTGCAGGTCGGCCACGACCAGCGGGTCGGAGAGGCTGTCGCCGCCGCGCGCGGCGCAACGGGCTACTGCTTCTGCGACGGTGGTCCGCAGCACTATGTAATGGATAGGCGTGTCAAGCGCCTCAAAGGCAGGCAGCCACCAAGGCCTCACCACGCCATCCAGCACGACGAAATAGCCATGACGGGCGTAGCTGCCGGCAACATCGGCGGCGATCTGCATGATCATGCGGTTCTGCGCGTCCGATTTGGGCAGCCACGGGTCGATCTTGCCGTGCTTGATATAGCCCCAGAAATCATCGGAGTGGAGGTGCACCTTTGGCACGCCGGAGCGATGCGCCAAGGCTTCGGCGCTGGTGGTCTTGCCGGATCCGGGATGGCCGGACAGGAGCACTATGTGGCCGGCAAACCGGCCGAGGTCGTCAGTCGCGGACACGGAGCGGTTCATAGGACACCATGACATGTTCGCGATAGGCGGGGCGTTCGGCGAGGGCCGCGTAATACCGCTCGACATGGGGGCGCGACGGGCGGGCGATGCCGATGTCGTAATAGCGATAGAGCAGGTGCCCGAGCTGAATGTCCGCAAGCGTGAAATCAGCGCCGGCGAGGAACGCGTGGCGGCTCAGTTGTGCCTCTGCAAGAGCCAGAACAGCGTCGAATTTTTCGATGGCGGCCCCAATGGCTGCCGGGTCCTGCTGCGATGGCGCGGTGCGAACCACGCGCCAGAAGATCGGGCCGGTGAAGGCGAGGGTCGCGTTGATCTTGGCCCATTCGGCCCATTTGTCGATTTCCGCTCGGGCGAGGGGATCGGCCGGCCAGAAACTCTCGTTGCCATAGCGGGACGCGGGGTAGCGCAGGATGGCGCCGGTTTCCCATAGGGCGGGGCCGTCGCCATCGCGCAGCACCGGCACGAGACCATTGGGGTTCATGGCAAGAAATTCCGGCGTGTCATTGCCGCCATGGACGTGGCCGACATCGTGCCGCGTATAGTCGAGGCCGAGTTCACCGATGCACCACATCAGCGCCTGCACATTGGAGGATGTCTTGCGGCCCCACACCGTGAGGGTCATTCCGGCTCTCCCCTGCCCAGAAGCTGGGTCATGCTGACCGTGGCGCTGCCGGGTTTCAGTGGCTTTTGCTGGCTTTCATGCGGCACCCAGCCGGCAAGCCAGACGATTTCCAGCGTGGCGCGGATGCGGCCATCCGGATCGGCGTCCCGTTCGGCATAGGCCTGGGCGGCGGCGGCCAACAGGCTGCGGGTCATAAAGCGCCGCGGGCGGTCTGTCAGCGGATTGGACGCGCCCAGCGCCTTGAGCTCGGCCATGAGCGCAAAGGGCGTGGCGTAGCGAACGCGGTGGGTTTCTAGGTCGGCAACCGGCAGGGCAAAGCCCGCGCGCTGCAACAGCCCACCGGCATCGCGAATCTGGGCCATGGGGGCGACGCGGGCCGAAGCGCCCCCGGTTATGGCAAGGTCGGCGCCCAGAAACGCTTCGCGCAGCTCGGTGAGGCTATCGCCGCCGATAAAGGCGACCATCAGGAGCCCGTCGGGACGCAGCACGCGGCGCAGCCGGGCGAGGTAGCCCGGCACGTCATTGACGACCTGCAGATGCAGCAGCGAGCAGACAAGGTCGAACTCGCCCGCCGGCAGAGCGGGGAACTCGTCGGGCCCGAAGGCCTCGACGCGATGCATGTGGACCGGGCCATTGGCGGTGAAAAGCGTATCCGGCAGGGTCTGGGCGTCCGGGCCGATCAGGACGGCATCGCGAAAGTCGCGCTTATAGGCGCCCAGCCGGTCGCCCAGATCCTCCACCACCAGATCACGCACGAAATTTTCCGGCGCCGGTCGACGGGCGAGGTTTTGGGCAATGCGGATCGGATCAAAGATGGTGGGCGGGCTTGTCATCGGGGCTTTCGCCTTGGCCTGATCGTGGCAATATGGGCCTTATGGAGAGCGGGGACGGACAAGTCAAAGCAGGGATAGGGGCCGGCGCCATCCAGCGCGGTCTGGCGCATCTGGCCCGGCTGGTTCTGGATGAACTCTACCCTCCCGGTTGCGCGGTGTGCAATGCGCCGCTGGCTCAAGGCCAGGGGCTCTGCGCCCAGTGCTTTTCGCAGATGCAACCGATCATCCGCCCGTACTGCCCAATCCTCGGCATGCCCTTTGGCGCCGAGATCGGTCCCGATGCGGTGTCGGCCGAGGCGCTGGCCGATCCTCCCCCCTTTGCCCGGGCGCGGGCCGCGGTGGTTTATGGTCCGGTGGCCTCGGCGCTGGTCGGCCGGCTCAAATATGGCGACCGGCCTGAGCTGGCGGCGTTTTGCGCGCAGCTGATGGCCGGGGCGGGAACGGACTTCTGGAACGAGCGGCCGGTGCTCCTGCCGGTGCCGCTGCATCAGAGCCGCAGGCGCTTCCGGCGCTACAACCAGTCCGTATTGCTCGCCCAGCATCTGGAGCGCCTGACCGGCAGCGAGGTGGTGACCGACATGGTGCTGCGCCACAAGAAGACGCGCCAGCAGGTGGGGCTTTCCGGCGATGGGCGGCTGCGCAATGTGCAGGGGGCGTTTTCGCTGCATCCACGCGCCATGGAGCGGCTCGGCGGGCGGCGCGTTGTCGTGGTGGATGACGTCTATACAACCGGTGCAACGGTCAAGGCGGTGACCCGGGCGCTGCAACGGGGTGGGGTCAACCATGTCGACGTGCTGACCTTCGCCCGCGTTGTAACCGGTGACGATCTGCCCATATAAGAACCAGAGTTGATGAACCCGGAGGCGCATGATGGCCAAGGTCGAGATCTACACTACCCCAACCTGTCCCTATTGCCACGCTGCCAAGTCGCTGCTCGCTGAAAAGGGTGTCGAATACGAGGAAATCTCGGCCCTCGACCCCGGTGTGCGCGAGGCAATGACCGAGCGGGCCCATGGTCGGCGGACGGTGCCGCAAATCTTTATCGGCGACACCCATGTTGGCGGCTATGACGACATGGCCGCGCTCGACCGCCAGGGCGGTCTCGATCCCCTTCTGGCCCAGTGACGCCATGAAAATCGCCGCCGTGCAAATGCGCTCGGGGCTCGACCCCGACGAGAACCTTGCCGCGCTTACGCCCATGGTGGCGGAAGCGGCGGCGGCGGGCGCGGGCTATGTGCTGACGCCGGAAGTGTCGCTGATCTTTCCGGAAAATCGTGAGCAGCTGCGGTCAGTCGCGGCGCCGTATGAGGGCCATCCGCAATTGGCGGGGGTTTCTGGGCTGGCGCGCGAGCACGGGATATTCCTGCATCTGGGCTCGCTGCCCATTCCGCTCGAGGACGGGCGCTTTGCCAACCGGTCGGTATTGTTCGGGCCGGACGGGGCGGTGGTCGCGACCTATGACAAGATCCACCTCTTTGACGCTGACATTGCCGGGCTCAATGCCTATCGGGAAAGCGCGACCTATCGCGGCGGCGACACGGCTGTCATCGCGTCTTTGGGCGATGTCACCCTGGGCTTTTCCATCTGCTACGACATGCGCTTTCCCCGGCTCTACAACAGCCTTGCCAATGCCGGGGCGACGCTCATGGCCGTGCCGGCGGCCTTTACCGTGCCAACGGGACAAGCGCACTGGCATGTTCTGCTGCGCGCTCGTGCGATCGAAACCGGTTCCTATGTGATTGCGGCGGCTCAGGGCGGGCACCATGCCAATGGCCGGGCAACATATGGCCATTCGATCATCATCGATCCTTGGGGGCGGGTTATCGCCGAACTCGACCACGACGCGCCCGGCGTTCTCCTTGCCGAGATCGATCCAAAGGCGGTTGCCGAGGCGCGGCAGCGTATTCCGGCGCTGGCCAATGCGCGCGAATTTGCGCTTCCGGGTTTGCAGGGGTAAAGGCTGCGCCTATATGGGGAGCACGCGCCCGGACGGGCCCCTAACCAGTGTTACGTCAATTGATCCAGTACTCGCTTCAGTGTTCAAACGGCCATCGCTTCGATGCCTGGTTCAAAAGCGCCGCTGCCTATGAGGAGCAGCAGGCGCGCGGCATTGTCAGCTGCGCCGTTTGCGGCGTGGCCGCCGTCGAAAAGGCCCCCATGGCGCCCAATGTGGCCCGCACCGACAATGGGCGCGTTTCGCTCTCCGCTGCGCACCCCGACGCGGCCAAGTTCCGGGAGATGCTGCGGCTTTATCGGCAGAAGGTGATGAGCGAGGCCGACTATGTGGGCGAACGCTTTGCCGAGGAAGCGCGCAAGATCCATTTCGAGGAAGTGGAAGCCCGCGGCATCTATGGCGAGGCCAGCCGGGACGAGATTGCCGGGCTGATCGAAGATGGCATCGACTTCATGCCACTGCCCGACGTGGGCGAGGACAACTGAGTCCCGCTTTCCGGCTCGAAGCGGGCAACAAAATGACCCTGGCAATGATCCAATGGGCTTTAACGCGCGTTTAGCCCGCTGAAGCGTCAGAAGGCTAAGTGCTGTGGCCAGTTCCGAAAAAACCTCCCGTCCCGCCCCGCGCCGCAAGCGGCGTTGGGGATGGATGATCTTTCTGCTGATCGTCGTCGCCGGTGCTGCGACCTATGCCGGGCTCATGCGCCCGTGGGAGCCCAAGCCCACAGTGGTCGCGGCCGAAGTCGTCACGCCCGGCGAGATCAGCCAGGTGCTGGCCGTCAATGGCCGCGTCGCCGCGAGCAAGTCGGTGACGGTGCGCTCGGCTGTGTCCGCGCAGGCAATGTCGGTCAATGCCGATGTGGGCGATGCGGTCGAGGCCGATGCGGTTCTCGTCAGCCTTGACGCGGCGTTGGTGGAAGCGCAGGTCGAGCAGGCCCGGTCGGCCCTCGATGCCCAGCTGGTGCAGCAAAGGCAGGCCGAGGCCAATGCCTCCCGCAGCCAGGCGCTGGGCGAGAATGCAACCCGCGCCAGCCGCGAGGATGCTGAACTGGCTCTGGCCGCTGCGGTCAACGAAACCGCCCGCCAGCAGGCCGCGCTGGACCAGGCGCAGCGCCAGATCGACCAATATACCATTCGCGCACCCATGGCCGGCGTGGTCCTGTCGCGAGGTGTGGATCAGGGACAGCTCGTGGATCCGCAGACCGAGCTCTTTGTCATTGCCGACACGTCGGATCTCGTGGTCGAGACCGATGTCGACGAACTTTATTCCTCGCGCGTCAGCGCGGGCCTGCCGGCGCTGCTCAAGCCGGTGGGGGCGACGGTGGCGCAATATGGCACCGTGACCTTTGCCGCGCCGACGGTCGATCCGGCCACCGGTGGTCGCGCCATCAAGATCGCGTTCGACGAGCCGGTCGCCCTGCCCGTGGGCCAGACCGTCAATGCCAATGTCATCGTCGATGAAGTCGCCAATGCCCTCTCGGTGTCGCGCGGCGCGATTGTCACCGACGGCGCGGACAGCCACGTCTATGTCATCGTCGATGGGGTCGTTGCTGCCAAGCCTATCCGTTTCAACGACTGGCCGGCCGACCGTGTGATCGTGACCGACGGGTTGGTCGAGGGTGACGTGGTCATTCTCGAGCCGGCCTCGGTGGCGGTGGGTGACCTGGTCGAGGCGGGCTAGGCCATGCTCTATGGCATCAAGATCGCCTGGCGGTACCTGACCTCCAACAAGACCCAGACGGGCCTCCTGGTCGCTGGCGTGGCCACCGGTGTCTATGTCTTCATCTTCATGAGCGCGCTGATCGGTGGGCTCGCGGTTTATCTCGTGCAGCAAACGGTGGGCGACATTGCCCATGTGACGCTGGAAGCGCCCAGCCGCGATGCGGGCCTGCTGTTCTCCGACGAGGGCGAGGCGCTCCTTGTTCAGCAGCGGGCCAGCGGGCAGCGCGAAACGCTGCGCAGCGCCGATGCCTTTCTGCCCGGCATCGAGGCCATGGCCGGGGTCAAGGCAGTGTCGCCGCAGATCGTGGGCAATGGCTTTGTGATCCGCGGCCAGTCCCGCGCGCCTGTCGCAGTCACCGGTGTCGAGGGCGACAAGGTGTCGGCCATTGCCGATCTCGACCGCCGTCTCGTGGCCGGCGACACGGTCCTGAGCAATTCCAATGTCATTGTGGGCAAGACATTGGCCGACGATCTGGGGATCGGCGTGGGGCAGGTGATAACGCTCCAATCCGATCGCAATGTGGAGCGGGCGCTGGTTATTGCGGGCGTTTTCGAGGTTGGCGTCGAGGCGCTCGATGCCCGGGCGGCCTTTGTCAGCACCGCGACGGCACGCACGCTGTTCGAGCTGCCGCAGGGCCTGAGCCGGATCGAAATCAAGCTGGACGACCTCAACCAGGCCGATGCCTTTGCCCGACGGCTGGCTTCGGAAACGGGGTTCAAGGCGACGCCCTGGACGGAAGGCAATGCACAGCTGCTGAGCGGGCTCAGCGCGCAGGCCAATTCGGGCAACCTGATCAAGGGCTTTGCGCTGGTCACCATCATCATCGGCGTGGCATCGGCGCTGTTGCTGTCGACCTATCGTCGCCGGCCCGAGATCGGCATCATGCGCGCCTTTGGCGCTTCGCGGGGGTTCGTCATTTTCGTTTTCGTCCTGCAGGGCACCCTGATCGGGCTGCTCGGCGGGCTGATCGGCGCCGGGCTGGGATATCTCTCGCTGTCGCCGTTCCCGCTCCCCGAAAACGCTTCGGCCGGCGGCCTGCCCATCGATGTGCGGCAGGGGGCTTACGGCCTGGCCATCACCCTCACCACGATCGGGGCGATCCTGGCCTCGATCCTGCCGGCACGGGCGGCCGCCCGGGTGGACCCGGTCTCGGTGATCGGCCAATGAGCGCGCTTGTGGAAGTCCATGACCTGGTCAAGACCTATGGCGAGGGCGAGGCGGAGACGCGCGTGCTCAAGGGGCTCGACATGGAGCTGGCGGAGGGAGACCTCGCGGCGCTTCTGGGGCCCTCGGGGTCGGGCAAATCCACCCTCCTCACCATCCTGGGCACGCTGATGCAGCCCACCAGCGGCAAGCACATCATGTTGGGGGAAGACCTGACGCGGGCGCGGGATGCGGCGCTGACCGAATTCCGCAACCGCCATATCGGCTTCGTGTTCCAGTTTCACCACCTGCTGCCCGATTTCACGGCGCTCGAAAACGTCGTCTTTCCAACGGCCATCAGCAATGGGCGGGAAACCGCCAGCGCCCGCAGGCGTGGCGAAGAATTGCTGGAACGGGTGGGTCTGGGCCACCGCATCGACTATCGCGCGACCGCGCTGTCGGGCGGCCAGAAACAGCGCGTGGCCATTGCCCGGGCGCTGATGAACCGGCCGGAACTGGTGCTGGCCGACGAGCCCACCGGCAATCTTGATCAGGAATCGGCCGGGCAGGTGATGGAGCTGATCGCCGAAATCAACCGCGACGAGAAAACCACCTTCCTCATTTCCACGCATGACGAAAAGATCGCCGCCGCCTGCCGGCGGCAGATCAAGGTTGTGGACGGAAAGACGGTTTCGGAGTGAAGCTGTCCAGATCCGCCGGGTTATCGCCTGTGTTCGGACGATCGCGGCAGAAGCCAAGGAGTATAGCGGTCCATATGACAAACAAGGACGTATGGGTCTCGTAGCTCAGCATCGTGTCCGCAGTGCCCAGAACCAGGTAGCCCAGTATCAGTATCGAACAGCCATAGGTTCTTGCGGTCTTCTGGCTGTCCGAAGTGCTTCGCAAGGCCAAAATCATAGGGGTGGCGAGAATGGCTGCCAACACCATCACCCCGACAATGCCTGCAGCGAGCGCGAAATTCAGGATTTCGTTGTGCAGGTGCGGCAAGGAAGCCTGATCGGCGTGGATTGCCGGCAGATGTGGTTCTATAGCACGCATCATACCCGCCCACCCATGCCCAAACACCGGAGCGTCGCCGAAGGCCTCTGTCGCGGCCCTGTAGAGGGACATGCGTATATCCATGGACGGGTCGGTCAAAGGCGCATTGGTGAGAATCTCGTGAATGCTCAAAATCAGAGAATCGAGCCGGTCGGATACATTGATGCCGACGGCGACCGCCACGGTAAGGGCCAGGCCAAGCGCCGCACAAATCTGCGCTCGCCGCTTCCAGCCTTGTACAAACCAAAGTACTACCCAGAAGAGCAGCACCGCGAATGCCACCATTGCGGTGCGCGACCCGCAGGCGATGGTCGCTGCGAGCCCAAGTGCCGGCCCTGCCCATAGCCATAGACGCAATCCGTTATTGTGGCGGCGCAGCCCTATGAGGCAGAAAAATCCTAGCAAGAGCGTGGTATTGGCCACACGGATCGGATCGTTCTGCGGCATCAGCCAGCCAGCGCGATCTGCTCCGGTGATCCACACCTCGCCCACTGAATAGCATGCGCCTAACAGAGTCCCAGCAAAGGCTAGCCAGGCGACAGCGTCCGTGGCTGTGGGGGAAGCCGCGCGGGTCAGCAGACTGAAAAGAGGGACGTAAAGGAGGAAGGTCAGAAAGTTCAGTGCGAAGAGCAAGTCCCCGGGGGCACGTGCACTGATGGCAAAGCACATGGCAAGGAGCGTAAAGCCTGCGGCAAAGACTACTCCCATGGTCTCAATGGACCACACTTCGGGTTGCCTAGTTGCGAATAGATAGATCGTGGCAGCCAGAGTTATCGCTAATGCGATATAAGCAATCAACACGCCAGTAATCGGTGCAATAAGCAAGCTGAGGATCAAGGTAAATGTGACAAGCCCCCCTCCGACCGTACGGGGTCGCATGTCGACGGCTGCCAGGCGCAAATTCATTGTAGATCCACCTGTTCGCTTTTGCAGAGCTCGAACAGTGGACTGCCCGGCGCGGGTATGGCGATCTCGGCGCGGCCGCGGTTCGTCAACTGGCTGCGCCAGAGGTGCACGCAAAGCGTTTCGGGTCGTAGCGCTTCTTTGAGGCTAGATCCGGGTTGCATAAGGGCTGGAATGCCTTCGTAAGGGATGGGGTAAAAGCTGGCCGAGGGAAGCACATGATTTGTGAGGCCATGCTTGCTTACGTAGTGGGTCAGCGCCATGGGGCCGGTGGCGCCATACTGCATATGCTCGGGGGAGACGCGATTGCCCACGATGCGGCGGATTGCGACTTCAAACCTGCGAATTGGAGGTAGATGAGGCTCAAGGAGAGGCCGCCGCCCGTCCGCAAATATTGTCTCTAAATCAGCTAGTAGCGGCGCATCAGCCGGAATGTGCAGGACCGCGCCATTAACAGAACCGGGACGCTCCCAGGCCATGAGGTAATCGGGCGGTCCCTCGATTGGTCTGACGCAATAGACGTCAAGATCGGCATATATGCCCAACCTTTGGCGTAGCACGCTATAGCGGAAATGGTCTGAGAAGACCCCTGGCGTGCCGCGGCCCTTGTAAAAGACCAGCTTGTCGCGAGGGAGAACTTCGGTCGCGTCATGCCATTCGGCTTCTACGGGCAGCCCGGGGATCGGATCATACGAGTAAACCCTGATCGGGTGTCCCTGACGGTGAAACGAGGCTATCGATAGCCGCTCGAGCCAGGACATGGGACCATGCCAAAAGCTGACGATACGGGGTAGGGGCATGTGTGGGCAGGCGCCTTTAAGCAAGAAACAGGCCCTGTTTAGACGCCCAAGTGTCGCTTCGTCCAGTTTTTGAAGACTGAAGGCACGGCACAAGCCTAAAAACACCAATATCGGGTGGAGCTGGCTGGCTTAGGTCGGTTCGATAGGGAGGGTGGAATCCCCGCTATCGAACCTGACCAATTCAGCAAGCCTTGGCAGGCCGCTGATTGGCTGAACGGGCTTTAGCATCGAACTTAGAGGTTGTCACGCCCTTTACAGCGCACCACGCGCTCCCGTTAGCCGCGGTAAATCTGCACCACTCCGAGCCCCACAAGGGCGATAGTCAGGGTCAGGGGCAGTTCGTTTGCGCCGACCAGGAAAGCCAGTGTACCGGCGATCACGAAGGTGGCGCCGCCGGCAAAAATCATGAAACGGGAAAATATCGAATGCATTAGGTGCCCCCTGAAATGCCCTGACCCTAGCGGGGGCAATTTAAGGAAGGGGCGCGGCCGATCCTTCAATTTGAAGGATCGGCGCAAGGGCGCGTTAAGAAAAGGCGCGCGGCTTCTAGTTCCAGAGTTCGTCAATGGTCTTGGTGTCGCGCACAGCGCCCTTGGAGGCGGAGGTCACGAAGGCCGCATAGGCCTTGAGTGCGGTGGTGACCCGGCGCTTCCGCGGCTGGGCGGGCTTCCAGCCCAGCCGGTCCTGCTCGGCACGGCGGGCAGCGAGTTCGGCATCTGAAACCAGCACATTGACCGTGCGGTTGGGGATGTCGATCTCGATGATGTCGCCTTCGCGCACGAGCCCGATGGCGCCGCCCTCGGCCGCCTCGGGCGAGGCGTGGCCGATGGAGAGACCCGAGGTGCCGCCCGAGAAGCGTCCGTCCGTCAGCAGGGCGCAGGCTTTGCCAAGGCCCTTCGATTTCAGATAGCTCGTGGGATAGAGCATTTCCTGCATGCCGGGGCCGCCGCGCGGGCCCTCGTAGCGGATGACGACGACGTCGCCTTCCTTGATTTCGTTGGAGAGGATGGCTTTGACGGTGGCATCCTGGCTCTCGAAGACGCGCGCTGGTCCGGTGAACTTGAGGATGGACTCGTCCACGCCCGCCGTCTTCACGATGCAGCCATCGAGCGCGATATTGCCCTTGAGTACGGCCAGGCCCCCGTCCTTGGAAAAGGGGCTTTCGGCCGAACGGATCACGCCGTTCTGGCGGTCGAGGTCAAGGTCGGTCCAGCGATTGGACTGGGAAAAGGCCTGCGTGGTGCGCACGCCGCCGGGTGCGGCCATGAAGAACTGGCGCACGCTTTCCGAATTGGTGCGGGAAATGTCCCACTTGTCCAAGGCGTCGCCCATGGTCGCGGCATGCACGGTCGGCTCGTTGCGGTTGATGAGGCCGGCGCGGTCGAGCTGGCCGAGAATGGCAAAGATGCCGCCGGCGCGGTGGACGTCTTCCATGTGGACGTCGTTCTTGGCAGGCGCAACCTTGGACAGGACCGGCACCTTGCGGCTCAGGCGGTCAATGTCGTCCATGGTGAAGTCGACGCCACCCTCATGGGCGGCGGCCAGAATGTGCAGCACGGTATTGGTGGAGCCGCCCATGGCGATGTCGAGGCTCATGGCATTTTCGAACGCCGCCTTGGTGGCGATGGAGCGCGGCAGCACGCTTTCGTCTTCCTGCTCGTAATAGCGGCGCGCCAGATCGACGATGAGGTGACCGGCTTCCTGGAAGAGGCGCTTGCGGTCCGAATGGGTTGCAAGCGTCGAGCCGTTGCCGGGCAGCGAGAGGCCGAGCGCTTCGGTCAGGCAGTTCATGGAATTGGCAGTGAACATGCCCGAGCAGGAGCCGCAAGTGGGGCAGGCTGCTTCTTCGACGGCCTGGACTTCCTGATCGGTGTAGTGATCGTCGGCCGCCATCACCATGGCGTCGACGAGATCGAGCGCCTGCAGCTTGCCCTTGAGGATGGCCTTGCCGGCTTCCATCGGTCCGCCAGACACGAAGACCACCGGAATGTTCAAACGCATGGCGGCGTTCAGCATGCCGGGGGTGATCTTGTCGCAGTTGGAAATGCAGACCATGGCGTCGGCGCAGTGGGCGTTGACCATGTATTCCACCGAGTCCGCGATGATGTCGCGGCTGGGCAGGGAATAGAGCATGCCGTCATGGCCCATGGCGATGCCGTCATCGACCGCGATGGTATTGAATTCCTTGGCAACACCGCCGGCAAGCTCAATCTCGCGGGCGACCAGCTGACCCAGATCCTTGAGGTGGACGTGGCCGGGGACGAACTGGGTAAAGGAATTGACCACGGCAATGATGGGCTTGCCGAAATCCTCGTTCTTCATGCCGGTTGCGCGCCAGAGCCCGCGGGCGCCGGCCATGTTGCGGCCATGGGTGGTGGTGCGAGAACGATAGGCAGGCATGACAGAAATCCTCGATGGGCTGCCGGTGGGGCCGGTTTTGTTGTGCGCCTTCAATAGACCCATTCCCGGACCACGGCAAGATTTCCCGAACCGTACCGTACGGTACGGGCACGTTTGCGGGACACGTCACCGTGAGCCTGGCCGGTCGGCGGGGAGGGAACGGCAGCCGTTGCGGAGGCGTTTTCCGCTTGTCAATAGGAGGATCCCATGGACGCCATTCCAAGCACCATCCACGAAGGCATGAAAGTGGTCGATGCCAGCATGCATCCCATCGGTACGGTCGAAGCCTTTCGCGCCACCGAAGGGGCGCCTGACAATCCCGACATCGATGCGGCTGGCGTAAGCCCTGCCCTAGCCGAGCGGCAGGACAGTCTCGTCGACGTCCTGGCTGATGTGTTCAAGCCCGACGACGCCTTGCCGCGCGAACTGCAGGAAAAGGCACTTGCACAAGGGTTCGTGCGTCTTGATGCCGACGGCTTCTTTGCTGCGGATCGCTATATTTTCCCCGAGCACATCGACCGGGTCGCAGGCGATACCCTCGTGCTCAACGTGCGCAAGGATGATCTGCTCAAGGTCTGACGGCGCGAAAGTGCAGCGCGGGGCAGAATATCGCCCCGCCAATGCGCGTTTCTGCTTACGGCGCTGGCAAAGGGGACTAAACCAGTCTGCGGCACCATCACTCTGCCCGATCGCTTCTGGAGCGTATCATGCAGTGCCACCTCGTTCGTATCGATCAAATTCCTATTGGAGCCCAGGCCCTCAGGCTCTTTGTGGTCGATGACGAACTCAATGCGGGCATCATCGACCACCGCTGCGACGGCCGGGTGGTCGTCTCATTTGCGCGCAAGCATGGCATTGACGGTATTGTGCCAACAATCAGTGAATTGCTAAAGCGCCAGCCGGACCGGCTCTATGTTGTTCTGGAGGACAATGCCTTCTGGCCGGAAACATTTCCGCAGATCAGTCCGCTTTGCCAGTAGTCGTGTAGCAGTTTTATTGCTGCATTTGCGTTCCGGTAACCCAATATATAGTCGGCGCGAAAACTAAGTACATTATCCGATTTCTCTGATCAGGCGCTTGTCTCAGTCTTCTTTCATGCGCGGCAGTGTTCTGCCGGAAAGGGAGACGGAAATGAACCTGGTACGGAAATCGATTATTGTGGCGCTGGCCTTGGCTATGGCTCCGACCGTCGCCTCGGGACAGGGATTGCTGGGCGGCCTGCTTGGCGGCGGCGGTGGGGGCGAAAGCTCGGCCGAAAGTAGCAGCCTCCTGGGCATCGTGGGCGGCGGCGACAGCGGCGCGCTGGTGACGCTTGGCAGTGGCAATGCCGGGGACAGCGGCCTCGTCAATCTCGGGGTCGGTGGCAATGGCGGCCTTGTCACGGCCAATGTGGGTGGCGGGGAGGCGCCGCTTGTGGACGCTTCCGTTCTGGGGCCTTCCGGAATTGCGGACGTCAATGCCAATCTGGGCGGGCTCGGTGCCAACGTCAATGTGGGCGGACCGGGGTCGCTGATCAGCGTTACGG
This sequence comes from Pseudomonadota bacterium, assembly GCA_023391095.1. Classification (GTDB taxonomy): domain Bacteria; phylum Pseudomonadota; class Alphaproteobacteria; order Rhizobiales; family Devosiaceae; genus Devosia. The sequence goes on from JAEWBN010000012.1 coordinate 86,765, forward strand.
TCGGTACAGGGGGCGGCACGCCGGGGACTCCGGGCACGCCGGGAACTCCTGGGACACCTGGTACCCCCGGGACGCCGGGTAATCCGGGTACGCCGGGCACGCCCGGAACCCCCACCACGCCCGGTATCGGCTTCGGCGGTGCAGGCGGGCTCAACGCCGTTTGTGACGGAATGAGTTCGGCCCAGCTTGTGGCCCTGTTCCAGAATACATCGTTCGGCAACTGGAACCGCGCCAGCGGCATCCAGCTCATTCCGATGCGGGTCTGCCCCGAGGTGCGCCGGCAGGTGGCCCAATGGCTTGCCGCCAATGGCAATTACCATCGCCTGGTCGGCATGGTGGCGTCCGATGGCCTCATCAATGCTGCGCTGGCGCGCACCCAGTATCAGCCCGGTCACGTGCTGGGCGTCCAGAAACAGGGTTCGACGCTTCTGGTTTACGTGTTCTGATCTGCCCTCCATCCGAACACGTTCTGGCCGGCCGCTGCACACGCGGCCGGTCTTTTCATTTTGCGGTGGGGCAGCGTCTAACCGGCAGCGGGACGCTGGGCGAGCACCATATAGTTGATGCCCATATCGCTCGAGAGCCGCCATTCATCGGCGAGGGGATGGAAGACCACGCCGGTCTGGTCGATCACGCTGAGGCCATTACGGCGCAACTGGGCCGCGATTTCCCCCGGCGTCAGGAACTTGTTCCAGTCATGGGTGCCGCGCGGCAGCCAGCGCAGTACATATTCAGCACCTATCACGGCCAGCGCCCAGGACCGGGCGGTGCGATTGAGCGTGGCGGTAAACATAAGCCCACCAGGACCAACAAGGTCGGCGCAGCTTTTCATATAGAGCGGCACGTCCTCGACATGCTCGACCACTTCCATGTTGAGCACGACGTCGAAGGCTTCGCCTGCCGCTACCAGCGCCTCGCTGGTCGTGGCACGATAGTCGATCTCAAGCCCGGACTGTTCGGCATGGAGACGCGCAATGGCAATGTTGCGCTCGGCCGCGTCGATCCCCACCACACTGGCGCCGAGCCGGGTCAGCGGCTCGCAGAGGAGCCCACCGCCGCAGCCGACATCGAGGATGCGCAGGCCTTCAAAGGGCCGGATCGAGGTGGCGTCGCGGCCGAAATGGCGGACCAGGTTGTCCCGGATATAGGCCAGGCGCACCGGATTGAATTTGTGCAGCGGCTTGAACTTGCCCTTCGGGTCCCACCACTGTTCGGCCATGGCGGTGAACTTGGCCACTTCGGCATCATTGACGGTGGTCTGGGCTGTGCTGGTCATATGAGGCGGCTCCTTGCCCCCTCATATGACCTGCCCGGGAGGCCGTGAGCAAGACGCGCCGTGTCGCATTAGGGTTGTGTCTCCGCCAGATAGGCCTGTCGCGTCCACAGGAGATAGGTGAAGGCAGTTTGGATGCCGATGGCATCGGGGGCTGGCATGGGGCCTTCGGCGTCGCGCGCAACAAAGAAGCGAAAGGCCTGGTTCGGGGAGCCCGAGAGAATAGCAGTCAGCGTCTCGGGGGGTAGCGCGAAGCAGGGGCCCCCGAGGCAGGGCTCCTCCACGCGCTCGCCATAGAAAATCTCCGATGCGTCCCACCATTGCTGGCTGCGCATGTAGTCAAAGCTCGTCGCCTTGTCGCTTCCGAGCTGGCTGGGATTGGCGATCACCACGAGGGCGCCGTCCACAACGCGCGTCGCGGTACTGCCATAGGTCATGAAGCGCAGGCGGCCATCCGGCCACACGGCCAGCACGCCATAGACCGTGCCTTCGCCGTCCAGCAGCGGAACCGGTCCCGGAATGGTGATGAGGTCCATGGCGCGATTGCGCTCTCCATGCATGAGGGCATCAAGGTAGTTGCTGCTCGTGGGGCTCGAGAGTTGCTGAAAGCGATAGCCTGCGGACTCAGCCACAGCTTCGAACAGGATATCGTCCGCCGTGGCCGTGGTGCTGTCGATCAGGGACTGCATGTATACGCTGATGGCGTTGAACGAGGCGCCATACAGCTCTTCGTAAATTTCGTCTTCGGCGCCGAGCAGGCCCCCCATGCCGCCAAGGCCGCCAAAATCCTGCTGGTCTATGTCGAGCTTGCTGGCTTCGGCCACCTTGGCTTCCGCCCGCGCGCTGGCCATGGCCACGAAACTCCCCCAGTTGTCGCCGTACATGGGCGCGATCATTGTCTCATAGACCTGCGCGGCCTGCATCTGGTCGGGTCCCAGCGCCTCAGCCTCGACGGCAATCATAAGATCGGAATAGATCTCAACCGATACGGCATTACGCAGGGGCAGGATGAACTCCCCAACCTTTTGGCTCTGGCAATCGACGGGTGCCGCAGCAGCCTGCCCTTCTGCACGCAGCTTGGCATATGCGGCCAAATAGTCGTCATAGCTGATCGTCTGAGCATCATAGGCCGTGTAATGGGGAAGTTGCTTTTCCAGCTCACTGCCGACTACGCTGGTCCGCTTGCGCTCGAAATGCTTGAAGAAACCGCATTTATCGTCCAGCGCCAGCGCTGTCTGGTAGTGGAGGAACGGCGCAGTATCGGCTTCCTGGGCCAGCGCCGGCAGGGGCAAGGCAAGCAGGGTTAGCAGCAGAATGGGGCGCATGGCCGGTCTCCGATCACCTTGAGCCTGCCTGCGCCGCGATGCCCCGTCACCCCGCATCCAAGGGGTGCGCCATACTCGCCCATTGATTGCGTCCCGCCTTTGTGGCATTCCCCCGCCCAACAACGAGCGTACCGCCGGGTTCGGCGGCAGCGCTGGAGATTGTCGCGCTGCCGAACCGCAAAAGTGGGAGCACTTTTCCGGCAGCGCTCAAGCGAGGACGCCAAGTGGCTCGTATCGTCGTCAAATTCGGTGGCACATCGGTCGCCAATGTCGAGCGCATCCGCAATGCCGCGCGCCATATCAAGCGTGAAGTGGAAGCGGGCAACGAAGTGGCCGTGGTCGTCTCGGCCATGAGCGGCAAGACCAATGAACTGGTCGGCTGGGTCAACGAAGCCTCGAAATTCCACGACGCGCGGGAATATGACGCCGTGGTCGCGTCGGGCGAGCAGGTCACGGCCGGTCTCATGGCCATCGTGCTCAGCGAAATGGGCATCCAGTCGCGCAGCTTTGCCGGCTGGCAGGTGCCGATCCATACCGATGACGCCCATGGCGCGGCCCGGATCACCGATATCGACCCGACCGAGCTCGACAAGCGCATGAAGGATGGCTGGGTCCCCGTGATCACCGGCTTCCAGGGCGTTTCGCCGACCGGCCGTATCACGACGCTCGGGCGCGGCGGCTCGGACACGTCCGCCGTTGCGGTGGCCGCAGCCGTGGGCGCGGATCGCTGCGATATCTATACGGATGTGGACGGTGTTTACACCACCGATCCGCGCATCGTGCCCAAGGCGCAGCGCATGACCAAGATTTCCTTTGAGGAAATGCTGGAAATGGCCTCGCTGGGCGCCAAGGTGCTGATGATCCGTTCGGTGGAAATGGCCATGGCCCACAAGGTGCGCTTGACCGTCCGCTCCAGTTTCGATGACCCGGATGCGCCCCAGATTGCGCCCGATGGTACCCCCGGTGTTCCCGGCACGCTCGTTTGCGATGAGGATGAGATCATGGAAAAGCAGATCGTTTCGGGCGTGACGCTCGCCAAGGCCGAGGCCAAGATCACCCTGCGCGACGTCAAGGACAGCCCCGGCGTGGCCGCCGCCATTTTCGGCACGCTGGCCGACAAGGGCATCATCGTGGACATGATCGTGCAGAACATTGCCGATGATGGCGCCACGACGGACATTACCTTTACCGTCCCCGACAGCGAATATGACAAGGCCGTCAGTGCGCTCGAGACCAATGGCGGGCGCTTCGAATATGCGCGCCTTTCGGGTTCGCGCGGCGGCGCAAAGGTGTCGGTCGTGGGCGTGGGCATGCGCAGCCATGCCGGCGTTGCGGCCTCCATGTTCAAGGCGCTTGCCGACAAGGGCATCAACATCCAGCTGATCACGACCTCGGAAATCAAGACCTCGGTTCTGATCGATGAAGAATATGCCGAGCTTGCGGTCCGGGCTTTGCACACCTATTACGGTCTGGACAAGAAGGACGCCTGACCGGACTGGTCGATTGAGCTGAGCGCCCTTCCACCGGGGGGGCGGCTTTGCGGGCTGCCTTGAGAGGCATGGCGACCACCATAGGCGGCCCAAGAGTGCTGCTGCGGCAATTGCGCGAGACCATGGCGGAGCCGCTGGCTTCGCAGGATCGGCTCGACAAGATCGTCCGCCTGATCGCCGACAACATGCAGGCCGATGTCTGCTCCTTCTATGTGCTGCGCGATGACGGCGCCCTTGAGCTGTTTGCGACGCGCGGCCTCAAGGCCGAATCAGTGCACATGACCACCCTGCGTCTGGGCGAGGGGCTGGTCGGGCTGATCGCCGCCGAGGCCGAGCCGCTCAGCCTCGACGATGCACCCAATCATCCTGCCTTCGCCTATCGCCCCGAAACCGGCGAAGACAAATACAATTCCTTCCTCGGCGTCCCCGTGCTGCGGGCCGGCCAGACGCTGGGCGTTCTGGTCGTGCAGAACGCCGAGCGGCGCCATTATGGCGAGGACGAAGCCGAAGCCATGCTCACCACGGCCACGATTCTGGCCGAGATGATCGCTACCAGTGATTTCGACAATCTGATCAAGCCCGGATCGGATATCGATCTCAGGCGGCCCCGCATGTTCAACGGCGTCAGTTTTACCGATGGCATCGCCCTGGGCACGGTCGTGCTGCATGACCCGCGCGTGGTTGTGACCAATTTCATCGCCGAAGACACCGACGCTGAAAAGCTGCGGCTCGACGCGGCGCTCGCGCGTATGCGCGTGTCCATCGACGCCATGCTCGACCATGGCGACATGCAGCCGACGTCCGATCACCGGGAAATTCTGGAAACCTACCGCATGTTCGCCAATGACCGCGGCTGGGTGAACCGGCTGATGGAGGCGATCGACAACGGACTTTCCGCCGAGGCGGCGGTGGAGCGGGTGCAGAACGATACCCGCGCCCGCATGCTGCGCCAGACCGACCCCTATATCCGCGACCGCCTGCACGACCTCGATGACCTGGCCAACCGGCTGTTGCGCGTGCTCACCGGTGACGGGCTAGCATCGGGTGGCAAGGATCTGCCCGACAATGCGATTCTCGTCGCCCGCAATATGGGGCCGGCGGAACTGCTCGAATATGACCGCAAGAAGCTGCGCGGCGTCGTGCTGGAAGAAGGCGGCGCCACGGCCCATGTCGCCATCGTGGCCCGCTCGCTGGGGCTGGTGGCGGTCGGGCAGGCGCAGTCCATCGTTTCCATGTGCGAGACCGGCGACGATATCATCATCGATGGGACCGCCGGGCAGGTGCACCTCCGGCCCACGCCGGATGTCGAACAGACCTATGTCGACAAGGTGCGCATTTCCGCCAAGCGTCGTGCCCATTATGCGGCGCTCAAGAAAAAGCGCAGCGTCACCCGCGACGGCGTCGAGATCACGCTGCTGCACAATTCCGGGCTCGTCGCCGACCTGCCCATGCTCGAAGATACCGGCGCTACCGGCGTCGGCCTCTTCCGCACCGAATTGCAGTTCATGATTGCGAGCCGCCTGCCGCGCCTCAAGGAACAGGCCGAGCTTTATGCCGAGGCCATGGCCATTGCCGGCGACCGCCCGATCGTGTTCCGGCTGCTCGATATCGGCGGCGACAAGGTCCTGCCCTATCTACGCGCCACGGCCGAGGAAAACCCGGCCATGGGCTATCGCTCCATCCGTCTGGGGCTCGACCGGCCGGGCCTGCTGCGCACGCAGGTGCGGGCGCTGCTGATGGCCGCCAATGGACGGCCGCTCAAGATCCTCGTGCCCATGGTCACCGAGACCTTCGAATTTCTACAGACCCGAAAGGTCATCTGGAAGGAAGTGGAGCGCCTGCGCCGCAGCGGCCAGGTCGTGCCGGACAAGATCGAGATCGGCGCCATGGTGGAAGTGCCCTCGCTGCTGTTCGAGCTCGACCAGATCCTGCCAGAGGCCGATTTCGTTTCTATCGGCTCCAATGACCTGGTGCAGTTTTTGACGGCAGCCGACCGCGCCAATCCGCGCGTCTCGAAAGCCTATGACCCCATCGCCCTGCCACGCCTGCGCGCCATTCGCCTCGTCGTCGATGCGGCCAACCGGCACGGCAAGCCGGTGACCATGTGCGGGGAACTTGCGGGCAAGCCGATGGAAGCGCTGGCGCTGATGGCCATCGGCATGACCCGGCTGTCCATGGGACCGGCCTCCATCGGGCCGATCAAGGAAATGATCCTCAATCTCGAGCTCAAGCCGATCCAGGCCGACATCGCCGCGGCCCTGAGCGCTGGCGCCAATGGCCAGACAGTGCGGGGTCTGCTGACCGACTGGGCGCAGAAGCAGAACCTGCCCATGGGCTAGGTGGGAGGCCTTAGGCCATCCACTCCCCACTTGCAGTCGGCCGCCCCCCACTTTACAGCCTGCCGGGACAAAGCCGGAAAGACCTGCCCATGCCTTCACTGCCCCAGGACAAGCTCGACGCGCTTGAAACGCGCTTTCAGTATATCGAAGCCGCCCTGTCCGGCGGGGCCAGTCCGGATGAGTTTGCCAAGCTTTCCAAGGAACATTCCGACCTCAGCGAGATCGTGGGCGAAATCACAGCCTACAAGAAGGCGCAGAGGGATCGTGCCGATGCCGAGGCGCTGCTCAAGAGCGGTGACAAGGAAATGGCCGAGATGGCCGAGGCCGAAATCGAAGAGCTCGACGAGACCCTCGAAAAGCTCGAGCAGTCGATCCGCATTCTTCTGCTGCCCAAGGACGAGGCCGACGAAAAGTCGATCATTCTGGAAATCCGCGGCGGCACGGGCGGCGACGAGGCGGCGCTTTTCGCAGGCGATCTGTTCCGCATGTATGAGCGCTATGCAGCTATCCGCGGCTGGAAGGTGACGGTCATGGAAGAAAGCCCCGGTGAAATGGGGGGATTCAAGGAAATCATCGCCAATGTCTCGGGCAAGGGCGTTTATGCGCGCATGAAATACGAGTCCGGCGTGCACCGGGTGCAGCGCGTGCCGGCGACCGAGGGCTCTGGCCGCATTCATACGTCGGCGGCCACGGTTGCGGTGCTGCCCGAGGTCGAAGACATCGATATCGAGATCCGCAACGAAGATATCCGCATCGATACGATGCGCGCTTCGGGTGCGGGCGGCCAGCACGTCAACACCACCGACTCGGCGGTGCGTATCACCCATATTCCCACCGGGCTCGTGGTGACCTCGGCCATGAAGTCCCAGCACCAGAACCGCGCCCAGGCGATGATCGTGTTGCGCTCGCGTCTTTATGAGATGCAGCGCGAAGAGCGTGACAGTGCCCGGTCCGCCGAACGCAAGGGTCAGGTCGGCTCGGGCGACCGGTCCGAGCGCATCCGCACCTATAATTTCCCCCAGGGCCGGGTGACGGACCACCGGATCAACCTCACGCTTTATAAGCTCGACAAGGTGATCACCGGCGAAGCGCTGGATGAGCTGATCGAAGCGCTCATCACCGAAAACCAGGCCGCGCAGCTGGCGGCCATGGAGCAGCCCAACTGAGCGATGGCGTCACCATTGGCGCCCTCTGGCGCGGCTGGCGCGATGTGCTGGCCCGGCTCGGATTTGCCACGGCAGCCATGGACGCAAAACTGCTCACCGGTCATGCGCTGGGCCTCGACGCCCTCGGGCTTGCCACACGCGAAACCGACCTCGTGGACGATGAAGCTGCGGCGCGTGTCGCGGACCTCATCCAGCGGCGGATGAGCGGGGAATCGGTTGCCCGGATCATTGGGGAACGGGAATTTTATGGCCTGGTCTTCAGCCTGAGCCCCGCAACTCTGGAGCCGCGACCCGATACCGAATTGCTGGTCGATCTGGCTCTTGAAGCCTTGCAGCCGCAGGGCCGCCTGCTCGATCTTGGCACCGGCACCGGATGCATCCCGATTGCGCTGCTGGCGAACCGGGACGATGCCACCGGGCTTGCCACCGACATCAATCCGGATGCTCTCCAGATCGCCCGGCAGAATGCGGCGCGGCATGGCGTGGCCGAACGGCTGGACTTTGCCCAGGGCGACTGGTTCGAGGCACTGGGCGCCAACGCGCCCGGGACAACACCGGACAAGTTCGATCTTGTCCTCTCCAACCCGCCCTATATTGCCAGCGCGGTAATCGAAACATTGGCCACAGAGGTACGGGAGTTCGATCCTCTGCTGGCGCTGGATGGCGGAGTGGATGGGCTGGCGCCCTATCGCACCATTGCGGCACAGGCGCCCCGCTATCTCGCCGCGGGCGGCAAGGTCCTGGTCGAGATCGGTTTCGACCAGGGCAGCGCGGTTGCGGAGATTTTCGGCGCCGCCGGATTTGCCTCCGTCAGCGTTCACAAGGACCTCAACGGCCTTGATCGTGTGGTTTCGGCGCACCAAGTAAGCCCTGCTGCATAGGCGCAGCGCGCCATCCTGCACTTTGTGCTGGTCAAGACGGGCCGAAGCGGCTAGTTTGAGCGTGCTGTCAATGGCGCATCATGAGCGCCGCGGCGATCACACCCGATCCAAAATGCAATGGCTGCTTGAGCAGCGCGGTTCCGGCGGGCCGGAACGACGCGAGGACGGGGCGGATTATTCCGGCAGGGTCGTTGCCGACCGCATTCGGTCTTCATGAAGCCAGTTAGAGCCCCGCGGATTGATTTGTGCAATCGCCGGGGTCAGGGGCCAGATCGGGCCTGTTGTTCCGATCCGCTCCATGATGTGACGCTTAACTACCAGAGTTAGACAAAGCGACCCGATGAGACCCAACAACCAGAACAAGAACCGGCAGCGTGGCCGGAACGGCGGACGCAAGCATGTCAATCCGCTGTCGCGTAACTATGAGAGCAACGGTCCGGACGTGAAGGTCCGCGGCAATGCCGCTCATGTCGCAGAGAAATATCTCCAGCTCGCCCGTGATGCGCAGTCGTCCGGCGATTCGGTGATGGCGGAGAACTATCTCCAGCATGCCGAGCATTATTTCCGCATCGTCTCCTCCGCCCAGCAGGCCATGAACGGCCAGCGCGACGGACAGAACCAGGACGAAGTCGACTTCGACGACGATGCCAATGACGTCAATTCCCGCTTCTCCTCGCCCCAGCCGGTTCAGCCCGTCCAGGCACCGCAGGAGCAGGCAGATGAGCAGGCTCCGGCCGAGGCCGCAGCGCCGGCTCCGGCCGATGAGGGACAGGCCCAGCAGGCCGCGGCCGATGGCGAACAGTCCCAGCGCAAGCCGCGTGAACGCCGGCCGCGCCGTCGTCGTCCCGCCGGTGGCGAAGGGGCTGCCGATCCGGGCAGCGCCGATCAGCCCGCGGTGGGCGAACTGCCCGCCTTTCTGACCGGCAACGCTGCCGAATAGGCTTTGCGCCAGCAAAAAATTGAGAAGGGCCGGGGGCAGACCCCGGCCTTTTGTTTTGGGGGGCGGACGTGTCCGAAACACACGAGATTTTGCCGTTCCGCCCTTACCTTCTGGTTTGAAACACCTACATCATGCAGCGAAGGGATGTGCCTGACGGGCATTCCTCCAATCGACACTTCCGCCGTTCTCGCGGTGCCTTCGGGGTCAGGGGACGGGCGAGACAAGGAGAGTTGCATGAATATCGAGAAATATACGGAGCGGGCGCGCGGCTTTATCCAGAGCGCGCAGACCTATGCATTGGGGCAGGGGCATCAGCAGTTTTCGCCCGTGCATCTGCTCAAGGTCCTGCTCGACGATGACCAGGGCATGGCCAATGGCCTGATCCAGCGCGCGGGGGGCGACCCCAAGGCGGCGCGGGCAGGCGTGGAAGCAGCTCTCAACAAGATCCCCAAGGTTAGCGGCGATGCCGGACAGCTTTACCTCAGCCGCGAACTCGCCAAGGTTTTCGACACGGCCGAACAGGCTGCGCAGAAAGCCGGCGACACCTTCGTCACGGTTGAACGGCTGCTCCTGGCGCTGGTCATCGAGAAGGACAATGACGCCGGGCGCGTCCTGTCTTCGGCAGGCGTTACCGCCCAGGGCCTCAACGCGGCCATCGAAACCATCCGCAAGGGCCGTACCGCCGATTCCGCATCGGCGGAGAACGCCTATGATGCGCTCAAGAAATATGCCCGCGACCTGACGCAGGATGTGCGCGAAGGCAAGCTCGACCCTGTCATCGGTCGCGACGAGGAAATCCGTCGCACCATTCAGGTCCTCAGCCGCCGCACCAAGAACAATCCCGTACTGATCGGCGAACCCGGCGTCGGCAAGACGGCCATCGCCGAGGGCCTCGCCATCCGCATCGTCAATGGCGACGTGCCGGAATCGCTCAAGAACAAGAGCCTCCTGGCGCTCGACATGGGCGCGCTCATTGCCGGCGCGAAATATCGCGGCGAGTTCGAGGAGCGGCTCAAGGCCGTGCTCAACGAGGTGCAGTCGGCCGAAGGCCAGATCATCCTCTTTATCGACGAAATGCACACGCTTGTCGGCGCGGGCAAGAGCGAAGGCGCCATGGATGCGTCCAATCTCCTCAAGCCCGCTCTGGCGCGCGGTGAGCTGCATTGTGTTGGCGCGACGACGCTCGACGAATATCGCAAGCATGTCGAAAAGGACCCCGCGCTTGCCCGTCGCTTCCAGCCGGTGTTTGTGTCCGAGCCCACGGTAGAGGACACGATCTCGATCCTGCGCGGGCTCAAGGAAAAGTATGAGCTGCACCACGGTATCCGCATCGCGGACTCGGCGCTGGTCAGTGCTGCAACGCTGTCCAACCGCTACATCACCGACCGTTTCCTGCCCGACAAGGCCATCGACCTCATGGACGAGGCCGCGGCGCGCCTGCGCATGGCCGTCGATAGCAAGCCCGAAGCCCTCGACGAACTCGATCGCCGCATCATGCAGCTCAAGATCGAGCGCGAGGCGCTGAAGAAGGAAGATGACGACGGCTCCAGGACCCGTTTGGCCCGGCTCGAACAGGACCTCTCCGGTCTTGAGGAGCAGGCCCAGGCGCTGTCGGCCAAGTGGCTGGCGGAAAAGGAACGTCTCCAGGGTTCCACCAGGATCAAGGAAGAGCTCGATGCCGCGCGCAGCCAGCTCGAGATCGCGCAGCGCCAGGGCGATCTCGCCAAGGCGGGTGAGCTCGCCTATGGCGTCATTCCCGAGCTCGAAAAGCGGCTCAAGGCCGCTGACGATGCCGATGGCGACGGCAAGCCCGATCCTGTCATGGCCAAGGAAACGGTTGACCCCAGCGACATTGCCCAGGTGGTAAGCCGCTGGACCGGCATTCCCGTCGACCGCATGATGGAAGGCGAGCGCGAAAAGCTGCTCCATATGGAAGCCTCGCTCGGCGCCCGCGTCATCGGTCAGTCCGAAGCGGTGGCCGCGGTGGCGAAAGCAGTGCGTCGCTCGCGCGCCGGCCTGCAGGATCCGAACCGGCCGATCGGCTCGTTCATGTTCCTGGGGCCCACCGGCGTCGGCAAGACCGAGTTGACCAAAGCTTTGGCGCAGTTCCTCTTCGACGACGAGACCGCCATGGTGCGCCTCGATATGTCGGAGTTCATGGAAAAGCACTCTGTCGCCCGTCTGATCGGTGCCCCTCCGGGCTATGTCGGCTATGACGAGGGCGGTGTGCTGACCGAAGCCGTTCGCCGCCGGCCCTATCAGGTGATCCTCTTCGATGAGATCGAAAAGGCGCATCCTGACGTGTTCAACGTCCTGCTGCAGGTGCTCGATGACGGCCGCTTGACGGACGGGCAGGGCCGGACGGTCGATTTCCGCAACACGGTGATCATCCTCACCTCCAACCTGGGCGCCGAATATCTCGTCGACCTCAAGGATGGCGAGTCGGTGGAGCTGGTGCGCGGCAAGGTGCTCGATATGGTCAAGGCCGCGTTCCGGCCGGAATTCCTCAACCGGATCGACGAGATCCTGCTGTTCCACCGGCTGGGCCGCGAACATATGGGCTCGATCGTCGATATCCAGTTCGGGCGCCTTCAGGGCCTGCTGCGGGATCGCGACATCACTCTCGACCTCACGCCCAAAGCGCGCGAGTGGCTGGCCAATGAAGGCTATGATCCGGCCTATGGCGCCCGCCCGCTCAAGCGCGTCATCCAGCGTGCCGTGCAGGATGAACTGGCCGAGGAGATCCTGTCCGGCACCGTCACCGATGGCGGTCGCGTTCTGATCGATGCCGACGATGATGGCATCGTGCTGCGCCCCGGCGCAGCAGTGGGTGCGGACGCTGCAGCATAGGCTTGCGGAAGCGCGAATGAGCAAGGGGCTGGTCGAGCGACCGGCCCCTTTTCACGTGGGGCAGAGGCTGTTATAGAACAAAGGCGGAACGACGAGGGGCGAGATGACCGACCGGCTCAACTATATCGAATTTCCCAGTGCGAGCCGGGAGGCCACCAGCGCGTTCTTCCGCGCCGCCTTCGGCTGGTCCATGATCAGCTATGGTCCCGATTATGATGCTTTGGACGGAGCGGGTGTCGATGGCGGCGTCGACCACTCGTCAGGCCGGGTTGCCGCGACCATGGCAGTGGTCGAGACCGACGACCTCGACGCGGCCGAGGCACGCGTCCTCGCCGCGGGAGGGGTGATAACCCGGCCCCAATACGACTTTCCCGGTGGCCGCCGTTTTCATTTTCGCGAGCCCGGCGGCAATGAATTGGCGGTCTACGTCAACCGGTCGGAATAGGCCTTAGTTCGCCGCCGCGACGGAAACGGGGGCGGGCTCGCGCGCCATCAGGTCGTTGACCTGGGCAATGGTCTGCTCGAACTCGTTCCGGTACTGCTGGGGCAGGACATTGTCCTTGGGCAGTTTGACGCTCAACGGATCGACCAGATTGCCGTTGATCTTGATCTCATAATGCAGGTGTGGCCCGGTGGACTGGCCGGTGGACCCCACATAGCCGATGACCTGGCCCTGGCGGACGCGGTCGCCCACCTTCAAGCCGTCCACAAAGCGGGAGAGGTGGCCATAGGCCGTCTCGTAGCCGTTGACGTGCTCGATCTCGATCTTGTTGCCGTAGCCCGACTGCCACTTGTAATAGGTGATCACCCCGTCGCCGCCGGCATAGATCGGGGTGCCGGTGCGGGCGGCGAGGTCCACGCCCGTATGCAGGCGGCGCGTCTTGAAGATGGGATGGATGCGGTAGCCGAAACGCGACCGCAGCGTTCCCCCGCCTTCCAGCGGACGCCGGTTGAGGAAGCGCTTGCCGGTCTCGCCATCGGGATCATAGAAATCCACGGTCCCGTCAGGCGCGGTGAAGCGGTAGAACTGCCGCTTGGTGCCGGACAGGTTGAGAGCGACGTACAACAGGTCGGAGGGCGTTTCCGTCGTGGGCGCCGCCTCCAGGATCTCGATCGTGTCGCCTGCCGAGATGCGCTTGGTCATGTCGATGTCATAGGCGAACATGCCGATGATGCGCTCGATGGTGGCGTCGTCGAGATCGTGCTTGCGGCCGGTTTCCCAGATGGAGCGATAGACGGTGGGCAGGTTGCCCACATTGATCTGCTCGACGTCTTCGGCGGGAAACTCCACCCAGTCGGGCTGCAGGCCCACCACATATTGCCCGTTGTCCGAAAGCGCGACGGTGGCGATATGGGGATCACCCGGCGCGCCATCGGGTTGATAGATGGTCATGCGATAGGGCACGAGGCTGTCGGACTGGGCGCTGAGCGGCCCATAGAGGATGCGCAGGCGGATGCCGGCTGGAAGCCCGCCGGCGGGAATGAGGTTGGCCAGGGTGTTCTGCACCATGGTCACCTGCGCCTCGCTGAACCCATTGCGCACCAGCGTATCGGCGAGCGGGCCCAGTTCGCGCACGGTCAGGAAACGTTCGGTACGGCCCAGGCCCTTGTCAGTGGCGACCAGTGTCTTGGGAACGACCGTCACATTCTCGGCAATTCCGGTCAGGGCATTGCCGGCATCGGTCGCGAGGTCCTTCAGAGCTGGCGCGAGTGCGGCATAGGCCAGGGCGGCGGCAGGACGATCCGGCATTGCGCCCATGGCCACGGTGCGCACGAAATCGGCCGCCGCCTGGTCCGACACGGTGCGGGCGGGGACCAGAAGGGGTGGCATTGGCTCGGTGCGTACGGCCACCTCGCCATCGACATCGGTGCCATAGACATCGGTGGCAATGTCCAGCACGGCTGCCTTGAGCGGCTGTGTCTTGTTGAGGATGGCCACCGGGTCATAGGCCGGCACATTGGCGGACAGCGATGTGGCCGTAGTCGCCAGAGTTGCGGTGATCCGCTTGAACGGCTGGTTGCTGATGATCTCGCGGCCATCCACATTGCGCCGGATCGCCGCTTCGATGATTTCCTGATCGGATCGCGTCGCAGCCACGGGGCGCAGGCGCGATGTCTTTGACACAAGGTCGGTAGCCAGCGGCTGGTCGATGCGCGGCGCGGTAAAGCGCAGCGCTGCATAGGCCGTCGAGAAGGTGTCCTGGCCCTGGAAGGAGACATAAAGAGCCGCGCCCATCAATAGGACGCTGGTCAGCCCCGTCATCACGGTGCCGCTGAGCCAGGCAAAGCTCAGCTCCCGGCCCTGGGGAATTTCGCCATCGGTCGACTGCACGGTCAGCGCTGGACTGTCTTCGAACCCGCTGTGGCGCAGCAGGTTGAGCTGGCGTTGTCTCTGCGTCGCGTTCAACTCACCATCCTTCTTTATGGGGCCCTATATAAGAGGAGCCTGATGGTTTGGGCTGATGACGCCGACCGGATGATCCGGTGCCCTCGGCGTCGCCGTAACCTAGTCACCAGCGAAGCCCATATCAATGCCTGCCTATCAGGGAGGAATGCGGCGGAAACGGGGAGGGTCCGGGACAGTGTCCCATGCCTCTTGAAATCGGCCGGGAAAACCCGATCTAGGGACCAGTTGGCTGAAGCGCTTTAAAACTCTGGTGCTTCAGTCGAGTTTTCCACATTCCCACAGGACGCCCGGCGATAAAAATCGCCAATTTTCGTACTGGGGGCTTTACACTTCCATCGGGTGGAACTAGAACCCGCTCATCGCTGAAGAGCGCGGCGCCAAACGGCGGCGGGCACGAAGCAAACCACTGAAACTAAATAAAAATTTGGTTTCGGGTTTTCGAGTTTCGGTTCTGCTGAAAAACGAAAATAGGGTGTTGACAGACGAAAGTGTGTCGAATACAACCCGCCACGTTGACGACGTCGAGCGCATTGCTCCCACTGTTCAACGTTCTCTGACAGGGCAGACGATCTGCCGGGCAACCGGAAGATAGGTTCTGTTTCCCTGAAGGAATTCGGAAGCTGGGCTTCCCATGAC
>JAEWBN010000020.1 GCA_023391095.1 Pseudomonadota bacterium
CGCAAGCCATCGAGCACAATCCGGATCTTGTCCTCTGCAGAAAAATGCCGTCGGGTCGCCCGGCGGATATCCTTGACAACCTGTTCGGCGGGCTTCTTCGTCTTCGTGGTTTTCGTCGTCATTCTGGGGCTTTCGTCCTTCAGATGAGACCAGAACTCTCCTTAACGATCAAACCCAATTCTGTGCCACGGGTGCTGATGCCGGACAGATCTGAAAAGGCGTATCGCTCGACCAAAGGATTCTGCGATCAGCTGAAGCTGCCCATCAAATCTGCTACGAGTCCATTTTCAACTCACTGGCCTTTCGGCCAGGCTGGCAGAGCTCGCCAAAATTTCAGCAATAGACTCCGGGATAAAAGTGCTAAGTATGAAGTTAATACTTAAAATTGAAAGGAAACATAGACATAAATAGCCAAGTAAAACGGAGTTTCTATAATGAAAATCAATGATGTAGATAATATTGATCCAATTCCCCCTGTTCCGCATATCGAAGATCATTACGATTTGGTTGATGTTGGCGGGCTGGTCTTGTTCGACTCTATCGAGGATGCGCGTGTCTATGCTGCTACCGACCGCCATCTTTGGTTTTTGCGCGAGAGCGACAACGGGTCTACGTGGTACGCCGAGGGCTGGTGCGGGCAGTTTGTTGACTGCGCGGGATATTGCGTTACCACCAAACCTAGGAAACAGCAGGATGACGACGCCATTTTTCGTTACTGAGCCCCGGACGTCTGCCGGCGTCCGTCCGCTCAATAGGCCGTCAGCCAAGTGTCAGCACTGCGCCGATTGACAACTTGGGCTGTGCGCTTCCTAGTGACTAGGCCAAATGCTCACAAGCATCTTAGAAAAATCAGGCGGCCCAACTTACTCCCAAGCGGCGAGTATGGCCTCAGCTTTCGCCGGGTCTGCCTTGATGCGCAGGACTGTCTGCCGGGAGAGCGCAGCGGCCTTTGCAATATCTCCAGTGCCGGCAGTGCCGAGTGCCAGCATGTTATTGACTAGCTCCAGCGCCTTCCTGTCGTAACTGGGCTTACGGCCTAGGTAAGTCTTGCCCTCCGCTTTGGCAGCCTCAATACCCGCCCGCTGGCTGGATTTAGTTGCTTCATGCTGCGCTTGTGCTGTTGCGGCCATAAACCCAATCAGTGCGTCCCGTACGGCCATTTGGATGGGGTCTGCGGTGGAGCCGTCGAACGTCATACCGTTAATGACAGTACGAACAATCACGCCCTTGGCCATGAACGCGCGGATGGTCTCAGTGACATCCGCATAATTGCGCCCCAAACGGTCCACCCAACGCACCACAAGCGTGTCACCGCGCCTAAGCAAGTCAAAGAGCCGCTTCCCTTGAAGGCGCTCCTTGAGCGCTGTCGATGCCCCAGAGACCCCATGATCCGCAACGATCTCGTCGATAGCGAAGCCGGCCTGCTCGGCTTGAGTTCTCTGATGATCGAGGTGCTGTTCGGCAGTCGAGACGCGCGCATAGAGTATGGTAGCCATAGGCCCCCCAGAGTCCGTACAGATAGCGTCCGTTGTGTATCATCTCCGTTGACTTGATTCCACCCTTGTGGACACAGTCTGGTCGATCCGGAGCATTGTTCGCAATGGTATACCCTTACGGACGGGCGGGGTCAGGCAATGGACGACCCCGTTCATCCTAAACTGAACTGTCTGCTGACCATAGGAAGCTGATAACCAGAGCAGTAGTATTTTAAATTACGGATTGGACTTTGAACGGGCGTTAGCTTGGGGTTGAAAATACATCTTCCTCGCTCACCAACACGAGTATAACGCGAGGATTTTGTTAACATGAGGGGTTATTTTGTAGAATGAATAGCGTCTATCAGCCGCGCAAATTCGCGCCGGTGGGAGTTCTAGTTTTTGGGCTTAGCTTCATGCATGCCGTTCCACTGGAAACGCTCCATACCCCACCATCGTTGGTGAATGGTACGACGTAGAACATGGGCAGGGCGACTGTGGTACGCCATGGTCGCTCCGCATTATGCCGAAGGCCATAACCGGGTCGGACACCTATTGCGAGTTTAGTGACGTACGGCGCGACAAGTGGATGGTCAGATCTGGTCAGATCGCGATTAGTTGAAAGTCCAGCTGACCATCGTGTTGATATTATGCGGCGACGGACCACTATGGGCGCCAAAGTGCGATCCGACGGAGGTCAAAATTTTGCAGTCCCGCCCGGGCGGCCTCGTCATCCTAGTGTGACCTGTATCGCAGGCAACAACATCGTATGCCAACACTGGCGCGATTGCGTCAAGGTGCTCCCCCTTGCGTCATTCAGGTCGGTCCGATGCACATGCCCCTTGGCGACTCAGAAGCGGCAGCGCCAAAAGTTAGCCTATATCCGCATAAGCACTCCCTTACGGACATTACGCTCATCCAAGTATATATGAACCAAATACGCGCAACGCAGAAAAATATTTACTACCTAGCGCCAATGCGTCAATATCGCGGTTCAGGCATAAGTTGATTTCAAGATTATTATATAGGTAGATTTCATTCCGGAAGCTACCCGGGGATTTTACTATGCTACAATGGAAACAAAATGATTTTATATTCTTCTTGGCTGAGGGGCAGGTGCCGATGTGATCTGACCACCTTGGGTGTGGGGCCTAATGAATAGCCTTACTTCAGAACCAACTACCGCATCGCGACGTTACAACGCTTTGCCGCAATCTTTGGCACCCTTAGGTCTTTCTCGAGAAATGGCCGCTGCATATATAGGTGTAAGTCCATCTAAATTTGACCAGTTGGTCAAAGATAGACGGATGCCTAAACCAAAAAAAATTGACAGTCGCCGCGTTTGGGATAGGCAAGAAATCGAGCTAGCTTTTAGACAGCTGCCCGGCGAGGACAAGGAGGCAGACGAATGGGCACCGTTCCATTAAAGGGTCACGGGCTCCGCCTGCCCCGGTTCGTCATTGAATACGAATCTCCGAAGGGCAGCGGTAAGTGGTTCGTTTATTTCCGCCAAAAGGGCCAGAAAAACGTGCGAATGCATGGCATGCCGGGAACGGCCGAATGGGAAGCAACCTATCGTCGGTTGCTTGCCGGGGAGCGGCCAGTGTCGCCAAAGATAAAGCAGCCGGTACAAGGCACTTTCGCATGGTTGTGTCAGCAATACATGGCCTCTACCGAATTCGGGGGGTTGTCCCAACGCACCAAACATGTGCGGCGCGGTATTCTTTCACACTGTATGGCAGAAAGCCCCACAGGCACCAATCTCACCTTTGGCGATGTCCCAATTGATCAGTTTCGGCCAAAAACTGTTGCGCTGATCCGCGATAAGAAACGAGAATTTCCCGAAGCAGCGAACGGACGCGTCAAAGCAATTCGAGCGGTGTTTAGCTGGGCAACACTGCCCGAAGTTGGCATTACGCAGGCGAATCCTGCCCGCGATGTTCGATATCTCAAGAACAACAATCCAGACGGGCACCATACGTGGACACTTGAAGAGGTGGAGCAGTTCGAAAGGCGCCACCCACTTGGTACGAAAGCTCATCTCGCGCTTGGTCTGCTTCTCTACACAGGCCAACGCCGTTCTGATGTTGTCCAGTTTGGTTACCAGAATGAGAAACAGGGCGCGCTGCACTTTACCCAACAGAAGAACCGCGACAACAAGCCGGTCCATCTTCAAATTCCAATTCGCCCGGAACTGCGGCGCATTTTGGATGCTAGCCCGACGGGTGACTTGGTTTATCTGGTCACAAATTTTGGGAAGCCATTCACGAGTGCTGGATTTGGAAATTGGTTTCGAGAAAAATGCCTTCAAGCGGGAGTACCGGGACGAGCCCACGGTCTTCGCAAAGCCTGTGCAACTCGACTTGCTGAGAATGGAGCGACAGCGCACGAGATTATGGCCATCACCGGTCACAAGACAATCAAGGAGGTGGAGCGGTACACCATGGCCGCAAACCAGAAGCGACTAGCTGAGAGCGCCATAAACCGCGGCTAGAACACTTTTCTAGATTTTGATTGTCAATGGGACAATGCAGGAACAAAAGTGTCTAGGAAAACACCCGCTTCGACACCTCCTAGACAAAAATCCTAAAAATCTCAGTGTTTTCAGCACTTAAAGGAGATGGTGGTGCCCAGAGCCGGAATCGAACCAGCGACACGCGGATTTTCAATCCGCTGCTCTACCAACTGAGCTATCTGGGCTTACCCTAAGGCCCGGCTTGGTGGACCGGACGGGCGGCTTATAGTGCGTTTGACGGGGGCTGTCCAGCAAGGTCGGGAAAGAAAATGGGGAAGAGACGATTTTCTGTGAAAAGCCTGACATTGCAAGGGGATCGCGCCGAGGCGGAGGCGTGGAAAACCAGGCTCTTCAGCTGTCCTCACCGGAGTCGGCCGGTGGCTCGTCATCGCGGGCCGGAATGACATAATTGCCGCTCAGCCAGCGGTTGAGGTCGATGTCGGCGCAGCGTTTGGAGCAGAAGGGCTTGAAAGCCTCCACCGTGGGCTTGCCGCAGATGGGGCACTTCCTGTCGGTTGCCGCAGTCATCAGACGCCCGAATGGCTCGACTGGTTGAGCCAGTTGAAGTGAACCGGATAGCCTTCGCCCGAAAGGAGCTGTGCGGTTTCCAAAAGGGGCAGGCCGACCACGCCCGAATAGGACCCGACCAGCTTGACCACGAAGGCGCCGGCAATGCCCTGAATAGCGTAGCCGCCCGCCTTGCCGCGCCATTCGGCGCTGGCCAGGTAAGCCTCCATCTCCTTGTTGGAGAGGCGCTTGAAGCGGATGCGTGTTTCGACCAGCCGGTGGCGCCGGGCGCCCGAGGGGGTGATCAGCGTGATGCCGGTATAGACGCGATGCGCCCGGCCCGAGAGGAGGCCGAGGCACTCGGTGGCCTCTTCCATGGTCTCGGCCTTGGGCAGAATGCGGCGCCCGACGGCAACCACCGTATCGGCGCCAAGGACCAGGGCATTGTTGCCAAAGCCGGCGATGCGCGCCTTGTGCTGCGCCGTCAGGGCCTTGAGATCGGCCAGGCGCTGCGCAAGCTTGCGCGGCAGTTCGTCCTTTTCGGGTGTCTCATCGACATGGGCCGGCACCAGATGCTCGGGTTCGATCCCGATCTGATTGAGCAGTGCCAGTCGGCGCGGCGAGGCCGAAGCCAGAATGAGATCGGGACGGCCGGCCATGCTGCGCCAAGCCTACTTGAAGCGGTAGGTAATGCGACCCTTGGTCAGGTCGTAGGGCGTCATCTCGCACAGGACCTTGTCGCCTGCGAGCACGCGAATGCGGTTCTTGCGCATGCGACCTGCGGTGTGGGCGATGATTTCGTGATCGTTTTCAAGCTTCACGCGGAATGTCGCGTTGGGAAGCAATTCGGTGACCACGCCCGGAAATTCGAGCACTTCTTCCTTGGCCATACTTTCTCCTGAGAAGGCCCCCATGCGCCATTGGTGGCTGGCCGGGGCCGCAAATTTGGGCGGAACCTACTTCAATTCATTGGCTTTGTGAACCACTTGCTACAAGTGGCTCGAGACGAGCCCGAACGCGCTTGCGCAGCGTGTCGCGAAGATCACGATAAGCGTTGAGCACCAGCTCGCGATTGCCTTCGACGAGGGAGGGATCATCGACCTGCCACTGCTCGATTGCGCCCGCTTCCAGACCATGGCGTTCGACCGCTTCGGGCGCGTCGTCGGACAGGGTCACAACGAGATCGAAATGGTTGGCGACCAGTTCGTCCAGGATATGGGGCGTGTGCACGCTCATATCAATGCCGATCTCTTCCATGACCTCGTGCACGAAAGCGTCGGCCTTGCCGCCGTTGACGCCCACGGAACGGGCGATGAGGCGGCCGGGAAAGACATGGCGCGCCAGCGCGGCGGCGATGGGCGAGCGGACCGAATTCATCGAACAGACGAACAGCACGCTGGGCAGCTGGCTCGTGGCTTCGTCGATGCGACTGGCATAGGGCTGGACGGCGCAGATCAGCGTAAACAGGCGCCGGGCGGTATTGAGGTCGATGATCAGCTTGTTGTTGAGCCGTGTGCGCAGCAGTTCGGCGGCTTCATTGTGGAGGCCCCGGCGGGCCATGTCGACGGTTTCGATCTGAAACGGCTGCGCCGACTTGATGGCCTCATAATAGGCCTCGCGAATGCGGAAATAGTCCCGAATCAACCGGCGGAACGGGGTCAGCGACAGATAGTGCGCGGCGATGGGCTGGAAGGTTTCGGGGTGGCGCACATCGAGGACGATGTAGTTGCCGATGATGGACATATGGAGGGCGTAAGGCCCTTCGGCCTGGACACGGGCAGGCCGGAAGCTGTTGTCCTCGAGCAGATCATAGATGGCGATGCGCCATTCATGCACCTCGTCGGGATTGATCGAGGTAATCGTATTGGGGTCGAGCGTTACGGTCACCAGCCTGTCCTTGCTGGCTGCCGTCGCTTCTGTCCCCATGGAAATGCTCAAGTGTTCAACCGTATCGAGATGGAGCGGCCATGGCCATCGAGCCCCTCGACGCCGGCAATGGTCACGGCCGGCTCGGCCAGGGCCGAAAGGGACGATGGCGTGCAGCCCAGGATGGAGGTGCGTTTCATGAAGTCCAGCACGCCCAGGCCGGAAGCGAAACGCGCCGAGCGGGCCGTGGGCAGGACATGGTTGGAGCCGCCGACATAGTCTCCAATGGCCTCGGGGGTATGGTGGCCGAGGAAAATCGCGCCGGCGTGGCGGATGGCGGGCAGGAGAGCCTGCGGATCGTCGAGGGCGAGTTCCACGTGTTCGGAGGCAATGCGATTGGCGAGGTCTGCAGCCTCGTCGAGCGAGGCTACCGTGATGATGGCGCCAAATTCGTCCCATCCCTCGCGGGCAATGGCCTGCTTGGGCAGGAGCGCGAGTTGTCGATCCATTTCCGCACCGACAGCGTCGGCGATCCGCGGATCCGTGGTGACCAGGATGGACTGGGCGCCGCCGCCATGTTCGGCCTGCGCAATCAGGTCCGCGGCGATCCAGGCGGGGTTGGCGGAGCTGTCGGCAATGACCAGAACTTCGGAGGGGCCGGCGATCATGTCGATGCCGACCTGACCGAACACCTGGCGCTTGGCGGTGGCCACATAGGCATTGCCGGGGCCGACGACCTTGTCCACCCGGGGTATGGAGGCTGTGCCATAGGCGAGGGCGGCCACGGCCTGGGCGCCGCCAATGCGGTAGATTTCGGTGACGCCGGCAATCCTTGCCGCTGCGAGGACTGTGGGGTTGATCTCGCCATTGGGGGTCGGGACGGCCATGGCGATGCGGTCCACACCCGCCACCTTGGCCGGCACGGCGTTCATCAGCACCGATGAGGGATAGGAGGCGAGCCCGCCGGGGACGTAGATGCCGACCGCGTCGACCGGCGTCCAGCGCGAACCCAGGGTCACCCCGAGCGCGTCGGTATAGACGTGGTCAGCCGGCTTCTGCTTTTCGTGATGCGCGCGGATGCGATCGTGGGCGGTCTGGAGAGCCGCGATCACATTGGCGGGCACAGTGGCGGCAGCGTCAGCGATTTCCTCAGGGCGGAAGCGGATCGTCTCGGGGGTGATCCCGGCCTTGTCGAAACGATTGGTGAGCGCGACCACGGCTTCGTCACCGCGTGTGCGGACGTCGGCAATGATGCCGGCGACAGTGTCGTTGACGTCCTGGCTGGCTTCGCGCTTGCCGGAAAGCAGGGCGGAAAAGCGGGCTTCAAAATCAGCGGCGGCGCTATCGAGGCGAAGGGGCATTGAGGGCTTTCAGTCGAGGCTGTGGACGGGCTTGGCCGCGGCGGCCCAGGCTGCGCCCAGATCAGAGAGGCGCGCTTCCAGATAATCAACGGTGAGGCGCACGGTGCCGCCGCCGGCAAAGCGGAGCTCGATCACGCCGGAGGGGGAATCGGTGGGCTCAAAATGGATGGCCAGAAGCTCGAGCACGCCCTCTGGCGCGGCGGGGTCGAAACCGGCAAAGGCGGCATGGGTGACGCCATCGAAATGCATGGCGGCGCGTTTGCGCAGGCCGCGGCCACGCTTGTCGTCATGGGTCCAGTCGAAGCGGTTCATCAGCAGGGCGAAGCGCCGGTCGGCCCGGGCATAGCCCATGTCGGGCACGCGGACCACGGCATCCTGCACATGGGCGGAGATGACTTCGAGGTCTTCGGCATCAAGCGCGATAAGCTTGAGATCGGTCATGAAAAAGCCCTTCGGGGTGTGATCACCCTATCTGGTCACGGCTCTGTCGATCTACAAGTTTGCGGGCATGGGGGCAATGCACTGCTGAACGCGGCTGCGCTGCCCAGGTGTGCCCGGATCTGAAGGGGGACAAGGCCTTGCCGGTGAGGCGCGGCCTTGTCCTGTCGTTTGTTAGCCCGCCACGCGCTCGATTTCGGCGCCGCAGCGGGAGAGCTTTTCTTCGAGCCGCTCGAAGCCGCGGTCGAGATGGTAGATGCGATTGACGACCGTTTCGCCCTTTGCCGCAAGCCCGGCAATGACCAAGGACACCGAAGCCCGCAGATCGGTGGCCATGACCTGCGCACCCTTGAGCTGGGACTTGCCGCGGATGGTCGCGAGCTGGCCGTCGACCGAGATATCGGCACCGAAACGGGCCAGCTCGGCAACGTGCATGTAGCGATTCTCGAAAATGGTCTCGCGGATGTGGCTGGTGCCCGAACTCATGGTCATCAGGGCCATGAACTGGGCCTGAAGATCGGTGGGGAAGCCCGGGAAGGGTTCGGTGTCGACGTCGACCGGCATGATGCCGTTGCCGTTGCGATGCACCCGCAATCCGCCGGCCTCGGGGGTCAGTTCGGTGCCGGTCCCCGCAAGAATGTCCAGCGCGGCCTGCAGATGTTCGGGACGCGCGCCCTTGAGCAGAACGTTGCCGCCGGTCATCGCGGCAGCCATGGCGAAGGTGCCCGTTTCGATCCGGTCCGGAATGACTTCAACCGTCGCGCCATGCAGCGTGTCGACGCCGTCAACCGTCAGTGTCCGCGTGCCGATGCCCGAAATTTTGGCGCCCATGGCGACAAGGCATTCGGCGACATTGGTGATCTCGGGCTCCTGGGCGGCGTTCTCGATGACGGTGCGACCCTTGGCCAGGGTGGCGGCCATCAGAATGGTGTGCGTGGCGCCAACCGAAACCTTGGGGAAGCTGACCGTCGCGCCGACCAGCCCGCCCTGCGGCGCGCGCGCGACCACATAGCCGTCATCGATGTCGATTTCGGCGCCCAGGGCCTTGAGGCCATAAAGGAAAAGATCGACCGGACGCGTGCCGATGGCGCAGCCGCCGGGCAGGGAAACGCGGGCCTCGTGGCAGCGGGCGAGGAGGGGCCCGATCACCCAGAAGCTGGCGCGCATTTTCGAGACGAGGTCATAGGGGGCCGTGGTGTCGACGATGTCGGCGGCATGGAAGGTCATGCGCTGGCCGACGCCATCGTCCTCGCCGCGCCGGCGGCCATGCACGGCGATATCCACGCCGTGGTTTTCCAGAATACGTTCCAGCTGCTTGACGTCGGCAAGGCGCGGCACATTGGTCAGAACCAGTGGCTCGTCGCTGAGCAGAGACGCGATCATCAGCGGCAAGGCGGCATTCTTGGCGCCGGAAATGGGGATTTCCCCATTGAGTTCATTGCCGCCGATCAGACGAATGCGATCCATATAGAAGTCCTCAAAACTCGGCCCAACAGGGCCTGCTACCTGGGTGGGAGGTAGGCGAGGTCTTCGTTGCCACGTAAGCCAGACCAGCCGTTCTCTAGATATGGCGGCGTCCCTGTCGGCACAGCCACCGGTCGTCAGTCATGTGGCGGCGATCCTTGGGTTCGCCAGCCACACCGTAGTTCGCCCGAAAATGGTTTACGGTTTCTTGTCCGTGTCCAGGCCGGGCGTCGGCGCAGGAGAATCACTTGGCCCCATACTGGTCCGTGCCTTCGCCTGTTCCTTCCGGCGCTTCAAGTTTTCCCGCAGCTTTGCGGCCAATCTTTGCTCGCGCAGCGCCGCTTGGTCCGATTTGCTCATCGCCAATCCAGCCAGATGATAATCATGGCGGTAGATAGGCTGTTTTTGGTCTTGCGTCGAGATTATCCCTATGGCAAAGGAGCCCCCGTCGCCGCGCCTTTAGGCCTCCGACACGACGAGGCGGCTCTCCGTGAGCGCCCCCAGATGCTGCCGTAGCTCAGTGGTAGAGCACTCCCTTGGTAAGGGAGAGGCCGACAGTTCAATCCTGTCCGGCAGCACCATTCTATCTCTTTGATAGTACTCAACTAATTGGATTTGCTGGACTTTTCGGGTTCGCCTTTGGTACTCAGAGGTGGTTCTCATGGTCCTTCGCATGCCCTCCCCATACAAGCATCCCAGCACCGGCATCTACTGGCTCAAGCAGCGCGTTCCCGCTCGGCTGGTAGGGACAGCCAAAGGCAAATCAGTCACGGTGACGGTGGATGGGCTGCCTTCCGTGGTAAAGGTGGGCGAATACATCAAGGTGTCGCTGCGTACCAAGGACGCTGCACTGGCGAAACAACTCAGCCATGAGGCTCAGGCAGAGTTCAATAAAATTTGGGTCAGTTTTGATGCGGGACCGGTACGCCTTACGTTAAAGCAAATCACAGCGCTGGCCGGAGAAATGTATCACTTGATACGTTCCGTTCTGGAAGATGACCCTGGCGAAGCGGCCCAATGGGCTCAGCGACGACGCGAACGAGATGAGCTCGAAGCAAAGCGCAAAGCATCCCCCGCAGCGGCACTCATGATCGGCGCCCCCTCGGTCGATGCGCGCCTTGGCTCATGGGTAGATGGAGCACTTGCCCAGAAGCAGCTTCGCGTGGATGACGAAACTCGCCAGCGTTGCCTTGCAGAGTTTGACCGAGCTGCAGGCGACCTAGCTCTGTTACTGGAGCGACGCAGCAAAGGGGATTTTCGGCCGGACGAGATAGGGACGCGGTTCCCAACGTACGAAGCGCCAGAGCCATCCGCGTTGGCAGTCGTTTCCCATCGCATCACGTTCAGCCAGATCATCAAAGCTGAGGCAGAGCACCGCGCCCCAGGGTTGGAGGCTAAGCCGCTCAAAGAAGACACCGCACGAAAGTTCACGACAATAGCTGCCGAGTTCGCGGCCTATAGAGGAACGGGCGGTGACGACGCCGCAACGGTTACCCACACTGATCTAGATGGATGGCGCCATTCGATGCTAGTCGAGGGAGCGCTCAAGAACCGTACCATTGCGAATAAATTAGTCACGATCAAAACCATCATTGGATGGGGCATTCAGCGAATGAAGGGGGCGGAGCGAGAAAGGCTCCGGGAAGTGGCGCGTGACATCGAAGATGTAGAAATCCCAGACTTCACGCGCAAGTCGTCCGCAGCGTCATCGGTGTGGCCCGATGAAGCGGTCACTATCCTCCGGGCTGCGAGAGAAGAGGACGATGCGCGGATGCGCTGGCTTCCCTGGATTTGTGCGTACACAGGCCTGCGTATCGGGGAGGCGAGCGCAATCGAGAAAAATGACCTCTTTCAAGCGGAAGGGCTATGGTTCATCGACGTGGACAGCGCAGGCAAGCGTAGTCTTAAAACCCTTAGTGCGCATCGACGGATACCCGTACATCCGTCGCTGGAGGAAGAAGGTTTCATCGCATGGGTGCAAGCGAGTAAAGAACAACGACTTTTCGCGTCAGGGGCAGATACGGCGGTTCGACGCTGGGTTCGGAAGATCGGGATAGATCGAGAAGACCTGTCGCCGAACCACGGCTGGCGGCACTTGTTTGTTGACCTTTCCATACGAGACGGCCTCAGCAGCGCTGCTCGGCTCTACATTCAGGGTCGCGAGAGCGCGGGGAACCCGAGGCCCGTTCGCGCGCGACATCCGCAGGACACCACATGAAACTCGAAGCCATCCGCCAACGCCTATCCAACGCGGCATTGGGCACCGTCATCGGCCCGTTTGACATCGACCTTGACCTCATCAGGCAGGACCCGACTTTTCAGGTCCGAAGAAAGCTGGACGAGGCGAACCTTAGCCGCCTGAAGGCTGCCTATCGGTCGGGCAAGGCCATGTTGCCCATAACGCTTGCTATCCTAGACGAGGCCCCAGAACAGCTCCCCGTGATAGTCGATGGTCATCATCGGGTCACCGTACTCGAAACCTTGGCCGCAGAGGCTCAGCTCAGGGGTTCCGCTGGCACGACTACGGTGCAGGCCATGTTAATCCGAGTGAGGGCTGACGAGGCCCGGTGGCAGGCTGCAAGCGCCAACAGCGCCCACGGTACGCCGTTGAAAGGCCCAGAGGTTCGAGCCATGTTCCGCCGTTACGTTGAAGCTGGTCACCACCGCCTGCCCGATGGCGGCTTTAAGTCGTATCGCGAAATTGGTCGGGACATCGGCAGAAGCCATCCGACGATCATGAAGTGGATGCAGTCGGACTTTCCGAAAGAGGCCGTTAAAATGGGCAACCAGGAAGAGCCCGTCAGGGTCGGAGGCGAAGGTGCACCAGTGCCAATCACGCTTTACAAGCACCAGGCCAGAGCCGCGCTCAGCGACTTCTTGGGAGCCCACGGGAAGGTCGGTTATCATGAGGGTCAGGAAATGATCGACTGGCTGTGGTCCGCCCTTGAGGACATGGAGCGTGTGCAGGCGCGAAGGGACCCCTTTTCGCGCGACGATGAAGGAGTGCCGCTGGGACCGGGAGAGGCCTTCTGAATGGTAAATTCTACCACCTGCAGTAACCGCCCCCTACGCCAATGATCTGACGATGTCAGACGTTTCAGGCTGTTTTTGGCGCAAAATTCTGAGGCGGCAAGATCAATAGGGCTGCGGGGGATTTCCCCCCGTGGCCCCTCCAGTGACGCATCAATCCTTAGGCATCAGGCGGTTCCTCATCGGATAGTCTGATGGCAACGGTCCGAGCCAGTGTTCTCCCATAGGCACGCCATGATCATCCATGTTGAGGGCGGCGCACACGCACTGCTTGATGGTTGTCGTGAATCGCAGAACACTGTCCGGTGAGATGTCCGACTTCTCTTCAACCACTACGTACCTCACACGGACATAGTCGTTCTTACGCTTCATCTTCTCCGCTTGAGCGATGATCTGAGGCGGCACATTGAGGCCAAGCTCCCCAGCGCGTGTCAGCATGCTGTAAAGGTCATGCCCGTGGCTACGAAGGCTGTCGATGGTCTCACCTGCGGAGCGCATGTAGGTTTTGAGAAACAGCTCAGCAGCGTGATAGCTCAGGAGTCGGGTCGGCCCCTGTGAGTATAGGCGTGACTCCTTCGCAGCGAGGTTCGCAGCGCCTAGATAGGCATCCGCCAGCAGGAAGATGCCATAGGGGGTTGCTCCTGCCGCTTCTGGTATCATCGGGTCGCCCTTCTCTTAGTCCGCCGACCTATACCGAAATCCCCTCCACAAATGGTCAACCTGAAGCCCGCAAATACAAGGGTTGGCTACAACGCTTGACGACATACCGAAATCACTTGTATTCAGTATGTACTGAACACAGGAGCCTCACCATGACCAAGCGGGTCGCCATCTACCTCCGCGTCTCCACAAAAGAGCAGACCACAGAGAACCAGCGCCGCGAGCTTGAGCTGGTGGCCGAACGTGCAGGCTGGAATGTTGTGCAGGTGTTCGAGGACGCAGGCGTCTCTGGCTCTAAGGGGCGAGAGAAGCGGCCTGCCTACGATGCCCTGCTCAAGGCCGTTGCGCGCCGCGAGGTTGACCTTGTTGCTGCATGGTCAGTGGACCGCCTCGGCAGATCGATGCAGGACCTGGTGAGCTTCCTTGAGGACCTCAAAGGCCATGGCGCTGACCTCTACCTGCACCAGCAGGCCCTCGACACCACCACGCCCTCGGGTCGAGCCCTGTTCGGCATGATGGCGGTCTTTGCGGAGTTCGAGCGGGCAATGATCCAGGAGCGGGTCAACGCTGGCCTGTCGCGTGCCAAGGCTCAAGGCAAGAAGCTGGGCAGGCCCACGCTCTCGGATGACGTGGAGGCCAAGGTCCGGGCTCTTCGTGCCGAGGGGATGGGCGTGGTCAAGGTCGCCAAGTCGCTCGGCATCGGAGTGTCCGCAGTGCAACGCATCGACAAGTCCAGCCAACCTTTGCTGCCTGTTTGAGATAGGGCGTCTGTTCTTTTTCCTAACCTCAACTAGCAATTATGCGTTTCCCGATGGAGCCTTCCTTGCCACAGCACACCACTTCCCTGGCCATCCAGACCATTATCACGCGCGACTACGATAAGCCCGACCTGATGTCATTCGAGGTCCAATGCCTGGATGGCGAGGGGGTCACAGCCGGTTCGCTAGAGGGCTTCGTTCTCGACCTTGGCTACTTTCCAGACTTGGACGAGCTTGATGATGTTTTTTTCCTCGATGGACGAAGCGCGCATGCACTGCAGGCGTTTGAAGTCCTCGCAGCGAATAAGGGTGCCGTCGAGCAGATGCTGCCGTCCACTGAAGCAACGACTTTCATTCACCTTGAAGAAGCGAGAGTTGCCAAGCCCTACCGGGGTCGCGGTCTTGCCCTGCGACTGATGCGAGAAGCACGCTTTGCCCTTCACGGGTATGGTCGCATCGTAACCCTCAAGGCGCATCCACTTGAAGGTGAAGCTAATGCGGCAACGCAGACGAAACTCGCGAACTACTACGAGACCGACAATCGACTAGGGTTCCAGCCGATCAACGCCGTTGAACACCCTGGCTGGCTAGTGGCTGCCTGGGATGAGCGGGTCACGGCTGGTGGCGATGGTCCGATGTGGCGCTGACTGGCTGCACCCTTGCCAAAGCACCCGCTGATGGGCTCAAGTCCCCCAAAAGACTTCACGGGGGACGCTGCGGGTGAACCAGCAGGCACTATCATCGCTCATCTGGTCGGTTGCAGACCTGCTGCGGGGGGACTTCAAGCAGGCGGACTACGGCAAGATCATCCTGCCGTTTACCGTGCTGCGGCGCCTCGATTGCGTCTTGGAGCCGACCAAGCAGGCGGTGCTGGACGAGTTCGCGGCCCGTGACGGCAAGGGCATCAATGTCGAGCCGTTCCTGCTGCGCAAGGCTGGGCAGACTTTCTACAACACCGCCAAGCTCGACCTGCCCACACTGATCGGTGACCAGGACAACATTGCCCAGAACCTCTACACATACATCCAGGCCTTCTCCCTGGAGGTGCGGGACATCTTCGAGCGCTTCGAGTTCGCCGCTCAGGTTGACCGGCTGGCCAAGGCGGGGCTGTTGTACCAGGTGACCGAGAAGTTCGCTCGGGTCGATCTTCACCCCAAGAAGGTGGACAACCACCAAATGGGGCTGATCTTCGAGGAGCTCATACGCAAGTTCGCCGAACTCAGCAACGAGACCGCTGGCGAGCACTTCACCCCGCGTGAGGTCATCAGCCTCATGGTCAACCTGCTGTTCGTGGAAGACGACGATGTCCTGACCAAACCAGGCGTGGTGCGTTCCATCTATGACCCGACTGCAGGCACAGGCGGCATGCTTTCGGTGGCTGGCGAATACCTCATCGAGCACAACGACCAGGCTCGTCTCGTCATGCATGGGCAGGAGCTCAACCCCGAGAGCTACGCTATCTGCAAGGCGGACATGCTGATCAAGGGGCAGGATGTGTCCAACATCACCTTCGGTAACACGCTGTCGGACGATGGCCATGCGGACAAGAAGTTCGACTACATGCTGTCCAACCCGCCCTTCGGCGTTGAGTGGAAGAAGGTCGAAAAGGAAGTCCGGCGCGAGCATGAGCAGCAGGGCTACAACGGGCGGTTCGGACCGGGTCTGCCCAGAGTGTCCGATGGCTCACTGCTTTTCTTGCTTCACCTCCTCTCGAAGATGCGCCCGGCAAAGGATGGTGGCAGCCGTCTCGGTATCGTACTCAATGGCTCGCCGCTATTCACTGGAGGCGCGGGGAGCGGCGAGAGCGAGATCAGGCGCTATGTACTGGAGAACGATCTTGTCGAGGCGATCATCGCCCTGCCTACCGACATGTTCTACAACACAGGCATCGCCACCTATGTCTGGGTCCTGACCAACCGCAAACCAGCCCACCGCACGGGGAAGGTCCAACTCATCGATGCATCCAGCTTTTGGCAGAAGATGCGCAAGAGCCTGGGTTCCAAGCGCAAGGAGATGGGACAGGCTGATATCGAGACGGTGACGAGGCTATTCGGAGACTTCGCAGAGGCACAGATCGCCACACTGCTGGACGATTCAGGCAAGGAGGTTGACCGGGTTGTCGTCCGCGCTGGTGAACAGCCCCCAACGACACCAGAGGGTGGCAAGGTCAAGTTGGCGCCGCTGTCGCGCATCTTCCCCAACGAGGCCTTTGGCTATCGCACCATCACCGTTGAACGGCCGTTGCGTGACGAGGACGGCAAGGTTGTCCTGGGTGCACGCGGTAAGGCAAAGGGCAAACCACAGGCTGACAGTACCTTGAGAGACACCGAAAACGTGCCGCTCGGTGAGGAAGTAGAGGCCTACTTCGCCCGCGAGGTTCTGCCCCATGCGTCCGATGCATGGATTGATCACGACAAGACCAAGGTGGGTTACGAAATCCCGTTCAACCGGCATTTCTATGTGTTCGAGCCACCACGGTCGCTGGAGGAGATCGACGGTGAATTGAAGCAGGTCACGGCCCGCATCCAGGCCATGATCGGGGCGCTGGCATGACGCACGGTTGCTACTCCGAGTACACGGACGCTCCGGGCTGGTTGGGCTCGGTTCCCCGATCTTGGGACCACGCTCCTTTGTGGGCTGTCGCCACGTGCAACGATGAAGTGATTGCGGAAGACACAAACCCTGAGCACATAATCCAGTACGTGGAGATTTCCGGTGTGACGGCCGGGCAGGGCATCACGGAAGTCACTGATGTCGCTTTTGGTGAAGCCCCTTCTCGTGCTCGTCGGAAGGTTCGGGATGGCGATGTGCTGGTCTCAACCGTTCGCACCTACCTTCGCGCAATTGCCCCGATCAAGTCCCCACCAGTAAACATGATCGCGTCAACGGGCTTCGCGGTCCTGCGCGCCCGGGACATCAAAGCAGAATACCTCAGCTATGCTGTGCAGGCGGAATATTTTATTTCGGAGGTCATCGCGCGCTCAGTCGGCGTGAGCTATCCCGCTATAAACGCCAGCGACCTGATGAA
Source organism: Pseudomonadota bacterium (assembly GCA_023391095.1). Classification (GTDB taxonomy): domain Bacteria; phylum Pseudomonadota; class Alphaproteobacteria; order Rhizobiales; family Devosiaceae; genus Devosia. The sequence continues at coordinate 17,103 of JAEWBN010000020.1, forward strand.
CATCAGCGTACCTGTGCCGTCTCCAGCGGAGCAGACCGCCATCACCACCTTCCTCGAACGGGAGACGGGTAAGATCGATGCGTTGGTGGAAGAGCAGCGGCGACTGATCGACCTGCTCAAGGAAAAGCGCCAAGCCGTCATCTCCCACGCAGTCACTAAGGGCCTCGACCCGAATGCAAAGATAAAGCCTTCTGGGGTAGCGTGGCTGGGAGACGTGCCGGAGCATTGGGAGGTAAAGCGGCTTCGCTTCGTTGCTCGCCTCAACCCCTCCAAGTCAGAAATAGCTGATCGTGACCGCGAGGAAGAGGTTTCCTTCGTGCCGATGGATGCGGTGGGCGTGGACGGCTCATTACGCCTGAGCGAAGCCAGGTCCATCGCGTCAGTTGAGACGGGTTACACCTATTTTCAGGATGGAGACGTGGCGATAGCCAAGATCACGCCATGCTTTGAAAATGGCAAAGGCGCGATCATGCAAGCTCTTCAAGGAGGAGTGGGGTTCGGAACAACGGAATTGATCGTTGTTCGACCCACAGCAAGGACCTCTGCCGAGTTCATCCATTGGATAGTCAGTTCGACCGAGTTCAGAAGACTTGGCGAGGGTTCGATGTACGGTGCTGGTGGTCAGAAGCGCGTTCCAGATGAGTTCGTACGGAACTTCTACGCGGCTTTCCCGCCTCTTGATGAACAGCGCAGCATCGCGAATTTCATAAGCGATACAATCGAACAAATAGGGGCGTTAGAAGATCAGGCAAATGCCGCGATCACGCTTCTATCAGAGCGTCGTAGCGCCCTCATCTCCGCTGCCATCACCGGCAAGATCGACGTGCGACAAGTCCACCTTGATGAGGTAGCTGCATGACACGGCTCTGGCTCGTTCGGCTCGGCAAAAATGGTGAGTACGAGACGGCAACCCTGCAGGACAACATGCTCCGCATCGGCTTTGGTCTGTCCGAGGACATCGCGCACCTTAAGGACCGCGAGGCCCTCATCGCGAAAATGGCCGAGCTGTTCCCGAACGACAAGCCGAACCGTCACCGCAACTTCGCTGCCCAGATCAACCAGTTCATCAATGTGGCTGAAACTGGCGACTTGGTTGTAACGCCCTTCAAGACTACCGGCACCATCGCCATTGGTCGTCTCTCTGGGCCGTATGCGACAGGACCGGACGGCGAGCCGACAAGACCAGTGCAGTGGATCAAAACTGATTTACCCCGTGACACCTTCAAGCAAGACCTGCTCTACAGCTTCGGTGCGTTTATGACCGTGTGCGAGATCAGCCGCAATGATGCCCTGCGTCGTATCCAGGCCGTGCTGGAGACCGGACAAGACCCCGGCGATGGGACTGTGCCATCGTCAACGAAGAGCCCTTTGGCCAAATCTTCCGCGACCGACGAGAGCACCGAAGCTGCGGACCAGCCAATCAATCTGGAGCTACTGGCGCGGGACCAAATCGAGCGCCGGATAGCGTCAGTTTTTACCGGTCATGACTTCACTCGACTGGTCGCAGCCATCCTTGAGGCACATGGGTATCAAACCCGAGTGTCCCCGCCCGGTGCAGATGGCGGGGCCGACATCGTGGCAGGCAGCGGTCCTTTGGGACTAGCCAGCCCAAGCGTCGTGGTTCAAGTCAAGTCCGGCAGCATCGTGGTTGACGACCCCACCCTACAGTCGCTCCGGGGCAACGTCGCGGAGTTGAAGGCAGATCACGGCCTGATCGTTAGCTGGGGCGGTTTCAAGAGCTCGGTACGAACCCGGACCAACTTGAGGTCACTGCAGATCAGGTTTTGGGGACGACGAGAGCTGATCGACAACCTCCTCACCGTGTACGACCGCCTGCCAGAGGACATCCGCGCTGAACTACCATTGCGCCGGACCTGGACGCTGGTGCTGGACGATGATGGCGAGGTAGACGCATGACCCTTCACCGCGAGATCAGCTTCGAGACCGAGGTGTGCGGCCACTTGGCGGCCAACGGCTGGCTTTATGCCCAAGGCGATGCTTCTGGATACGACCGCGCCCGCGCTCTCTATCCCTCCGATCTTCTCGCCTGGGTCCAAGCCACTCAGCCACAAGCCTGGGCAACCCTCGTTAAGAACCATGGGACCGCCGCCGAGCAGATGCTGCTCGACCGCGTGCGGAAGCAGCTCGATGAGCGCGGTTCGCTGGATGTGCTGCGGCATGGCGTCGAGCTAATCGGTCTGCGCGCGCCCCTCAGCCTTGCCCAGTTCAAGCCTGCGCTGGGCATGAACGGCGACATCCTGGCCCGCTATGCGGCCAACCGGCTCCGCGTGGTGCGCCAGGTGCGCTACTCGCAAGCGAATGAGAATTGCATCGACCTAGTCTTGTTCCTCAATGGCCTGCCAGTGGCCACGGTGGAGCTCAAGACCGACTTCACCCAGTCCGTTCAGGACGCTGTGGACCAGTATCGCTTTGATCGGCACCCGACCCCCAAGGGGCAGGCCCCAGAGCCGCTGCTGGCCTTCCCTGGGGGCGCGCTGGTGCACTTCGCGGTCAGCAATGCTGAAGTGATGATGACGACCAAGCTCATTGGTCCGCTCACCACCTTCCTGCCGTTCAACAAGGGCAATGCGGGCGGCAAGGGCAACCCGCCAAACCCGAGCGGCCACCCCACAGCCTACCTCTGGGAAGCGGTGTGGCAGCGCGATAGCTGGCTGGAAATCTTGGGTCGCTACACGGTTGGCGTGCGGGATGCCAAGAAGGCCCTGAGCGGCTACATCTTCCCGCGCTATCACCAGCTCGATGCCACCCGAAAGCTCCGGGCAGCGGTGCTCGCTGAAGGGGCAGGCGGTAAATATCTCATCCAACACTCAGCAGGTTCGGGCAAGACCAACTCCATCGCTTGGTCTGCCCATTTCCTGGCTGACCTGCATGACGATCAGGACAGTAAGGTCTTCGACAGCGTGCTTGTCGTGTCCGACCGCAACGTCATTGATAGCCAACTACAGGAAGCCATCTTCAGCTTCGAGCGCAATGCCGGGGTAGTGGCCACCATCAAGAGCGATGCTGGAGCCAAGAGCGGTCAGCTCGCCCAAGCGCTGGCTGATGGCAAGAAGATCGTCGTCTGCACCATCCAGACCTTCCCCTTCGCGCTGCAGGAGGTGCGGGACCTCACGGCGACGCAGGGCAAGCGCTTCGCTGTCATCGCGGACGAAGCGCACTCCAGCCAGACTGGCGCCACCGCAGCCCAGCTCAAGGCGGTGCTGTCACCAGAGGAAATCGGGACCCTAGGGGATGGTGGTGAGGTTGGTGCCGAGGACATCATGGCAGCTCAGATGGCGGCTCGTGCTGCCGACAGCGGGGTGACTTACGTCGCCTTTACGGCCACGCCCAAGGGCAAGACGCTGGAGTTGTTCGGGCGGCGACCCGACCCAACCCAGCCCGCCAGCGCCACCAACCTGCCAGCGCCCTTCCACGTCTATTCCATGCGGCAGGCCATCGAAGAGGGCTTCATCCTCGACGTGCTGCAGAACTATACGCCCTACGGCTTGGCCTTCAAACTGGCCAACGGTGGCGAGGAGCTGGATGAAACGGAGGTTGAGCGCTCCGAGGCGGTCAAGACGCTGATGCGCTGGGTCCGGCTGCACCCCTACAACATTGCCCAGAAAGTCCAGATCGTCGTCGAGCACTACCGCGCCAACGTCCAGCCGCTGCTCGACGGCAGAGCCAAGGCAATGGTGGTGGTCGGCAGCCGTGTCGAGGCCGTCCGCTGGCAGCTGGCCATCCAGAAGTACATCAGCGAGCAAGGCTATGAGCTCGGAACGCTTGTCGCGTTCTCAGGCGATGTGACCGACCCCGAAAGCGGGCAAGAGCCGTTCACGGAGGCCAGCAAGGAATTGAACGCCGACCTCAAGGGACGAGACATCCGCGAGGCATTCAAGCTGCCAGATTACCACATCCTGCTGGTAGCTAACAAATTCCAGACCGGCTTCGACCAGCCGCTGCTCTGCGGCATGTACGTAGACAAGCGCCTCGCTGGCATCCAGGCCGTCCAGACCCTGTCGCGGCTCAACCGGGCGCATCCCGGCAAGGACACCACCTTCGTCCTCGACTTCGTCAACAGCGGCGATGACATCCTCGCGGCCTTCAAGACCTACCACGAAACGGCGGAACTCGAGAACGTCACCGACCCGAACCTCGTCTTCAACCTCAGGGCCAAGCTCGACGCCCTGGGCTACTACGACGACTACGAGGTTAACCGTGTGGTGACCGCCGAACTCAACCCAAATGCAAAGCAGGGCGACCTAGTGGCTGCCATCATGCCCGTGGCCGACCGCCTGCTGCGGAGCTACCGGGAGGCTCAGAAGCGGCTTGCCGATGCAACTGGACGCGAGGACAGGAAGGCGGCCAAGGACGCTCAGGACGAGCTGAACGCCCTACTGCTGTTCCGCAACGACATGGGCGCTTACGTCCGGCTCTACACCTTCCTCTCCCAGATTTTCGACTACGGCAACACAGACATTGAAGCGCGCTCGATCTTCTTCCGCCGCCTTATTCCGCTGCTCGAGTTTGGTCGTCAGCGGGAGACTGTTGATACCTCCAAGATCGTCCTGACCCACCATAAGCTGTCCAGCATGGGCAAAAGGCCGCTCGTCCTGGATGGCTTCGGAGAGAAGCTGCAGGCCACTTATGATGTTGGCTCAGGCAGCGTGCAGGATAAAGAGAGGGCGCTCCTGGCCGAGATCATCGCCAAGGTGAACGACCTCTTCCAGGGTGATGTCTCCGACGATGACCAGCTCATCTACGTCAACAACGTCCTTAAGGGAAAGCTGCTGCAGTCCGAAACCCTCGCTCAGCAAGCGGCTAACAACACCAAGGAGCAGTTCTCGAACTCGCCTGACCTCGCCAAAGCCATCGTGGACGCCGTGATCGACGCCATGGATGCGCACCAGGCGATGAGCCAGCAGGCTCTCGGGTCGAAACGGGTTCAGGACGGTCTGAGGGATGTTCTCTTGGGTCCCGGGCAACTCTACGAGGCGCTGCGGACTAAGATGGGTAGAGACGGTGTGCGAGCGGATTGACTAAGGTGCTCACCATTGGTACTCAGCCCGCAGTTGGCGGCCTCTGAAACCCCAGCAAATCCGGCATTTTCGTTGGCGGATAGCAGAATTCAATCCTGTCCGGCAGCACCAGTTTCCTGATTGATCGGTTTTTCATTGGTTGCACCGCGCGGTGTATCCGCGTGCCTCTGGAGCGCAGGAAATGTCGTTGGGGACGGCGTTTCACGCCCGGGGCAGTGAGCCGCGGTGGATGATGGGCATGTCGATGAAGGTGGGGCCGCCGGTGGCGGGGCCGAGCAGGAGTTCGACGGCGCGTCGGCCCATGTCTTCGTGGGGCAGGCCGATCGTGGTGAGGCCTGGCCGCAGATATGAGGCAATCTCGTCATTGTCGAAGGAGACGATGGCGATGTCACCGGGAATGGACAGGCCGGCTTCCGCAATCGCCTGGTAGGCGCCGAAGGCCAGCCGGTCGTTGAGGCAGAGCAGGGCGCGCGGCTTGTGCGATTTGAGCAGCTTGCGCGTCATGTCGTAGCCCGGGCCGGGCTCCCAGTTCCAACTGCTGATTTCCGCACAGAAACCGAGCCCCGCTCCGCCCATGGCGTCGCGAATGCCCGCGAGGCGGCTGGATATGGCGTCGGAGCGGAAAAGTCCGGCTTCCTGCTCGGCGTTGTGGCCAAGCAGGGCAATGTCCTTCTCGATGCCGGCTTGCATAAGCAGGTCGACCGCGGCGCGGCCGCCGCGATATTCGTCCGGCAGGACCGAGGTGGGATAGCGGGCACTGGTGCCGTTGAGCATGACCACCGGCAGGTTGATGGGCATGTCGGGCAGAAAGACTTCCCGCGCGCGCATCGCAGCGAATATCAGGCCGTCCACCTGCCGGTCGAGCGCGGCTTCCACCGCCTGGATTTCGCGTGCCGGCTCCCCGCCCGTTTCCAGCACCAGCATAACGTGCTTTGCCGTCTCGGCGGCCGCCAGTGCGCCACGGATGAGGCCGCTGGCGAAGCGGGTGGTTGCGACATAGTCGGAGATAAAGGCGATTGATCGCGATTTGTCGGTGCGCAAGGCGCGGGCGGCAACATTGGGACGATAGCCCAGACTGGCCGCGGCGGCGTGGACCTTGGCATGGGCGTCGGCAGAAAGGCGCGTGTCCGGCCGGCCGGTCAAGATCATCGAGGCGGCCGTGGTCGACAGGCCAGCCAGCCGGGCCACATCCGCCAGTGTTACGCGCTTCTTGGCCAAGCCGGTCTGCTCCCTCACCCCGTGCCCCGCGGTTTACCCTTGGGATAATCATGCGCGGCTCGCTTGACAATGGTGGAGCCCTGTCGCATTTGCTAAATGGTTTTAGCAGGGGGAGTGGATGAGTTTCAACCGCGCCGATCACTGGGTTTGGGATTTTTGGCTGGCCGATGACGGCACGCAGTTCCACCTCTTCTACCTGCATGCGCCAAAGTCATTGGGACACCCCGATCTGCGGCATCGCAATGCGCGCATCGGGCATGCGACCTCGACCGATCTGCGCAACTGGACCGACCACGGCCGGATCTTCGATGCGGGTGTTGAGGGGAGTTTCGATGGTTCGGCGACCTGGACCGGTTCGGTCGTGCGCGATCCATCGGGGTTCTGGCGCCTCTACTATACCGGTTCGCGGTTCTTATTCCCGGACAGTTCAGCCAATGTGGAAACCATTGGTCTGGCCACCTCGACCGACCTTTTCACCTGGGCCAAGCAGCCCGGACCGATCTGCGTGGCGGACGCTGCCCATTACGAAACGCTCGGGACATCGAGCTGGCCGGAAGAGGCCTGGCGCGACCCCTGGGTATTCGAGGCCAACGGGCTTTGGCACATGCTGATCACGGCGCGCGGCAAGGAGGGTGTCGAGCCCGATCGCGGCGTCATGGGTTACGCCACCTCGTCCGATCTCGACACCTGGACGGTGCAGCCCGCATTGAGCGCGAGCGGTTCGGGCTTTGCGCATCTGGAAGTGTTCCAGGTCGTGGAGATCGATGGCCAGAACCATATCGTCTTCTGTTGCGACGCGGCCAAGCTCTGCGGCGTCCGCGCGGGCGAGATGGGCGGCATCTGGACCATGCCGGTCGGCGACATGCCGGGCGCGGTTGATTTCACCAAGGCGCGCCTGCTGGTCGACGAAAAACTTTATGCCGGCCGCGTGGTCATCGATCGCGAGGGTCGGGCCAACCTGATGGCCTTCAACAATGTCACGGCCGATGGCGCGTTCGTGGGCGGGGTATCCGATCCCATTCCGCTGGGCGTGGACGCCGACAACTATCTGATTGTGCAGGCCTGACATGACCCCGACCATTCACGGAAAAGTCCAGCCTGGGTTCGAGCCTGTTGCGGCAGCATTCACCGCCGCTCTTGCCGACAGGCCGCAGATGGGCGCGGCGCTCCACATCTGCGTCGAAGGGGAGATGGTTGTTGATCTCTGGGGCGGCATTGCGGACGCCCGCGACGGCCGGCCATGGGAAAAGGACACGCCGACCACGGTGTTTTCCTGCACCAAGGGGCTGGTTTCGCTGCTCGCGGCCCGGCTCGTGCAAGAGGGCAGGCTGGATTATGATGCGCCGGTCAGTCGCTATTGGCCCGAATTCGGCGCGGCGGGCAAAGAGGGCGTGACAGTCGGGCAGGCATTGTCTCATCAGGCAGGGCTTTCCGCGCCACGCGCCGATCTCAGCGAAGACGACATTGTCGATTGGGACCGCGTTGTCGCTATCCTGGCGGCGCAGGAGCCGCTGTGGCCGCTCGGAACAGGCTATCAATATCACGCCCTGACCCATGGCTGGCTTGCCGGCGAAATCATCCGGCGTGTCACCGGGCTTTCGGTCGGCGGCTATTTCAAGGAACTCGTTACAGCGCCGCTGGGCGCTGATGCCTGGATAGGCCTGCCCGATGCGCTTGCCGACAAGCCGGCGCATATCCGGGTCAGCCCGCCCTTGATCGACCTCTGGGCTGAAGAAGCCAAGAAGCCGGAGCCCAACTGGCCCTACAAGGCCATGACCCTGGGCCGGGCGTTGCCCGTCGATCTCGTCAGCGAGACGGGTGGCTTCAACAAGCCGCGGATCCGCGCTGCCGAAATCCCCGGCGCGGGCGGCATTGCGACCGCAGAGGCGCTGGCCACGATATGGTCCGCAGCCGTCACGCCGACGCGGGGCGTGCGCCTGCTTGAGGATGCCACCATTGCCGGGGCGACGCGGGTGCAGAGCGCGGGGCAGCCGGTATTCGGCGGCGATCCTCCCTATTCACGCTGGGGCTTTGGCTTCCAGCTCGATTCCGAATCGCGGCGCTACCTGGGCGAGGGCTGCTTCGGACATGATGGGGCAGGCGGTCAGGTCGGCTTTGCCGATCCGCAGCGCCGTATCGGTTTCGGCTTTGTCACCAATTGGATGATGGGGCCGGAAGACCAGCGCGCAACCGAGATTATCTCGGCCCTGCGCTCTGTCGTTTAACCTGTAACATGAGCATCTTGGCCATATTGACAGCGCCATGTGCTCATGCGCTAAATCCATTTAGCAGACGGAAAAATCCACTGCAAATTACCCGGAGGAGGTAGTCGTGAGAAAACAGTCCCGCCACACGCTTCGCATTGCCGCGCTGACCCTTTCTGTAGCCGCAACCGCCGGCACCGCACTGGCCGCGCCCAGCTGCGGCACCGACCCTGTCGTGCTCAATTCCTATTTCGAGACCGGCTTCCCGCTGCCGACGCGCCTGGCCGAAGAGTTCACCAAGCAGTTCCCCAATGTCACGTTCGACATCAAGGAAGACCAGTTCGCCAACATGATGGAGAACTCGCCGCGTATCCTGTCCGAGCCGAACGCGCCCGACCTGATCCGTCTGCCCTCGCTGACCGACCTGGTCGCCAACAACCTGCTCAAGAACCTCGACGGTTACTTCGACGAGTTCGGCTGGGACAAGTTCCCCGCTGGCCAGCTCGTGCAGCTGCGCGTGGAAGAGGGCGGTCGTCCGCGCGGTACCGGCTCGCTCTTCGCCATGGGCCTCAACTACTCCATGACCGGCGTGTTCTATAACAAGGAACTGGCCGAGCAGATCGGCATGACCGAGCCGCCCAAGACCCTGGCCGAGCTCGACGCGCTGATGGCCAAGGCCAAGGAAGCCGGTATCCAGCCGATCATGCAGTTCAACAAGGGTACGGGCGGTCTTGCCTTCCCGCTGCAGAACCTGATGGGTTCCTACGGTGCGCCCGAGCCGATCAATGACTGGATCTTCCAGAAGGATGGCGCGACCATCAACACGGAAGACAATCTCAAGGCTGCCGAGCACCTCGAAGGCTGGATCAAGTCGGGCTTCTTCCCGTCCGACGCCAATGCCATCGAATATTTCCAGATGATGAGCCGATTCATGGGTGGCGAAGGCCTCTTCATGTTCAACGGTGACTGGGAATCCGGCAACTTCGACGGCAATGCCGCCGGCAAGTTCGGCTTCTTCATCATGCCGCCGCTCGAAGAGGGTGGCCGCCATGCCTCCATGTCGGCTCCGCTGACCTTCGGCATCGGCGCCAATGCCAACAATGCCGATTGCGCTGCCTTCTTCCTCGATTGGGTTGCCACCAACGAAGAAGCCCGCAAGATCAACGTTGCCGTCGGCGGCTCCAACCCGGGCGGCCCGGCCGATCTGCCGATCCCCGCCGTGGAACCCGGCTCGGTGACGGAAGCCTCGCTGGCTGCCGGTGCAACGCTGGCCCAGGACAACGGCGCGATGGACTTCATCGCCAACGCCACCGGCGCTATCTTTGCGGCCGGCTGGACCCCTGAACTGCAGAAGATGGTTGGCGGCCAGCAGAATGCGGCTGGCCTGCTCGAAGCTGTGCAGCGCGAATACGAGACCCAGCTGTCCCGCTGAGGATTTCGCAGCGCTGCGCGACGGAAGTCTGAACGGATTTTGACGCCAAATGACATCGACACCCGCCGCGCAGCGGCAAGACAAGCGGCTTCCCCCCACAAGGGGAAGCCGCAAAGCCACAAGAACCGCCTGGCTCTTCATTGCGCCCGCGGCCCTGATCTATGCGGCCTTCGTGCTCGTGCCGCTGGCCATGAGCTTTTACTACTCGTTCCTGCGCTGGGACGGGATTGGTGAAGCCCGCTTCCATGGCCTGACCAACTACATTACCGTCCTCACCGACCCCAAGCTGTTGCAGATCATCGGCAACGCTTTCCAGCTGGTCGGCTATTTTACGATCATCCCGGTCGTGCTGGGCCTCGCCGTCGCTTCGGTCATTCGCGACCACATGGCCGGACCGTTCGGAACGGCGACGCGCACCATTCTTTTCCTGCCACAGGTCATCCCGCTGGTTGCAGCCGGCATCGCCTGGAGCTGGATGTTCGCCTCGACCGGCGTGGTCAATCAGGGCCTGCGGGCCATCGGCTTGTCGGACTGGGCGCGCGGTTGGCTGGGCGACTTCGTCTGGGCGCTGCCGGCCGTGGGTATTATCGGGGCCTGGGTGCTGCTGGGGCTCTGCACCATGCTGCTCGTCACCGGCATCACCAAGATCGACCCCAGCCTCTACGAAGCCGCGCGGCTCGATGGCGCGCGTCCGTGGCATGAATTCCGCTACATCACCCTGCCGGGCCTGCGTCAGGAAATCGCCGTCTGCGTAACGCTGACCGTCATCTCGGCTCTGGCCAGCTTCGACATCGTCTATATCGCCACCCAAGGCGGGCCGGGCATCAACACGACGGTGCCGGGACTTGAAATCTATCGCCTTGCCTTTGCGCATCGTCAGGTTGGCCTGGCTTCAGCGCTGGCCATCGTCCTCATGGTTCTGGTGCTGATCTCCATCAGCCCGATCCAGTGGTTTGCGCGGGAAAAGAAATGAAGACCGCCCTTCCCAACACGCTCGTCGCCCGCGGGCTGATCATCCTGTTGATGATCGTCACGCTCCTGCCGTTTCTCTCCATGCTCTCGGCTGCCCTGGCGCCGCAGGGGAGCTATCCGAACGGATTGCAGTGGCCGGCCGATCCGCAATGGGGCAATTTTGCGCGCGCCTTCGAAGTCGCCAAGATGGATCAGTTGCTGCTCTCGAGCGTGCTGATCGTTCTGGGTGTGGTACCGATCTCGGTTCTGATCGCGACCATGGCCGGCTATGGCTTGGCCAAGCTCACGACCAACAGGTACAAGTGGCTCTACCTGATCTTTGTTTTCGGCCTGACGCTGCCCTTCGAGGCAGTGATCACGCCGCTTTATTACGAAATCCGGGCTCTGGGCCTGCTCAACACGCGCTTTGCGATCATCCTGCCGCTGATCGGTCTCTATATGCCGTTCGGCGTCTATTGGATGCGCGCCCACTTCCTCAATGTGCCGCATGACCTGACCGAAGCCGCCCAGCTCGATGGCGCAACGCGGTGGAAGGAATTCTGGATGGTGCAGGTGCCCCTGGCCCGGCCGGCAATCATGTCGCTGACCATTCTGCTGTTCCTCTGGACGTGGAACCAGTTCCTGCTGCCGGTGGTCCTCGTACAGGATCCGATGCAGCGCACCATGGCTGGCGCCCTCGGCGCGTTCCAGGGGCAATGGGGCACCGATATTCCGCTGCTCTGCGCCGGCGCATTGCTGATCTTGGCGCCGACAATCATTCTTTTCCTTCTCTTCCAGCGCCAGTTCGTCGCCGCCCTGATGCAGGGCGCGGTGAAGGGCTAACAGGAGTTCCCCACATGGCAGGGCTGACCCTCCGTTCCGTCCACAAGAACTATGGCGACGTGCCTGTTATCAAGGGCGTCGACCTCGACATTGCCCATGGCGAATTTGTCGTCTTTGTCGGCCCCTCGGGCTGCGGGAAGTCCACCCTGCTGCGCATGATTGCCGGGCTCGAGGACATTTCGGGCGGCGACATTTCCATCGGTGATCGCGTCGTCAACCATGTCGAGCCGCGCGACCGTGGCGTCGCCATGGTGTTTCAGTCCTATGCGCTCTATCCGCACATGACCGTCTACGACAATGTCGGATTTGGCCTCAAACTGGCGGGCACGCCCAAGGACATCCGGGATCGCAAGATCCGTGAAGCGGCCAAGGTGCTGCAGATGGAGCATCTGCTTGATCGCCGGCCGGCGCAGCTGTCCGGCGGCCAGCGCCAGCGCGTCGCCATCGGCCGCGCCATCGTGCGCCAGCCGGACGTGTTCCTTTTCGACGAGCCGCTGTCCAACCTCGATGCGGCGCTGCGTGGCGACATGCGCATGGAGCTGGCGCGCCTGCATCAGGATCTCGATGCAACCATGATCTATGTGACCCATGATCAGGTCGAGGCCATGACCCTTGCCGACAAGATCGTGGTGCTCGATGGCGGCGTCGTCCAGCAGGTCGGCTCCCCGCTCGAACTCTACAACACGCCCGCCAATCTCTTTGTGGCCGGCTTTATCGGCGCGCCCAAGATGAACCTGGTCGGCGGCACGGCGACCGCCGCTGACAGTGTGAGTGTTGATGGCCTTGCCGGTCCGCTGGGTATCGCTGCCAACGGCGTTTCCAGTGGCGATGCGGTGACTGTTGGCATTCGCCCACACGAACTGGTGCTCGACCAAGCCGGGCCCGTGAAGGGCACGGTGCGACTGGTCGAACGCCTCGGCAATGAAACGATCATCCGCGTGGCCCTGCCCAATGGGGTCGAACTGACGACGGCGCTTGCCGGTCAGGTCACCGCGGAGCCGGGCGAAACGCTGTCTCTGGGTGTGCGCCCAGAGGCCGTGCATGTGTTCGATGCCGCCGGCCAGCGGGTCTGATCGGGCCCAACAGAGCCGACAAATAAAAAGGGGTTCCCGGCGATAACCGGGAACCCCTTTCGTTTTAGGTGGGCGGCAGCAGAGCCACCGCCCCGCGAGAGGCTTATTCCGAGATCGCGGCGTCGCGGAAATAGGGCACGTTGAGCGAAGAGCGCCAGAAGCCGGAAACCTTCGGGCTCATCATCATGTAGTTGTAGCGGTGGTACTGGGGCAGGATGACATGGTCATTCATCAGAATGGCCTCCGCCTCGCGCATGTGGTCGCGCGATTCAGCCTCGTCGCCGGTTGCCTTGGCGGCGGCGATGGCAGCGTCATAGTCGGCATTGGACCAATTGTTGAGGTTGTTGGCGCTGCCGGTGACGAAGTTGTCGAGGAAGGTCATCGGGTGCGGATAATCGGCGCCCCAACCCATCTGTGCGATCTGGTATTCGACCTTCTGCACTTCCGGATAGAAGACCTGCCATTCGGTGGCCTGGATCTGCACGTCGATGTTGAGGTTTTCCTTCCACATCTGCTGGATCGCTTCGAGCAGCTTCTCGATCGGCGGGGACGAGTAGGTCACGAAAAGCGTCTCGGGGAAGCCTTCCCCGTTCGGGTAGCCGGCCTCTGCCAGGGCGGCCTGTGCGCCTTCCACATCGGCGGTTTCCGACAGGCCGAACGTGTCGCGGCCATCGGTGAAGTCCTCGCCAGCCAGCGTCATGCCCGGCGGAACGAGGCCGAGAGCGGGCGTGTCGGCGGACTGCAGGACGAACTCGATGATTTCGCTGCGGTCGATGGCCATGGACAGGGCCTTGCGAACGTTGAGATTGTCCAGCGGCGCCTGGTTGGGGTTGAAGAAGGCGTAGGTGGTGCCGAGAGCCGGCACGATCATGAAGCCGTTGTCCTCGACGGACAGGCGCGGAATTTCGGGCGAGGGCACGGATTCGATGCCATCCACATCGCCGGCTTCAAAGGCGGCGAGGGCCGTTGCCGGATCGGGGATCAGGCGGAAGGTGAGCTTGTCGAGGCTGACGGCGTCCGCATCGTAGTAGTTCGGGTTCTTTTCGAACACGACCGACTCGCCCTGGTTGAAGGCGGTGACGCGGAACGGACCGGTGCCGATAAAGGTCGCGGGATCGCGGGTCCAGCCTTCCGGATCGGCGGAGACGACATCTTCGCGGACGGGATAGAATGTGGGGTAGTTGAGGAGCTGCAGCATGTAGGGCACGCGCTGCTTGAGCGTGAAGCTCAGCGTCTTGTCATCGGGAGCGGAGATGGCAATTGCATCCGCCTCGCCCGTGCCGTTGAAGGCTTCTTCGGCGCCAACGATATGATAGAGCATCTGCGAGTTCATGGCGCCGGTGGCCGGGTCGAGCACGCGCTTCCAGGCATAGACGAAGTCGGATGCCTTGATCGGTTCGCCGTCGGACCACTTGGCGTCGCGCAGCGTGAACGTATAGGTCAGGCCGTCTTCGGAGACTTCCCAGCTCTCGGCGAGGGCCGGAACGATCTCGCCGTCAGCGTCGAAGCGCACGAGGCCTTCAAAGGCATTACCAATGATCGGAGCCGCAAAGGTCTCGGCCGTGGTGCCGGGATCGTATTTGGCGCTTTCGTTGTTGACCACATAGGTCAGTTCGCCAGCGGCGAAGACGCCGCCGGTCGAGGCCATCAGGGCCGCTGCGATCAGCGGCAGGATCATTTTATTCATGACGTTCTCTCCTGTTGTGGGGCCGGAGCCCCGATAGAGCTGGTTCCCTCGGGCCCCGCGAAGTGGCAGGCGGCCAGATGTCCGCCGCCCATGTCCCTGAGCGGCGGGTCGAGGCGGGCGCACACCTCCGCTGCCATGGGGCAACGGGTACGGAAGCGGCATCCGCTGGGAATATCGATGGGGCTCGGGATTTCGCCCTGCACGGCTTCGGCTGGTCGCGCTGCCTCGGGGTCGGGCACGGGCACGGCAGAGAGGAGGGCGCGCGTATAGGGATGGCTGGGCCGGTGGTAGAGATCGGCGCTTGTCGCCAGCTCGACGATCCGCCCCAAATACATGACGCCGATGCGATCCGAGATATGCCGCACCATGGATAGGTCATGTGTGATGAAGAGATAGGTCAGGCCCAGATCGGCCTGCAAATCCTCCAGCATGTTGACGACCTGCGCCTGCACGGAGACGTCGAGGGCCGAGATTGGCTCGTCGCAGATGACGAGATCAGGCTCGAGCGCTATGGCGCGAGCGATGCCGATACGCTGGCGCTGGCCGCCGGAAAATTCGTGGGCGAAGCGGACGCCTGAGTCGCGCGGCAGGCCGACACGGTCGAGCAGGTCAGCGACCTTCTGCCGGCGGCTGGCCGGCGTGCCGATGCGGGCGATCTCCAGGGGTTCGGCAATGATGTCGCCCACGCTCATGCGCGGGTCGAGGCTGGCATAGGGGTCCTGGAAGATCATCTGCACGCGCCGGCGAAAAGCGATGAGCTTCCGCTCGGGCACTTTGCTCACATCCTCCCCGTCGAAAACGATGGTGCCGGAGGTGGGATCGTGGAGCCGGATGACGGTGCGCGCGAGGGTGGACTTGCCGCAACCGGACTCGCCGACGAGACCCAGGGTTTCGCCTTTCATCAGGTCGAGATCGACGCCATCGACGGCGCGCAGAACCGGTTGCGGTGCGAAGGGGGCAGCGGGCAGACGGAAGTGCTTATGGAGGTCGCGGAGCTGCAGCAGCGGCGTGGTCATGCGGCCACCTCGTGAATGCCGTCCACCTTGGGCGCCTCGGCATGTTGCAGCCAGCACCGCGACTGGTGCCCGGTGCCGAACATCGGTGGAAGCGCCGCGAGGCACTGGTTCATCACATGCGGGCAGCGGGGCGCGAACGGGCAACCCGGCGGCGGCTTGAGCATGTTGGGTGGGCTGCCCGGGATGGGCGTCAGGCGCTTGTGCTCGTCGCTGCGCAGGTCCGGCACGGCGTCGAGCAGGCCCAGAGTATAGGGATGGGCCGGCGCAGCGAAAAGCTCGCGCACATTGGCCGCTTCCATGATGAGGCCGCCATAGAGAACCATGACCCGATCAGCCGTCTCGGCGATGACGCCCAGGTCATGCGTGATCAGGATCACCGACATGCCCAGACGCTGCCTGAGATCCTTGAGGAGCGCCAGAATCTGGCGCTGGATGGTCACGTCGAGCGCCGTGGTCGGCTCGTCGGCAATCAGTAGGCTCGGCTCGCAGGCGAGGGCCATGGCGATCATGACGCGCTGGCGCATGCCGCCCGAAAATTCATGCGGGAAGGATTTGAGGCGCGTGGCGGGGGAGGGGATGCCGACCAGCTCGAACAGTTCGATCGCTCGGGCGCGGGCTTCGGCGCGGGTGGCGCGCCTGTGGCGCAGCACGGATTCCATCACCTGTTCGCCCACGGTCAAGGTGGGATTGAGGGAGGTCATCGGGTCCTGAAAGATCACGCCGATACGATTGCCGCGCAGGTCCGAAAGCGCGTCTTCGTCAAGCGCCAGAAGGTCATTGCCCTCGAATGTTGCGCTGCCAGACTTGATACGGCCACCGGCCTTGAGCAGGCGCAGGATCGACATGCAGGTGATCGACTTGCCCGAGCCGCTTTCACCCACAAGGCCCAGGATTTCGCCGGGGGCAACATCGAAGCTGACGCCGCGCACGGCCTGAACTTCGCCGCGGCGGGTGAAAAACGACGTTGCCAGATCGCGGACGGAAAGCAGGGGGCCGGTCATGCGCTGAGCCTCGGATCGAGAGCGTCCCGCAAGCCGTCGCCAAGGAAGTTGAAGGCGAACATGGTCAACGAGATGGCGACGGCCGGGAAGAACAACTGGTGCGGATAGGTGCGCAGGGTTTCCACGGCGTCTGAGGTGAGCGTGCCCCATGAGGCGAGCGGTGGCGTCACGCCGAGGCCGATGAAGCTCATGAAGCTTTCAATGAAAATGGCCGAGGGGATCAGCATGGTGAGGGTCACGATGATCGGTCCGACGGCGTTGGGCAGCAGATGCTTGGTCAGGATGCGGAAGGGCGAAGCGCCCATGGTCCGCGCCGCCGCGACATAGTCCTGGCTTTTGAGCGAGAGAATCTGGCCGCGCACGATGCGGGCCATGTCGACCCAGAAAACCGACCCGATGGCGACGATGACCGAGATGAGCCCGGAATCGAACACCACCATCAGCAGGACGACATAGAGCGTGAGCGGTATGGTGGAGATGATCTCGACGATGCGCATCATCACCGCGTCCACTTTGCCGCCCATATAGCCGGCAATGCCGCCATAGAAGACGCCGATGAAAAAGTTGACCAGCGTGGCGACGAAGGCGACCGTGAGGGAAATCTGGGCGCCATAGAGCTGGCGAACCAGAATATCACGACCGAGCTGGTCGGTACCGAACAGGTAGGTGCGGTTCCAGCTCCAGCCGCTCGGCTGCAATTGCGTGCCGTCTTCTGCGATCAGGCGGGCGGGCAGGCTCGAGTAGTCAAGGGTCACTTCCCGATCGCCGAGCTCGAAGGGCTGGCTTTTCTTGATCAGGTCCTTGCGGCCGCCGCGCAGGATGCCGGTCACATGTCCCTCGGCATCCACCTCGTAGAGATTGAAGTTGGAGGCGTTGAGGAAGAACCGGGTCGGTTCGCCTGCAGCGTCGGTGACTGTGTAGGTCTCGAAGGCCGGCGGGATGTTGGCGAGCTTGAGATCCTGCTTGAAATAGGTATGCGGCGACAGCGCCGGGCCGAAGAAGGCGGCGATGACGAGGGCCACGATGAAAATGATGCTGATGACGGCAGGCTTGTTGGCCAGCAGGCGCCGGCGCGCTTCTGCCCCAAAGCCGGGGGCAGGGGGCGGGGGCACGACGGCCACGGCTTCCGGCGGGGCCTTGGCCCACATTTCGGCCGGGATCTGGGTCATGCGGTGGCCTTTGACAGCTTGATGCGCGGATCGAGCCACACATAGAGCAGGTCGACAATGAGGATCATGACCATGAGGATGGCGGCATAGAAGATGGTGATCCCCATGATGGCCGTATAGTCGCGATTGGTGATGGACAGAACGAACTGCCGGCCGATGCCGGGCAGGGCGAAAATCTGCTCGATGACGAAGGACCCGGTGACGAGATTGGCCACGACAGGGCCAAGCACGGTGACCACGGGCAGGAGCGAATTGCGCAGGCCGTGCTTGATGAGGATCTGGCGCTTCCGCAGGCCCTTGGCGCGAGCGGTGGTCATATATTCCTGATCGAGCGTTTCGAGTAGCGACGAGCGCGTCAGCCGCGAGACGAAGGAAATCCAGAAGCCTGACAGGGCAAAGACCGGAAGAATATAGCCCCGCCAGTTGTCGAGGCCGAAAGTCGGCACCCAGCCAAGGCGTTGGGCAAAAATGTAGAGCGTGACGGTTGCAATCACATAGCTCGGAATGGCCACGCCGAGCGTGGCAAAGGACATCACCGCGGTGTCGGGCCAGCGGTTCCGGTTGAGCGCGGCCAAAATACCCAGCGGCACGCCGAGCGCGACCACGCAGATGATGGCGAGAAAGCCCGTCTGCAGCGTCACCGGCAGGCCGGCGGCGATGAGGCTGTTGACGCTCACACCCGGATATTTGAACGAGGGGCCCAGGTCGAAGGTCAGGATCCGCCCGAGGTAATTGAGATATTGCTGCCAGATCGGCAGGTCGAGGCCGTATTTGGCGTTCAGTGCGGCGGCAATTTCGGGCGCCAGCATGCGCTCGGATACGAAGGGGCCGCCGGGCACTGCATGCATAAGAAAGAAGGTCAGGGTGATGATGGCAAACAGGGTCACTGCCATCATGCCGAGCCGCTGGGCTAGGTAGCGGAGCATCTGGGATCGTCCGGGGCCGCCAAAGCGCGGTTCTGAATATGCGCCGGGAGGCGGCACGCAGCCATAGCATCACCACTTGCGCGCGAACTCAAGGTCTGGGCGCAAGTATCACCGGCTATAGGCCGCGATTTTCAAAAAACGCCTCGGCTCTGAAAATCGTGGCGGTTATTGCGGTCCCACCCTGGAGGCGTCGATGCTTGCCGGTCGCCCTGCCAGCGCCAGGCTGGTCTCGCGACGCGGGTTCGACGCAATAACCTTGCCGCCCTTGATCACGGCGAGACGGTTGGCCTTGAGACGGATCGCCTCGATCGTATCTTTGGCCTGCAGCAGCACCATGTCCGCCTTGCACCCCACCTCAAGACCATAGCCTTCCAGGTGCATGACCTTGGCGGGGCCGTTGGTCACCAGGTCAAAGCATTTGCGCACGTCCTCACGGCTGGTCATCTGCGCGACATGGAGGCCCATGGAAGCCACCTCGAGCATGTCGCCGCTGCCCATCGAATACCAGGGGTCCATGACGCAGTCGTGGCCGAAGGCGCAGGTGATCCCATATTTCAGCATTTCGGGGATGCGCGTCATGCCCCGGCGCTTGGGATAGGTGTCGTGACGACCCTGGATCACGATGTTGATCAGCGGGTTCGCGGTCGCGCTCACATCGGCTTCGGCCATAAGGGCCAGCAGCTTGGACACATAGTAATTGTCCATGGAGTGCATGGACGTCAGGTGCGACGCGTTCACCCGCCCGTTGAGGCCGAGGCGCTGGGTCTCATAGGCCAGCGCTTCGATGTGCCGGCTCATCGGGTCGTCGGTCTCGTCGCAGTGGATGTCGACCAGAAGCCCGCGCTCGGCCGCGATTTCGCAGAGGGCCTTCATGCTGGCAGCGCCGTCGGCCATGGTCCGCTCGAAATGGGGAATGCCGCCGACGACGTCGACGCCCATGTCCAGTGCCCGGTCGAGCAGGTCGACGGCACCGGGATAACGGTAATAGCCATCCTGCGGGAAGGCGACCAGCTGCAGGTCGATATAGGGCGCGACGCGCTTCTTGACCTCAAGCAGGGCCTCAACACCGAGGAGACGGTCGTCGCAGATATCGACATGGGTGCGGATGGCCAGAAGGCCCTGGGACACGGCCAGATCGCAATAAGCGAGCGCGCGTTCGACGACGGCTTCATGGGTCAGGAGCGGCTTGAGTTCGCCCCAGATCTGGATGCCCTCGAGCAATAGCCCGCTCTCATTGTAGCGCGGCAGGCCGAGCGAGAGCGTGGCGTCCATATGGAAATGCGTATCGACAAAGGGCGGGCTGACCAGCTGCCCTGCTGCGTCGATGACTTCGCCCGCGTCGCCTCCGAGGTTGTTCCCGACTGCGGCGATGCGGCCGTTCTGCACACCGATATCAATGCCGGTGCGGCCGTCGGGAAGATTGGCGTTGGTGATTTTGAGGTCAAACATGAGAGGCAATCCAGTTCAGTGGCGCTGGCCCCTGGTCCAGGGCTGGAGCAGGGCGCGAGGATAGTCGGCCTTGCGGGCGACCAGCACCAGCGCAAGGATTGAGAGGAGATAGGGCAGCATCAGGAAGACCTGACCGGGCACGACCTGGCCGATCTCGGCCTGGAGGCGGATCTGGAAGGCGTCGAAGGCGCCAAACAGCAGGGCCCCGAGCAGTGCCTTGCCGGGCTGCCACGATGCGAAGACGACAAGCGCGATGCAGATCCAGCCGCGGCCATTGACCATGCCGAAGAAAAAGGCGTCGAAGGCCGACATGGTGAGGAATGCTCCACCCAGCGCCATCAATGCCGAACCGGCGATGACAGCGCCGATGCGCAGGCCCAGAACCGACAGGCCCTGCGCCTCGACCGATGCCGGATTGTCGCCGACGGCGCGGATCGCGAGGCCAAGCGGGGTGCGATAGAGGACGAAGGCGATCATGCCGACCAGCGCAATGGCCAGCCATGTGAGCGGTGTCTGCGCAAACAGCGCCGGTCCGATGAAGGGAATATCCGTCAGACCCGGAATGCTGACCGGCTGAAATGGCACGATGCGTGGCGGGGAACTGACATTGGGCAGGGCGGTACGATAGGTGAAATAGCTGGCGCTGGTGGCGAGGAGGGTAATGCCGATGCCCGAAACGTGCTGGGAAAGCCCCAGGATAACGGTGAGGAAGGCGTGGAGCGCGCCGAAGACAGCGCCCGCCAGCGCGGCCACCAGCACGCCGCCCCAAAGGCCTGCACCGAGGTAAACGGCCAGCCAGCCGGCCATCGCGCCTGCAACGAAAATCCCCTCAATGCCCAGGTTGAGCACGCCGGCACGTTCGCAGAGAAGGGCGCCCAGCACGCCGAAGATCAGCGGCGTGGCGATGCGCAGGGCGGCGGCCCAGAAATTGGCAGAGCCGAGAATGTCCAGCACGACGTCCATGTCTAGACCTCCCGTGCCTGCGATTGCCAGCGCAGTCTGAAGCGCAGGAAGAAGCTGCCGACGAGGACGCACAGCAGGCTCAGCGACACAACGAGATCGGCGATATAGCTGGAAATGCCGGTCGCGCGGCTCATGGAGTCCGCCCCGACGAATACGGCGGCGATGAAGAGCGCGGCCAGCACAGAGCCTATCGGGGAAAGGCCCGCCAGCATGGCGACGACAATGCCGGAATAGCCGAAGCCGGGCGAGAGATCGGCGGACAGGTATCCCTTGACGCCGGCCACCTCGCTGACGCCGGCGAGACCCGCGAGGCCGCCGGAAATGAGCGCAACCTTGAGCATGGTTCCGCCCACGGGAATGCCGGCAAAGCGGGCGGCGTCCTTGTTTTCGCCGACAGCCTTGATCTCGAAGCCGAGCACGGTTTTGCGGACCATGAACCAGACGAGCAGCGCCGAGACGAGGCCGATGACAAGACCCCAATGCATGCGCAGGCGCGGCACGAGCTTGGAGAGCTTTGCCTCGGCGACCAGCGGCACGGATTGCGGCCAGCCCATGGCCAGCGGGTCCTTGAGCGGGCCCTCGATCAGCATCTGCACGAAGAGGATGACGACAAAGTTCAGGAGAAGCGTGATCACCACTTCATCGGCACCGAAACGCTGTTTGAGCAGCGTAGGCACCACCATCATCAGTCCGCCGGTGACGAAGCCGGCAATCATGATGGCGGGGATCATCAGCGGGGCCGGCAATTGCAGAAAGCCGGAACCGACAAGCACGGCGGCCAGCGCGCCCATATAGAGCTGGCCTTCTGCGCCGATATTCCAAAGGCGCGCGCGGAAGGCGACGGCGGCGGCAAGGCCGGTGAGGATAAGCGGGGTGGCGCGGTTCAGCGTCTCTGAAAACGCGAACATCGAGCCGAACGCACCCTGCACCATCAGCGCATAGGCTTCGAACGGCGATCCCCCTGCCGCCATGACCGGTATGGCGACCAGGAGAAGCGCGGCAAGGCCTGCGACCAGCGACACGGTCAGGCGCAGCGCGATGGACGCGTCAGTGCGGGGTTCGAGGCGGAAACTCATGAGGCGAGGGCCTCCGTATTGACAGACTGGCCGGCCATGAGCAGCCCGATCGTCCCGCGATCAAGGTGCTCCGCCGGCCCGGCATCGGTGAGGTGCCCGGCATGGACGACGAGGAACCGGTCGGCAAGGGCAAACAACTCGTCGAGATCCTCGGAAATCACCAGAACGGCGGCGCCACGGTCGCGGGCGGCGACAATCCGGCGGTGGACTTCGGTCTGTGCGCCGATGTCGAGGCCGCGGGTCGGCTGATTGGCGAGGATGACGCGCGGATTGCGCTCCAGCACACGGGCGAGGATGAGTTTTTGCACATTGCCGCCGGAAAGGAGGCGCGCTTCGGCATCAGGACCGGGGCAGCGCACATCATAGGCGGCAATGGCGTCGGCAGCGCGATCACGCATCGCGTTCCGATCCACCAGTCCCATGCGCGAAAGCTCGGGTGAGCGGATGTCTTCAATGGCAATGTTGTCGGCGACGGTCATCGTGCCGACCACGCCGTCATGCTGGCGATCCTCGGGCATGCGCGCCACGCCATTGGCTACCAGCGCACGGGGGTCCGCCTTGGTGATCGGTTGATCGTAGAGCCGCAGCGTCCCGCTATCGGGAACGGCAAGGCCGGAAATCAGGGCAGCTATGGCCGCCTGGCCATTGCCGGACACACCGGCGAGGCCGACGATTTCGCCAGCCCGAAGGGCCAGGCTTGCATTGGTCAGCGCACTGCGACTGCCCGAGCGGGCGAGAGACACATTGTCGAACTGGAGCAGGGTTTCGCCGGGATTGCCGGGGGTGCGCGTCACTTCGGCGACGGCCTTGCCAACCATGAGGTCCGCAATGGCGCGACGATCAGCCTGTGCAGTGGTCAATTCACCCGCCTTCTGCCCGCCGCGGAGCACGAGGATACGGTTGGAAACAGCCAGCACTTCGCCGAGCTTATGGGAGATGAAGATCACGCCAAGACCATTGGCGGCGAGGCGCCGGAGCACGGTGAAAAGCCCGTCGGCCTCCTGTGGCGTCAGCACGGCCGTCGGTTCATCCAGAATGAGCACGCGTGCGTCGCGGTACAGCGCCTTGAGGATTTCAACCCGCTGCTTTTCGCCCACGGTCAGCCCGGCGACGCGTCGGTCGAGATCCACGTCGAGCCCGCTTTCGGCAATGATCTTTTCGACCTTGGCGCGAGCCTTGCCGCGCGCTCTAAGCGACAAAAGCGGCTCTGTGCCCAGGCGGATGTTGTCGAGGCCGGAGAGGTTCTCGGCCAGGGTAAAGTGCTGGTGCACCATGCCGATCCCGGCGGCCAGCGCGGCACCGGGGGAACCACGGGGCAGGGTGGTCATGGTGCCATCGGCGGCGCGTACGCGCACGGAGCCTTCATCCTGCACATAGTGCCCGAAGAGGATGTTCATCAGCGTGGTCTTGCCGGCGCCATTTTCTCCCAGCAGCGCCACGATTTCGCCTTCTGCGAGATCGAGCGAGATGGCGTTGTTGGCGACAAGCGGGCCGAACCGCTTGGTGATATTGTCCAGCGACAGCAGGGGGATGGGGTCGGTCATGGGCTCCTGCTTTATGGGGAGAACCCCCACCTAACCTCCCCCTGAGAAAGGGGGAGGGACTGGCTGGCGTTTGAGGCGGGGGCTTTCCAAGCTCACCGTTCGGCTCCTCCCCCTTTTTCAGGGGGAGGTTGGGTGGGGGTTACTGGCTCGACTTGGGCTCGCTGTCGTCGATGGCAACGGTGAAGGTCTTGGCGAGGATTTCTTCCTCTACCTTCTTGGCCGCGGCCACGGCGTCAGGGCCGGCCAGTTCTTCGTCCACGACCAGGCTGGCGCCGCCATGTTCCATGAAGGCGTAGATGCCGTAGTCAGAAGCGGTGAAGCTGCCAGCCTTCACATCGGCGATGGCCTTTTCGATCATCGGCTCGCCGTGCCAGAGCGCGGATGCGAGGATGGTGCCGGGATAGTCAGCCGCGGTGTCGATCACATTGCCGATGGCCAGAATACCGCGCTCCTTGGCCGCGTCGGACACGCCGAAACGCTCGGCGTAGAGAATGTCGGCGCCGGCATCGACCATGGCGAAGGCGGTTTCCTTGGCCTTCGGGGGATCGTACCAGGAGTTGATGAAGCTCACCGAGAAGGTGACGTCCGGATTGACGGACTGGGCGCCCGCCATGAAGGCATGCATCAGCCGGTTCACTTCCGGAATGGCGTACCCGCCGACCATGCCGATCTTGTCGGTTTCGGTCTTGAGGCCGGCGATGATACCGGTCAGGTAGCTGGGCTCGTGGATGAAGTTGTCGAAGGTCGCGAAGTTCGGCTCAACCGGCGGCAGCGAAGAGCCCATCAGGAAGGCGATCTCGGGATATTCTTCCGCGACCGCGCGGGCCGGCTGCTCGACACCGAAGGCTTCACCGATCATGAGCTGGACGCCCTGCTCGGCATATTCGCGCATCACGCGCTCATAGTCGGTGTTGGTGACGTTTTCGGAATAGAGATAGTCGATTTCGCCACGCTCTTCAGCGGCGACAAGCGCATTGTGGAGGCGGCTCGCCCACTGCTGTTCGACAGGCACTGTCCAGACGGCGGCAACCTTGAGGACGTCCTGCGCCCAGGATGCGCCGGTCAGCGACAGTGCGGTGGTGAGGCCGAGGGCCGCAATCATGGCGCGGCGAGTGATGGTGGTCATTTTCGTTCCCTGTTTGCTTGTTTGTTGGTCGAAGCCTCCCTGCTGCTGATTTAGCGAGCGAAGGGGGCGCAATGGAAGAGCGTGGCGGCGCTGTCCCCAGATCATGCGTCGCCAAGCAAGAGGGGCGCCCCTTGCGGAGCGCCCCTCGACCGTTCAGCGGAAGGCGGGAATGACGTGCCGTCCGTAATTGGCGATGATTTCTTCCTCGTCGCCACTGTCGAGGTAGATATTGAACTGGGTCACCCCCGCCGCCTCGAGGTCCCGGATCTTGGCGATGTGCTCGTCGGGTTCGCCGAGGACGCAGAAGCTTTCCACCACGTCGTCCGTGATGAAGTCGAGATAGGGATTATCGGCCTGTCCGTGCTTGGAATAATCGTAGCCGCGGCGTTTCTCGATATAGCTCGTGAGGCTCGCCGGGACCTTGTCGCTGTCCGAGCCGTATTTTTCGACAATGTCGGCGACATGGTTGCCGACCATGGCCGGAAACCATTTCACATGCTCGATGGCGCGCTTCTTGTCGCCGAAATAGGCGGGTGCGGCAGCCATGGAGCGGTAGTTGGACATGTCCTTGCCTGCAGCCTTGCCGGCTTCGATGCATTGGTCGGTGAACCATTTGCAAAGGCCTGGGTCGGCGATTTGCAGAACGACGCCATCAGCGCTTTCACCCGCGGTCTTGAGCGCCAGTGGACCATAGGCGGCGATCCAGCTGGGCATTTCATGGCCGACGGCCCAGGGAAATTTCACCGCAGCGGGAATTTCGCCATAGGTCACTTCCTCGCCGCGGACCATGGCTTTGGTCTTGTCGATGAATTCGGCAACACGTTTGAGGGTGGCCGGCTTCTTGCCCATGACGCGCATGGACGAGTCGCCACGACCGACGGCGAGATCGAAGCGTCCGCCGGACTGCTTGGAAAGCGAACCGAAAATCGAGGCGGCCACGGACCAGTCGCGTATATCGGGATTGGTGACCAGCGGCCCGAAGCGCATGTCGGTGGTGTGTTCCATGCACATGGCAATGGCAGCGTAGCAATCGCGCCAGAGAATATGGCTGTCATAGAACCAGCAATAGGAAAAGCCGGCATATTCGGCGGCGCGCACCAGATAGCGCGCGCGTTCATGCTCGATAAAACCCTTGAAGGTGATCCCGAATTCCATTGCTCTCCCCGCGCTCCCTGGATGCCCAGAAATTTGACCACCCGATCAAATTTTTGAGTGCGCTTGGCCTGAATGTCAATCGTGATTCGACCGCGCCGTTGGCACTAGGACGTCGTCATAGACGATGAGCGGACGGCCGCTCACCGGATCAGTCACGAAGCGGGCCGAAACCCCATACACCGCCGCCAGCATGGTGGGCGTCAGGACGTCGGATGGCGCCCCTTCCATCACGACCTTGCCGTTGGACAGCACAACCAGATGGTCGCAGCGGGCGGCAAGCTGCAGGTCGTGCAGCGCCATGACCACGGTGACGCCCTCGCGCGCCTTGGTGTGCAGCAAGGTGAGCAGTTGGAGTTGCGCAGAAATGTCGAGATGGCTGGTGGGTTCATCGAGAAGCAGGAGGCGAGGCTCTTGGGCCAGCGCGCGGGCCATGTGCACGCGCTGCTGTTCGCCGCCAGAGAGCGTATTGAAGCGCCTTTCGGCAAAGTCGGTCATGCCGGTTTCGCCAAGAGCTGCCGCGATAATTCCCTCGTCATCGGCCGACGGTGTTGTGGCCAGGGCAGACTGGAACGGAATGCGGCCCAGCGCAACGACATCGCGCACGGCGAGGCGTTCTTCGGTGCTCGCGGCCTGTTCGACATAGGCCGCGAGGCGGGCGCGCTGGCGCCGCGGAAGGGTGCGAAAGTCCACCCCTTCGAACTCGGCCCGTCCAGTTACTTGTGTCAGGCCCAGCAGCGCCGTGAGCAGTGTCGACTTGCCGGCCCCGTTGGGCCCGATAAGGCCGGTTACGCGCCCGGTCGGGGCGGTAAACGTCGCGCCGGACAGGATCGCCTTGCCACCTTTTCTGACGGACAGGTCCCGCACCACAAGGCTCATGTGACCCTCCGGTAGCGCAGGAGGACGAGGAGGAAAATCGGCGCGCCGACGAGGGCGGTGATGATGCCCACCGGCAGTTCCCGCGGATCAAACAGGGTGCGCGCCGCCGTATCGGCCCAGACCATGAATATGGCCCCCGCGAGGACGACGTGGGGCAAGAGCTTATGGTGCTGGGCACCGACAACCAGCCGCACGGCATGGGGCACGACCAGCCCGACAAAGCCGATGGCCCCGCCCACGGCCACCATGACGCCGGTCAGCAAGGCCGTCGCGCCCAAGAGCAGCCAGCGCAAGCGCGGCACATCGATGCCGAGAGCCGCAGCCGCATTGTCGCCAAAGGCAAACGCATCAAGCGCTCGTCCGGACAGGAGAACAATCGGGGCGCAGACCAGCAGCGCGCCCCATACGAGGCCGGCATCGGACCAGAGCGAACCGGAAAGCGTGCCCATCAGCCAGGCGAGGATTTCGCGATAGCTGTCGCCTGTTGCCGACCAGAAGATCAGGAAGGACGTTGCCGCGGTCGCCAGCGCGGAAATCGAAATGCCAGCAAGGATCGCCCGGCTGGGGGTCGCGCCGCCGAGCAGTGCCGCGATCAGGAGGGCCAGCGCCAGGGCGGCAAGGCTGCCCAGAAAGGCGCCAAGCGGCATCAGCAGCGTCAATCCGGCCAGCAGAAACAGGACCGCCCCCAGCGCTGCGCCTGAGGACAGGCCCAATAGGTAGGGGTCGGCCAGGGGGTTGCGCGTCAGCGCCTGCATGACGGTCCCCGAGAGCGCCAGTCCTGCGCCGATGCCGGCCGCTGTCAGCACGCGTGGCAGGCGCAGCTCCCATACGATGGCGTCCCGCAACCGTGACACCGGGCTTTGCTCGATCAGGCCGAGATGATGGAGGATCACCGCCCAGGCTTCTGCGGGCGTGATGTCGGCCGGTCCAAGCGTCACCGCTCCGATCGCACTGGCGATCAGAAGCACAAGCAGGATGATGAGGGAAAGCCGCCTCAATGGACGGCCGGGACAGTCCCGCTCCGCTCAGGCTCGGCTGGGGGCGCTGTCCGGGAAAGCGGTCTTGGCGTAGAGGCGGACCATGTTCTTGGGTTCGCCGGCCCGCTGCCAATAGACGCGCGCAACGAGATTCTGCCGCCGACCGCTGCGGAAGACGTCGATCCCGAGGACCTTTCTCGCGGCTTCCTCGGGCGAGGAAACATTTTCCACGAGTTCTGACGTTTCAATCGTCTCGGACCGCAGATCGATGACTTCGAAAACCAAGACTGTGTGCCTCCCGCAAGATTCGGGGGCATTAGCGCATGGATTGGGCCGGTGCGGCATTCACACAGGTTATAGTTCCGGTCAGGGCGCAAAGGCGATCTCGGAGAGTTGCGCCGCCATGTCTGCCACCGCAGCCGCGTTGCGGACGCCCGCTTCCGAGGCGGGAAAGGGGATGACGAGATAACGCTGGTGCCTGACTGCATCGAGTTCCCGCGTAATGGGATTTTCTGCCAGCAGCGTCTTCTTTTGCGCGGCCGAATTCCAGGCTGCGTCGACAAGCACGATGACATCGGGATTTGCGTCCACGATGGCTTCCCAACTGGCGGACGTCCATCCCTCATCGATACCGGCGAAGATATTGGTGAGGCCGAGGGCTTCCATGATCATGGCCGGCGCATTGCTGCCCGCACCGACATAGGGGGTCTTGGTCCCGGAGGAATACCATACCGCCTCGAGCCCACCCCGATTGGGTTGGACGGATTTGAGAATGTCACGCTGCTCATCGATCAGCGCGGCGGCCCGATCCTCCCTGTCGAAGATCCTGCCCATCTCCTCGAATTCGGCAAACACCGTTTCAAAGGTCAGCTTGGCCGGCTTGATGGATCGGCAGGCGGCGGGCGCGACATAGGTGTTGATGCCGAGCTGGGCCAGCGTGGCCCGCTCTCCCGCGCCGTCGGCTGCGAAGTTGCTTTCCCATCCGCCATAGATGAAATCGGGCTCGGTCTCGAGCACCACTTCCTGGCTCGGTAGCTTGTCCGAGAGAATGGGTATGCTTCTGGCAACGTCAGCATCCGCGGGCAGGGGGCCATCGAGAAAACCAACGCCAACGATCCGGTCCCCCAGGCCCAGGGCCAGAAGAAGTTCGGTGGCGCTCGATTTGATGGTGACGACCCGTTCCGGGGCCTTGTCGAAGGTGACACTTACCCCGCAATTGTCGAGGGTCAGCGGATAGTCGGTGGCCCAGGCCGGAAGGGCGGCCAGTCCCAAAATCAGAGCCAGACCCAAAATGCGCATGTTCAGTCCTGTTTTTGCCTGGTCTTGGAGCGCATTTCCGCCATGGCCGCTTCATAACCGAGCCGGTAGGCCTCGGCGCTGCCAAAGCGGAACATGTCGTCGTCGCAGGTACGGGTGAGGGTGCGCGCGCCGGGCGCATCGAGGCTCGTCACATAGCGCGAGAGGCCGCGCACCACGGCGACGGGAATGCCCGAGGTCTTGCCTTTCACCAGATCCGCGGCCCCCGCAATCTCGTCAGCGATGACAGCCTGTGTCACGTGCAGCGGCCGCCCGTTGGCATCGCTGGCCCCGCGCAGATCATCGGTCAGTTGCAGGCCGGCGGCGCCGATGGCCATGTCGGTCTGGCCGATGCGCCAGGCGCGTCCGATTGTATCGGTGACGATGACGCCCAGTTCGAGGCCCAGCTTTTCCCGCAGGCCGGCACAAAGAGCACGGGCAGACGCGTCGGGGTCAGCGGGAAGCCGCAGCGCCGTGCCTTCGGGCACATTGGACATATCGATCCCGGCGGCCGCCATGATCAGGCCGTGCCGCGTCTCGACGATCCGCGTGGTGCCGCCCGGATGCACGCGCTCGGCCACGATGCGCACCGTGTCGGCGGCAATGGCCTGCTCGCGTTCGCTGGCCGGAACCTGCATGCCCTCCGATTTCGAGACGATCTTGGAGGTGACAACAAGAATGTCGCCGTTGCGCAATCCAAGCTCCGGATCGTTTGCCGCCTGCGCGGAAATGGCATTGGCGATAAGGGTCACAAGGTCGTCGCCAGCAACAATTTCGGGCAGACCCGGAATGCCCCAGACGGAAAAACGCGGGACCATCTAGGCCACCAGCTTCCGCAGCCGGGGCAGGATGTGCTCCGCGTAGAGCGCCAGAAACCGGCTCTGGTCCGTGCCCGGGGCGTGAAAGACCAGATGGTCAAAGCCATAGTCGATATAAGTCTTGATTGCCGCCACGTGCTCGTCGGGGTCCGACGAGACGATCCAGCGCTTGGCGACGCGCTCGATCGGCAGGGCATTGGCCAGCCGCTCCATCTCCTCGGCATCCTGCACCGAGTGCTTTTCCTCTGCGGAGAGCGACAGGGCGGCCCAGTTTCGGCAGTCTTCCAATGCGCGGGCATGGTCGGGATCAAAGGACACTTTCACCTCGATCATCCGCTCGAACGGCTTGTCCCTGAGCGCGCTCTCGGCGCGGCCGATCTCGACATTGGGCAGCAGTTCCTGCGTATAAAGATCAGCGCCCTTGCCCGATGTGCAAATGAAGCCATCGCCGGCGCGGCCGGCATATTTGGCGTTGAGGGGACCGCCGGCAGCAATATAGATCGGCACGGGTTCGGCGGGTTTGTCGTAGATCGTGGCGTTGACGGTCTTGTAGTATTCCCCCTCGAAGCTGACCCGATCCTCGCTCCAAAGCTGGCGGATCAGTTTCACCGCTTCGCGCAGCCGGGCGGAGCGTTCCTTGAGTTCGGGCCATTCGATACCGGTAGCGGGCACCTCGTTCAGACCCTCGCCCGTGCCCACGCCCAGAATGACACGGCCGGGAAACATCGCGCCCATGGTGCCAAAGGCGTGGGCGACGACCGTGGGGTGCAGGCGGAATGTGGGGGTGAGCACCGAAGTGCCGAGACTGATTTTTTCGGTGCGGGCAAGAACCGCAGACATCCAGCCCGGGGCAAAAGGGGCGTGTCCATCAGTATGCTTCCAGGGCTGGAAGTGATCGGAAACAAAAACAGAGTCGAAGCCGGCCTGTTCGGCCTCCACCGCAAATCGAAGGAGCTCGTTTGGGGCAAATTGCTCTGCCGAAGCCTTGTAGCCGAACCGCATGGTGCCTCTCCCTAACCCCAATATTTGATCGTTTGGTCAAAAATGGGATTTCGTCAAGAGAGATTGCGCCTGTGGCGCAAAAGGGATGCCGCGGCGGCGGCATCCCCCGTCGTCTCAACAGTGGCTTAGTTCAGGAATTCGGCCACGTTGTCCTTGGTCACCACATCGTTGCCGGTATAGATGATCTCGTCGACGGTTTCGCCGTTCTTAATCGCCAGCAGCGTGTCCATGGCCTTCTGGCCCATTTCATAGGGACGCTGACCGACAAGACCATGCGCATAGCCTTCGCTCAGCAGCTGGAGCTGCTGGGGCAGGGTGTCCGCCACGACAAGCGCCAGGGCGCCGCTATCGACGTCTGCCTTGTACTGGTCGACGAAGTTCTTCCAGCCATCGGGTGCGAACATGGGCCAGCCGCCAACCGGCACGATGGCCTTGAGATCGGGGTTGGCCGTCTTGAGGTCGCCCATCTGCTGCACGGCGAGCGCAATGTCGTCGTTCGAGAAGGTCGGCGAGCCGGGGACTTCGGTCCAGTTGGAGCCGGCGAGGGCTTCGCGGACACCATCGACGCGCAGGGCCAGGTTCGGAGCGGCAGCGCCGCCCGAAATCATGCCATAGGTGCCGCCATCGGGCGCGACCTGGAGCAGCAGCTTGCCGAGGTCGGAACCGAAGAGCTTGTTGTCGGTGCCGACATAGGCGGTGCGGGTGCTGTCGGGAGCATCCGAGTCGAAGGTGATGACGGCAATGCCGGCGGCAGTCGCACGGTCGATCACCGTTGTTGCGGCGGCAATGTCGGACACGGAGATGGCCAGGCCATCAACGCCCTGGGTGATCAGGTCTTCGATGATCTGGGCCTGGGTCGTGGCTTCGTGTTCCACCGGGCCGATATAAAGGCAGGTGACATTGCCCAGCTCGCTTGCGCGGGCTTCGCAGCCGTCGCGGGCCAGGTCGAAGAAGGGGTTATTCATGGCCTTCGGCACGACGGCGAAGGTGTAGCTGTCCTGGGCAATGGCCGTGCCACCCAGGAACAGAGAGGCGATCGTGCCAAGCACGATTGCAGTCTTGGTCATGGTAGTCTCCTCCAAACGAACCGGACGTTGGGATCCGGTCTCTCACTTCCGGCCAGGGGCCGGTCTCCCTCCACCATCCGGCTAAGCCGGGCGGCGATTTCTTCTGGCACGGCAGCGCCGTGCCGGAGCTATCCGTTGCGGGTCGAGCGCAGCCGGTCGACCAGCACTGCGGCAACGATGATCGCGCCGACCAACGTCTGCTGCCAGTAGGGGTCCACCCGGGCCAGCACGAGGCCGTTGCGGATAACCTCGATCAGGATGCAGCCGATAATGGCGCCCGCGGCGCCGCCCACGCCCCCCGCAAGATTGGCGCCGCCGATCACGGCCGCAGCGATGATCGTGAGCTCATAGGCGGTGGCCAGGTTGGCCGGGGCGGAGCCCAGCCAGCCGGAGATGATGATCCCATTGACGCCTGCCGCCAGCGAGCACAGCACATAGACCTGGATCTTGACCCGGTCGACATTGACGCCGGTCAGGCGTCCCGCGCTTTCATTGCTGCCGATGGCGAAGACATGTTTGCCCCAGGCCGTGTGGTTGAGCGCGACCCACATCACCAGCGCACAGACGATGAGATAGACAAAGGCAATCGGCACCACTTCGAAAAGCTTGCCGGCGGTGACCGCGATGAACATGTCCTTGTCCGGGCCTGCCGGAAAGGTGCCGCGCCCCTGCGTTGCCACATAGACAAGGCCACGCACCATGGAGAGCGTGCCCAGCGTCGTCACGAACGGACTGAGCTTGAGCTTGGCGATGGCGATGCCGTTGAAAAGCCCGACAAGACCGGCTGCGCCGAGGCCGGCGATCAGCGAGATGGCCAGCGCGCTGCCGGGGAAAGGATAGAAGTTGGCGCCCATCAGCGCGTTCATGACCAGCGAGGTCACGGTGGCAGAAAGGGCGATGGTGGATCCGACCGAAAGGTCGATGCCGCCGGTGATGATGACCAGCGTCATGCCGAGCGTGGCGATGGCGATGAAGGAGAAATTGCGGGTGATGTTGGAAATGTTGCCGCCCGTCAGAAAGTTGGGCGACAGCACCGACATGACGACGATCAGCAGGATGAGCGCTGCCAGCACATAGGCGGACTGGCTGGCGAGAAAACCGCGCTGCCAGAACCGCGTCTGGCCGATATTGGTAAAAGTCTGGGCGTGGGTCTGGGCCATTATGCGGCTTCCTTCGCGCCGGTAATCAGGGCCGTCACTTCCTCGGGGGAGGAATTGGCGATGGGCTTGTCGGCAACTTTGGTGCCGCGGCGCATTACGATCACGCGTTCGCAGACGGCGAACACGTCGGGCATGCGGTGCGAGATCAGAATGACGGCGATGCCGGCGTCCTTGAGCCGATGGATCAGGTTGAGCACCTCGGCGACCTGGCGCACGGAAATGGCAGCCGTCGGTTCATCCATCAGGATCAGCTTGGCATCGGACAGGCGCGTGCGGGCAATGGCCACGGCCTGGCGCTGGCCGCCCGACATCTGCTTGACGTAGTCGCCGGCGCGGGTTTCGGACTTGAGTTCGGCAAAGAGTTCGGCGGCGCGCGCATTCATGGCGCTATGACGCAGAAAGCGGAATGGGCCGACCTGTCGCTTGAGCTCCCGCCCAAGGAAAATGTTCTCAGCCGCCGTGAGGTTATCGGCGAGGGCCAAGTCCTGATAGACCGTTTCGATCCCCAGCTTGCGGGCCTCGCCAGGGCTCGAAATCGTGGCGGCGGAGCCGGCGAAATTGAGGCTGCCGCTTGTCGGCTGGTAGATGCCGGAAATGATCTTGACCAGGGTGGACTTGCCCGCCCCGTTGTCGCCCATCAGTCCGACGACTTCGCCGGGCTGGATGGAAAAGCTGACGTCGGAAAGGGCTCGGATGGCTCCGAATTCCTTGGTAACGCCCTTGAGCTCAAGTAGTGCCAACCTTGTCCTCCCTGTGTTGGCGGCTGCATTGAGGCGATTGCTCGGCCATCAGGCCTTGGACGGGCTGGAATGCTTGGGGTGCGGCAGAAATTGCGGCGCGGCACGCCGCGCAGACTGTCCCTTCCTCCCTCAGGCCTCCCAACCTGTTCTTCAATTCAAGCAGAGAACTATTAGTATTACAATACGAATATTCTTGCTCAGAAAATACAGCCCCAAGGCCGCTGTCTCTCCCAGTTTTGAGAGATCGTAGCGGGGTCCGGGGTATAATCAAGTGCGGTCGGGAGTGTTCGGGCTACTCCGTTCAAGGAGGAAACGGTACAGATGACGACGTTGCCAATTTCGCCATTCTGGCGATGTTAAGGTAAACAGCTGACAGTTAGAGAATTTTTATTGCTGACGCCGTGCAACAGCGGCGAGTCAAGCGTCTAAGCTGACATCGTTTCCACTGGAAAAAATGTTTTTTGTGGATTAGATACCGCGACTATGGCAGCTTGCATGCGCCTTCTGGCATCGGAGTTTCCCCGTCCTGGTCGCGAAATTTCCGGTCCAGGCTGACTTCACGGTGGAAAGACTCAACATGAAAGCCCTCTCAATCGTCCGCCCAGGGCTCGCGCAGATTGCAGACATGGCAGAGCCTCAGGCCGGTGCCGGGGAAGTGCTCGTCGACATCGCCTATGTGGGCTATTGCGGCTCCGACCTGACGTCCTATCGCGGCCTTAATCCGCTTGTGAGCTATCCGCGGGTGCCGGGCCATGAGATTGCCGGAACAATCGCTGCCCTCGGGGAGGGCG
Organism: Pseudomonadota bacterium; assembly: GCA_023391095.1. Classification (GTDB taxonomy): domain Bacteria; phylum Pseudomonadota; class Alphaproteobacteria; order Rhizobiales; family Devosiaceae; genus Devosia. The sequence continues at coordinate 51,702 of JAEWBN010000020.1, forward strand.
TCGAGAGCTTTGCCATCGGTCAGCCGGTGACGGTCCTGCCCTATTTCAATTGCGGGACCTGCAAGGCCTGTCGGTCCGGCAAGCCCAATGCCTGCCCCAATAACCAGACAATGGGCGTGCAGCGGGAAGGGGCCATGACCAAGCGCGTCGCCGTGCCCGCTGAGAAAATCATCGCGGTCGATGGCTTGCCCATCCGTGACCTGGCGCTGGTCGAGCCGTGCGCGGTCGGTTTCCATGCCGTTCGTCGGGCCGAACTGGCTGCGGGGGAGACGGTCGTCGTACTCGGCTGCGGCATGATCGGGCTGGGTGTTCTGCTCGGCGCCTTGCGGGCCGGCGCACGCGTCATTGCGGTCGATCTTAGCGACGGCAAGCTCGAGGTCGCGCGCAAGCTCGGTGCGCATGAAACCGTCAATGCGTCCGGCGACGTCAAGGCGGCGGTTGCGGCGCTCACGGGGGAAGCGGTCGGTGCGGAAGCCACTTTCCTCCAAGCCGTGGACATCGTCGCAACGGGCGGCCGCGTCGTCTATATCGGCTATGCCAAGGCGCCCATCGCCTATGACACCAAGTTCTTCATCACCAAGGAACTGGATATCAGAGGCTCGCGCAATGCGCTGCGCGGCGATTTCGACGATGTCGTGGACGCCCTGCGCGCCAATCCGGGCGCTGGCGACCTCATCGTCTCGCGCGTCGTGGACGTTGATGAGGCTCCTCAGGCGCTCGCCGACTGGCACGAAAACCCGGGCGCCTTCACCAAGGTGCTGGTCTGGTTCGGCACCTAGTCACCAACGAAAATCGCCTGTTGTAACGTTTGATGGCGCCGTTCCCCAATCGGGAGCGGCGCCAATTTCTTTGCACTAAGTCATTCACATTAAAGGCGAAAAAGACCCTGATCAAAGTTTGTGCAAACCGGCTTTACATATAATAGTACTTTATGTAGCGTCTCGATTGCCGCCTGGGGGACTAGAGGACCGGGCCGCATAGGGAGGTTACATTATGAGCATTGTTACCAAGCTCGCCCTCGTGGCGGGCCTCGCTACCGCTTTGTCTTCCGGCGTCATGGCGCAGGATCTGAGCGGCAAGGTCATCGGCTTCAGCCAGATCGGCTCGGAATCCGGTTGGCGCGCCGCTGAGACCTCGGTGACCCGCCAGGAAGCCGAAGCGCGCGGCGTTGATCTCAAGTTTGCCGACGCCCAGCAGAAGCAGGAAAACCAGATCAAGGCGATCCGTGGCTTCATCGCCCAGGGCGTCGACGCCATCCTGGTTGCGCCCGTTGTGGCCACCGGCTGGGACGAAGTGCTGACCGAAGCCAAGGAAGCCGAAATCCCGGTTGTACTGCTCGACCGCGGCGTCGATGCGCCGGAAGATCTGTACCTGACTTCGGTTGCCTCCGATCAAGTCGAGGAAGGCCGCGTTGCCGGTCAGTGGCTGGTCGACACGGTCGGCGCCGAGGACTGCAAGGTGGTTGAACTTCAGGGCACCGTAGGCTCGACCCCGGCCATCAACCGCAAGCAGGGCTTCGAAGAAGCGATTGCCGGTCACGACAACATCTCCATCATCCGCAGCCAGACGGGCGACTTCACCCGCTCCAAGGGCAAGGAAGTGATGGAAGGCTTCATCAAGGCCGAAAATGGCGGCGCCGACATCTGTGCCGTCTACGCCCATAATGACGACATGGCCGTGGGCGCCATCCAGGCCATCAAGGACGCTGGCCTCAAGCCGGGCACCGACATCCTCGTCGTCTCCATCGACGCCGTGCCCGATATCTTCACCGCCATCGCCGCCGGTGAAGCCAATGCCACGGTTGAACTGACCCCGAACATGGCCGGTCCGGCCTTTGACGTGCTGGCTGCCTATCTCGCCGATGGCACCGAGCCGGAAAAGTTCATCATCACCGAGTCCAAGCTCTACACTGCAGAAAACGATCCGCAGGGCGAATACGAGCGCCGCAAGGATCTCGGCTACTAAGAAGCAAAGGCACTCCCCGGCTCGCCTGGGGAGTGCCGACACCGCACCCACGTCACCATCGCATTTGACCGGCCAAGTGTCCGGGAACAGATTGGTTGCCCGCAGGCCGGGCGGTGACGCCGTTGCGCGATTGGGGCAGATTGCCCTGGGGGAGGGGACATGGCTGACGGACAATACGCGCTTGAGGCGCGCAAGGTCGTCAAGATTTTCGGCAATCACGTCGCCCTGGATGCGGTCGATTTCGGCCTCAGGCCGGGCGAGGTGCATGCTCTGCTTGGCGAAAACGGCGCCGGAAAATCCACCCTCATCAAGATATTGACCGGTGCCTACCAGCCCGATGGCGGCGAGGTGCTGGCGGACGGCGTGCCGGTCTCCCTGAGCAGCCCGCAGCACGCGCAGACCCACGGCATTGGCACGGTCTATCAGGAGGTCAACCTCCTGCCCAACCGGTCAGTGGCCGAGAACCTCTTTCTGGGCCACCAGCCGACGCGTTTCGGTCTCGTCAATCGCCGCAAGATGGAAGCCGACAGCCGGGAAATTCTGGGGCGCTATGGCCTCGCCATCGAGCCCTCGAGCGAACTGGGCGCGCATTCGGTCGCCGTTCAGCAGATCGTGGCCATCGCTCGCGCGGTCAAGCTCTCGGGCAAGGTGCTCATTCTCGATGAGCCGACGGCCAGCCTTGACCGCAACGAGGTCGAGCGGCTTTTCGCTGTCATCAACGACCTCAAGGCGCAGGGCCTCGCGGTTGTTTTCATCACCCATTTCCTCGACCAGGTCTTCGCCATTGCCGACCGTGTCACCATCCTGCGCAATGGCAAGCTGGTGGAAACCCGCGACCTTACGGGCACGACGCGGACCGATGTGGTGCGCATGATGCTGGGCAAAGACGTGGCCTTCTCGGGCGCCACGGCGCTTCAGGATGCCCGGCCGCTGGGCGACGAACTGCTCAAGTTCACCAATTATGGCCGCAAACGCAGCGTCCATCCGTTCGATCTCACCATCCACAAGGGCGAAGTTGTCGGCGTCGCCGGCCTGCTGGGCTCCGGCCGTACCGAGATGGCGCGCATCATGTTCGGCGCGGATTCTGCCGACGAGGGCGAAGTGCTGGTCGAAGGCAAGAAGACCACGATTGCACGCCCCACCGATGCCATAGCCAAAGGCTTCGGCTTCTGCCCGGAAGATCGCAAGGCCGAAGGCATTTTTGGTGAGCTCTCGGTCCGCGAAAATATCGTCATTGCCTTGCAGGGGAAGTTGGGCTGGTTCAGCGCGCTCAATCGCGACGAACAGATGGAAATCGCCGGACGCTTTGGCGAAACCATGGATATCCGCGCCGCGTCGCTGGACATGCCGGTAAAGCTTCTTTCCGGGGGCAATCAGCAAAAGGTCATCCTGTCGCGCTGGCTTGCGACCGACCCGGCCTTCCTCATTCTCGATGAACCCACGCGCGGCATCGATGTGGGCGCCCATGCCGAAATCGTGCGCACCATCAATCGCCTGCGCGATGAGGGTCTGGCGCTGGTCGTCATTTCCTCCGAGCTCGACGAAGTGGTCGCCTATTCCACCCGCATTGTCGTCATGCGGGACCGGGAACTGGTGGCTGAACTCAGCGGCGAAAACATCAATCCGGGCGTCATCGTCCAGGCCATTGCCAATCATCGCGAAGGAACCGCCGCATGATCCGGCGCTATGCCACCAAACTCGCCAACCCGCAGCTTCTGGCGCTTGTCGGCATCCTGCTGATCAACTGGCTGCTGTTTCCCAACTTCTTCCGCATCACATGGCAGGACGGGCGCCTGTTCGGCAGCCTGATCGACGTGCTCAATCGCGGCGCGCCGGTCGCCATTCTTGCGATAGGCATGGCGGGAGTGATTGCCACCAAGGGCGTCGATCTATCCGTCGGTGCTGTCATGGCGGTGGCCGGGGCGGTGGCAGCCACCTTGGTGGTGGCGGGTTATCCTGCGCCCATCGCTGTGGCGGCGGCGCTGGTCGTGGGTCTTCTCTGCGGGCTTTGGAATGGCTTCCTCGTTGCCGTTCTCGATATCCAACCCATTGTCGCAACACTGGTGCTGATGGTGGCCGGGCGCGGGATCGCCCAGCTCATCACGCAGGGCTTCATCGTCACTTTCAACGATCCAGTCTTGATCTTCATCGGCACCGGTTCCTTCCTCGGCCTGCCCATGGCCACGGTCATCGCCCTGGTCCTCATGGTATTGGTGACGCTGCTGGTCCGGCGCACTGCCATTGGCCTCTTTATCGAGGCGGTGGGCGTCAATCGCGCTGCGGCAAGCCTGGCCGGCATCCGCAGCCGCATGTTGCTCATGCTGGTCTATGCGCTTTCCGGGTTCTGCGCCGCTGTCGCCGGCATCATCGTTGCCGGTGATATCCGGGGCGCCGATGCCAACAATGCCGGTCTCTGGCTCGAGCTCGACGCCATTCTGGCGGTGGTCATCGGCGGCACATCCTTGCTGGGCGGGCGCTTTTCCGTGCCGCTGGCCGTGGTCGGCGCGCTCATCATCCAGGCCATGAATACGGGCATCCTGGTGTCCGGCTTCCCGCCCGAATTCAATCTCATCGTCAAGGCGGGACTGATCTTCCTTGTGCTTCTTATCCAGTCGCCGCTGGCCGGCCGGCTCGTGCCGACGCGCCTTCGCCCTGTCGCCCGGGAGACCGTGAAATGAGCCGTTCGCTCCGTCCCCTGGTGGCCACGGCCGTCATCTTCGCCATCGCCTATGGGCTGGCTGTCATGCAGTTTCCCGGCATGTTCTCGACGCGCGTGCTGGGCAATTTCCTCACCGACAACGCCTTTCTGGGCATCGCGGCCGTGGGCATGACCTTCGTCATCCTGTCCGGGGGTATCGATCTTTCCGTCGGCGCGGTCATCGGCTTTACCGGCGTCCTGGTGGCCGTGCTGATCAGCTGGGCGGGCTTCCATCCCCTTGCGGCCTTTGCCATCGCCCTCCTTGTCGCCGCGCTTTTCGGCGGCGTCATGGGGCTCGCGATCCACTACCTGCAGGTGCCATCCTTCATTGTCACGCTGGCCGGCATGTTCCTGGCGCGCGGCGGCGCATCGGTCATTACTCAGGATTCGGTGCCCATCAGCCACGAATTCTATTCGACTATTTCGAGCCTGATGATCCGCCTGCCGGGTGGCGGACGGCTCAGCTTCATCGGCCTGACCATGGTGGCCGTGTTCATTGTCGGCGCGCTGGTCGCCCACCGCACCAAGTTCGGCTCCTACGTCTATGCACTGGGTGGCAATCCCACGTCAGCCTCGCTCATGGGCGTGCCGGTGGCGCAGACCACTGTGGGGGTCTACATGCTGTCGAGCGTTTTGGCCGCATTGGCGGGAATCGTGTTCTCCCTTTATACTTCGGCGGGCTATCCGCTGGCGGCCGTGGGCGTTGAGCTCGACGCCATCAGTGCGGTCGTGATCGGGGGCACCCTGCTCACCGGCGGCTACGGTTTCGTGCTCGGCACGTTTATCGGTGTGATGCTGCTGGGGCTGGTGCAGACATACATAATTTTCGATGGGACGTTGTCCAGTTGGTGGACCAAGATCGTCATTGGTGCGCTGCTGTTCCTGTTCATCGTGTTGCAGCGGCTGATTTTTGCGGCCTCGGCGCCGGAGGAAAAGCCCAGCTGAGCCGATGGCATGTCGGGACGGGTGGCGATGTAGCGGGTTTGCCCGTTTGGGTGCGGATGAGCGAGCATGATTGAGACAGGCAGCCTCATCCGTTCGCTTTCCGGGCGGCGGGCTGCCCGCAATTTCCATACTTTCGTCATCAACGAAATCGGCCACGCCATCGTCACTGGGCAGTTTCCGATCGGCTCGGTCCTCGCCAGCGATGTGGTGATGATGGAGCGCTATGGTGTGTCCCGCACCGTGTTGCGCGAAGCTCTCAAGACCCTCGAAGCCAAGGGATTGGTGGAAGCCCGGCCCAAGGTCGGCACGCGGGTGTCGCCACGCAGCCGCTGGAATTTCTTTGATCCCCAAGTGCTGGCCTGGCATTTCGACGCTCCGGCCGACCCGGCTTTCTACGAAAGCCTCTTCCGGGTGCGCGCTGCGCTCGAAGCGCCGCTCATCATGCTCGCCGCCCGCGGCCGCACGGCCGAACATATTCGCCTCCTCAAATACTGGTGCCACCAGATGGAGACGGCTGATGACAGCGTCGAACAGTTTGGGCTGGCATGCCTTGAAGTCCATTCGATCCTTGCCGAAAGCAGCCATGACGTGCTGCTGCGCTCGGTCATCGGCGTGGTCGAACTCACCCTGGCTCTGGCGCTGACGCGAGACCGGCATGTCAGCGGCCTCGAATACCGGGCAGCCTCGGTTGCGCTCTTTATCCAGCTCACCGCCGCCATTGAAGCCGGGGACGCCGAGGCAGCGGCAGCGCTTTTTGACCGGTGCCGGGAGCTCGACCGCCAGCAAGCCTGCTAATTGGCCGTTGCATTCCGCAATTATCCGTAGGAATTTCTCCCAAGCATTGGGAGGCGGATGCGGTGACGGAAGACGGCTTTGCCGAAATATATCAAAGCGGATTCGACACGGACGCTCCCGTCGTGTTCACCGAGTCCGCCCTCCTGGCCTATGATCACCGTTGCGCCATAACCGGCCGGAAGTTCGAGCCGTCCGGAAGCGCAGTCCATCCCGATCTCACCGTCTTCCTCTTCCAGCCCCTGGCGCATGGCGGCCGGTGGGATTTCGGCAATGCCGTCGTTGTCGACATTGCCGCCGCCAGTCTCTTGGGCAAGGGCATCCTTCTGGTGGACGACGACTACCAGGCCTTTATCGCCCAGCCGGTGATGCTCGATCCCTCTGCAACCGGCCCCGCCAGCGGTGAGCGGCCATTGGTCCTGCCACAGGATCCCGGCATCTGGCCGACCCGTCAGGCCCTCGCCTATCACCGGAGCCTGTTCCGCGTGCAATGAGCGGTGGGCAATTGCCCACGCCTGCTGGATTCATCGCCGGCCCGGATGCAATCTCCTGCTCAATCGTTTCACCAACCGCAGCGGACCTTTAGCCGTGCCCTTTCCCGATCTCGTCCACCCCGCCATCGACGCCTATGAAAGTGCGGTCGTCACGCCAGCCGATTTCAGCCAGTTCTGGGCCGCCACTCTGGCGGAAAGCCGCGCCCTTGGTGGCGAGGTGTCCCTCGTGCCCGCCGACACCACACTCAAACTGGTCGACGTGTTTGACGTGACCTTTCCCGGTTTTGGTGGCCATCCGGTCAAGGGCTGGCTGGTCCTGCCCGCCAATCGCACCGGCAAGCTGCCGCTCGTGGTGCAATATGTCGGCTATGGCGGCGGCCGCGGCTTTCCGCATGAGCAACTGCACTGGGCGGCTTCGGGCTTTGCCTATTTCCGCATGGACACGCGTGGCCAGGGCTCGGGCTGGAGCGTGGGGGCGACGCCCGATCCGGTGGGCAGCACTTCGCAATTGCCGGGCGTGATGACCAAGGGCGTGCTGGATAAGGACGACTATTACTACCGCCGCGTCTATATCGACGGCGTTCGCGCCATCGATGCGCTGATCGCCCAGGATTTCGTTGATCCCGAGCGCATCGCGGTTTGCGGTGGCTCGCAGGGCGGCGGGATTTCGCTGGCGGTCGCCGGCATCGATCCGCGCGTCAAGGCGGTGATGCCCGACGTGCCCTTCCTTTGCGACTTTCCCCGCGCCGTGCGCGTGGCCGGCCGCGATCCCTATGGCGAGATTGTCCGCTTCCTCGCCCAGCATCGTGACAAGGCTGCGACGGTTTTCGAAACGCTGCGGTATTTCGATGGTGTCTGTTTTGCCCGTCAAAGCCAGGCGGCGGCGCTGTTTTCCGTCGCCATGATGGACGACATCTGCCCACCTTCAACGGTTTACGCGGCCTACAAGGCGTTTGCGGGCACCGAAAAGTCGATCGTTGAATACGAGTTCAACAACCACGAGGGCGGCGGCCCCTTCCAGGATCGCGCGCAGATGGCCTGGCTCAGCCAGCGCTTCCTCTAGCCCCGTTGCAGGGGGCGCGGGAACTTCGCGCCCCTTTCATCGTTGCTCCGCCAGCGTCACACCACCCCAATTTCTGGAGCTGAGACAATGGCTGACAAGCAACTGGACGACCTGTTCCTCGATACCCTCAAGGACATCTATTATGCAGAGCGGCAGATCCTGAAGGCTCTGCCCAAGATGGCCAAGGCTGCGCAGTCTGAAGAATTGCGCGCCGGCTTTGAACAGCACCGGCTGGAAACCGAAGGCCAGATCGAGCGCCTCGAGCAGGTCTTCGAAATGCTGGGTAAGGCCCCCCGCGGCAAGACCTGTGACGCCATCCTCGGCATTATCGAGGAAGGCAAGGAGATCATGGAAGAATACAAAGGCACCTCGGCGCTCGATGCCGGCCTCGTTTCTGCCGCTCAGGCCGTCGAGCATTATGAAATTGCCCGTTATGGCACGCTGGCCACCTGGGCCAAGCAGCTGGGCCATACCGATGCCATGAACCTTTTCCTTGAAACGCTGAAGGAAGAAGAAGCCACCGACGAGAAGCTCTCGGGCCTCGCCAAGGCTTCGGTCAACCTCAAGGCTGCTTGATTACCGCTTGCCTGGAGGCAAAGAAAAACGGGCCCCTCGGGCCCGTTTTTTTGTTCAGTTCACCCCAGGGGCACAGGCCGGGACATCAGTCCTTGGCGCGTTCCACGTAGGAGTTGTCGTCCGTCAGGATGACGATGCGGGTACCGGCGTCGATATGGGGCGGCACCATCACGCGCAGACCGTTGTTGAGCAGCGCGGGCTTATAGGACGAGGAGGCCGTCTGGCCCTTCACGACCGGCTCGGTCTCGACGATTTCGAAGGTCAGGCGCTGCGGCAGCTCCATGGAGAGCGCGATGCCCTCGTGGGTCATCAGGTGCACCTTCATGCCATCGGTCAGGTAGGCCTTCTGGTCGCCGATCACATCGTCGCCGACGGTGATCTGCTCATAGGTCGAGGGCTCCATGAAGTGGTGACCTTCGCCGTCCGAATAGAGGTAATCGTACTCGCGGTCATCCACGTCGGCCTTTTCGACCATTTCCACCGTCCGCCAGCGGCCGATCACCTTCACGCCGTCCGAGATGCGGCGCATGGTGACGTTGGTCACCGAATTGCCCTTGCCGGGGTGAACGTTTTCAGCGGTGAGCACCACGTGGAGGTTGCCGTCCTGCTCCACCACATGGCCCTTGCGCAGGGACGAGGCGATGACCTTGACCATAATTCTTCCTTGTTGCAATCGCTGGCGCGGTCTAGAGGCTTAGGCCGTCCGGGCGCCTTTATCTTTTCTGTCGTGCGCCCGATACATTATTCCGCGCCATTTCGCCAGACCGCACCGCAAGAAACCGTCGATGACCGTATCGCCATCTCCCTGGTGGAACAGAGAGCGCCACGCCGACCGGCGCCCGGCTCTTTTGGCCCGCGCCCGCATCGACGCCGCCTTTCGCGCCTGGCTCACGGGCCACGATTTCCTCCTGGTCGACCCTCCCGGCCTGCAGCGCTCGCCCGGGAACGAAACGCATCTGCACGCTTTCGGCACCCAGATGATCGGCAATGACGGGACGGGGCAGGCCATGTACCTGCACACTTCGCCCGAATTCACCATGAAGAAGCTGCTCGCCGCCGGTGAAACCCGCATCGCAAGCCTCCAGCATGTGTGGCGCAACCGGGAGCGCTCAGCGCTTCACCATCCCGAATTCACCATGCTCGAATGGTACCGCGCCGATGAGCCCTATGAGGCCATCATTAACGATACGCTGACCTTGATCCGGCTTGCCGCAGAAACGACCGGCATCGGCCGCTTCGAATTTCGTGGTCGCGGCTGCGATCCGCGTGCAGAGGCCGAGCGCATCAGCGTGGCCGATGCCTTCCTTGCCCATGCCGGGATCGATCTGCTCGCCACCATGGATGCCGACGGCGTGCCCGATGGCGAAGCCCTCGCGGCGCAGATGCAAGGCGTCGGCATGGATGTCCCGGACGACCAAAGCTGGTCCTATCTTTTCACCCAGATTCTGGTGGACAAGGTCGAACCGCAACTGGGCAACGGCCGTGTGACTGTCCTCGACCGCTATCCCGCCTGCGAAGCCGCTCTGGCGCGGCGGGTCCCCGGCGACCGGCGTGTCTCCGAGCGCTTCGAGGTCTATGCCTGTGGCGTCGAACTCGCCAATGGCTTTGGCGAACTGACCGATGCGGCCGAGCAGCGGCTGCGTTTTGAAGCCGAGATGGCAGAGAAACAGCGCATCTATGGCGAGCGCTATCCCATCGACGAGGATTTTCTCGCCGCTCTCGAATTCATGCCTGAAGCCAGCGGCGTTGCCCTCGGCTTTGATCGTCTTGTCATGCTCGCGACCGGCGCGCAGCGGATCGAGGCGGTGCTCTGGGCGCCGGTCGCCGAATGAGCGCCATCAAGACCCTCGATGGCCTCGAACAGGCCGGTCTCATCGCAGACCGGGCCGGGCTCGATGCCGTTGCCGAGAAATACGCGATTTCGCTCACGCCAGCGGTACTGGATCTTATCGACCCCACCGATCCGAACGATCCCATCGCGCGCCAATATGTGCCAAGTGCCGCGGAACTGATCACAACGCCGGATGAGCGCGCCGACCCCATTGGCGACCTGACCCACTCGCCTGTCGAAGGCATTGTCCATCGCTATCCGGATCGCGTGCTGCTCAAGGCCGTCCATGTCTGTCCGGTCTATTGCCGCTTCTGTTTCCGCCGGGAAATGGTGGGGCCGCAGGGCCTGGGCACGCTGACGTCGACGGAGCTCGATGCGGCCATCGCCTATATCGCCTCTCACACCGAGATCTGGGAAGTGATCCTCACCGGCGGCGACCCGCTGGTGCTGTCGCCGCGCCGCCTCGCCGCGATCATGGAACGTCTGGCGCCCATCGCGCATGTCAAAGTCATCCGCTTTCACACGCGCGTGCCCGTGGTCGAGCCCGAACGGATCGACGCGGCAATGGTCGATGCCCTCAAGTCCAGCGGCAAGACGACCTATCTGGCCGTCCATGCCAATCACCCGCGCGAGCTGACGGTAGAGGCGCGGCAGGGTTTCGACCGGCTGATCGCGGCCGGGATCATGCTGATCAGCCAGACGGTGCTGCTGGCCGGCGTCAATGACGATGTCGAAACCCTGGCGGCGCTGATGCGCGGCTTTGTCGAAAACCGCATCCGCCCCTACTACCTGCACCATCCGGACCTCGCGCCCGGAACCGGTCATTTCCGCGTCAGCATCGAACAGGGCCAGGCGCTCGTCACGGCCCTGCGGGGGCGCATTTCCGGTCTCTGCCAGCCGACCTACGTGCTCGACATCCCCGGCGGGCATGGCAAGGCCGATATCGGCGCGACTTCGATTGCAGGGCAGGGTGGGTGTTTCACTGTCCGTGACTGGCAGGGCGGCGAGCACGCCTACCCGCCGGACACTTTCCGATAGCCTGTCGTTTGGGCGTTTGAGCAAAAAAAAGGGCGCCGGAGCGCCCCTTCCAAACCTTATTCGACCACGCGAGGATCGACATCCTTGCTGTAGTCGACCCCGCCCACGGCAAAGCCGAAGAGGCGCAGGAATTCCTCGCGGTACTTGCCGAGATCGGCCAGCTCGTTGAGGTTTTCGGTATTGAGCAGCTTCCAGCGCTTGGCCAGTTCCGCCTGCATGGGCGCGGACAGTTCCCAGTCGTCGACGCGGATGCGGTTGGCTTCGTCCACGGCCACGTCGCCCTGGAGCTTCTCGCGGAACAGGCGGTCGATCTGCTGGATCGGGCCTTCACCCAGCCCCATCTCGTCCTCGACCTTGATCAGCACCGTGCCATAGAGCGGCACAACCGGAATGGCCGAGCTCGCCTGGGTCACCACGGCCTTCAGCGCCACGACATGGGCAGCATTTGCGCCATGAGTGTCGCGGATGGCCTGCGCGGCGCGGTCAAGATCGGCCTTGGCGCGGCCAAGGGTGCCCTTGTGGTAGATCGGCCAGGTCAGTTCCGAGCCGAGATAAGTGTAGTTGAGGGTGAGGAAATTATCCGCCAGCACGCCGGCATCGCCGAGTGCCTTGATCCAGAGTTCCCAGTCCTCGCCGCCCATGACCTTGACCGTTGCCAGGGCTTCTTCCTCGCTGGCCGGCTCGACGGTGACTTCGGAAACTTCACCGGTGCCGGTATTGAGCGTCTTGGACGTGACCGTGCTGCCATAGGGCTTGATGGCCGAGCGGTAGGTCACGCCGTCCTTGGGATCGGTCCGCACCGGGGAAGCGACCGAATAAACGATCAGGTCGACCTGGCCCAGATTGGCCTTGATGGCTTCGATGGCCTCGGCCTTGATCGCGTCCGAAAAGGCGTCGCCTTCGATGGTTACGGCCTTGCGGCCGGCAGCGCGGGCGCGGTTTTCAAAGGCACGGTTGTTATACCAACCCGCGGAAGCTGGCTTGGTTTCGCCCGGCTCGCGCTCGAAGGAGACGCCCACCGTGTCCGCATCCGAACCAAAGGTGGTGACGATGCGCGAAGCAAGGCCATAGCCCGTCGAGCAGCCCAGAACGAGCACCCGCTTGCGGTCCGAGGGAATGGGACCCTTGATCGTCACATGGTCGATCTGGCGCTGCACATTGGTGGCGCAGCCAGTCGGGTGGGCGGTGGTGCAGATGAAGCCGCGAATTTTGGGCTCGATGATCATGGGATTTGCTCCTCGATTTGACCCAAGCTGATAGCGGGATTGCGTCGCCGTTTCCAGTCTGGCGTGAGCCGCGATCTCTTTAGGCCGTTTCCCTCGCCGGTCCTGCCGGGAAGATGCCGGACATGACGGTGAAGCCCGGCACGCGACGCACGCGGTCGGTCCAGCGGCGCAGCGCCGGGTAGTCCTGGCGGGAAATGCCGCCTTCCTCGGACAGCATCACATAGGGGAAGCAGGCAATGTCGGCCGTGGTCGGATGGCTGGGGGAACACAGCCAGTCGCGCCCTTGCTTTTCGCCGAACCACAGATGCTCGTCCATGACGCGGAAAATACGGTGCGCGCCCTGCTGGCTCTTTTCGAGATCAAAATCATAGCCGTAGCCCATGGCCAGACGCGCCGCCGATGATGTCGCCGTGATGTCGTCAGCCACCGCATGCCAGCGCAGGATCTCCGCCGTGATGGCCGGGTCATCGGGAAACCATTGTCCCGAGGCGTCATACTTCTTGGCCAGATAGGCCAGGATCGCCCCGGAATCGGACAGGGTCACATCCCCATCCTGCAGCACCGGCAATTGCCCGAACGGATTGAGCCGCAGGAACCAGTCGGCCTTGTGTTCGCGACCGGGGAAGAACTCCACCGGCGTGATCTCATGGGGCAGGTTGAGAATGCCCATCAGAAGGCGCAGCTTGTAGCAGTTGCCCGAGAGTTCGAAGTCGTAAAGCGTGATGCTCATGGGTCAGATATCCAGCACCAGGCGGGCGCTCTTGGCGCGGCTCACACAGGTCATCATGCAGCTGTTGGAGGCCTTTTCGGTCTTGTTGAGATAGACGTCCTGATGGTCCACTTCGCCCTCGATGACTGTCGTGAGGCAGGTGCCGCAGGCTCCCTGTTCGCAGGATGAAGGGACCGTGAGGCCCGCCTCGCGCATCACTTCGAGGATGGTCTTGCCGGCCGGGACATGCAGCGTCATGGCCGAGCGCGCCAGTTCCACGTCGAAGGCCGAAGAGCTGTCGATGACCTTGTCGTTCTGGAAATATTCGAAATGCACCGCCTCGTCGGGCCAGCCGAGGCTCGCTGCCACCTCCTGCACCATTTCCAGCATGGCGCCGGGGCCGCAGATATAGACGTGGTTGGAGAACTGGTACTGTCCGAGGACGGCTGCGACCTTCTCCCGGATCATTTCGCGCGCCAGCCCGATATGCTTTTCGACCCGGCCATGGAGCACGCTCAGCTCGCTGGAAAAGGCCGCGCTTTCCCCGGTGCGGGTGAAATAGTGCAGCTCGTAGTTGAGGCTCGACTTGTCGAGGAAGCGCGCCATGGACAGGAGCGGCGTGATGCCGATGCCGCCGGCAATCAGCACGGTCCGGCTGGCATCGCGGCGGAGCGGGAAGTTGTTGCGCGGCTCGGAAATGGCCAGCACATCGCCTTCGCGGACGGTTTCCACCAGCACTTTGCTGCCGCCCTTGGACGCGCTCTCCTGCTTGACGCCGATGACGTAGCTCATCAGATCGCCCGGACCATTGGTCAGCGAATACTGGCGGACGAGGCCATTGGGCAGATGGACGTCGATATGCGCACCCGGCTGGAAAGTCGGCAGGTGGCGCCCATCGCGGTCGGCAAATTCAAAGCTCACCACACCATCGGCATTCTGCCACTTGCGCTTGACCACGACGGTGAAGGTCGAGCCGCGCGGCACGGCGATTTCAGGCATGGTGGCGAGGTCTGCCGACACTTTCTCATAGACCGGCACCAGCGGCTCGGGCGCCGGCTTGCGGGCCGCAGCCTTTTCCAGGCGGTCGCGCAGCTTGGTCAGGGTCTCGTTATAGTGGCGCAACGCAGCCATCGGGTCCGCCGGCTGGGTGGCCAGCAGGCCACGGATCACGGCGCGGCCGGCATCGACCGGCTGGACGAAAAAGTAGGTGCCGTCGAAGCGCAGCGCCAGGCCCGGCAGCAAGTCAGCCGGACGGTCGTCCGGGGCCAGGCCGGCCAGCCCCGCCAGCACGTCTTCGGGCGCGGCATTGACCGGCATCGGCCGGAGCACGAACCAGTCATGGCCCTCCGCGCCAGGGAAGGGCCGGAAGGGCTGGTCGTCATTGGCCGCCGACCAGACGAGGCCATAGGCCTCGCGGACCGGATATTTCCGGTTTTCGATGCGGCGGGCAGGGGCGTCAGCGGGATGGGCCGGAATATAGGTGCAGCCGGCGGAGCGATTGGCATAGCGCCAGCCGTGATACTGGCACTTGAGCTCCTGGCCTTCATTGATGCCGATGGAGAGCCGTACGCCGCGATGCAGGCACCGGTTCTCCCAGGCATTCACATTACCATCGTCCGCCCGCCACACGGCAAGCTCACGGCCGAGCAGCTGACCCTGATAGACATGGCGAAAGGGCAGGTCCTCGCTCGAGGCGATGGGGTACCAGGTGGGGTCTGTGACGGACAGGGGCATGTCGATCAGATCCGTTGTTACGAGATCGCGCCACGATCGAAAAGTCAGCTCGCAAACCGCCCTGGCGTACGGGGCGGTTTCGTTTTGGTCCCGATGACTGGTCAGTCTCGGGCGGGCTAGGATGCCACGGGGATCACGCCGTAGGTGATGCCCTTCTGGCTCAGCCAGCGGCGATAGGCGATGGCGCTCTTGTCGGCGCGGATCGGGGTCTCGGCGCGCGGGTCGAGCGGCAGTTTCTTGGGATACTGGTTTTCCAGAATCGGCTTGTCCTGGCCGAAAATGGTCTGCTGGAAGCGGCGCAGGTCCTTGATGGTGGAATGCGAGTCGATCATCGACTGCAACAGATGCGCCCGGCAGGTTTCCTCGGTCAGCGGCTGGAGGAAAATGCCGATGACGTCGCGGCGGCTTTCGTCTTCCGGGCAGGATTTGTAGAGCACCGAGCAGAAGGGATGGGGCACTCGGTAGACATATTCCACTTCCATTGCCGAGGTTGCCGACTTGGCGGCGCGCGGCTGCATGAAACGGCATTTGGTGGCCAGAACCTCATCGCGCTCCTCGGAGACCTCGACGTCATATTCCTTGACCTCGGTATGCGGCTCGGCGCCCAGAATGTCCGTGTGAACATAGGGGAAATGGCCCATGTCGAGGAAGTTCTCGACCGCGCGCGGCGCGGAGACATGGATGCCGATGGAGCCGCAGTTCATGTTCTTGCGGTCAGGCTCGGCGAATTCGGGGATGGGGAAGAGGTCAGCCGAGGGCGTGCCGAGGCAGGTCCAGGTATAGCCATAGGCCGTCTTGACCGGCAGGCGGTCCAGCACGGTTTCGGCGTCGATCTCGTCGCCCTGGTCCTCGCTGGAGCGCAGCCAGACGACCGGCTCCCCATCGCTGCCCCGCGTCATGGCGAGGCGCTGGTCGAGCAGCATGGTGGTTTCGACAAGGCCAATCGGCAGCTCATCCGTGGCGGCAACGACGTGCCAGAGATTGCGCGTTGTGGTGTCGGGGGATTTAGGCATGGGCTTGGTCTCAACTTTGCCCCATAACATAATCCCAAGATCGTGCCGTGCCACCCTCAAAGTTGCGAATGGGGCATGCGCACTGGCTAAGGACCAGGCCTCCCCCCGGAGGCTCGGAAAGGATTTTTGACCGTGGATATCGATGCCCCGCGTTTCCCCGAGGCCCTGCTGCGCGAGCGCGTCGAGGCCCGGCTGGCCGAAGCCGGAGCCAGCCTTCCCTCGCGCGCGGCAGCGGTAAAAGCCATGCTGCACGCCTCTTTGGTGGGCGTCGACAGCCATGGCGTGCGCCTCACCGGCCACTATTGCCGCATGCTCGGCGGCGGCCGCCTCAACAAGGACCCGCAGCTCACCGTAGACAAGCGTGGCGCCGGCTGCGCCATGGTCGATGGCGACCACGGCATGGGCCATTACGCCGCATATCGGGCTGTGGAGATCGGCATCGAGCTGGCGCGCGAGGCCGGGGTCGGCGCGGTGGGAATCAAGCACTCGTCCCATCTTGGCGCCGCCGGAGCCTATGCGCTGGCGGGTGCCGAGCAGGGTTTTGTCACCTTTGCCACCACCAATACCGATTCCATGGTGGCCCTGTTCGACGGCGCTCAGAAATTCCACGGCACCAACCCGCTGGCCTTTGCCGCGCCGGTGCCCGGCAGCCGGCCGTGGCTCCTCGACATGGCCACCTCGTCCATTCCGCTTAACCGCGTCCTTCTGCACCGCTCGCTGGATGAGCCGCTGCCTTCCGGCGTTGCGGCAACGCCCGAAGGGGTCCCGACAACCGATCCGCATAAAGCCGACATGCTCCTGCCTTTGGGAGGCGTCGATTACGGCTACAAGGGCGCGGCGCTGGCGGGTGTGGCGACGCTGTTCTCGGCGCTTCTGACCGGCACCACGCTCGACCCCGATTTCATCCCCATGTACGGCACCGATGACATCTCGACGCCGCGCAATATGGGGCACTTCGTGCTGGTGATCGACCCGGACAAGTTTGCCGGCCGGCAGGCATTTGGCGCTGCCATGCTGAGCTATCTCGCCAGCCTGCGCGGTTCGCCCGCGCGTGCCGGCGGCCGGGTCATGGCCCCAGGTGACCGGGAATGGGAAGTGATGGATCGCCGCCGCGAGGACGGTATTCCGGTCGACCCCGATACAGCGGGCTTTCTGGGGCTCTAATGGCCGATCGCCGGATGGCTGAGCCGCAAAGCTCAGGCGAGACCTCGCCTGATGGCTTCCCGCGTGGCTTCGGCCCGGCTCGACACGCAAAGCTTCTGGTAGATGACCTTTACATAGGAGGCGACGGTCTGCGGCTGCAGCCCCAGTCGCCGCGCGGCTTCCGCCACGGTCAGGCCCCGAGCCAGCAGCGTCAGGACTTCGCTCTCACGTGGACTGAGGCCCGCATCGTCGTCCGGTTTTGCCGGGGGCGCGCGGAAATGGCTGAGCATCCGCAGCGCGATGGAGGGCGATAGTGGCGGTTCGCCGCGCTCGATCCGGTGCAGATAGCCGACCAGCAGGTCCGCCTCTTCATCCTTGAGCACATAGCCGCGTGCACCCGCGGCGATGGCCTCGAACAGGTGCGCGTCATCGTCATAGATGGTCGCAACGATGCAAAGCACATAGGGGTGGCTGGCCTGGAGGCGCTTGACGATGTCGATACCCGATCCGTCGGGCAGGCCAAGGTCGACGATGGCGAGCCAGAGTTCGTCGGCATGCGCGTCGAGCCAGGCATTGGCCGCCTTGAGCGAGCCGGCCGTGGCGATCTCCACATTGTCGAAAGCCCGCGCAACGACATCAAGCATCCAGTCGCGTGTCGTCGGCTGGTCTTCGAGCAGAAGACATTGGCGCGGCTGGGTTTTTTCGGTCGGGACGGTCATGACGTGGAATCTAGCGCAGACAGGACTGGCCGCACCCCCGGTTCCGGGGGGCGTGGCGCAAGCAAAAGCGGCAGGCGCACGACCACCGTGGTCCCCCCGGTATTTTCAAAGCGCACCATGCCGCCCAGGTCGTCGATGCGCTGGTGGAGGTTCTTGAGGCCATAGCCGTGCGTCTCGCCGGCCAGCGCCGCCTCAGGCAGGCCCTTGCCATTATCGGCAAAGGTCAAGGTCAGCACGGCGTCGTCGAGCGCCGCGGTCACCTTGAGCAGGGTCGCGCCGGAATGGCGGATGACGTTGGAGACGATTTCGCGCACCGCAGAAGTCAGCGCCTTGTGCACGCGATAATCGAGCCGCATCACCGGGAAATCGGTTTCGGGCAGTGGACAGTCGAATTCAATCCCTGCCGCCTCGAGCCGCCGCGCCGCCTCGTGCCGGATTTCGGCCAGGACGCGATCGAGCTCCGCCTCGTCCCCGGAAAGACCCGACACGATGGCCCTGATGTCGCTCAGCGCGGCCTGGAGGATGGGGCGCGTGCGTTCGTCGGCGGTATGGAGGCCCGTGAGCAGTCGCGCGCCCACGTCGTCATGGAGGTCGCGGGCCATGCGGCGGCGCTCTTCTCCCACGCCACGCATATAGGCCTGCCGGCTTTCCTCTGCGCGCACGGTGAGGCTGAGGAGATTGTCGGCCAGCGCAAGGTGCCCGTGCTGGAAGAGCCCAGTGCCGCCGAACGGATAGCGCAGCCGCAGCCCCGGCGCGCCGGCCACGGGCGGCAATTCCAGTACCAGCCCGTCCTCTCCAATGGCCGGAACGGGCAGCGGCTGGGGATTGTCCAGCGTTTCCAGCGGATCGAACAGGCGCTGCAGCAGCTCGCGCCAGCGCTGGGCGCTGTCGGTGCGGCTGGGTGCAAAGGCCACCTGCATGGCGGCGGAAAAGAGCTCATGCTGCTTGAGCTGGTTGCGCGCGAAGAGCTTCTGCCAAAGCCAGTCGCGCAACGGCAGGTAAAGCAGGCCCACCAGCAGCAGCGAAATGGCAAGCGCCGGCGCCAGATCGAGATTGAGAAAGGCGATCAGCGCCGCATCCAGCGCCAGCAGCAGGAAGGCGCCGACGGTGTAGTAGAGAATGCGATAGGCCCAGTCGCCCAGCTCGAACAGGCGGTAGCGGCGCAGGCCCAGCGCCAGCCCCACATAGATCAGCACGATGGCGCCCGCGGCATAATGCTGGGACAGGGGACTGTTGAGGCCCAGGAGGCCCGGCCCCAGTGACAGGAACGAGAAGATGCAGATGGCAAAGGCCACCGACAGGCCCAGCCAACCCAGCACCGCCCGGTCGTCCGGTGAATGGCGGGTGGCCCACCATTGCGCCGCAATCAGCCCGAGAATGGTGAGCGTCATGCCCATGACAAAGACATAGTAGCCGTCCGCCTCCATCCCGAAGCGCAACACGTCCATGAGAAAGAAGGGCACGAGCACGGCCGGGACCAGCCAGAGCGATCCCAGCGGTACGATGCGCCGCGGATAGATCAGGAAAAGCCCGATCATGCCGCCGCCGAACAACAGGATGCCGGCGTGATTGATCGGCATTAGCGTCGCGTAGGTCTGGGCGGGCAGGGCCAGTCCGCGATGGGCGTAAAAGGCCGAGGTCAGCGTCACCAACATGACCCCAAGGCCCGATAGGGCGAACAGGGACGGCGCCAGCTGGCCCGGCCGCAGAGCCCAAACCCAGCCGGCGATCAACGCACTCACAAGCCCAGTTGCGAACTGGATCCAGAAGCTGACGGGCAAGGTCCAGAGCGGCCTCGGCGCGGGCGTCACGACATGCGTCGATACCGCGCCATCCCCCGTGCGCAGCGTCAGCTCCAGTTCGGGCTGGGTCAGAAGTCGGGAAAGCTGCTCCTGCCGTTCATAGAAGGCGTCGATCTCCCCATAGCGCGTCAGCCCATCCGGCTCTGCCAGGAGATCGCGCGCCGTGAGGTTCAGAGGAGCGTCATCAGGCACGCCGACCGAGACCACGACCGCGCCATCCTGGACGCCAAAGGCGCCGCGCTCGGACACCACATAGTCGTCGAGCGGGATCAGCCCGGCGCCCAGCCACGGAGTCGATGCCGCTGCCCAGAGCGTCATCGCTCCGGCCACGGCCACAAAAGCGGCAATGGCGGCAATGATCAGCGGTGAACGGACAGCCCCTCGAAACATGCCGCACTAAAAGAGCAATTATCGAGCGGCCGCAATAGGCTGGTTAAGATAGAGTTACTTGTCTCGGTAAATATCAAACGGCCCGATGGCCTGCGTCGTCGCCATGAGCTGGATCTTGTTGACATTGACATGTTCGGGCAGGCTGGTGGCCCAGAAGATTGACTCTGCAATATCTTCCGCGGTCATCGCTTTTGTCCCGGCATAAACATTGCCGGCCTTGCCCTCGTCGCCCTTGAAGCGCACCAGGGAAAACTCCGTCTCGGTCAGGCCCGGCTCGATATCGGTCACGCGCACATTCTTGCCTTGAAGGTCCGAGCGGACGGCGAGGGCGAAGTGCTTCACGAAGGCCTTGCTGGCCGCATAGACCGAGCCGCCCGGATAGGCGAATTCGCCCGCCACCGACCCCAGCGTCACCACATGCCCGCCGCCCCGCGCGATCAAGCCGGGCAGGAGGAGGCGCACGGTATAGACGAGCCCGGATATGTTTGTGTCGATCATGGTTTGCCAATCATTGAGATCGGCTTCCGCCGCCGGCTGCAGCCCCAGCGCCAGTCCGGCATTGGCCAGCACCACGTTGATCGCGTCGAACGGCGCAGGGATGGACGCAATGGCAGCCTCCAGCGCCGCGCGGTCGCGCACGTCGAGCGGGATGATGTGGCACTTGTCCGCACCCAGTTCGTCACGCAGTGCCAGGAGCCGGTCCTCGCGGCGCCCCGTCGCCACCACCTTGCCACCTGCCGCTACATAGCGGCGCGCCGCGGCGGCGCCGAAGCCGGATGTGGCCCCGGTGATGAAGACGACGAAGCGGCTGGGGTCGAGCAGGGAATACATGTCACGTCCTGGTATGGTGGAGTGCTGCAGGGTGACCCGAGGCCGGGCAAGGCGTCAACCTTTCCAATGGTCAAAAGGGGTTACGGCAACAGAGCCCGCCGTTGCCCATCGGCCACGCTCGTGCGCCCTTGCACAGGAAGTGCGGCGTTCGGGCTGGTCCTCGCGCCGTTCCGGCCCTAAACTTGCCATCAAATTTTCGCCATCTGGCGGCGCGTGGCGTCAGCGCAGGTGGGGGCGGGGGACCTTAACGGAATCTTTCCGTCCAGGCGGCAATTATCGGCTTTAGCCCATTCTGGTTGAAGCGTAACGGGCGGGATAGACCACTGCAAAGCGCGCGTTTGGTATCGAGTATTGGCGCCTTGTGCATCGCCATGGCGGGATTGCTCCCGATGGCGGCGCCCGCCTATGGTTTTGAACTCTTCGGCATAAAATTCTTCGAGGATCAGGCTGACCGGGACGCCGAAGCGGTCATTGTCGATCCTCAGCCTTACTCCGTCACCTTTGTTTCGTCCCAGCCCGGTGCGCTTGAAGACGCAGTGCGCAATGCCTCGACCCTGGTGGCCGACCAGAACGAGCCTGCCTCGGGTGCAGCCGGGCTCATCGCCAAGGCGCGGGGCGACTATCGGCGCATCCTGGCCGCGCTTTATGCCGAAGGCCATTATGGCGGCGCCGTCAGCATCCGCATCGGCGGCGCTGAAGCGTCCAACCTGCCGCCCGATACCAATCTGCCCGATCCGGTCGATGTGACCATTGCCGTCGATCCGGGTCCACTGTTCCGCTTCGGCTCGGTCAATATCGCCAATTCCGCGCCGCCCACCGACGATCCCGAGGATCAGGTGGACCTGCCGATCATGCGCGGTTTCGGCTCCGGCGAGATTGCCCGCTCTTCCGTGATCCTGCGCGCCGAGCAACTGGCGCTCGAAGCCTGGCGCCAGCAGGGCTATCCCAAGGCCGAGATCGTCAATCGCGACGTGGTGGCCGACCACGCCACCAATACGGTCGATGCGACGATCACGGTCAATCCCGGCCGCCATGCCGCTTTCGGGCCGGTCAGCGTCAGCGGCACCACCAATATGAACCCCGATTTCGTGGCCGAGCAGACGGGCCTCGCCGTCGGCCAGGAATATGATCCGGACGACCTGCGCCGCGCCCAGCGCCGTCTAGACCGGCTCGAAGTGTTTCGCGCTGCCCGTTTCCAGGCCGCCGAAGAGATTGGCAGCAATGGACTTTTGCCGTTTGACCTGCTGGTCGAGGAACTGCCGGGCCGCCGCTTCGGCGCCGGCGCCACCTGGTCCACCGTCGATGGACTGGGGGTCGAGGCCTATCATCTGTGGCGCAATCTTTTCGGGCAGGCCGAACGGCTGCGGCTCGATGCCCGCGTTGCCAGCATCGGCTACCCGGTCAATACCGACGAATTCGACTACTTCTTGGGCGGCACCTTCACCAAGCCCGGCTTCTACCACCCCGACGTGGACCTCGTCGCCGCCATCTCGGCCGAGCGCACCGTCCATCCCAACTATACCGAGCTTTCCGCCAATGGCCGGGTAGGGCTGACCTGGTTCTTCTCCGATGAACTGACCTTCGATGTCGGCGCATCCTTTGAGCGTTCGCGCTTCGAAGACGGCTTTGGCATACGCGATTTCTCGACGGCCGGGGTCGATGCCGCCGTCGTCTACGACGGCCGCGACAGCAGCGTCGATCCGACCGAAGGCTTCTATGCCGCTGCCAATATCGAGCCCTATTACGACTTCATCTATGGCAATCCCGGTGCGCGTATCGTCATCGAGGGCCGTACCTATTTCGGATTTTCCGAAGAGGACGCCTTTATCCTGGCCGGACGCATCAAGGCCGGCGCCCTCGTTGGTCCTTCGCTCGACCAGATTCCGCCCGATAAGCTGTTCTTTGCCGGGGGTGGTGGTTCGGTGCGCGGCTATGGCTTCAAGTCCATCGGCGTCGACAATGGCGCTGGCGTCGTGACCGGCGGGCGCTACCTGCTGGAAGCCTCGGTCGAAGCGCGCGCCAAGGTGCGAGAAGATATCGGCATTGTCGGCTTTCTGGACGGTGGCTATGTCGCCGCCGATACCTTCCCCGGCATTGACGACCTGCGCCTCGGCGCCGGCGTGGGCCTGCGCTATTATACCGGCCTTGGTCCCCTGCGCCTCGATCTGGCGGTGCCGCTCAACAAGCGGGCGGGTGACCCCGATTACGCCATCTATGCCGGCATTGGGCAGGCTTTCTGATGGTTGCCCTCCCCAAAAAGCCCCGTCGCCTTCTCGTGCTCGGCCTTCTGGTCGGCGCCGTCGCCGTGCCGGCCGCCCTGGTCGCGCAGGACATGCTCACCATGGACGACGAGGAGCAGAAGGACTGGCTCACCAGCTTCGTCCAGGACCGTCTCTCGACGCCCGAGCGCCAGATTCGTCTTTCCAATATTGACGGCATCCTGGGCTCGGACGTTTCGATCCGCACCATCACCATTTCCGACCAGGAAGGGGTGTGGCTGCGCGTCAACAATGCCAGCCTCAACTGGAACCAGGCCGCGCTGTTCACCGGCCGGCTGGAAGTGCGTTCGCTGCGGGCCGATTCCATCGAATATCTGCGCAATGCCGTTCCGGCCGCAGGCGCGGTGGACCTGCCGCCGCCAGAAGCGGGCTCCTTCCAGATCCCCGAATTCCCCGTCGCCATCCAGCTTGGCGAGCTGTCGGTGCCCAGCGTCACCTTCGGGGAAAGCGTCTTTGGCCTCGGTTCGGAAATCTCGCTGGCGGGTGCCCTGACGCTGGAAGACGGCAATCTCACTACCGGCCTCGACATCGTCCGTCTTGACGGCCCGGGCGGTTCGCTCAATCTCGATGTCGCCTATACCCGCGCCGACAATCGCATCGATCTCGATCTCGGGCTCAACGAGCCGGCGAACGGCGTCATCGCCAATCTCCTCAATATCGAGGGGCGTCCCGCCATGCAGCTGACGCTGGCGGGCGAGGGTCCGGTCACTGACCTCGTTGCCGAGATGCAGGTTCTGGCCGACGGCCGCACCGCGCTGTCCGGTACGGCCACGGTGGCGCAGGGCGCCGACGGCATTGCCATCAATGCCGATCTGGGCGGCCCGCTTTCGACCCTCATGGCCGAGCCCTATCGCCCCTTCTTCGGGGCCGAAACCCGGCTCAGCGCCCGCGCCCTCCTGCGCGAAGAAGGCGGGCTCGATATTTCCGGCCTCACCCTTTCGGGCGGCCAACTGGCCCTCAGCGCCACGGCAGAAACAACCGCCGACAATTTCCTGTCCCGGCTTGATCTCGACGCTTCCATTGCCGATCCCACGGGTTCTTCCGTCATCCTGCCGGTGCCCGGCGGCGCGACGCGGGTCGGCACAGCACGGCTCTCCGTCGATTTCGGCGTCGCGGGCAGCGAGGACTGGAACGCAGTGCTCGGCGTCGACCGCTTTGAAACCGACGGCATCGCGGTCGATACGCTTGGCCTGACCCTGGGCGGGGTGGCGCGCGATCTTGAAGATCCTGCCAAGCGCATGGTCACGTTCAACGGCGATGGCACGCTGGCGGGTGTCACGGGCGATGAAGGCATTGAAGCCGCGTTCGGCGACAGCGTCGGCCTGGGCCTTGCAGGTCTGTGGAATGCCGGCGAACCCATCCAGCTTGCGCAATTGCGCATCGTCGGGGAAGCGCTGACCGCCGACCTCACCGGCACCATCGACGGCACTGATTTCGACGGCACGGTCCAGCTCGAAACCGCCAATATCGCGCCCTTCTCGGCCCTTGCCGGGCGGCAGCTTTCCGGTGGCATGACGCTGGTGGCCAATGGCCGCATCCAGCCGCTGAGCGGTGGCTTCGATCTCGATTTCGATGGCACCGGCCGCGATCTGCGCGTCGATGATCCGGTGGCCGACGCTCTGCTCGAGGGCGAGGTGCGTCTCGATGGGCGCCTGGCCCGCACCGAGGCCGGGATCGTCGCCGACGACTTCAGCATTGCCAATGCACAGGTCCAGTTCACCGCCGACGGCGTCTATGCCAGCGACACTGCCAATTTCGCCATTGGCCTCGATCTCAGCGATCTGGCACTGATTTCTCCCCAAGCCAGCGGCGCTCTCAGCGTTCGCGGCACTGCAACATCCACCACCGCCGAGGAGCCGCTCGTGCTGGCGCTCACCGGCCGGGTGCCGAGCGGGCAGCTCGACCGCTACGCCTTGCGCGATGCCCAGATCGGGCTCACCGCTAGCCTCTTTTCCGGGGTGGTCGATGGCGACGTCTCCGGCTCGGCCATGCTCGACGGCCACCGGGCGAGCCTGGCGTCCCGTTTCCGCGCCGACAACGACGTGCAGTCGCTGTCCGGCATGAGCTTCGAAGTGGCGGGCACAAGGCTGACCGGCGCCGTCAACCGCAGTGTCGAAACCGGGCTCTTCGACGGCCGGCTCGACATTGCCGCAACCGATATTTCGCTGGCCGCCGCGCTGCTCCTGGCCGATGCCTCGGGCGCGCTCAACGCCGCCGTCACCCTCACCCCGGAAGGGGACACGCAGTCGGCGGGCATCACTGCCAATGCCGCCAATCTGCGGTTCAACGACATTGCCGTGGGTCAGGCCGAAATCACCGCCACCCTGGGCGACCTCTTCGGCGTGCCTGCCGCCAATGGCACGGCGACCGCCCGCGCCGTTTCGGCCGGCGGCGTCACTGTCAACCTCCTCAATGCCTCGGCCAGCCAGAGCGGAGAGACCACCAGTTTCACCGCCACGGCTGCCCTCGCCACCGGCACCGGTGTCGATGTCAGGGGCGCGCTCAGCCCCATCGACGGCGGTTACCGGCTTGCCCTTAATCACGCCAATCTGGTTCAGGGGCGGCTTTCGGCCCGCCTTGCCAATCCCACATCCGTCGTGGTGCGGGACGAAAGCATAGCGCTGGACGCCGTGCGCTTCCTCGTGGGTTCCGGCAGCATCACGGCCACCGGTACCGCCGGCACTGCGCTCGACATGGTCGTCGATATTGCCGATCTGCCGCTCAACATCGCCAATGCCGTCGTGCCGAGCCTGGGCCTTTCCGGCACCGTCAATGGCCGCGCCACCGTCACCGGTTCGGCATCCGATCCGCGCGTGCGCTTCGATGCCCGCGGCTCGGGCATCAGCGCCGCCGCTGTCGCGCCCTATGGCATTGCCCCGCTGAGCTTTTCGGCCAACGGCAGCTTTGCCGCCAATGCGGTGGCGCTCGATAGCCTCACCGCCAATGGCAGCGGCGGCCTCGCCATTTCCGGCTCGGGCCGCGTGCCCCTTTCCGGCCCGGGGCTTGCCGTCTCGCTCACCGGCTCCGCGCCGCTGGCCCTGGCCAATCAGTTCGTCGCCGACCGAGGCGGCCAGTTTTCGGGCACCGCCAATCTCGACGCCCGCGTCAGCGGCAGCCTCACCAGCCCGCAATTTGCCGGTACGGTCGCGACCAGCGGCGCGGGTTATGTCGATCCCGAACTCAACCTGCGCCTCACCAATATCAATGGCCGCGTCGCGCTCAGCGAAACCCGCGCCACCATCGAAACGCTTTCGGCCAATCTGGCCACCGGCGGCAGCGTCTCGGCGTCGGGTACGGTGGGCCTCACCGGCGCCCTTCCGGCCAACGTCAATCTCAACATCGCCTCGGCGCGCTATGCCGATGCCGACCTCTTCGTCGCGACCCTCTCGGGTGGCCTCACCCTCACCGGCAATATCTTGGGCACGCCGCTGCTTGCGGGCAATGTGCTGGTGGAGGAAGCATTCATCACCGTGCCCGAAAGCCTGGGCGGCGGCGCTGCGTTTATCGATGTGCGCCATCGGGCGACACCTGCACCCGTCCGGGCCACGCTGGAACGCGCCAAGGTCTTTTCCAACGGCGTGCCCGCGCCCCGGACACGCCCGCCGGGCTTGCTGCTCGACATCAATGTCAATGCGCCCAACCAGATCTTCATTCGCGGCCGGGGCCTTGATGCCGAAGTGGGCGGCTCGGTGCGGCTGACCGGTCCGGTCAATGCGATCCAGCCGGTGGGCGCATTTACGCTGACGCGCGGCCGGATGTCGATCATCGGCCAGCGCATCACCTTCGACACGGGCACCGTCACGCTGGTCGGCGACCTTGATCCGCAGATTTTCTTCCAGGCCCGCACGGGTGACGATGATCTCACCGTCTTCGTGACCGTCGCCGGCCGCGTGTCCGATCCGGACATCACCTTCACCTCCGCGCCGCAACTGCCGCAGGACGAAGTGCTGAGCCGTCTGCTGTTCAGGCGCTCCATGGGCGAACTCTCGCCGCTGCAACTGGCCCAGCTGGCGACGGCCGCAGCCGAGCTTGTCGGGGGCGGGGGCGGCGGTGGCCTGCTCGACGGTTTGCGTGGTGCAGCCGGTCTTGCCGATCTTGACGTGGTGACGGATGCGGCGGGCAATGTCGGCGTCCAGGCGGGCACCTACCTCCAGGACAATGTCTATCTGGGCGTCACTGCCGGGGCCAATGGCCAGTCCCGCGTCAGCATCAATCTCGATGTCACGGACGAGCTGACCGTGCGCGGTGCTGCCGGGCAGGACGGCAATTCCAGCATCGGCGTCTTCTACGAGCAGGACTACTAGCCCGCTCAGCCTGCGGTGAACGTTCCGCACACACCGAGCTGTCCTCGGGCCTGACGCGACGACTATCGGCAACGGCCGCACTGCCATGATTGGCGTTGCCCCGCCCGCCCGACCGGGCAATCCACCTGCATCAGGCATTCCGTTGACAGAGCGCGGAACACAAAAATAAAGGGCGGCCCGAAGGCCGCCCGCATCTTGTTGCAGCCTTGCCCTACTGCGCGCTGGCGCCGCCGGTCCTCGCGGCCTTTTCGGCGTCCCACCACCAGATCGTGGGGAAACCCGAGGAGAATTCGGGCAGGGTTTCGGGGCGGCTGAAGCGGTCCCAGCGGGCCGAGCGCGAGGTGCGCAGGGAATAGCTCGGGATGATGATGTGGTTGGCCAGCAGCACCCGGTCGAGCGCCTTGACGATGGCTTCCTGCTCCTCGCGGTCCGCCGCCACGATCAGTTTGTCGATCAGGGCATCCACGCCGGGGTCCTTGAGCCCGGTATAGTTCTGCGAACCCTCCTGATCGGCGCTGGACGAGCCGAAGAAGAAGCGCTGCTCGTTGCCCGGCGAGAAGGACTGGTCCCAGGACGTATAGATCATGTCATAGTCCCGGCTGCGCAGCCGGTTGATGTATTGGG
The DNA here is from genome assembly GCA_023391095.1 of Pseudomonadota bacterium. Classification (GTDB taxonomy): domain Bacteria; phylum Pseudomonadota; class Alphaproteobacteria; order Rhizobiales; family Devosiaceae; genus Devosia. The sequence goes on from JAEWBN010000020.1 coordinate 79,878, forward strand.
GGCTGTCCACGGTGCGGATGGTGGCGGCAATGCCCATCTGGCCCAGATTGGTCACGAGGTTCTGCGCCACCGGCTCGATGGTGGGGCCATTGAGAAGGATTTCGATGGTGAAGGGATTGCCGCTGGGGTCAAGCAGGCGCGTGCCGTCGCGGGTATAGCCGGCGTCGAGCAGCATCTGGGTTGCCGTGGCAAGGTTCTCGTAAAGCGCATCCGGGTTGCCGCTCACCGGATTGGTGTAAACCTCGGTGAAAACTTCTGATGGCACGAGGTCGCGCACGCTTTCGAGGATTTCGAGCTCCCTGCCTTCCGGCAGGCCCGACGAGCGGAAGGGCAGGCCGAAGAAGAAGCTGTCGATACGCTCATACTGTCCATAGAACAGGGTGTTGCTCAGCTCCTCGAAATCGAAGGCATAGTTGAGCGCCTCGCGGACCCGCGGATCGGCAAACTTGTCACGGCGCAGGTTCATGCCGAAGCCCACCATGGCGCCCGAGCCGTTATAGTCCTGCGGGAACAGCTCCTGCACCACGCGGCCATCCTTGACCGCGGGGAAGTCATAGGCGGTCGCCCAGCGGGCGGCCATGTTTTCCACCCACCAGTCGAACTGGTCGCCCTTGAAGGCCTCGAACTGCACGGTCAGGTCGAGGAAATACTCGATCTGGTAGCGGTCGAAATTGTTGGTGCCGACATGGGTGGGGTGATCGTTGCCCCAATAGTCCTCCACCCGCTCGTAAGTGATCGAGCGGCCGGCATCGAAGCTGGCAAGGCGATAGGGGCCTGATCCGAGCGGCGGCTCCAGCGTGGACTCGGCGATATTGCGCTGCTTGCCATTGGCATCGGTGCCTTCCCACCAGTGCTGCGGCAGCACCAGCAATTGCCCCAGGATCAGCGGCAATTCCCGATTGCCGGTCTCGTTGAAGGTAAAGGTCACCTCGCCCGGCGCGGTCACCGCAACATCGGTGATGCTGGCATAATACTGGTCGACATTGGGATTGAGCTCGCGCTGCTTGTTGAACGACCAGACGACGTCCTCGGCGGTCACCGGCTCGCCGTCATGCCAGCGCGCATCGGGGTCCATGCGAAAGGTCACCGAGCCATAGTCGGGCGCGATCTTGAGCGCCTCGGCCAGCAGCACGTAATAGGTACCCACCTCGTCCAGCGAGGGCGTCATCAGCGTTTCATAGATGAGACCCAGCCCGCCGGCCGCTTCCCCCTTGGGCAGGATGGGATTGAACGTGTCAAAGCCGCCCATGTCGCCCAGCCGCACCGTGCCGCCCTTGGGGGCGTCGACATTGACATAGTCGAAATGGGTGTAGTCGGGCCCGTACTTGGCCTCTCCTTCGAGATTGATCGAATTGGACCAGACATCGGTGGGGGTCTGGGCCAGCGCCGCGGACGCCAGGCCAAGGGCCATGGCTGCGGCCAGCAGCAGTCTGGAGAGCTTGGAAGAGAGCGTCATGGGGCGGCTCCTTGGGAGTGTTCGGCTCGAAGGTTAGTCGGTTTGCTGTGCGGACGGCAATGCGTCTGCTGTCCCGCTCGTGCCCGGCGCCAGATCGAAGGCCGCCGCCATCAGCTGTCGCGTATAGGCTTGGGCAGGATTGGCGAAAATCTCGGCGGCAGGTCCGGCTTCCACCACCTTGCCTGCGCGCATGATGATCAGCCGGTGCGCCAGGGCCCGCACCACGCGCAGGTCGTGGCTGATAAAGAGATAGCTCAGGCCGCGCCGTTTCTGCGCGGCCTGCAAGAGGTCGATGATCTGCGCCTGGATCGACACGTCGAGAGCCGAAGTGGGCTCGTCCAGCACCAGAAAATCGGGCTCAAGAATCAGCGCCCGGGCAATGGCGATGCGCTGGCGCTGGCCCCCGGAAAATTCGTGCGGATAGCGGTTGGCGACGGCGGGGTCGAGCCCCACTTCGCGCAGCACAGCCGCCACCTTTTGGCTGCGCTCGGTCGCTGACAGTTTGGGGAAATGGACGCCCAGCCCTTCCTCGACGATCTCGCTTACCGACATGCGTGGGCTGAGCGAACCAAAGGGATCCTGGAAGACGATCTGCATGTGCCGGCGCAGCGGTCGCATGCCGCGCCAGGATTTGGCCTGCACATCCTGCCCCAGAACCACGATGCGCCCCTTGGAGCTGATGAGGCGCAATATGGCGTAGCCAAGGGTGGACTTGCCCGAGCCGCTTTCCCCCACCACGCCGAGCGTTTCGCCCTTGCGGATGGTGAGATCGACGCCATCGACGGCGCGCAGGTGCCCGACGACGCGGCGCAGCAAGCCGCGCTTGATGGGAAACCAGACCTTGAGGTCCTGGGTCTCCACCAGCACCGGAGCATCGGCGATCATGGCCGGTGGTTCTCCGCGCGGCGCGGCGGCCAGCAATTGCCTTGTATAGGCGTGTCCGGGTGCGCTGAAGATGGTTTGGACCGGCCCGCTTTCCACGATCTCGCCAGACTTCATGACACAGACGCGGTCCGCAATGGCCCGCACGATGGACAGATCATGGGTGATGAACAGCATGGCCATGCCGTTCTGAGCCTGGAGGTGTTTCAGCAGCTCCAGGATCTGCGCCTGTACGGTCACGTCGAGCGCCGTCGTCGGTTCGTCGGCAACCAGCAGCTTGGGATTATTGGCCAGCGCCATGGCGATCATCACGCGCTGCCGCTGCCCGCCGGAAAGCTGGTGCGGAAAGTCGTCCATCCGGCTCGCCGGCTCGGGAATGCCGACCTGTCCAAGCAGCTCGATCGCCCGATGCCGCGCCGGGATGCCGCGGAGGCCCTGATGCACCCGCAGCGTTTCCATGATCTGCCGCCCGATGGTGTGCACCGGGTTGAGCGAGCTCATCGGTTCCTGGAAGATCATCCCCACCTTGCCGCCGCGCACCGTGCGCAGTTCCTCGTCGGATGCCGAAACGAGATCGGCGCCGTCAAAGCGGATGCTGCCCTCGAGTTGCGCCGTCTGTGGCTGTAGCCCCAGCACGGACAGCGCCGTCACCGACTTGCCCGAGCCGCTTTCCCCCACCAGCGCCAGCGTCTCCCCCGGCGCGATGTCGAACGAGACGTTGCGCGCGGCCTCTAAACTGCCAAAGCGCACATTCAGCCCCTCGACCGACAGGATCGGCGCGCTCATTTCAGCACCTTGCGGGGGTCGAATGCATCACGCACCGCCTCGCCAATGAAGACCAGCAGCGTCATGATGACGGCGATGGTGAAAAAGCCCGTCAGCCCCAGCCAGGGCGCCTGAAGGTTGTTCTTGCCCTGCGCCAGGAGTTCCCCCAGCGAGGGCGATCCCGGTGGCAGGCCGAAGCCGAGGAAGTCGAGCGAGGTCAGCGTCGCCACCGACCCCGAAAGGATGAACGGCATGAAGGTCAGCGTCGCCACCATGGCGTTGGGCAGCAGGTGCCTCATCATGATGGTGCGGTTGGAGACGCCGAGCGCTCGAGCCGCCGCGACATATTCGAAATTGCGGGCGCGCAGGAATTCGGCGCGCACGATTCCCACCAGCGACACCCAGGAAAACAGCAGCAGGATGCCCAGCAGCACCCAGAAGCTGGGGGTGATGACACTCGAAATGATCAGCAGCAGATAGAGCGCCGGCACCGAAGTCCAGATTTCGATGAGCCGCTGCGCGATGAGGTCGACCCAGCCGCCGAAATAGCCCTGCATGGCACCGGCGGCGACGCCGATGACCGAGGACACGACGGTCAGAATCAGCCCGAACAGCACCGAGATGCGGAAGCCGTGGATCAGTCGCGCCAGCACGTCCCGCCCACGATCGTCCGTCCCCAGCCAATGCATGTTGGACGGGATGCAGTTGGGGTCCTCAACGCCTTGCGGATAGCGCTGGCATTGCTGTTCGCGGGTCAGCATCCAGCTGGGCGGATTGGCGCCTGAAAAGGGCAGGTAGCTGTCGACCGTCTGGTGCCCGAAGCGGATCAGCGGCCAGATCGCCCAGCCATGGGCGTCGATCTCGCGCATGGTTGCGCCCAGCCGGTAATTGGTGGTGGGCAGGAACCCGCCGAACTTTTCCCCCGGATAATCGACCAGCGCCGGCACCAGCAGTTCGCCCTTGTAGGACACGATGATCGGCCGGTCATTGGCGATGAACTCGGCGCCGAGCGTCAGCGTGAAGAGCACGAGGAAAATCCAGAAGCTCCACCAGCCGCGCCTGTTGGCCTTGAAGGCGGCCCAGCGCCGCTGGTTGAGCGGGGAAAGGCGCGAGGGCCGGGGCAGGGCGGTGATGTCGGCCGTCATGTCGCTCATACTTCGCGGCTTTCGAAGTCGAGCCGCGGATCGACCCACATATAGGCGAGGTCGGAAATGAGCCCGATGATGAGCCCGAGCAGCGAGAAGATGTAGAGCGTCGCAAACACCACCGGATAGTCGCGATTGACCACCGACTGGAAGCCCAGCAGGCCCAGCCCATCGAGCGAGAAGATGGTCTCGATCAGCAGCGATCCGCCAAAGAAGATGCCGACGAATGCACCCGGAAATCCGGCAATGATCAGCATCATGGCATTGCGGAACACATGCCCATAGAGCACCTGCCGCTCGGTCAGGCCCTTGGATCGGGCGGTCGTCACATATTGCTTGCCAATCTCGTCGAGAAAGGAATTCTTGGTCAGCAGGGTCGAGGTCGCAAAGGCGCTCAGCCCCATGGCGATGATGGGCAGGACCAGATGCCAGAAATAGTCCAGCACCTGCCGCCACCAGGGAAAGCTTTCAAAACCCGGCGAGGTCAGCCCGCGCAACGGGAAGATCGACCAGAACGATCCCCCGGCGAACAGCACCACCAGCGCAATGGCGATCAGAAAACCCGGCACCGCATAGCCAATGATGATGATGGTCGAGGTCCACACGTCGAACCGCGATCCGTCGCGCACCGCCTTGGCGATACCCAGGGGAATCGAGACGCCATAGGCGATCAGCGTCATCCAGAGCCCGAGCGAGATCGAAACCGGCATCTTTTCGAGCACCAGGTCGATCACCAAGATGTCGCGGTAGTAGCTTTCGCCGAAATCGAAGCGCAGGTAGTTGCCGATCATGGTGAAAAACCGCTCGAGCGGCGGCTTGTCGAAGCCGAACTGCCGCTCGATCCGCTCCACCAGTTCGGGCGGAAGGCCCTGGCTGCCGCGATAGGCCGAACCACCGGCCGCCGGTCCGCCCTGCTGGGGTTGCGGCTGCGCCGCCATGTCCCCGGCCTGGTTGCCGGTAATGCGGTCCATGATGCTGGCATTCTGGCCGGAAAGATTGGCCAGAGCCTGCTCCACCGGACCGCCGGGCGCGAACTGGGTAATGGCAAAGGAAATAGCCATGATCCCGAACACGGTGGGGATCATCAGCAAGAGCCGGCGGATGATATAGGCGACCATGCTGCTCCGGCGGAGGGTTGGGCTATCGCGATTTGTTGCCCGTCTGCGGCGCCGGGCAAATCACCTTGCGGTGACACATTCGCCCCAATGCACCACTTCAATGCCCGCTTGGCAATCATTTAGCGCCATCAATGGCTTGATTGGCCCTCAATGCTCCCGCACCATGGGGGCAACAGGAGGTGCCATGCGCTTTGAACCCATCATCCAGGTGAAAAACCAGTCCGCCGCCCGCATCCTGCTCGTGGCGCTCAAGGCCCACGGCTTTCATCCGCTGGAGCCGCGGGAGGGCGGATTGCCCGGCGTGCCCAATCTTTTCGGGCCCGGCGGCTTTGTGATCGAGGTTCCCGAGGATGAGGCGGCCGATGCCGGAATGCTGGCGCGGGACCTGCTCAAGGACATGGGCAACGCCGCCCCGTAAAAGCGCCACAATGCAACGATAGGTGCGACTTGCGGGTTGGGCAATTGAACGATGGGGCAGCTTTGTTTATAAGCCGCCACAAGTGTTAATTTTGCTTAAGCCCTTGGGCAGGAGTGATCAATGCAGGATTGGAAGCGCGGCGCTTCTTCTGTCGCCGGCCTGGTAGCGGTGGCCCTTCTGGTGGCGGCGTGTTCGCCCACCAGCCGGACCAATACGGCCAATCTCAATGTCATCGGTGCGCCCCCGGCCGCCCAGCCGGTGCAGACCTCCACCGTGCAGCAGAATACGCTGCCGGCGATTGGCGCCACCGGCACCCCGGCCCCCGGCCTGTCCGGCCAGCCCGTCCTGGGCGGCGCTCCGGCAACCACGCAGGTGGCCGGCGTCGGCGCTGGTTCGATCACCACGGTCGGCGCTCCGGTCGGCGGTGGCATGACCACCGGCGTGTCCACTGGTCCGGAAGGCGTATGGAACGTGGTTGCCGGCTCGGCGACCTGCCGGCTCAACCTGCCGATGACCGCCAAGACCGGCACTAATTACTACCGCGCCTCCGCCCCGGGCTGCACCGTGCCCCAGCTTGCCTCTGTCACCGGCTGGCAGCAGGTTGGCAGCCAGCTGCAGCTTTACGATGACAACGGCAACATTGCCGCTTTCCTCGCGCCCTCGGGTGGCCGCTATATCGGCACAATGAGCGGCGGCCAGGCCGTCTCGATGGCCCGCTAAATTCCGAAAGCCGGTCCGGTGGGCCGGCTTTTTTGTTTGACCGGCGCGCCGCGACTTTCTAGTTCCCTTCCAAAATGTCACCCCCGCGAAAGCGGGGGTCTCCGTTTGGCCAAAATGGGATTCCCGCCAGCGGGAATGACGCCGTGATCTTGCCTGCCACCAAGGGCGTTTGATGAGTATTGCTGACAAATTCCCTGTCCGCGCCGCATATGACGAGCTGGTCGCCCGTGGCGCGCTGACGCCTGATCCGGCCCAGGTCGATGCCACGCGGGAGCTGGACCGGGTGCTGGCCGATCTCGTCGCCAGCAAGCCCAAAAAGCTGTTTGGGTTCTTCGAAAAGCCGGCAGCGGCCGTGCGCGGACTCTACCTTCATGGCGAGGTGGGCCGGGGCAAGACCATGCTCATGGATCTCTTTTACGCCGCGGTTCCCTTTTCCGAGAAACGGCGCCTCCATTTCCATGAATTCATGGACGAGGTGCATACCGGCATCGCCGCCTTCCGCAAGTCGGCAAAGGGCCGCGATGACAATGCCGATCCGGTCGAGGCGGTGGTCAAGCCCATCCTCCGGTCGGGCCTGCGCCTTCTTTGCCTCGATGAATTCCACGTTCACGACATCACCAATGCCATGCTGCTGGACCGGCTGTTCGGCAAGCTCTTTGCCGGCGGCGTGACGCTGGTCGCCACCTCCAATGTCGTGCCGGACGGGCTCTACAAGGACGGGCTCAATCGCCAGCTCTTTCTGCCGTTCATTGCGCTGCTCAAGGAAAAGACCGTGGTTGCGGCCCTGCCGTCCGAACAGGATTACCGGCGGCTCAAATTTGCCGGCCAGCAGGTCTATGCCTTCGGCACCGGGCCCGAGGTCACGGCCACCATGGATAGGCTCTGGCTGCGCATTACCGGTGGCGAGCCGGGCGAGCCCGGCGTGGTGGACAGCATCGGCCGCCAGATTCCGGTGCCGCGCATGGCCATGGGCGCGGCCCGCTTCGGCTTTGCCGATCTTTGTGAAAAGCCCCTGGGCACGCGCGACTTCGTCCGCATTGCCCACCACTTCGATTCCCTTGTCATCGACAATGTCATCCAGATGGATCGCACCCGGTCCGACGCCGCCAAGCGCTTCATCCTCCTGATCGACAGCCTCTATGATCGGGGCGTCAAACTAGCCGCCAGCTTCACCGTGCCGCTCGAACAACTCGGTGCCGACGACAAGACCGCCTTCGAGTTTCAGCGCACCCTCTCCCGACTCACTGAAATGCAGTCCGAGGAGTATCTCGGCAAAGGGCTCCGCGACGCGCCCTCGAGCGAAACGGACTAGACCCCCTTTCTTCTCCCATCGGGGAGAAACCGAAGGGCGGATGAGGGGACGGCAGCCCCATGCCAACAGGGCACCGCGTCGGCTGCTCACCAACCCTTTGCCCATCCGGCACGGACCCATCGCCCATGAGCAAGACCCTTTCCCGCTTTACGACGAAGGGTTCACTTGCCGGGGATTGCTCTGAGGGTTAAGACGTGCGCCAATTCAACGCAGTCTGGGATGAGGACTTATGGCGCGCAAGAAAATTGCCCTTATCGGTGCAGGTCAGATCGGCGGCACCCTGGCGCTGCTGGCAGCGCAGAAGGAACTCGGCGACGTGGTGCTGTTCGACGTGGTCGACGGCGTGCCGCAGGGCAAGGCCCTGGACATCGCCCAGTCCGCTCCGGCCCAGGGCTTCGACTCCTCGCTCAAGGGCACGTCCGAATACAAGGACATTGCCGGCGCCGACGTGGTGATCGTCACCGCCGGCGTGCCGCGCAAGCCCGGCATGAGCCGCGATGACCTGCTCGAAATCAACCTCAAGGTGATGGAGCAGGTGGGTGTCGGCATCGCCAAGTATGCTCCCGACGCTCTGGTCATCTGCATCACCAACCCGCTCGACGCCATGGTCTGGGCGCTGCAGAAGTTCTCCGGACTGCCGACCAACAAGGTCATCGGCATGGCTGGCGTGCTCGACAGCTCGCGTTTTGTCCACTTCATCGCCGAAGAGCTGGGCGTGTCGGTGGAAGACGTTTCCGCCTTCGTGCTGGGCGGCCACGGCGACACCATGGTGCCGCTGACCCGCTATTCCACCGTCGCCGGCATCCCGCTCACCGACATCGTCAAGATGGGCTGGATGAGCAAGGAAAAGCTCGACGAGATCGTCCAGCGCACCCGTGATGGCGGTGCCGAGATCGTCGGCCTGCTCAAGACCGGTTCGGCCTTCTACGCGCCTGCCGCTTCTGCCATTACCATGGCCGAGAGCTACCTCAAGGACAAGAAGCGCGTCCTGCCGTCCGCCGCCTTCCTTAATGGCGAATATGGCGTCAAGGACACCTATGTGGGCGTTCCCGTCGTCATCGGCGCCGGCGGGGCGGAAAAGATCGTCGAGATCTCGCTCAACTCGGCCGAACAGAAGGCCTTCGACAAGTCGGTCGCGGCGGTTGAAGGCCTGATCGAGGCCTGCAAGAAGATCCAGCCCAAGCTGGCTTGAACCTGATGGCGCCATCCCCGCGAAAGCGGGGATTAGCCTTTCCGGGCGCCTGAAATGAGTTTCCCGCCCCGGCGGGAATGAGGCGGTGGGGCAGGGCCCTGATCGCAGCGAAATACCCACCCCAAGGGGACCAGACATGAACATCCACGAACACCAGGCCAAGGCACTGCTCAAGGAATATGGCGCGCCGGTCGCTAGCGGCGTCGCCATTTTCTCGGCAGATGAAGCTGAAGCTGCCGCAAAGTCGCTGCCCGGCCCACTTTATGTGGTCAAGAGCCAGATCCATGCCGGCGGCCGCGGCAAGGGCAAGTTCAAGGAACTGGGCCCCGACGCCAAGGGCGGCGTGCGCCTGGCGAAGTCGGTCGAGGACGTCATTGCCAATGCCAGGGAAATGCTCGGCAACACCCTGGTGACCAAGCAGACCGGCGAAGCCGGCAAGCAGGTCAACCGCCTCTACATCGAAGACGGCGCCGATATCGCCCGCGAACTCTACTGCTCGCTGCTGGTCGATCGCGCTTCCTCCAAGGTGTCCTTCGTGGTCTCCACCGAAGGCGGCATGGACATTGAAGCGGTTGCCGAACACACGCCCGAAAAGATCATCACCGTCGCCATCGACCCGGTCGCCGGCGTCACCGATGCCGATGTGGCCAAGATCAATTCGGCCCTGGCGCTGGACGGTGCTGCTGCCGAAGACGGCAAGAGCCTCTTCCCGATCCTCTACAAGGCCTTCACCGAGAAGGACATGAGCCTTCTCGAAGTGAACCCGCTGATCGTCATGACCGACGGGCACCTGCGCGTTCTCGACGCCAAGGTCAGCTTCGACAACAACGCTTCCTTCCGTCACGAAGAGCTCAAGCCGCTCCGCGACCTCACCGAAGAAGACGCCAAGGAAATCGAAGCGTCCAAGTACGACCTCGCCTATGTGGCGCTGGACGGCAATATCGGCTGCATGGTCAATGGTGCGGGCCTGGCCATGTCCACCATGGACATCATCAAGCTCTATGGCGCCGAGCCGGCCAACTTCCTCGACGTGGGTGGTGGCGCTTCCAAGGAAAAGGTCACCGCGGCCTTCAAGATCATCACCGCCGATCCGGCCGTGAAGGGTATTCTCGTCAACATCTTCGGCGGCATCATGCGCTGCGACGTGATCGCCGAAGGCGTGATCGCTGCGGTCAAGGAAGTCGGCCTCAAGGTGCCGCTGGTGGTTCGCCTCGAAGGTACCAACGTCAAGGAAGGCAAGGCCATCCTCGACAATTCGGGTCTCGACGTGATCTCCGCTGACGACCTGGACGACGCTGCCCAGAAGATCGTCAAGGCAATCGGGGGCTAAACCGGTGCGCGCGGCAGGCCTTCTTGTTCTGGGTGCACTGGCTCTGGCGGCCTCGCCGGCCTTTGCCCAGAAGACCAAGTCGTCTGCCGCCATTCCTGCCGTCCTGGCTGCGCTCGAAACTTGCGAGACCTTCGCCACCGGCGATGTTCTCGCGCTCGAAGCTGCCACCGAAGCGGGGTGGGATGCCTATGAAGAGACCGCTGAAAGTCCCTTCATCAAGTCCTACAGCGCCAGCAAGGATTTTCCCGGCGTCGGCTATGCGGACATGTTCTCGCTGGTCGAAACCTATCCCGACCGCACGCTGGGCTATTGCCGCATCGACCTCAACGAGCCCATCGGCAATGGGGCCGCCGCCATCGCGGCCATTGCCGACCTGGACCGCTACGAGGGCGAGGTCACGACCAATGCGGAAGGCAGTTTTGCCAGCCTTGCCGGGGACGAACGCCTCCTGCTGACCCACTGGAGCGATTACTCCTTCGTGGTCCAGCTCACCATCCTCACTCCAAGGGGCCCAGCCGCCTCCGAGTGATCCACACATTCCCGCCCAGCGGGTCTCGCTCAGGGCGCCGCGCCCACAAGACGGAAGAGAAATATCGATGTCCATTCTCGTCAACAAAGATACCAAGGTCCTTGTCCAGGGCCTCACCGGCAAGACCGGCACCTTTCACACCGAACAGGCGCTGGCCTATTTCGGCACCAAGATGGTGGGCGGCGTGAACCCCAAGAAGGCCGGCGAAACCTGGTCCTCGGGCGTTGATGGCACCGAACTGCCGGTTTTCGCCACCGTGGCCGAGGGCCGCGAGCGCACCGGCGCCGATGCTTCGGTCATCTACGTGCCGCCTCCGGGTGCCGCTGCCGCCATCGAGGAAGCGATCGACGCGGAAATCCCGCTCATCGTCTGCATCACCGAAGGCGTGCCGGTGCTCGACATGGTCCGCGTCAAGGCCAAGCTCGAAAAGAGCAAGTCGCGCCTCATCGGCCCCAACTGCCCGGGCGTGCTGACGCCGGAAGAATGCAAGATCGGCATCATGCCCGGCTCGATCTTCTCCAAGGGTTCGGTCGGTATTGTTTCGCGCTCCGGCACGCTTACTTACGAGGCAGTGTTCCAGACCACCAATGAGGGCCTGGGCCAGACCACGGCCGTCGGCATCGGCGGCGACCCGGTCAAGGGCACCGAGTTCATCGACGTCCTCGAAATGTTCCTGGCCGACGAAGCCACCAAGTCGATCATCATGATCGGTGAAATCGGCGGCTCGGCCGAAGAAGAAGCCGCCCAGTTCCTGATCGACGAAGCCAAGAAGGGCCGCAGCAAGCCGATGGCTGGCTTCATCGCGGGCCGCACGGCTCCGGCCGGTCGCACCATGGGCCATGCCGGCGCCGTGATCTCGGGCGGCAAGGGCGGCGCGGAAGAAAAGATCGCCGCCATGGAAGCGGCCGGGATCAAGGTCTCGGCTTCCCCGGCCCGGATCGGCGCCACGCTGGCCGAAGTCCTGCGCGGCTGAGCCTAGACACATCTGGATGCGCCCGGCCCCGAGCCGGGGGCATCCGGCCACGCTTCGGACACGTATGGGTGCTAGCGCCTCCACCGGTCCGGAACCGCGGTAAACCGGAATTGAGCCGCGGTCCTGCTCAGGGACCGTTACACTTAACAGGATACTAAGGATAAGCGGTCAGTATCCGCACAAAATCAGGGACCGCATGTGATCGGCGTAGGCCGGTCCGTTGAGAAGGATAGCAGGGCGCAAGGTCCTGCGACAAAAGCGATGACACGACAGGAAAAGAACGACACGTTCTTGCTGACCTCGTTCCTCTATGGGGGGAACGCCGACTACATCGAACAACTTTATTCCCGCTTCAAGACCGATCCTTCCAGCGTCGATGCGACCTGGGCGAGCTTCTTCTCCCGGCTCGACGACAGCCCGGACGAGGCCAGGAAGAACGCCGATGGCCCGAGCTGGGGCCGCGCCGACTGGCCGCGCGCCGAGGCGGGCGAACTGGTCAATGCGCTCGACGGCAACTGGGGCGAAATCGCCGTAAAGACCGAAAAGGCGACCGCCAAAAAGGCCGCTGCCGAAGGCAAGCCCGCGCCCACGACCGCAGACGTCCTGCAGGCCACGCGGGACTCCATCCGCGCCATCATGATGATCCGCGCCTATCGCATGCGCGGGCACCTGCATGCCGATCTCGACCCGCTGCGCCTCAAGGCCGATGAGCCGGCGCCCGAGCTCGATCCGACGAGCTACGGTTTTACCGAGGCCGATTACAGCCGCAAGATCTTCATCGACAACGTGCTGGGCCTCGAATACGCCACCATCCCCGAGATGCTGGCCATTCTCAAGCGCACCTATTGCGGCACTGTCGGCATCGAATTCATGCACATCTCCGATCCGGACGAGAAGCAGTGGATTCAGGAGCGCATCGAGGGTCCGGACAAGGAAATCACCTTCACGCCCGAAGGCAAGAAGGCCATCCTCAACAAGCTGGTCGAGGCCGAGGGCTTCGAGAAGTTCCTCGACGTCAAGTATACCGGAACCAAGCGTTTCGGCCTTGATGGCGGCGAAGCCACCATTCCGGCGCTCGAGCAGATCATCAAGCGCGGCGGCGCGCTGGGCATCAAGGACATCGTGCTGGGCATGGCCCACCGTGGCCGTCTCAACGTCCTGACCCAGGTTCTGGGCAAGCCGCACCGCGCGCTGTTCCACGAATTCAAGGGCGGCGCCTTCTACCCTGACGACGTCGAGGGTTCGGGCGACGTGAAGTATCACCTGGGTGCTTCCTCCGACCGCGAGTTCGACAACAACAAGGTGCACCTGTCGCTGACGGCCAACCCGTCGCACCTCGAAATCGTCGACCCTGTCGTGCTGGGCAAGGCCCGCGCCAAGCAGGACCAGCACATTGCCCCCGAAGGCAAGCTCGTGGACATCGCCACCGAAGGCAAGCCGGACCGCTCCATGGTCCTGCCGCTGCTGATCCATGGCGATGCGGCCTTTGCCGGCCAGGGCGTCGTGGCCGAGTGCTTCGGTCTGTCGGGCCTCAAGGGTCACCGCACCGGCGGCTCGATCCACTTCGTCATCAACAACCAGATCGGCTTCACCACCTCCCCGATCTATTCGCGCTCCTCGCCCTATCCGACCGACGTCGCCAAGATGATCGAGGCGCCGGTGCTGCATGTGAACGGCGATGATCCGGAAGCGGTGGTCTTTGCCGCCAAGGTCGCGGTCGAATACCGCCAGCGCTTCGGCAAGCCTGTCGTCATCGACATGTTCTGCTATCGCCGCTTCGGCCACAACGAAGGCGACGAGCCCAGCTTCACCCAGCCGCTCATGTACTCCCGCATCCGGAGCCACAAGACCACGCTGGAACTCTATTCCGAAAAGCTGATCGCCGAGGGCCACGTGACCGCTGCGGACGTGGAACAGCTCAAGGCCGACTGGCGCGCCAAGCTCGAAGCCGAATTCGAGGCTGGTCAGGATTACCGCCCCAACAAGGCGGACTGGCTCGATGGCCAGTGGAAGAGCTTCAAGCCCGCCCATGACGAAGGTCCGCGCCGCGGTGAAACCGGCGTTGCCCTCGATCGTCTGGTCGATATCGGCACCAAGCTCGCCCAGGTCCCGGGGGACTTCAACGTCCATCGCACCGTCAAGCGCTTCATGGACAACCGCCTTTCGGTCATCGAAAGCGGCGAAGGCATCGATTGGGCAACGGCCGAGGCGCTCGCCTTCGGTACGCTGGTCACCGAAGGCCATCCCGTGCGCCTGTCCGGTCAGGACGTCGAACGCGGCACGTTCAGCCAGCGCCACTCGGTGCTCAACGACCAGAAGGTCGACAACAAGAGCTATACCCCGCTCAACAACCTGGCGCCCGATCAGAGCCGTTACGAGGTCATCAACTCGATGCTCTCCGAAGAAGCCGTGCTCGGCTTCGAATACGGCTACTCGCTGTCCGAGCCCAAGGCGCTGACCCTGTGGGAAGCCCAGTTCGGCGATTTCGTGAACGGTGCGCAGGTCGTCATCGACCAGTTCATCTCCTCGGGCGAGCGCAAGTGGTTCCGCATGTCGGGCCTCGTGATGCTCCTGCCGCATGGCTATGAAGGGCAGGGGCCGGAACACTCTTCCGCGCGCCCCGAGCGCTTCCTCCAGCTCTGCGCCGAAGACAACATGCAGGTTGCCAACTGCACCACGCCGGCCAACTACTTCCATATCCTGCGCCGGCAGCTCAAGCGCGACTTCCGCAAGCCGCTGATCCTGTTCACGCCCAAGAGCCTGTTGCGCCACAAGCGCGCCGTCTCGGGTCTGGTGGAACTGGGTCCCGACTCCTGCTTCCATCGCCTGCTCTGGGACGATGCCGAGGCACCCGGCCTGCCCAAGACCACCATTCGCCTGCAGCGGGACGACAAGATCCGCCGCGTCGTGCTGTGCACCGGCAAGGTCTATTACGACCTGCTGGAAGATCGCGAAAAGAAGGGCATCGACGATGTCTATCTGCTGCGCATCGAACAGCTCTACCCGTTCCCGGCCAAGGCGCTGCTGGATGAACTCAGCCGCTTCCCGAATGCGGAAGTGATCTGGTGCCAGGAAGAGCCGCGCAATATGGGGGCCTGGGCCTTTATCCAGCCCTATGTGGAATGGGTGTTCGACCAGATGGGCCGTGGCAATGAGCGCGTGCGCTATACCGGCCGTGCAGCCGCCGCCTCTCCGGCGACCGGCCGCATGAGCGTGCATCTCGAACAGCTCCAGGCATTCCTCGACGACGCCCTGGGCTCATAAGCCTTGTGACAAGACATAAAGAGCGCCACATTCGTCTCTAGGACGAAGGCGCTCTGGCCCGAAAAAGAAGGACATAAAACATGTCGACAGAAATCCGCGTGCCGACGCTGGGCGAAAGCGTCACCGAGGCGACCATCGGTCAGTGGTACAAGAAGGTCGGCGACACCGTTGCTGCCGATGAACCCCTGGTCGAGCTTGAAACCGACAAGGTGACCATCGAGGTTCCGGCCCCCGCCGCCGGCGTGCTTGAAGCCATTGCCGCCAATCCGGGCGACACCGTCGATGTCGGTGCGCTCCTTGGCGCCATCGCTGCCGGTTCGGGTGCCGCTGCCGCCGCGCCCAAGGCGGAAGCCAAAGCCGATGTGCCTGCCAACAATGCTGCCGGCCCCGAAGCCATCAAGCCCGAGCCGGTTGCCCAGCCGGTGACCGCCACCGATCGCGCTCCGGCCCCTTCGGCCCAGAAGCTGATCAACGAAAACGGTCTCGACGCCGCCAACATTGCCGGGTCCGGCAAGTCCGGCCAGGTGCTCAAGGAAGACGTTCTGTCCGCGCTGGCCAAGCCCGCTGCCGCCGCTCCTGCTCCTGCTGCCAAGCCGGCTGCTCCCGCTCCGGCGCCCGCCCCGCGTGCCCCGGTGGCCGCTGACGATGCCGGCAAGGAAGAGCGCGTGAAGATGACGCGCCTGCGTCAGACCATCGCCCGCCGCCTCAAGGACGCGCAGAACACCGCTGCCATGCTCACCACCTTCAACGAGGTGGACATGAAGCCGGTCATGGACCTGCGCAATTCCTACAAGGAGCTCTTCGAGAAGAAGCACGGCGTCAAGCTGGGCTTCATGGGCTTCTTTACCAAGGCCGTCGTCCACGCCCTCAAGGAAATCCCGGCGGTCAATGCCGAGATCGATGGCGACGACATCATCTACAAGAACTACGCCCATATCGGCGTCGCCGTCGGCACCGACAAGGGCCTCGTGGTTCCGGTCGTGCGCAATGCCGACCAGATGAGCATTGCCGAAATCGAAAAGGAAATCGGCAACCTGGGCAAAAAGGCCCGCGACGGCGCGCTGTCCATGGCCGACATGCAGGGCGGCACCTTCACCATCTCCAATGGTGGCGTTTATGGCTCGCTCATGTCCACGCCGATCCTCAACGCACCGCAGTCCGGCATCCTGGGCATGCACAAGATTCAGGAGCGCCCGGTCGTCGTCGGCGGTCAGGTCGTCGTCCGCCCGATGATGTATCTGGCGCTGAGCTACGATCACCGCATCGTCGACGGCAAGGAAGCCGTGACCTTCCTGGTCCGCGTCAAGGAATCGCTGGAAGCCCCCGAGCGTCTGGTCCTCGACCTCTGATCGGCTCGATCCACTCTTTCGAAAAGGGCGCGGCACCAGCCGCGCCCTTTTTGTTTGGTCCCGTCGAAGGCCATTGTTCCACGCCTTCTCCTGGGGAGGGTCGGCGAAATGGATGCCCGGTACGAACGGCGACGGCTAATCTGCCCCCGCACTCCCTTACCCTTCTCCCCTTGCGGGAGAAGGTGGCGCGCAGCGCCGGATGAGGGGTTTCTTCCCACCCCAATCAACCGTTACTCTCCCGTCACTACGGGAGGCCCGTCATGACCCATAAAGTCGTCATCATCACCGGTGGCTCGCGCGGCATCGGTGCTGCCACGGCCCGTCTCGCCGCCGAGCGCGGCTATAGCGTCGTAGTCAACTACGCCGGCAATCAAACCGCCGCGAACGCCGTCTGCGCCGAGATTACGGCCAGGGGGGGGCACCGCCGTACCGGTTCAGGGCGATGTATCGAAACCCGCCGACATCGACGCCATCTTCGCCGCCGCCGATGCGCTTGGCCCACTGGTCGGTCTGGTCAACAATGCCGGGGTCATCGATCTCGCCATGCGCGTCGAGGACATGACCCTGCCGCGGCTCGAACGCATGTTTGCGGTCAACGTCTATGGATCGATCCTCTGCGCCGGCCAGGCCGTGCGTCGCATGTCGACGGCACGGGGCGGGCAGGGCGGCGCCATCGTCAACATCACCTCGGGTGCTGCCAAACTGGGCGCGCCCAACACCTATGTGGACTATGCTGCCGCCAAGGGCGCCATCGACAGTTTCACCGTCGGCCTCGCATTCGAAGTCGCGACTGAAGGCATCCGGGTCAATTCCGTTCGCCCCGGTCTCATCGACACCGACATCCATGCTGCCGGAGGCGATCCCGATCGCGCCAGTCGCCTGGCCAGCACGGTGCCGATGCAACGGACCGGATCGGCGCTCGAAGTGGCCGAGGCTATCGTCTGGCTCCTGTCCGATGCCGCGTCCTACACCACCGGCGGGGTAATTCCAGTCACTGGGGGCCGCGCCGTTTCCCCCTGACGGCCCCACTACATGGCCGCATTTGTCTGTTCCTCTCATATGCGTATCGCTTTCGCGATTTCGTGAAGGTCAGCGCTAACAGTCTGTTAACGCATTCGGCCGCTATGAGTACGGAATGCTGACCATTGGAGAATGCCGGTTGCGTGTAGTTGCAGTTCTCGTTTTCGCCTGGGCAAGCCTGGTCCTGCCTGCACAGGCTCAGGACGAAACGCCCACCGATATTGCCTTTGTCGGCGAACTCATGGCCTTCCACGGCTCCAAGGCCATCGTCGACGTCATGACCACCCATTGCTACGAAACCACTGGCCTCGACAGCGTCTACAAGGACGCAGCGGCCAACTGGTATTTGAGGAATATCAGTTACTTGGACCTGGCCGATCGCGTCATCACGCGGCTTGGCGGAGGCACCGAAGGCCAGCAGAAAGCCGCCGAAACCTATGGCGGCAGCCAGATCATGACCGCCTATAACCAGGCGCCCGACAAATCGGTCTTCTGCAAGACATTTCTCGAGCAAGTGGACAGCGGGGCGCTGGATATCGACCAGCAACTCCCCGCCATCCTCAAGCGCGCCCAGGAAATTTCCGCCTCCTGATACCCCCAGGACGGGGTTGGCAGCTATCTTGGTTGTAATAGAACTTCCTGCAAATTCAGGAGGTTAATCATGCGCGCCCTGCTCATCCTCGCTCTGCCGCTGGCCCTGACTACCACCGGCCTCGCCGCAGAATGCACCCTCTACAATGCCCGCTACACCCAAGCGGAATCGCCCTGGGTGCTGACCTTCAAGCGCGTGCCGCAATTTGCGTCCGCCAACCAGATCGCCGCCTTTTACCTGGAGTTGCCCACCTCAGGAGTCGAGCTGGATGGGGGCGTCAGCGTCCCCAACGGTTTCGGTTCCCCGCTCTGGTCCTTGACTGGACCATGCGGTCTCGAAAGCCAGGAAACCTGCAGTTTTCTCGACGATTTTGCCAATCCCGCGGCCTACGGGTTCTATGAAGGACAGCTCCAATTCCTTGATATTGAACGCGGTTCTCGGGCACCCGAGCAACTCCTACTCGCCGGTCTCACCATGAACCTCTGGTATTCGAACTACCGTGACGAATGGGCGGACGGCGTCACACCGGGTGACGCATTTATCCTCCAAGGATGCGATTGATCCATCTGCCCTGTCGTTGCGTTGTCCGAGAGAACACTGCAACGAGGACATGATGAGCATAGAGCTGACCCTGCTGATCTGGAGCGCCGCTCTGGCCTTCTCCTACCTGACCCTCCAGTCAACGCTGTACCGCATGGATTACGGCATCGCTCACGCCGGCAGCCAGCGGGATAATGAGCGGGAGCCCAACAAGTGGACGGTCCGCGGTAACCGCGCGCTGCGTAACTTCCTTGAAACTTATGGCATTTTCATCGCGCTGGCTGTGGCGACAGAAATTTCAGGCCGCTCGGATGCACTCACGCAGTCGGGCAGCCAGATCTGGTTCTGGGCGCGTTGGGCCTATTTGCCCGGGTACTTTATCGACGTACCCATGCTGCGCTCCGGCATCTGGAGCCTGTCCCTGATCGGATTGGTTCTGCTGTTTGTCGGCGTCGCCTTCTAGTGCAACTTGCCTGATCATTGACCGAACGGCGCGTTGCCGCATCGGGGCCAGTGGTGTATCCCCAAACAGTGCAAGGGGCACGAGGGCTTGCGCGCCCGACATGTCCCCTTGCCGTCTGGCCGGGTGGAATATCGGTCTGCCCGGGCCTAAATGGTATCAGGAACCGGCCGCAGTCCAGCGGCGCTGCGGCATTCGACATTCTGGGGCTTAGCAATGGCAGACCAATTCGACCTCACCATCATCGGCTCGGGCCCGGGCGGCTATGTCTGCGCCATTCGCGCTGCGCAGCTTGGCCTCAAGGTTGCGGTGGTGGAGAAGTGGTCCACCCTCGGCGGTACCTGCCTCAATATCGGCTGCATTCCCTCCAAGGCCCTGCTGCACGCTTCCGAGCTTTTCGAAGAGGCCGGCCATGGTTTCAAGGCACTGGGCATCGATATTCCCGCACCCCAGCTCAATCTCAAGCAGATGCTGGCCCACAAGACCGACACTGTCGCTGCCAATGTTGGCGGCGTCGATTATCTCTTTAAAAAGAACAAGATCACCGTTTTCCGCGGCATCGGCTCCATCCCTGCGGCCGGCAAGGTTCTGGTGACGCCGCAGAGCGGTCCGCAGACGGAAATTGTGACCAAGAACATCGTCATCGCCACTGGCTCGGTTTCTGCCAGCCTGCCGGGCATCGACATCGACGAGATGCAGGTGGTGACCTCCACGGGCGCCCTGTCGCTTGAAAAGGTGCCAGGCAAGCTGGTGGTTATCGGTGCCGGCGTGATCGGGCTCGAGCTGGGCTCGGTCTGGATGCGCCTTGGCGCGCAGGTCACCGTTGTCGAATATCTCGACCGTATCCTGCCGGGCATGGACAGCGAAGTCGCCCGCCAGTTCCAGCGCATGCTCCAGAAGCAAGGCATGGAATTCAAGCTCTCAAGCAAGGTCGGTGGCATTGCCCGACAGGACGACGGCAACCTCAAGGTGCAGGTGCAGCCGGCCGCAGGCGGCGACACCGAAGAGCTCGATGCCGATGTGGCGCTGGTCGCCATCGGCCGCAAGCCGTTCACCGAGGGCCTTGGCCTCGAGCTTGCTGGTGTGGCCTTGGACGAGCGCGGCCGCGTTCGCGTCGATGCGCACTACAAGAGCTCGGTCGATGGCATTTACGCTATCGGCGACGTTATTGTCGGCCCGATGCTGGCCCACAAGGCCGAGGACGAAGGCATTGCAGTTGCTGAAATCCTGGCCGGGCAGGCCGGTCACGTCAATTACGCCGCCATTCCTGCGGTGGTCTACACCAATCCCGAAGTCGCCTCCGTTGGGAAGACCGAGGACGAGCTCAAGGCCGAGGGGGTCAACTACAAGATCGGCAAGTTCCCCTTCACGGCCAATGGCCGTGCCAAGGCCATGGTCGCCACGCAGGGCTTCGTGAAGATCCTGGCCGATGTGGAGACGGACCGCGTCCTGGGCGCTCACATCGTGGGCAAGAATGCCGGTGAAATGATCCATGAGCTGGTGACGCTGATGGAGTTTTCGGGCGCTGCGGAAGATTTGGCGCGCACCACGCACGCCCATCCCACTCTGTCCGAAGCCATTAGGGAAGCAGCGCTCGCTCTAGGCGACGGTGCTATCCACATCTAGAGTTCTGGTTCAATTGTTCGGGGCAGAGGGCTGGCGCTTGTCGCTTCCTCCCTGCCCCGGAGCAGCTCCTCAGTCAGAGCCGCGTAACGCGAGATCATACCCTTGGTGGTATAGTCCCGCGCCAGGAACGTGTTCTGCGCCTGGCGTGCAATGTCCAGACCCGCCTCGCCCAGGAAGGTAAGCGCGGCATCGCGCATTGCCGCCGCATTCCCGGGCGGCACAAAAATGCAGGCGTCCTCAGCAAAATAGGTAGGGACACCGCCGGTTGCGCTGCAGATGAGCGGGGTTCCGGCTGCAGTCGCCTCGAGCGCAACGGTTATGCCTGAAAACCGGTTTGGCACCATCGGCACCACGACGAAGTCCGCCTCCCGATAGAGTCTGGAAAAGTCGCTCATCGACGGATTTCTGGGCAGAGTAAGGTTGGTGTACTGACCCAGCAAACTATCGGGCAGTCTTTGGCAAACGATAGTGAGGTCGAACCTGTCGTCATTGCCATAAGCCGCCAGCAATGTCGTCCAATGTCTCGTTTTGTCATTGCCTGCAGCAACAATGCGAATCGTTCCGTCGGGTCGCTGCCGCTTGAGCTCGGGCGCCACCATTGGAAAACTGTCGCCCGATATCCCGAAATACATGAGGTGCGTCGGAACGCCGGGCAAAGCTGCCGCCATCACAGGCAAGCAGGCCGCCGAATGCGTCATCTGCAAGTCAGACCGGCGTGCGAGAAATAGGTAAAAAGCACGAAGCAGCGGATTGATCTGCTCGATCGTGTTGAAGAGCCAAACGTTCTGAGCGACCACGATTGGCCTCTTCGCCCAGGGCCGGATGAGACCCAACATGATTACTGCCATGTAGTCATGTTCAAGCATGGTCCAGACGACGTCAGCAGCGTCGATAGACTTCCTGTTTTGCCATGCATGGCTCAGATCGATTTTGATCAATTTCCAGATGACGCGTCGGCAAATGTTTCCTACCGACGATAATTCGTAATCTGTCGAGTAAACAACTGAGGGACAATAATTTTCTGCGTGGTGGAATCCATAGGCTACACGATCAGGGGTTTTTCCCGCTGCGTGCGCACTTGATATTTTCAATGCGTCAAGTTCGCGTGAAAGGTGAACATGTAAACGCACCATGTCGGCCATCCAAGTTCTTGTTCATAACTTATATAGCGCAAGTAATACGTGAACAATCTTTGGATTCTGGCAGAGTTAACTGTGTACCCCTTCAGGTTGTCGAGTCGTCATATGAGTGGCAGTCTATTGTATGTTGACTTGTCTTTTTGTCTTCCATACAAGTTTGGGGCGACCAGCGTCCGGCGCTGCTGAACGGGTCGGGCGGCGCGTGTGCGCCGTTTCGGCGGGGTGATCGGGGAGATCGTCCTGCCGGTATCCAGGGAGGAAACATATGCTTCATTTTCCAAAGATGGCAGCCGCTGCCGTCATTGCCTCGACACTGATGCTGTCTGCTGCCAGCGCTCAGACAGTGCTGCGGTCTTCGGACACGCATCCGGATGGCTACCCCACGGTTGAAGCCGTCAAGAAGTTCGGCGAGCTGCTTTCTGAAAAGACCGATGGACGTTATTCGGTCGAAGTTTTCCATTCGGCCCAGCTGGGCCAGGAAGCCGACACGATCGAGCAGACGCAGTTTGGCGTGATCGATCTCAACCGCATCTCCATCGGTGCCTTTGGGACCCAGGTGCCGGAAGCGACCGTCACCCAGCTGCCGTTCATTTTCCGCTCGGCCGATCACTTCCGCAATGTGCTCGACGGTCCGATCGGCGAGGAAATCCTGGCAGCCTTTGATGCTGTGGATGTGGTTGCGCTGGCCTTCTATGACGGCGGTGCGCGGTCCTTCTACAACAGCTCCAAGCCCATCACCTCGCCCGAAGATATGGCCGGCATGAAGTTCCGCGTCATGCAGTCGGACATTTTTGTCGACATGGTCGGTGCCCTTGGTGGCAACGCTACCCCCATGCCCTATGGTGAAGTCTATTCGGGCATCCAGACCGGCGTCATCGACGGGGCGGAAAACAACTATCCCAGCTATGATACGGCCGGGCATGCTGAAGTCGCCAAGTTCTATTCGCTCGACGAGCACCTGATGGTGCCGGAAGTCCTCGTGGTGTCCAAGATCATCTGGGATGGCTTGGCTCCCGAAGATCAGGCCGCCATGCGCGAAGCTGCCAAGGAATCGGTTGCCTATCAGCGTGAGCTCTGGGCTGCCAAGGAAGTTGAATCCAAGGCGAATGTCGAGGCGCTCGGCGCGACGATCAATGAAGTCGAGAAGCAGCCTTTCATCGACGCGATGAAGCCGGTTTACGACAAGTATGTCACCGATCCGAAGCTGCAGGACCTGGTTGCACGCATCCAGGCCACTGAAGGCTGAGTGAACAGGGCGGGCCGGCGTCAGCCGGCCCGCACCCTGCTGAGGAGACTATCCCTTGAGACAGTGGCTCTTGCCTATCAGCGCCGTACTGCGCGCCACCTCAAACGCTGCCCTGTGGCTGGCCGGCACGGGCCTCGTGGTCATGACGGCAATCGTGGCCTACCAGGTATTCATG
Source organism: Pseudomonadota bacterium (assembly GCA_023391095.1). GTDB lineage: Bacteria > Pseudomonadota > Alphaproteobacteria > Rhizobiales > Devosiaceae > Devosia. The sequence goes on from JAEWBN010000020.1 coordinate 103,129, forward strand.
CGTTACGTCGTCAACTCGTCCCCGGTTTGGACCGAAGGGACCGCTATCCTCTTGATGAGCTGGTTCATTTTCCTCGGTGCGGCCGTGGGCGTGCGCGAGAACTTCCATATGGGGTTCGACGTGCTGCTTTATGTGCTCCCCAAGGGCGCCAAGGTTATCCTGCGCACGATCAGTGATCTTGCGGTGTTCGGGTTTGCCGCCGGCATGGTCTATTACGGTGGCCTTCTTGCCGTCCGTGGTTGGTCCGTCATCATTCCGGTGCTGCATGTGCCCCAGACAATGACGTATCTGCCTGTCGTCTTTTCTGGCTTTCTGATGTGTCTTTACGCCCTTGAGCGCATTCTGCTGCGCCTTGCCGGCGAGCCGGTCGATGAGCCTTCCCCAGAACTCGTGAGTGAGGCGTGACCGCCATGGAATACTGGATTCTCTTTGGTGTCTTCACCGCCCTCATGATGGTGGGGACACCCATCGCCTTCTGCCTGGGCATCGCCAGCTTCGCTACCATCGTCTATCTCGGCCGCCCGGCAATCGTGGTTTTCCAGCAGCTCAATTCCGGACTTGCCGGCTTTACCCTGCTCGCCATTCCCTTTTTCATTTTTGCCGGCGACCTGATGATGCGGGGCGGCATTGCTGCCCGGATTATTTCCTTTGCCGGTGCACTGATCGGGCATGTCCGCGGCGGTCTCGGCCAGGTCAATGTGGCCGCGTCGACCCTCTTTGGCGGCATCTCGGGCTCGGCTGTGGCGGAGGCCGCCGCTGTTGGCGGTATCATGATCCCGCAGATGAAGGCCCGCGGCTATGGCGCCGACTACGCGGTTAACGTGACGTCCATGGCAGCCCTGATCGCGCTGCTTCTGCCACCCAGCCATAACATGATCATCTATTCGATCTCCGGCGGGGGGCGCATTTCCATTGCCGACCTCTTCACGGCCGGCATCATTCCAGGTCTCCTGCTGGCTCTGGCGTTGAGCTTCACCGCCTATATCGTGGCCGTCCGTCGCGGTTATCCCACAGAGCCATTCCCCGGTTTCAGCAAGGCTTTCCAGTATCTGCTGGTGTCGATCCCGGGCCTGATGCTCATCGCCATCATTTTCGGCGGGGTGCGCTCGGGCATTTTCACGGCCACCGAAAGCTCCTGCATTGCGGTGATCTATGCCTTGCTCGTGACGCTTCTGGTCTACAGGTCGCTGAGCTGGAAGGAATTCGTTCATTCCGTTCTGGGTGCCGTGCGGACCACTTCCATGGTGCTGTTCATCATCGGCGCAGCTGCGTCCTTCGGCTGGCTCATGGCTTATCTGCGGGTCGCTCCCATCCTGACCGAGATGATCTCCAATCTCACCACCGATCCGCTCATGGTGCTGCTGCTGATCAATGTCATGCTGCTGCTGCTGGGTACCTTCATGGATATGGGGCCGCTTATCATCATCACGACGCCCATTTTCCTGCCCATGGTGCAGAAGTTCGGCGTGGACCCGGTGCATTTCGGGGTCATCATGATCCTCAACCTGGGTATAGGCCTCAATACCCCGCCCCTGGGCCCTGTGCAGTTTGTCGCCGCCGCGGTGGGCAAGATATCGATCTGGACGGCGATGCGCTCGGTCTGGCCGTTTTATCTGGCAGGGCTGATCGTTCTCGGACTTGTCACCTACATTCCGGCACTGTCGCTATGGCTTCCGAGCTTGTTCCGGTAATGCCATGTCCATGATCGAAGCAACGCCGCCGCCGACCCGTAAGCCTAAGCTGGCCGAGATGGTTGTCTACGAATTACGCCGGCGCATTGGCGCCGGTGAGTTCGGCCCCGGGACCAAATTGCCGACGGAAAGCCAGCTAACGACGCATTTCGGGGTGAGCCGCACCGTGATCCGGGAGGCCATCGCCGCACTAGCTGCCGACGGCATGGTGCAGCCTCGCCAGGGGGCCGGCGTCTTTGTGATGGCGCAGGCCCTGTCGGCTTTTTCCAGCATCGGCGGCGAGCGTTCCAACAAGATTTCCGTTGCCCTCAATGTGCTTGAAGTGCGCATGGGCATCGAGATCGAGGCCGCAGGCTTGGCTGCGCAGCGCCGCAGCGCCAGCCAGGATGCGGCGATCCAGGAAGCCTGGAACGAGTTCGGGCGCCTCCTTGCGCAGGGTACGCCTACCGGCAGAACCGACTTTGCGTTCCACCGCGCCATCGCCGAGGCGACCAACAATCCCTTCTATATCGAAGTGCTGGACTCCCTGGGCAGCCGCACTATTCCATGCGACGTTGCCTCCCCCTGGGGTACTGAGAGCGTCCTCACCTACGAGTACCAGATCGGCCTGCATGAAGAGCACAGGCGCATTCTGGACGCGATTTCCACCCATGACGCCGACGCCGCGCGTGAAGCCATGCGTCAGCATCTATCCCGCAGCCAGGAGCGCTATCGTGCGCGCCTGGCCGAACAGGGCCAAAGCCACTAGGACTAAAACATGACTACCGAATACGATATCCGCTTCGCCATCGATCCCGTTTCCGCCTCGGCCATGGGCACGGGCGAGCTACGCGACAACTTCCTCATCGATGACGTCTTCGCCGAAGGCCAGGTCCGTTGGACCTACACGCATTATGACCGGATGGCCGTGGGTGGCGCAGTGCCTGATGGCGAACCACTGCAACTGGAGGCCATCAAGCCAACCGGCACGGAAAATTTCCTCGACCGGCGCGAGTTGATTGCGGTCAATATCGGCGAGGCCGGCACGATTTCGGTTGATGGCACGGAACATGCTGTGGGCAATCAGGACATGCTCTATGTCGGCATGGGCGCCAAGGACGTGCGCTTTGGCGGCGACGGCGCGAAGTTCTATCTCCTCAGTGCTCCGGCCCATGCCAGCCACCCGACCGTTCTTCTCCAGCAATCCGGCGCCAAGCGCCTCGACCTGGGTAGCGCCGAGACGGCCAATGAGCGGTCCATCTTCCAGTACACCAACGATCTCAAGAGCTGTCAGCTCGTGGTCGGTCTCACCAAGTTCGCGCCTGGCTCGGTCTGGAATACCATGCCTGCCCACGTGCATGACCGGCGCATGGAGGCCTATCTCTACTTCGATCTCAAGCCCGACGCCTTTGTAGTTCACCTCATGGGCGAGCCGGACGAAACCCGCCACCTGATCGTGCGGAACGAGCAGGCGATCCTCTCGCCGCCGTGGTCCATCCATGCCGGGGCAGGCACGGGCGCCTATACGTTTATCTGGGCGATGGCCGGCGACAATGTCGACTATACCGATGCCGAAAAGGTCCCGATGGAGGAGTTGCGCTGATGGATCTCAGCGCATTCAGTCTTTCTGGAAAATCCGTCGTTGTCACTGGCGCCAATACCGGCATTGGACAGGGCATTGCCCTGTCCATCGGCCGCGCCGGGGGACGGGTGATCGGCGTTGGTCGTTCCTCGATGGAAGAGACCGCTGCGCTAATGGCCGGGCAGGGCGCGGACTTTGTAGAAGTCCGCGCCGACCTTGGCTCCGCCAAGGCCGCGCAGGCCATGTTCGATGACATCTGGGCCCAGCACGGCCCAGTCGATGGACTGGTCAACAATGCTGGCATCATCAAACGCGTCGATGCGGTGGATTTTACCGAGGACGACTGGGACAGCGTCATGGACCTGAACCTCAAGTCCACGTTCTTTCTGGCCCAGTCGCTGGCACGCAAGGCACTTGCCGAAGACCGTCCCGCCCGGATCGTCAACATCGCCTCGATGCTCAGCTTCCAGGGCGGTATCCGTGTCGCAAGCTATACGGCGTCCAAGAGCGGCGTTCTTGGGATCACGCGGCTGCTGGCCAACGAATGGGCGGCCAAGGGCATCAATGTGAACGCGGTGGCGCCCGGCTATATCGAGACCAACAATACCGAGGCCCTGCGCAACGATCCGGACCGTTCCCAGGCCATTCTGGGCCGGATACCCGCCGGGCGATGGGGCGTGCCCTCCGATATCGGTGATGCAGTCGTGTTCCTTCTGGCGCCGGCATCGAACTACATGCACGGGGCAGTCATCCCTGTCGATGGGGGTTGGCTTGCGAGATAGCCATGGCAGAACAAAAGCTCTTTGCCCAGGCGGGCGAAACGGAATGGACCGAGTTGGCCCCGGGCAATACGAGGCGTGTGCTGATCCACACGCCTGAGCTCATGCAGGTGGAATTCGGCTTTGAAAAGGGTGCCGTCGGAGCTCTGCATAGCCACCCGCATGTGCAGGTGAGTTACGTGGCCGAGGGCGCTTTTGAGGTAACCATCGACGGCAAGACCGAAATTGTTCGCCAGGGCGGCAGCTTCATCGTGCCGTCCGGTCTCATCCATGGCGTCGTCGCGCTGGAGAAAGGCCGTCTGGTGGACGTGTTCACACCCCATCGCGCCGACTTCCTTTAGCGGCCGCTGATCCGTCTTTGTCCGCCCCGACGACCAACGCGTCTAGCATCGGCTCATAGGCCTCGGCATGCGAGCCCTGCCAGTTCGCCATGCCGGGCCTGGTCAGCCAGCCGCGCCGGGGCGGCACCATGCTGTAAATCTGGCGGACAGGCTCCTGCCTGCAGGTAAGGTTGAAGGCGGCATAGCGCGGAAAGAACAGATGGTCGTGCACTCACCAAGCCAATGCTTCCCAGTCGCCGGTGCGCTCATAGTAGCCGATGAAGCGGTTGACGACGATGCATGCGGTTGCCCCCATGTGCCCGTCCGCGTCGCGGCGGTCCCAGATGTGTCCCGCATGGTTCTTCTCATTGGACGCACAGTTAAAGCCATTGGCATTGCCAAAGCCGTTGACCTCCGGGGAGCGATAGGCTGAACGAACGGAGATGCGTCCGAATGCGGCCTGAAGCGGCTCCAGCAGCTCCTGGCAAAGCATTGTCCCCACGGCTATTGCTAGATCAGGGTCATCCGGCACGTTGGCAAAGCCGTTCATGGCGGCAATTTCCGAGTAGAGGAAATCACGCATGAAAAAGCTCTCGCTCAGCCTGACACGCCCGAAATCCTCGAGGCTGCGAACAGCCTTTGGTTTGCGCATGAGTGTCTCCGTTGCGTCCTGCCGGATGCTCGGTGGCTTTGAGATTTAGCGCAAGCCGGTTTTGACCTAGCGGTTGCACCATAGGCTGTGCAGATCTTGGTCTGATGCCGACGGGCTTGCGCCTCGGGGGACATCTGGGCACATGCTGGCCCCACGAAAAGTTGGAGAAAGCGCCATGCTGCTCATTGCCTTCTATATCGCCATCAGTGCCGAGGCGATGACGGCCGCACTGGCGGCTGGGCGGCGCAACATGGATTGGTTCGGCGTGTGTCTCATCGCCTGTGTCACCGCGCTTGGCGGTGGCACGCTCAGGGACATTCTGCTCAATCACTACCCCCTCGTCTGGGTCGAGAACCCCTATGTGCTCCTGCTAGTCTGCGGTGCCGCGCTTCTGACCATACCGCTGGCGCGACTGGTCGATCGGCTCAAATGGCCATTCCTGTTGCTGGATGCGCTGGGATTGGTCGTTTTCACGGTCATCGGATGCAATATCGGCATCGAAGCCGGTGTTCACCCTATCATCGTGATCGTTGCGGGCATGGTGACCGGGACGGCAGGCGGCATCCTTCGTGACGTGCTGTGCAATGACGTACCGCTCATCTTTCAGGGTGAGCTCTATGCCAGCGTTTCCATGGTCAGCGGCATTGTTTATTTTTTGGGGTTAAACGCGGGTGTTCCCATCGATCTCATGGTGGTCATCGCCATCGCCCTCGGGTTTACGCTGCGCGTTCTGGCAATCGCGCTGAAGTGGGAAATGCCGAAATTCGTTTATGATCGGGATATGCGCAAATGAGGCCGCAACGCATTGCTCTGTCGCGACGCGCGGGTTTTGATCTGCAAGCCATTTCCCGTTCACTAAACGGCTTGCCCGCGCAATCCGTGGCGCGCCCTAGCCGGTGGGGAAATCCCTTTTCCATTGCCGATGTCATGGCCGAAACGGGCCTGAACCATGATGCTGCTCAAGCCGAAGCAGTTGCGCGCCATAGGCGCTGGCTTGCCGGCGAACTCGAGACTGGCAGCGAGCCACCATCAGCCCCGGAAATCCGAGCTGCATTGTCTGGGAAGAACCTGGCCTGCTGGTGCCGGGCGGGATCGCCGTGTCATGTCGATAACCTTCTGGAACTCGCCAACGAATAGGCTTTCAGGCACATGCAAAGTATGTCATGGGTTCTTCCATACAAGAATGGGAGTTCGACTTGCGACAGACTTGGCGGTGGTTTGGCCCGAAAGACCTTACCAGCATCGATGACATCACCCAGACAGGTGCAGAAGGCGTTGTCAGCGCGCTTCACCACGTTCCTAACGGCGCTGTCTGGACGCCTGAGGAGATCGCCAGACGTCATCGGGAAATCGCTACACGCAAGGATGGCACGCGGTCGGGCCTCACCTGGGATGTGGTGGAAAGCCTGCCGGTCAGTGAAGACATCAAGAAGCAGAAGGGCGATTGGCGCGAGCACGTCGCCAACTACAAGACTTCGATGCGGCACCTGGCCGAGAGCGGTATCGAAACCATCTGCTACAACTTCATGCCCGTTCTCGACTGGACGCGGACCGACCTGCGCTGGACGGTAGCCCATGGCGGGTCATGCATGCGGTTCGATATCAACGATTTCGCAGCCTTCGATATTCATGTTCTCAAGCGCCAGGGCGCTGCGGCTGACTACACCAATGCGATCGCGGACGAAGCTGGCCGGCGCGCCGAGGCCATGAGTGACGAGGACAAGAAGCAGCTCGCGCGCAATGTGACCATGGGACTGCCGGGTTCGACGGAATCCATGAGCCTTGAGGATGTACAGGCGCATCTGGACGAATATGGAGCCATCAGCCGCGATCAGCTGCGTGCTCATTTCGTGGACTTCCTTGAGCAAGTGGTTCCCACGGCAGAGGAACTGGGCTTGCGGCTTTGCTGCCACCCGGACGACCCGCCATTCGCACTGATGGGCCTGCCGCGCATCATGTCCACCGAGGCTGATTATCGCTATATCCTTGACGCCGTCGACAGCCCGTCCAATGGCATGACCTTCTGCACTGGCTCGCTGGGGGCTCGGCCGGATAACGATCTGCCCGGCATTATCGAGCGGATGGGCCCCAAAATCCATTTCCTGCACCTACGCAACGTGAAGCGGGACAGCACCGATATTGCCGGATCCTTCCACGAAGCCGAGCACCTTGCCGGCGACACCGACATGGTGGCTGTCATCGCCGCCGTGATCCGCGAGGAGCGCCGGCGCAAGACCGAGGGACGCAAGGATTGGCTCATCCCCATGCGGCCCGATCACGGGCAGGATATCCTCGATGATCTCGGTCGCCGGTCGCAACCTGGCTATCCGACCATCGGGCGGATGAAGGGCCTTGCGGAGCTTCGGGGCGTGATGCAGGCGCTCGAACACCCGGAACTCGGCCTTTCTGCTCGATAGTTTACGACTTCTCAAAAGGTGGCAGGCACAATTAAGGGGTATTTTCAGGCAACAGAGGCCTCATGATGGGCGCTTTGGAAGCTTTCCAAAGGCTGGTCGCCTGGTTCACGCCGGACGACATCAAGGATGACCTGCATACGCGCAAGCGGGTGCAGATGTTTATCATCAGCCACATGTTCGGGCCGATCATTGCCACGCCGATCCCAGTTTTTCTGTGGATGGCCGATCCGGATCCAAACCCGCATGTGGCGATCCTGGCGGCCTCCATCTGGGGTTTCTGGCCCTTCCTCGCGCTGTTCAAGCTTTTTCCCAAGGCCTACACCCCACTGGCCATGGCCTCGGTGGTCAACCTCACGTTTTGCGTGCTGTGGGGCACCTACAACTACGGCGGCACCAGCTCTCCCTTCCTGGTCTGGCTGGTGCTCGTACCGCTTCTGGCCTTCATGTATTTCGGCTCCACCTGGACGGCACGCTTCTTCGTGCTCTCCCAGATCCTTGGGGGCATTGCGGCGCTCTACGGCTTCTATCTGGCCGGAGCTTTCCCCACGCATATCCCCGTTGAGAACATGGTGGTCGCCGGCGTGCTGTCCGCACTTGGCGCCAATATCTATGTCTTCATGATGGCGGCCTATTATTCAAGCGTTGTGGACAGCCAGTCCGAGCTCATCAAGGAGATCGAGCGGCACCAGAGCACATTGCGGGCACTGACCGTTGCAAAGGACGAGGCGGAGCGCGCCAACGGCGCAAAGTCCGAATTCCTGGCCAAAATGAGCCACGAGTTGCGGACGCCGCTCAATGCCGTGCTGGGCTATTCGGAAATCCTGCTTGAGGACGCAGAACTTGACGGTCGCGGCGAGCAGATCGCCGACCTCCAGAAGATCAGCGCCGCTGGCAAGCATCTGCTCGCCATGGTCAACGACATCCTCGACATCTCCAAGATCGAGGCAGGCAAGATGGCGCTGCATCTCGAGAACGTCAATCTGGCGGAGCTGATCGACGATGTGGAGGCCACGGCAAGGCCGCTTGCGAGCAAGAACACCAATAGCTTCGTCGTTCAGCGCTCCGGTCCCCTGGGCTATGTACGTGCCGATGCGACCAAGCTTCGGCAGGCCATCTTCAACCTTCTCTCCAACGCAGCCAAGTTCACCCAGAACGGGCAGATCACCCTTTCCGTGGGGCGCCGTCGTGTCGACAATGCAGACTGGGTGGAGATCGCCATCGCCGATACCGGCATCGGCATTTCGCCCGAACAACTGCAGGCGTTGTTCAACAATTTCACCCAGGCCAGCTCCAAGATCGCTGCCGTCTATGGCGGCACGGGGCTGGGCCTCTCGCTCAGCCAAAACCTCTGCCGGCTGATGGGCGGACGCATCGAAGTCGAAAGCGAACTGGGGAAGGGGTCCCGGTTCACCATTCACCTGCCGGCCAGCACGGCAGGCGCACCCGCTGAAGACGTAGCCCAGACCGGAACCAAGCGCGATGACACCGCCGCACAGCCGGTCGAGATCTCCGCCGACGCGACTGGCCGCAAGGCTGGCTTTGCCGGGCTCGGTGGTCATTCGGGCGATGGCAACAAGCGCGAGCGGCTTCTTGTCATTGACGACGACCGCAGCTTTCTGGAACTGGCCGAACGCCTGTTTATCAAGGAAGGTTATATGCCGATCTGCACCGATGCTCCGCAATCGGCCCTGCAGATTGCGCGCACCGTGCGTCCCACCGCGATATTCCTCGACATTCTGATGCCGGGCTACGATGGCTGGGATGTGCTCGCTGCTCTCAAGGCCGACCCTTCAACGGCCGATATTCCGGTGTTCATGATCTCCATTCTCAGCGAACGCGCGCGAGCAATTGCCGCTGGTGCGGATGGGATTGTCATGAAACCGCTCGACGCTGCCAAGGTGAAGGCTGCCCTGGCGGGCATCCGGTCCGTTCGCGGCAAAGCTTCCAAATCCGCACATCCCTGACGGCGAGTACCATGGCCCTGGTCCTGATCGTAGAAGACAATCCCATCAATCGCGACGTCCTCGGCAGGCGTCTGGAACGACGCGGTTTTTCGATACGCTTCGCGGAGGACGGGCCGAGTGGCATCGCCGCGGCCAAGCAGCTGATGCCGGATGTGATCCTGATGGACATCGGACTGGGTGAAATGGATGGCTGCGAGGCCACCCGTCGCATTCGGGCCGACCCCGAAACCGCCGCGTTGCCCATCATTGCCCTCACAGCCAGCGCCTTTGAAAGCGACCGCGCCAAGGCCCTCGCCGCAGGCTGCATCGACTTTGACACCAAGCCGGTGGATTTGCCGCGGCTCCTGGGCAAGATCGAGGCTGTGCTGGGGCCGAAAACTCCGCCGGCCGCCATGGGGCACGGCTGACCAAGCTCAGGACACCGTCGCGGCCCGGTAAAGGTTCAGATTTTCGCGCAAGGCGGCGAAGTCGAGCGGCTTCTGGTGCAGATGGGGCCGGGCTAAACCCAGCATTTCGGCTGTCTTGCGCGTCGCGTCGAGGATGGCGTGGTCCTGCCCGCTGACCACGATGATCGCACCGCCGAAGCGCTGCTCAGCCAGCAGGCGCAACAGGTCGATCGCGTCCAGATGGGGCATTGAGATGTCGATGGCCAGCACATCGGGTTGCAGGGCATTGACGAGGCTCATCACGCCCCGTGGGTCAGATGTGGCAAAGGCGTCGTAGCCGCAGCGCTCCGCCACTCTGACGATCAGTTCTGCCGAGGGCGCATCATCGTCCACGGCCAGAAGTTTGAGATGTGAGGTCATCGGCACTCCAGGCTAGGCGACGCTTGACTCACGACCGCGACCGCGCTGGTCGGTCCCCTGGCCTTCGTGGCCCAAGCGATATTCGAGGTCGGCATCCCGCATTGCCTTTGAAAGGCGCTGCACGACCAGGTCGATGTCGTCGCTGGTATGCGAGGCCATCACCTGGAAGCGGAAGCGCGCTCCACCCTGCGGTACGGCGGGATATTCGACGAGGTTGGCAATGCCGCCCAGTTCGGACAACTGGCGCGCCGCAAATCGCCCGACGCCTTCGAGCCCCAGCCTGACCGGGACGATGGGAGACGGATCCCCCAGGGTTTCGAGGCCCATACGGGTCATTTCCGACCGCAGATGGAGGATATTATCCATCAGTTTGCGGCGAAGCAGCCGACCTTCTTCGGACCGCACGATATTGAGCGCGGTCAACACACAGGCTGCCTGCACCGGCGAGAGCGCGTTCGAGAATGTGTGCGTGGCGCTGTAATATTTGAGATACTCGGCCGTGGCGCGGTCGCGCACGGCGATGAAACCGCCATTGGACGCAAATGTCTTCGAGAACGAGCCAATAATGATATCGGCGCCATCCATCATATTCTGGAGGCCCATATGCCCCAGCCCATCTTCCCCGATGGAGCCTAGGTCGTGGGCGCAGTCCACCAGCAGTGTGGCATTGTACTGATCGCATAGGGCCCGCATGGCGCCGAGGTCTGGCGTATCCGAATGCATCGAGAACAGGCTCTCGGTAACCACCATGATGCCGTTATCGGTGTCGTTGGCGCGGATGCGCTCCAGCTTACGGGCGAGTGCCTCAAGATTGAGGTGGCCGTGATAGTGAATGTTCTGCGTCGCGGCCTTGGCGCCCTCCTGCAGGCAGGAATGGGCCAGAATATCCATGACGACATGGTCGTTGCCGCGCACGAAGCCCTGAATGGACCCGTACCCGGCGGCCCAGCCCGTCGGATAAAGCACAATCTCACGGCCACCCAGGAAATCAGAAAGACCCTGCTCAAGCTTCAGCGAATTGGCGGTATTGCCCAGCAGGGCTGCGGACCCTGCGCTATGGACCCCGTATTCGGCGATGGCGTCGATGGCGGCTTGTTTGACCGCAGAGTGCGAGGACAGGCTTAAATAGTCCTGGCTGGCAAAATTGATGCCCGCAAAAGCATCGCCGTTGTCGGTTCGGGCTTCGCAGCGCGCCATGGGAGCGGTCGAGGTCGAACGCGCATAGGGCCAAAGGCCGTGCTCACGACGCAGATTTTGCCATTCATAAAACCCGCCCACGCGCCCGATCAGGTCTGCGCCATCGGGCGCACGAAAATCTCGCAGGCTTCCGGTCAGCGCCGCTTCAGGCACAGGCTTTCTATTTGATGTCATGACGCGCTCCGTTTGGGGCCATTCGGACCTTCTTCAGGTCAGGCTAAAATGTTGCGTTGAAGGCGGGCTTAAGCCCTACAGTTTATTTTCTGTAACAACTGCGGTTTCAAAATCTGCTCTAATAAATTCTCGGAGTTGTATTCCCGTTTCTGGCATTTTTTGTAACACACCCAAAATTAATAGGGACTATCTACGCTTGTTGCCATGTTTGTAGCGCAGAACCTCATTTCGCTGGTCAGTGGCTTCGTCGATAGAGCTATCGGCGCTGCGCACCTTTCGCCATCGGTCCGAGAGAAGCTCCTGCTCAAGCAACTAGCGGCGATCGCCCGGACGACGCCGTTCATGATGGCAGCAGCCTGTGTGGTGTCGACCGTCATGCTCATTGTCATGTGGAACACTACCACGTTCTGGGCCACCGTTGCGCTGATAGTGCCCATTACGCTGCTGCATGGCTATGCGACATACCTGGCTATTTCGCGATATGCCCGGCGAAATTCGGCTGGCTCCGAAGCGCTGCGGGCGGTGACCTATTCGCTGTTGCTTGGTGTTCTTTGGGCGTTTCTGCTTGGTGTGCTGCCTCAAGGGCAGGCCCCGGCGATTGAAAACGTCGCCCTGTTCTGTGCCGGGGGATTGCTCTGCATCTCCATTCTCGCGCTGGTCAACTATCCACAGGCCTTGGCTGCCTTCACCATCCCGCTGATTATTGGCGCTCTCGCGGGCTATATGGGCATGGGGCAGGTGGGCAATGCCTTTGCGCAGAGCCTGATGTTGACGGGTCTGACCTGCGTGATGGTTGTCACCACCCTCAATCATGCCTCCGCGTTTGTCGCCTTTCGCGCCTCGGAAATGCTGGTTCAGGAAAAAGGCGAGATCATCGGGCTCTTGCTGCGCGAGTTCGAGCAGGTTTCCTCGGATTGGATATGGGGCATCGATGCTACGGGTCGTGTGAACCGCATGTCGGGCGGCTTCACTCGGGCAACGGGCGTGGCTGACGACGAACTGAATGGAGCCGATTTCGTCTTTTTTCTGCGCTGCATCACCCCGCCCGGCGATCCGTTGGTGGCCCAGATCGAGCGCGACATCGCCAACATGGACACATTCCAGGACATAGAGCTCTGCGTCACCGCCGATGGTCGAAACTGCTGGTGGACGTTGACCGGCAAGCCGGTGTTCGATGAAGCAGGAGAGTATCAGGGGTATCTGGGTATCGGCTCCGATATCACAGAGCGAAAGGTCGCCGAGCGCCGGATTACCACGCTCGCGCACCATGATTCGATGACCGGCCTTATCAACCGTATGAAATTCACCGAGCAGTTGGGTATGTGCGTAGCGCGACTTGAGCGCTATGGAACGCCTTTTTCCCTGATGTTTCTCGATCTCGACCAGTTCAAGGCGGTCAACGACACCAAGGGCCACATGGTTGGAGACAAACTGCTCGTCGAGGTCGCCGGGCGCCTCAAGTCCCTGGTGCGCGAAACAGACCTGACGGCCCGACTTGGTGGGGACGAATTTGCCATTCTCCTCCAGAATGAAGGCGATGCCGACGTGGTCCGGCGTCTTGCGGGCCGGGTTACGGCCTCGGTTCGGGAGCCTTTTCGCGTGGACGGCGACGAGATTTCAATCGGTGTCAGCGTTGGTATCGCCATGGCGCCAGTCAATGGCACGAGACCCGACCAGATTCTGCGCAACGCCGATCTCGCGCTCTACAGGGCCAAGGCTGACGGGCGGTCCGTGTTCCGGTTTTTTGAAAGCCAGATGGATTCGGAGGCCCGTGAGCGTCGTCTGCTCGAAGCAGAGCTGCGGGATGCGATTGCCAACCGGGAGCTTGTTCTCCACTACCAGCCGCTGGTCAGCGCGCAAGACGAGAAGCCGATGGGCTTCGAAGCGCTTATTCGCTGGAACCACCCGATCCGCGGTCTGGTCGCCCCCGCAGAATTTATCCCCATTGCCGAGCAGTCCAGTCTTATCGTCGAGATTGGCAACTGGACAATTCATCAGGCCTGCATGATGGCCGCGACCTGGCCGGACCATTTGACAGTGGCCGTCAATCTTTCAGCCAAGCACTTCCGTAGTTCCGACATCAGCCTCGTTGTAAAGACGGCGCTGGCGCAATCCGGGCTAACGCCCAACCGGCTCGAAATCGAGATCACCGAAGGATTGTTGATTGAAGAGCCGGATGCGGTGGTCGAAAAATTGGCCGAGATTCGAGCGTTGGGCGTGACCATCGCCATGGACGATTTCGGCACCGGCTATTCGTCGCTGAGCTACCTGCTCAAGTTTCCGTTCGACAAGATCAAGATCGACAGATCCTTTGTGGAGGCTTCCACAAGGGACGCGGTGGCCCGAGACATCCTTCGCGCCATCGCGTCGCTAGGCAAGACGCTCAAAGTCCGCATCACGGCAGAGGGCGTCGAAACAGCTGCGCAGGCAGCGTTTCTCTCAGAAATTGCCTGCCATCAACTCCAGGGTTTTCACTTCGCCCGGCCTCTGGACGCCATCGACTTGCCGCAATATCTCCTGTCCACGGTGACGGGCCACGTCGCTGATGCCAAAGCCGAGGCGGTGCGGGCGCTGGCGGGCTGATCAGTCTTCCAGCAGATAGCCGCCAGAGCGTGCGGGGAGCACTGTCGATCCCACGATCTTGGCCACGGATGATCCCGGCCGCACCAGCTTGGCGCTGGACCGCGAAAGGATCAGCCCGTCGGTGCCGGCCTGTAGCGGGCTGCGGGCGAGGAATGCCTCCGGACCATCCATGGCGATGATGTCAGCGACGACGTCGCCGGCTCTAACCTGATCTCCCAAGCCAACACGATAGGCGAGAAGGCCACTTCGGTCCGCGCGCAGGACTTCGGTCGCCTCAAACGGGGTTGCCTTGGGCGCGGGCTCTGGGCTGGTGGTAGGAGCGTCGACCAGGCCTCGTCCCGCGAAGAAATTGAACAGGCGCTGCGCATCGTTCTGGCCCAGGTCGTCAGAAATGTCGGCGCGTCCGCGATATTCCAACGTCGCTGTTTCCACGGGCATGGGGATGGGGTGGGCCGGGTTGGCCTTTTGCGCCTTGCGGAACAGGACGGGCAATACCTCATCGAAGGACCCGCCACCGCTGTCTTCGGCCGTCAGCGTGGCGTCGGCGCCCATATGGGCGGCCAGATCATCAAGGCCCGGGATCATTTCGGGCGAGGTAAAAATGTGAATCAGGCTTTCGTCGTCGCAATGCAGGTCCAGGACCATGTCGGCGTCATGGGCTGCCCGCATGGCGATCAGCCGCATTTTCTGTGCGGCGCTCACCGGCTGCTGGCTATCCAGCCAGTCGCCCACGGCGCTTCTGATCACCCTGATATTCTGCGACGGATCGTCGGTGAGCTTGCCACCTATTGCGTCGGCAATCTGCGGGTAGAGGTCGGGCCAGCGGCGGTTGAAATTGACGCCGGTCTCGAGATCGTACCGCCCGATGTGACGGCGCAGCACGTTAGTGCCCAGACCCAGCGGATTGACCGAGGGGAATATCACGAAACGCGCTGTGAGCTTTGCTTCCGCGTCCGCCTGGCGCAGCATCGGGAGCAGGTGGTGAAGCAGCATGGTGCCCGGCTGCTCGTCGGCATGTAGGGCGGCCTGCAGATACACCTTGGTCGGCGCATCATCCGAGCCGGCGGTGTACCAGTAAAGCTGGGTTGACTGGCCCGGCGTGTCGCCGTCCAGCGTGACCGAATGCTGTCGGAAGCTCATAGTTCTAGCGAATCCACTTTGGCGCAAAGCGCATGCGCGGCGGTGCCGGAAGATGCCGCATCAGCCTCTTGTGGACAAGCCCCAGAAGGAAGAACAGCACCAGCGACACGAGCAGGAAATAGAGCGCGGCGACGGAGAAATGCAGGAAGGCATTGTAGTCGCGCTCAAAAAGGACCTTGGCCGTATTCATCAGGTCACGCTGTGTGCCGATGACGGGCAGGGCGAAATAAACGATGGCCGTGGCGTGAAACAGGAACACCACTTCATTGGTGTAGGCGGGCCAGGCAAGGCGGATGAGGTTGGGCCAGATGACGCGGCGGAACTGCTGGCTGCGGCTCATGCCATATGCACGCGCTGCCTCGATGGCGCCGCGCGGCACGGCGCGCAGTGCTCCATAGAAAATCTCTGCCGTGTAGGCGGCCGTGTTCAGCACAAGCACGAAGGGGCCCATGAACAGAGGGTGCAGGACAAATCCCGACCAGCCGATTGGCTTCCACAGGCTCACGTTCAGCGACAGCGCCAGCGAATAGAACATGAAGAACTGGATAAAGAGCGGCGAGCCTCGGAAGGCATAGATATAGCCGCGCGACAGCCGATTGATGATCGGGTTGGGCGAAGCCTTGCCGAGCGCAAGAAACACGGCGAGCACGAAGCCCACCGGGATGGATGCCGCGGCAAAGTAGATGTTGAACAGCACCGCTGGCGCCATGATGGCGAGATCGTCGAAGAAGCCCTGCATCAGCCCTGCGCCTCGCTCAGAATGCCGCGCCCGACACGGCGTGTGATGGCGTCAAAGGCGCGTTCGGACAGCCAGGTCACGAGGATATAGAAAACAAAGAGCACGAGGTAATAGCGCCAGCGCCAATCATCATGGACAAGCCCCACCGCCGGCAGGAAGTTCGGCGCCCCGAGGCGGTCGGCCCAGAGCACGATGTCGGCAATCTGCAGCAGCGAAAGCAGCGAGGTCGCTTTGATGATGAGCATCCAGACATTTGACAGGCCGGGAAGGGCATAGACCCACATCTGCCGGATATGGACACGCCAGAGGACCTGGCGCGAGGACATGCCATAGGCGCGCGCCGCCTCGAGTTGCCCTGCAGGCACTGAACGCATCGCGCCATGAATCACATTGGTGGCAAAGGCGCCATAAACCAGGCCCAGCGAGACGCTGGCCAGAATGAGATATTCAGGCGTGCCCAGGAACCAGTTCGCTTCCTTGCACGGCGGCCATGGCGCGGCCTGGGCAACAATGGATTCGACGGTGCAGATCTGTGAGGCCAGCAGCCATTCCACGCCCTGCTCGAAGGCGAGCGGAAAAAACAGAAAGAAGAGCACGTCCGGCACGCCGCGCACGATGCCCGAATAGACCGTTCCCGCCATGCGCACGGGCAGGAAGCGCGAGCTTTTCATGGTGGCGCCCGCCAGCCCGAACACGACCGCAAGCGCCCCGCCCAGCAGGGCGGCGATAATGGTGAACTGGAAGCTGGCATACCAGGTCAGGTGCTTACCATTGGTAAGGTAACCGACCCAGAAGGCGATGTCGTCGAACATGCCGCTCGTCTTTCAAAGAACGCTCCTCCCAAATGATCGGGAGGAGCAACAATCAAGCCCTGCGGCTTACTCGGTGAAGAACGGACCCTGGCCTTCGAACCACTGGCCGATCAGCTTGTCGACCGTGCCGTCTGCCTTCAGAGCAGTGATCGCTTCGTCAACCTTGGCCTTGAGCTCGGTGTCTTCCTTGCGCAGGCCAGCGCCGACGCCGCCGCCGACGAGGATGTCTTCGCCGACGAATTCGATGGCACCGTTTGCTGCGGTAACGATCGGCTCAAGATAGGCACCGTCAGCCAGGATGGTGTCGATATTGCCGGCCATCAGGTCGGCCATGTTCTGGTCGGCCGTGGCAAAGCTCACGATGGTGTTGCCGTCGGCCAGGTTCTCTTCAGCGTAGGCCGCCTGGATGGTCCCGCTCTGAACGCCGATGCGGGCGCCCTGCAGATTGGCGAAATCGAAGCTAGCACCCGGGGCAGCAACGAACTTGGACGGATCGGGCGGGAAATAGTTCTGCGAGAAATCGATGGTCTCGAGGCGCTCGTCGGTGATCGACATGCCGGCCATGATCAGGTCGTAGTTGCCCGCGAGCAGGTTCGGGATGATGGAATCCCAGTCGTTGAGGATCCATTCGCAGGACAGACCGGCCTTCTCGCAAATGGCGTTGCCCAGATCGATCTCAAAGCCGGCAGGTTCACCGGCGTCGTTGAGGAAGTTCCAGGGAGCATAAGCGCCTTCAGTGGCGATGCGCACGGTTTCCTGGGCCATTGCAGGAGTGCCGAGCGCCAAAACGGCCGCAGCCGCCAGCAACACGTTCTTCATTGTTGTTCTCCGGTTGATGTTCATCTGTTGTCTTTTCGCCCGGCGTTCCGGGTCGTTTCCCAATGTCTAGCCATGGTTGGCAGCATTGAGGAATTGCTTGAGACGCGTCGAGCGCGTGGCGCCGAACACCTCGTCCGGCGAGCCTTCTTCTTCGATCAAACCCTGATGGAGGAAGATCACGCGATCCGAAACCGAACGGGCAAAATCCATGTCGTGGGTCACAAGGATCATGGTGCGACCCTCGTCCGCGAGGATTTTGATCACGCGCAACACTTCCACTTCGAGCTCTGGGTCGAGGGCGGAGGTTGGTTCGTCGAAAAGCATGACGCGCGGATTGATGCACAAGGCGCGCGCGATGGCTGCGCGTTGCTGCTGGCCGCCCGAGAGCTGGGCGGGATAGGCATCGGCCTTGGCTCCGATCCCGACCTTATCGAGCATGGCGCGCGCCTCTGCCTCGACTTCCTTGCGGTCCCGCTTCTGCACGATCAGCGGCGCTTCCATGACATTCTCTAGAATGGTCATGTGCGCCCATAGATTGAAGGACTGAAACACCATGCCCAGTTCGGAGCGGATGCGCCGGATCTGGTTCTCGTCTGCCAGTTGCCGATCCCGTCCGGCACCTTTGAGCTTGATGGTTTCGCCGTCGATCAGCACGTCGCCCTGATCGGGGATTTCGAGCATGTTGATGCACCGAAGAAGCGTGGACTTGCCCGAGCCCGAGGAGCCGATGAGCGAGATCACCTGTCCTTCGCGGGCTATGAAGGAAATTCCCTTGAGCACTTCGAGTGCACCGAACGACTTATGCAGATTGCGCAGTTCGACGACCGGAGCAGAAGCAACGCCCGCGGGATCTCCATTACTCATATTCACCCATGCGCGCGCAGGCACGCCTTCCTGACAGGTGACCGCCCTTTGTTCGTCTCGGCGATCTTGACCAAACGGTACAAAAACAGATGCGGTTGAGATAGCAAGCAAAAAAGGTCATCGTTGTGCGCCGTTCCCCAACGGGAGCGATCTGGAAACCCATGTTTTTTGTCCTATCCAAAATTTTCTGGCTTCTGGCTCAGCCGATCAGCCTGGCGCTGGTGTTCACCCTCCTCACCCTGATCCTGGTGTTTTTCAGAAGAAGACGTGCAGCGCTCGCCAGTACCATGGCGGCTGTCCTAATCCTGGGACTGAGCGGCTATACGACGCTCGGCTATCTCATGATCCGTCCGCTGGAAGAGCGTTTCGCTGTCCCCACGGCATTGCCGTCAAATGTCAGCGCAATCATCGTTCTTGGCGGGGCAACCCATGCCCGGCCCAGCACGGCGCGGCAGACTGTGGCCCTGAACGAAGCCGGCGAGCGTCTGACGACGGCGCTCGCTTTGGCGCAGATATACCCGCAGGCGCCGATCGTTCTCAGCGGCGGTTCCGGCCTCTTCGACGAAACGGAGTCGGAAGCCGAGACGATGCGCCGGTTCTTCGCAGACTTCGGCATTGGAGACGACAGGCTGATTGCCGAAGGGCAATCGCGCAATACCGACGAGAATAGCAAGTTTACCGCTGATCTTCTTGGGCCTGAGGGAGACGTCATCCTGGTGACGTCGGCCTTCCACATGCCGCGGTCGGTTGGCCTGTTCCGTGAGCAGGGCGTAGAGGTCATCGCTTGGCCGACGGATTATCGCAGTTCCGGCAAGGAGGTCCTGTGGCTCGAAATCGCAAACCCGGTACACAATCTCAACCTGGTTACTGTTGCGGGCAAAGAGTGGATCGGACTTCTGGCGTATAGCGTCACTGGCCGGATCGCCGAAATTCTTCCCGGCCCAAGGTGAAAACAACACAGTAAAAAAGGCGCCCATTGGGCGCCTTTTTTCGAATTGGGGGTCTTTAGGCTCGCCGGATAAAGCCGATGATCAGCGATACAACAAGGAAAGCCAGGAACAGGAAGAACAGGATCTGCGCGATACCAGCAGAAGCGCCTGCAATGCCGGAAAATCCGAGGACGCCGGCAATCAGCGCGATGACGAGGAAGACAAGTGCATAATACAGCATGGTTATCTCCATGAATTGACTTGGCAGATCAACGTCTCGTTGCAGTGCCCGGTTCCTCAGCGCAACAAAAATGGCCGGCATGCGCCGGCCATTTGATCGCGTCCCACTCGCTTAGGCAGCGGCGCGGGAGCCCTCGGAGAAAAAGAGCGCTTGGCTGATCAGCGCCTTGACCATTTCGGGGTTGAACGGCTTGGTCACGAGGAAGGTCGGCTCTGGACGCTCGCCCGTCAGGAGGCGCTCCGGGAACGCCGTGATAAAGATCACCGGGACCGAGTGGGCCATCAGAATATCATTGACGGCATCGATGCCGGAGCTGCCGTCAGCCAGCTGAATATCGGCAAGGATCATGCGCGGCTGGGTCTGGTTGAACAGATTGACCGCTTCCTTGTGGGTGCGGGCAATGCTCACCACCTTGTGGCCCAGGCTCTCCACCATCTGCTCGATGTCCATGGCGATCAGCGGCTCGTCTTCGATGATCATGATCTCCGTGGCCACCTGGCGGGAGATGTCATTCGAAGCCTGGCTCAAGAGCTGGCTGAATTCAGCTTCGTCTACGCCCAGAATTTCAGCGGCCTGTGCGTGAGTAAAGCCTTCCACGGCCACCAGCAGGAAAGCCTGACGCGGGCGCGGGGCGAGGTTCGCCAGATTGGCAGCAGCCCGCTGTTCCCAGGCGAACCGCGACAGGGGTTCCGGTATGGTTACGGCAGAGGAACTGAAGAGGGCGGAAAACAGTTTGTAGAGAGCGATCCGATCGCTCGATGCTTCTGGAAACAACGAAACATCGGCAATCAAGGCTTCCAGGGTCGCTGCCACATAGGCATCGCCCGAAGTCTGCGATCCAGTGACGGCTCTGGAGAAACGGCGCAGATAGGGCAGGTGCGGTGCGATCCGCGTGGACAAAGACATTGACGACTACTCCCAGTGACGCTTTTCGTGTGCTCACGACTGGTCCAAACGATGCCATCCTAGAAAAGTTCCGTGAAGTTGGAACTTTTTTGAAACCTGCGCATTTCTCGGTCGAAACGGGAATATACTGATCGGTCGTTCCAGGGATGATGAAGGATAACAGGGTGACGCAGCAACGTGTGCGGACGCAGGCGGGGCGTGCTGATGACGGGCTTGGTCCGAATTCGGACATAGGCTCGCGTTTGCGCGCGCTATACGGGGCAGTCCAGGACGAGGGCGTGCCCGAGCAGTTGCTTGACCTGCTCGAGAAGCTTGACGCTGCCGAGCAAGCGCAAGCTGCGGGCAAAACCAATCGCGACGGAGAGTAACCGTCATGTCGGGGGAAAGCACATCATTCAAGCGCGAAATGCTGGCTACTTTGCCCAGTCTGCGCGCTTTCGCAGTATCTTTGACGGGCAAGCACGACAAGGCAGACGACCTTGTCCAGGACACCGTGATGAAGGCTTGGGCCAAGCAATCCAGTTTCCAGATGGGGACCAACATAAAGGCATGGCTCTTCACCATCCTGCGCAACGAGTTCTACAGCCAGATGCGCAAGCGGGGTCGCGAAGTCCAGGACAGCGACGGCGTCTTTACGGAGCGTCTTTCAGTCCATCCTTCCCAGTATGGGTCCATGGATCTTGAAGACTTCAAGAAGGCTCTGTCGCAGCTGCCGGACGACCAGCGTGAGGCTGTCATTCTGATCGGAGCCTCGGGATTCTCCTACGAAGAGGCAGCTGAAATCTGCGAATGCGCCGTCGGCACCATGAAGAGCCGCGTCAGTCGCGCCCGGTCGCGCCTGGCTGAGTTGCTCAAGATCAGCGGCGAGTCCGACTATGGTCCCGACGCAGTGTCAGCGCAGGTCACCGCCGGCAATCACCACCTTTAAGAACAAGCGCTTGCCGGGTTTCGGTTCGGCAAGCGCGGCTCCCCAGGGCGGTTTCGGTCCAATACCGTGATCAAGCCCACTTCGTAATACGTCAATATCGTTGGATGCACGCCGAGTACCAAGAGAGCGCATTTGTGGACGGGGCTGATCTAAAACCGATGACTCCCGTTCGGACCCTTGCGGGTTCGCTCGACGCTTTGGATACGGCCGGGCATCGGGTCAGCAATTCCTTGGCGACGGTATCCTCCCTGTTGGCGCTCCAAGAACTGCGCGCCCAGTCGGGCGCGGTGCGCGAAGCCCTGGAGACGGCGCGGGCCCGGGTCCACGCGATTTCTAACGTTCATCGGCACATAGTTTTTGATGGCAAGGCTGAGTATGCCTGGGCACCCGAGCTGATCGAGGCAGTCATAGAGAATGCATTGCAGGCTCAGGGGAAGCGTGATCGTGTTTCTGTCAGCGCCGGGGTCCAACCGCTGAAGCTCAGCGCGCGGGATGCGAACGCCATTGGTCTGGCGGTGCACGAACTGGTCACGAACGCGTTGCAACATGGCTTCGCAGGTGTCCTGTCCGGAACTGTCACAGTGTCGCTGCTCCAAGATGAAGCCGGCGTGCCTGTGCTCGAAGTGCGTGACAACGGCACCGGTGGCGTTGATCCTTCATTCGCTCCGACGGCCTTGGTTCCACCATAGTGAAACAGCTTATTGCGCCCTTGGGGGGCGTGCCGCTCTACAATGCGGGTAGCGCCATGGGCCTCACGGTTTCCATGCGCCTTACTTCCCTGCAGATCCAATCTGCTCCCGCTGTCGAGGAAAACTAGCAATGCGCATTCGGGCGATCCTCAATCGGGACGGTGGTACCCTCAGAACCATGGATTTGGATGCGTTCTGCGAGCAGGCCAAAGGCGTCTTTGGTGGCGCAGGCCATTCGCTCGATTGCCGGATCATAAAGGGCAGCGAAGTCTCGAGAGCATTGGATGAAGCAGCGAGCGATCCCCAAGTGGACGCTATTCTGGCCGGCGGTGGCGATGGCACGATCTCGGCCGCGGCTAGTGTCGCCTTCCGATCCGGAAAGCCTCTGGCGGTGCTGCCGGCTGGCACAATGAACCTTTTTGCTCGGGCCTTGGGTATTCCCCCGGACCTGCAGCAGGCCCTCGATGCTCTCGCTCACGGCGATGTGGAGCAGATCGACATTGCTACGGCAAATGGCACGCCGTTCGTGCATCAGTTCGGTGTCGGCATCCACGCTCGTCTCGTGCGCATCCGCAACGACATGGTCTATCACAGCAGGGTGGGAAAAATGATCGCCAGCCTGCGCGCAATCATTGCCGCCGCACTTAATCCGCCGCAGTTCCGGGTACAGTTGGAAACGTCGAAGGGCATCATCAGCCGAACGGTTTCCGGCATAGCCGTTTCGAACAATCCGCTCGACAATGGGGCGGTCCCGGTCGCGGAAACCCTGGATTCAGGACTATTGGGCGTTTACCTCGCTGACAAGGTGACCACAACGGAGCTTCTGGGACTGGCATTCGACGTGTTTACCGGGCGCTGGCGCAGCAATGACCTGGTAAGCGAGGCCGAGGTACCGGAGCTGACGCTGCACTTCCCGCACAAGAAGTCGAGCGCTCATGCGGTGATCGATGGGGAACTTGTGAAGCTGGACAGAGATGTCGAGCTGAAGGTCCACCCCTTGGGCCTTAAAGTGATCCGCCCCGCTCCGACGGAAGCGCGGAACGGGGCGGGCCTGGAAAGTCTCTAAGAGAACCTTGGCTAGTCTTCGTCCCGCGAGCCGCGGAAGAGTGCGTAAGCCACAGCCGCTGCTGGTAAGCCCAGCCGCACGATGAGCGGGGATCGCATCACGGCCGGTATGGCGGTGAGAGCGGCCGTCGTGATGAACGCACCAGCCTCGCTGGATCGGCGCCTTTCGGCTGCAATCTTGCGACGCTTGCTCTCGCCGACCATTGTGCCCAGGTAAATCGCCAGGGCGAGAAGCAGGAACACGCCAGCAAAGATCAGCGTGGTGGCCATGACGCCGACAATGTCGGCAAGCGCCATGAACCCGGCGGCAAACAGAAAGCCAGCCCCGATCGCTGCGAACAGCCCTATCAGGGCATAGGCAACGACCATCGCCCGGGTCCGGGCGATGATGCTTTCGGCTTCAATGCCAAGTATGGCGGCGAGGGGCCCCAACAGGTTCATGGTTAGTGCCTAACGAGCAGGGCGAGCACGAAACCGATGCCGACAGCGCTGGCCACCGCGGTAAGTGGCTTTTCGCGGATGGTGTCCTTGAGCTGCTTTTCAGCTTCAGAGAACTGGTCCTGGGCTTCTCCCACCAGCTCTTCGCCACGACGCTTGAGTTCCTTAAACTCGGCGGTGGCGATATCCTTAACCTCGCCGGCCTTCGCCCCCGTCAGTTTCTTGACAGTCTCGGTGATGGACTTGAGATCTGCCTGCAACTGTTCAACCTGTGCCTCCAGTTCCCGCTCTCGGGCGGATGCCTCGGGGGACTGGTCACGGTTTGCCGTATCGCCCGTGGCGGAGCCGGTCGTCGTCGTGGTCGGGGTCTTGCGGCGGGAAGGGGCCATGTCAGTAGTGGTAGCCATTAGTCGCTCCTCTGGTTTGATAGACAAACGCGGCTGTCCGCGTGAGGTTCCGGGCCCCCTCAGAAACAGGCCCCGATGCGCATAACGCATCGGGGCCATAGGTGCGGATCGAGCTGGGGGGCGGCTGTCGATCCGCAGGGCACAAATCCTTGAGGAAACCAGGGGTCTGGCGTGCCCATTTGGTTTGCTGACGGGCTAGATGCGGCCCATCAGAACGAGAATAAGAATGATCACCAGGACCACGCCCAGGATGCCGGACGGGAAATAGCCGAACCCGCGCGAATAGCCCCAGGTCGGCAGCGCGCCGATCAGCAGCAGAACGAGGATGATTATGAGAATTGTGCCGAGTGTCATGTTTGCCTCCTGAACTCGGTTGACCCGACTGGCGCCTAGAGAAGGGCGACCAGCAACGCAGTAGCGGCTGACAAGATGAGGGCTGCGGGTATCAAGGCGCGCAGGATATCCGCATTGCGCGATGGCACCTCGAACACATCGCCACTCCAGACGGCAGTCGTCCGGGCGGCGTCTTCGAGGGTTCGGATATCTGCGTTGTTCATGTCTGTCTCCCGCAATCCATATTCTGGATTCGACCCCGTCGGTCGCCTCCAGAAAACGGGAGATGCGGCACTTTGGTTCCGTGACCGCTATTGGATCGGGATGACATCCACAGATTGGCTGGTTTCGTGCGATCCATGCGTGCGCAGGACACCCACAATGGGAGACACGTCGGCATAGTCGCGTCCGTGCCCAATGGCGATGTGGTCGGCCCCGGCAATGATGGCGTTTGTCGGGTCGAACTCGACCCACCCCATGTGCTGACCGCACCAGACACGCACCCAGGCGTGCATCGCATCGGCGCCTTCGAGGCGCGGCTTCCCCGGCGGCGGATTGGTGCGCAAAAAACCGGACACGTAGCCCGCAGGGATGCCGATGCCGCGCAGTCCAGCGATCATCACATGGGCAAAGTCCTGGCAGACCCCCTTGCGCAACGCAAAGGCCTCGGCAGGTCGCGTTTCCACATCGGTGGCCTTGGCGTCATATTCAAAGTCGCGGTGGATGGCCTGACAGAGCGCCATCACCGCTGACAGGGTCGACGAAGCGCCTGCCGCGACATCGGCCGCATATTGGGTGATGTCCGGCACGATCTGCACGCGCGGCGACGCTGCCAGGAAGTGCTGGGGACTGTTGGCCGCGACCGACCAGTATCGGCCTGTTTCGAGCCCAAGTTGCGCGAGTGGTGGCGACAGGTCGGCCCCTTGCAGCGGATCCTCCACCTGAACTCTAGCGGTTAGGCGAATTTCTAGCCGGTCGTGTGGCGCGACCATGGTTGCGGAAGTGACGGAATTGCCGAAAAAGTCGATGAAGCCGCCCTGTCTATGGGGCTTGGGCGTGACGGCCAGTGAGGATGCCACAACTCTTTGGAGCCCCGGGACTGTCGCTGGTAATATGCGGATGTGGTGACGGCCTCCATGCACGGGGGCATCGTACTCGTATTGCAGGGTGAGGCGGATGTCGTAGAGCATGGGTCAGGTAAAATAGGCTGCAGCAACAAGGCTCGACAAAACGCCGATCTCACCGGCCAGATGCTCAAGCCTCTCCGGTGTCATATCGGCCGGGTCGGCAATCATGAGGTCTGTGTGGAGCTGCAAGGCTGCCTTGGCGGCGGGTGAAAGTTGGCCGTCCTCGATGCCGCCCGGCAGCATCTCGACCTGCGTGCGCAATTCGGCGAGCTGGAACAGAACCGAGCGCGGATTGAGCGGGTCGAGGACGAGCAGGTCCAAGGCGCTTTGCGTGCCGGCACTCACCGAGTAGCGGCGGCGATGCGACATGACGCTGTCGCCAATCTCGAGCAGCATTTCCAGGGACCCGTCCGGGGCATCGGGGCGCGTCAGCCAGGCGGCCACGCGCGAGATCTGCATGGCACGTTCAAGCCGCCGGCCGAGTTCCAGAAAGCGCCATCCTGCAAACCGGTACATGTTTTCGTGGACCAGACCGGAAAAGCCGGCGAGCTTGCGCAGGAGGACCGTCATCGCGCGCGTTGCGTCGTCGCCGGGCGAGACACGGCCGGCAAAGCGGCGCGCGGTCTTCTGCAGGTCATTGAGAGCCAGCCAACCATCGGGTGAGAACCGGTCCCGGATCTGGCTGGCGCTATGCACGGCGCTGTCGATGGAGGCGAGCAGTCCCTGCGGCATGGCCTCGCTGGCGTCGACGTCAATGGTCTCGAGGAACGCCGCGCACTGGGCAAGGATCGGTAGTTCGGGGTGCGACAGTTCGGCGAGCCGGACATTGTAAGCGCGAAGGATGCGCACAGTGGCTTCGCATCGTTCCGCATACCGCCCCAGCCAGATCAGGTTATCGGCGGCCCGGCTGGGCAGGCTGCCTGCCGAATTGCGTACCAGCTTCTTGCCGTCGCGCGGCAGCAGCGAAACCTGCTCGACCGGTTTGGAGGACAGCACCCAAACGTCGGCTGCCTGTCCGCCGCGCTGCATGGCGATCGCCGTCGTGTCACGCGTTGAGCCGACGCGCGCGAGGCCGCCCGGCATGATGGTCCAGCCGTTCTCGGTTCGGGCCGCATAGACGCGCAGCGTAATCGGGCGTGGCTCGAGCTTTCCATTCACATAGACCGGAGCGGTGGAGAGCTGGACCGGTTCCTGTCCGACATACTGGCCGCCATTGCGCGAAATGAGCTCGTTCACCTGCCGCTTCTGCTCGGCGGTCATGGTGGCGCCAAGCGCCGTGCCACGCAGGTCCTCGAAGGGCAGGGTGGTCGCGAAGGCCGGCCCGATCATAAGGCTATCGAAATTGTCGAGAACAAACTCGCGTTCCGCGCCCTGGCCGCACCACCATGTGGCGATCTCCGGAAGCTCAAGCCCGGTGCCAAGAAGGTGCTTGCAAAGACGCGGCATGAAGGCAGACAGCGCCCGGGTCTCAAGGATGCCCGTGCCTAAGGCATTGATCATGGAAATGGAGCCCGCGCGCAGCGCCTCGACCATGCCCGGCGTGCCGATATGGCTGTCATATCGCAGCTCCAGGGGGTCGGCGAAGCTGGCGTCAAGGCGCCGCCAGAGAACGCTGACGGGCCGCAGTCCCGCAACGGTGCGAACCATCACGCGGCCGGCTTCGACCACAAGGTCCTCCCCTTCCAGCAGCATCATGCCCAGATAACGAGCGATATAGGCGTGCTCGAAATAGGTCTCGTTCAACTGACCGGGGCTGAGGATGCCCACGCGGCCGCCATCACGGCGCGCCTGGCTGAACAGAGCCTCACGAAAATCGCGGAAGAAGCCGGCCAGCCGGTTGATGTTGAGGTCGGCATAGAGGTCCGGCAGCGCCCTCGTGGTCGCGACGCGGTTTTCCAGCGCAAAGCCCGCGCCGGACGGCGCCTGCGCCCTGTCGCCCAGCACCCACCAGCCCCCATCGGGACCGCGTCCCAATTCGAAGGCACAAAAATGGAGGAAGTGGCCACTGACCGGTTGTACGCCGACAAGGGGGCGCAGAAATTCGGCGTTCTGGGCGATCAGTTCTGGGGGCAGAAGCCCTTGCTGCACAAGGCGGTTGTCGCCATAGATGTCCGCCACGATCCGTTCGAGCAGTTCGGCCCGCTGCTGCAACCCGCTCGAAATGCCGATCCAGTCCGCCTCGTCGATCAGAAGCGGAATGTGGGCCAGGGGCCAGGCCCGTTCCTTGCCCCCCGCTCCGTCATAGGTGCGGTAAAAGACGCCGGCATCGCGAAGATACTGGTCGGCCCGTTCGAAACGGGCAAACAGTTCCTCGCTGCCGAGAGCATCGAGGGCTGCCATGAGCTTGTCCCAGCCGGGACGCAAATGGCCCGACGGATCGATCATTTCGTCGGGCACGCCGGGAAGGAGCTTGTAGTCAGCGATGAGGCTGTGGCTGGCCGGGGGCTTGCCGCGGGAAGGCTGATTCCGCGATGTCATGCGTCACCAGAACCGCGGCGGCCGGCGGAGGTCAAGCGTCATCGGCATCTCGTCCGCAGGCTTTTCCGGCTGCAAATGGTAGTCGCCGACGGAGTGGTTGTGGGGCACGAAACGGGCGAGGCGTCGCGCCTCGGCCTCGTTGCCGTTGACCGGGAACGTATCGTAGTTGCGTCCCCCCGGATGGGCGACATGATAAGTGCAGCCGCCCACGGCGCGGCCGGTCCAGCGGTCGAAAATGTCGAAGACCAGCGGCGCATGTACAGGAATGGTCGGATGCATGCCGGACGCGGGCTGCCAGGCCTTGAACCGGACACCAGCCACGGAGACACCGCTGGCGGCGGTCGGCTTGAGCGGCACGGGGCGGCGGTTGCAAGCCACCGCGTAGCGTTCGGGACTGGCGGTTTCGAGCCGGACTTCGAGGCGTTCAACCGAACTGTCGACAAAGCGCACCGTGCCGCCGATTGCGCCCTGCTCGCCCATCACATGCCATGGCTCAAGTGCCTGGCGCAGCTCCAGCCTGACGCCGTCGACCTCCACTTCGCCGCAGAACGGAAACCGGAACTCCCGCTGCGCCTCGAACCATTCCGGTTCGAACGCAAAGCCGTTTTCGCCAAGGTCCACCAAGACATCGAGGAAATCCTGCCAGACATAGGTTCCAAGCATGAAGCGGTCATGCAACGCGGTACCCCAGCGGGTAAATTGACCATCCAGCGGCTTTTGCCAGTACCGCGCGATCAGCGCCCGGACCAACAATTGCTGGGCCAGCGACATGCGCGCATTGGGCGGCATTTCGAAGCCGCGGAACTCGACGAGACCCAGACGTCCCGTCGGCCCGTCTGGGGAAAAGAGCTTGTCGATGCAGATTTCCGAGCGGTGGGTATTGCCCGTCACGTCGACAAGAAGATTGCGGAACAGACGGTCGACCAGCCAGGGGGCAGGGCTTTCGCCCTCGCCGGGCAATGGAACCTGCGCCATG
This sequence comes from Pseudomonadota bacterium, assembly GCA_023391095.1. Lineage (GTDB taxonomy): Bacteria > Pseudomonadota > Alphaproteobacteria > Rhizobiales > Devosiaceae > Devosia. The sequence continues at coordinate 132,164 of JAEWBN010000020.1, forward strand.
GCAATTTCGAGCTCATAGAGGCTGTCGTGGCGCGCCTCATCAAAGCGCGGTGCCTGGCTAGTGGGGCCAATGAACAGACCCGAGAACAGGTAACTCATGGCCGGATGACGCTGCCAGTGCAGGATCAGGGACTTGAGCAGGTCGGGACGGCGCAGGAAGGGGCTGTCATGCGGGGTCGCGCCGCCGATGACGACGTGATTGCCGCCGCCGGTCCCCACATGCTTGCCGTCGATCATGAACTTGTCGGCACCGAGGCGGCTTTGGCGGGCTTCTTCGTAGATGGCAGTCGTCGTGGCCACGCAATCGGACCAGTTGGACGCGGGGTGAATGTTGACCTCGATCACGCCGGGATCGGGGGCGACTCGGATCACATTCAGCCGGGGGTCCTGAGGAGGGGCGTAACCTTCGAGGTGGACCGGCTTTCCGATGTCCCTGGCAGCGGCCTCGGTGGCTGCAAGCAGTTCGAGATAGTCTTCGAGCTTTTCGACGGGGGGCAGGAAAACACAGAGGCGGCCATCGCGGACTTCTGCGGTCACGGCAGTGCGGACCTGGCCCTCGATCTCGCTGATGACCTGCTCGGTCAGGGCCTGTTGCTCAGAGGCGGGGATGAAACCGGCCACGACCTGCTGGCGGGCGGCGATGCCCTCCGGGTCAGGCAAGGGCGGCCGCGGCGCGCCGGGGTCCAGCGGGACGACATGGGGATAGGCGGTGGGCTGGAGATGCTTGAGCGACGCCAGAGGCAGCCGATAGCCGGCGGGGCTGTCGCCCGGCGCCAGAAACAGACGCCCGCGGCGGGTCTTCCACTTCTCGGTGAGCCAGGGGCTCGAAGCGGCGGCATTCCAGCGCTGAACCGGCAGGACATAGCCTGTGGGGTGGGTCAGGCCCCGGCCAAACACGGTGGCGATCCGGGCCCGCGCCTCGGGGTCGGCCAGCTCGGAATTGGCCGGATCGACGTTTTCGGGGAGCTTTGCTTCCTTCAGCAACCATTCGCCCGGATCTTCATAGGCCTCGGCGATAGTTTCGCCGGAGAGGCCGAGTTTGCGGGCGAAGGCGGCGAGGAACTGGCGCGCATCATCCAGCGTGACGTCGCTTTTTTCGCCTTCGCGGGCGATCAGGGTCTCGTCGGACCAGATCGGCTTGCCGTCGAGGCGCCAGTATAGCGAGAAGGTCCAGCGGGGCAGGGTTTCGCCGGGATACCATTTGCCCTGACCGTAATGCAGCATTCCATGGGGGGCAAAGCGCTGGCGCAGGCGGCGGATGAGGTCGTCGGCGAGCCTGCGCTTGGTGGGGCCGACAGCGCCGGCATTCCACTCATCGGCTTCGAAATCGTCGATGGAAACAAAGGTCGGTTCGCCACCCATGGTGAGGCGAACATCGTTTGTTTGCAGGACCTTATCGACTTCCCGGCCGAGAGCGTCGAGGCGCTGCCAGCTTTCTTCGGAGAAGGGCTTGGTGATGCGCGGATGTTCGGCTACGCGGGTGACCGTCATGTCGAAGGCGAAGTCGACTTCGGCAAAGGACGCAAAGCCGGAAATCGGCGCGGCGTTTTTGTAGTGCGGCGTCGCGGCCAGCGGGACGTGGCTTTCGCCGGTCAACAGGCCCGAGGTGGGGTCTAGGCCGATCCATCCGGCGCCGGGGAGGTAGACTTCGCACCAGGCGTGGAGGTCGGTGAAGTCATGGTCGGTGCCTGGGGGACCGTCCAGCGCGACCAGGTCGGGCTTGAGCTGGATGAGGTAGCCCGACACAAATCGGGCCGCAAAACCCAGGTGCCGCAGGATGTTAACGAGGAGCCAGCTGGAGTCCCGGCAGGAGCCGCGGCCGTTGGCTAGCGTGTCCTCGGGGGACCAGACGCCGGGCTCCATCCGGACGATGTAGCTGGTCTGTTGCTGCAGCCGAAAATTGAGGCCTGTTATGAAGTTAACGGTATTTTGCGGGCTGCGGTCGATGCTGGCGAGGAACTGGGTGAGGAGGGGGCCGGCGGGTTCGGCCTGGCGGTAGATCGAAAGGTCGTCGCGGAGGTCTTCGGGGTAGTCGAAGGGCCAGGTCTCGGCGCTTTCCTCAACGAAGAAATCGAAGGGGTTGTAGATCGTCATGTCGGCCACGAGATCGACTTCGATCTTGAGCTCGGTGACCGGTTCGGGGAAGACGAAGCGGGTCAGGTAATTGCCGTAGGGGTCCTGCTGCACATTCACAAAATGCTTTGCTGGCGAGACTTTAAGCGAGTGGCTGAGCACCTTGGTCTTGGAATGGGGTGCCGGTTTGAGCCGGATAACCTGAGGCTGGAGGACGACCGGGCGGTCGTATTTGTAATGCGTCAGGTGGTAGATGGCGGCTTTGATCGACATGCGGATTGTCGCTCGCTTTAAGGCCACGAAAGGCTTCCCGGAGTGCAGACTAGCGGGGTTTTCGGTGGCCGGATAGCGGGCGCGTCCCCGCTTTATTGCATGAGGCCGTTGCCGTCAGCAGGTCGTGACATCGGGGGCGATCAGGTTAGCAGACTGTTAACCCTGACTTTCACAGTCGGCGCGATAACGTGCCTCTGGCGTCGCCTCGCGTGAAAAAGTGCGGATTTCAGCGGTTGGTGAGGGCGCTGTGGATGTCGCGTTCAGTGTCGCGCAGGTGAATTCTCATGGCCTCGCCGGCGGCCCGTCCATTGCCGTCACGGATGCAATCGAGAATCTTCTGATGCGCCGCGATGGTGTCAGCGAGGGTGTGGCCGCGGCTGGCGTGACCGCGGCGGGAAATGACGAAGCCCTCGCGCAGGGGACCGGACATGGCCTCGAAGAGGTAGCCCAGCACGCGGTTGCCGCTGGCGAGGGCGACGGCCTCGTGAAAACCGACATCATAGGTGTGGAAGCGCGTTTCCGCTTCGGGGTCGTCGGCGGCCGCCGCGTCGCGCATGCCCTGCAGAGCACTCTCAATGGCGGCGATGCCGGCACGGCTGGCGCGCTTGGCGGCCATGGTGGCGGACTGCACTTCAAGGGCGAGCCGGACTTCAATGAGATCGAAGAGGCCGCGGGAATTGTTGTGAATGACGGCGGTAAGGAAATCAGCGAAGGCGGCGCCGTCCGGTTCCTTGACCTTGGCGCGGCGGCCCCGGGACACTTCGAGCAGGCCGCGGCCGGCCAGAAGCTTGACCGCTTCGCGGATGGTGAGCCGGCTGACCGAGTAGCGGGCGGCGAGCTCAGCCTCACTGGGCAAGTTGGCGCCCGGTGTCAGCTTGGTCAGGATCAGTTCTGCCAGATCATCGGCGACGGCATTGGCCGCGTTAGGCTGATCTGGGCGGGTCTCCGGTGCGTGGATAGTCACGACTCCCCCAAGGTATCAGATACCTTTACCGTTTTTCGGGCCGTTTAGGCTCTCGTTATTGCGGCGATGTTTGTTAATTCCGGCTTATAGCGAGCACAATGAGGTACGGCAATCAGGGGTTTACATTAATATTCGAGAGTCAAAAAAATTGTAAGCAAGCCGGGCGCGGCGCTTTACACGCGTATCTGATTATTCTAGCGTCTGGCGCGTGGGCTGGGAGGGTCCATGACGGCACTATCCGTCCGTACCGGAGGACTTCATGCAGAATCGGAAGGCGGCGTTCACATACGCAAGCCCGCTTCGATGTGTCCGAGCCAGTTCCAGCCAGCGGCGCTCAAGCCGCATCGCTTCGGGACTGACTTTCTGCGTGCGTGAGGCGACCCGGCCCCCAAAGACCACAAGAATGCAATCATCTCGAATATCAAAGGGAGTCGAGACGTGAAGGTTCTCAAATCAATTGCGACGCTGGTCGCTGCGGGTGCTGTCATGGCAACCGCCGCTGTCGGCGCCTATGCCCAGGACAAGGGCCAGGTTGGCATTGCCATGCCGACTTCGTCGTCGCTGCGCTGGATCTCGGACGGCAATGAGCTCAAGGCCGCTCTCGAAGGCATGGGCTACACCGTCGACCTGCAGTATGCAGAAGACGATATCCCCAACCAGCTCGCCCAGATCGAGAACATGGTCACCAAGGGCGTGAAGGCCCTGGTCATCGGTTCCATCGACGGCACCACCCTGTCGGCCGTGCTGCAGCAGGCTGCCGATTCCGGCATCAAGGTTGTCGCCTACGACCGCCTGATCCGTGACTCGGCCAATGTCGACTACTACACCACGTTCGACAACTTCCAGGTCGGCGTCCTGCAGGCCAACTCGCTGGTCGAAGGCCTCAAGGCCCGCTTCCCCGACACCAAGCCGTGGAATGTCGAACTCTTCGGCGGTTCGCCGGACGACAACAACGCCTTCTTCTTCTACGACGGCGCCATGAGCGTTCTCCAGCCGCTGATCGACTCGGGCGACATCGTCGTCAAGTCCGGCCAGCAGGGCATGGAAACCGTTGGTACCCTGCGTTGGGACGGTGCTGTTGCACAGGCCCGCATGGACAACATCCTGTCCGCCAACTACTCCGACGGCTCGCGCGTCGATGGCGTCCTCGCGCCGTATGACGGTCTGTCGCGCGGCATCATCTCCTCGCTCCGTGGCGTCGGCTACGGCTCGGGCGACCTCGCCTGGCCCGTGATCACCGGCCAGGACGCCGAAGCACCGTCCGTCAAGGCAATCATTGCCGGCGAACAGTATTCGACCGTCTACAAGGACACCCGCGAACTGGCCAAGGTTACTGCCGGCCTGGTCGACACCGTTCTCGGTGGCGGCACCCCGGAAGGCCTCGACACCACCACCTATGACAATGGCGTCAAGGTTGTGCCCTCGATCCTGCTGACCCCGTACTCGGTCGACCTGACCAACTACCAGGAACTGGTCGTTGACTCGGGCTACATCAAGCCGGAAGAACTGCAGTAATCACTGCATCGCACTGAACTGGGGCTCCGCGGCTTGCCGCGGAGCCTTTCGAGATTTTGGTCTCTGGTGGACGGCAGAGGACGCCAGCCGCCTCCGGATACGGGATGTCCCCGTTCCGAAATCTCTCATTGGGCCCCGGCCGCCGCCGGGTGACAATCGGGCGCGTAGCTGCCACGGCATGCTGCTCTCCCAGCAGAAACAGGGTCCGACATGGCCAATACAATTCTGGAGATGCGCAGCATCACCAAGACATTTCCCGGCGTAAAGGCATTGCAGGATGTGAACCTGGATGTCCGGGAAGGCGAAATTCATGCCATTTGCGGCGAAAACGGCGCGGGCAAATCGACATTGATGAAGGTGCTGAGCGGGGTTTACCCGCACGGCACCTATGATGGCGCCATCGTCTACAAGGGCGAAGAGCAGGCCTTCAAGTCGATCCGCGACAGCGAGCACAAGGGCATCGTGATCATCCACCAGGAGCTGGCCCTGGTGCCGCTCTTGTCGATTGCCGAGAACATTTTCCTGGGCAACGAACAGGCCAAGGGCGGCGTGATCGACTGGGACGAGACCCGCGACGGCGCGCGCAAGCTGCTGTCCATGGTGGGCCTGAGCGAAGACCCCGACACGCTGGTGACCAATATCGGCGTGGGCAAGCAACAATTGGTGGAAATCGCCAAGGCGCTGAGCAAGCAGGTGCAGCTCCTGATCCTGGACGAGCCGACCGCGTCCCTTTCGGAAAAGGACAGCCAGGCGCTGCTCGACCTGCTGCTCGAATTCAAGAAGCAGGGGATTACCTCGATCATCATCAGCCACAAGCTGAACGAAATCTCCCGCATTGCCGACCGCGTGACCGTGATCCGCGACGGCAAGACGATCGAGACGATGGATACCGAGGACATTACCGAGGATCGCATCATCACCTCGATGGTGGGCCGCTCGCTGGAGGACCGCTATCCGGCCCGCACGCCCAAGGTGGGCGATGTGGTGATGGAGGTGAAGAACTGGAACGTGTTCCACCCCCAGCATCGCGAGCGCCAGGTCATCAAGGACGTCAACATCACGCTGCGCCGTGGTGAGGTGGTGGGCATTGCGGGCCTGATGGGCTCGGGCCGCACCGAATTCGCCATGAGCCTGTTCGGCAAGTCCTATGGCCAGAAGATTTCGGGGGAAGTGATCCTCAACGGCAAGAAGGTGGACATGTCCACGGTGGATCGGGCGATCCGCAATGGCCTCGCCTATGCTACCGAGGACCGCAAGACCTATGGTCTCAACCTCATCGACCACATCAAGCACAACATCACCCTGTCCAATCTCAAGGGTGTGTCGAAAGTGGGCGTGATCGACGACCTGGCCGAGCTCGACGTGGCCAACGATTATCGCAAGATGACCAATATCCGCTCATCGAGCGTCTACCAGACCACCGGCAACCTTTCGGGCGGCAACCAGCAGAAGGTCGTGCTGTCCAAGTGGCTTTATGCCAATCCGGACGTGCTGATCCTCGATGAGCCGACGCGCGGCATCGACGTTGGCGCTAAGTACGAAATCTACACCATCATCAACCAGCTGGCGGCACAGGGCAAAGCGATCCTGGTCATCTCCTCGGAGATGCCCGAACTGCTCGGCATTACCGACCGCCTCTATGTTATGAACGAAGGCCGTATCGTGGGCGAAATGCCGACCAGCGAAGCGAGCCAGGAAAAGATCATGCGCTCCATCGTGCGCGCTGAAGGAAAGGCATCATGACCACCGAAACCCTACCGACCGGTACCCAAGCCCCGGCCGAACAGGCCAAGAGCCAAGAGATGACCCTTCTGGGCGCGCTGCGTGCGAACATGCGCGACTATGGCCTGCTGCTCGCGCTAATCCTGATCATGCTGTTTTTCCAGTATTTCACCAATGGCGTGCTGTTCAAGCCGGTCAATCTGACCAACATCATCCTGCAGAACAGCTATATCATCGTGATGGCGCTGGGCATGCTGCTGGTCATCGTGGCCGGCCATATCGACCTTTCGGTGGGCTCGGTTTCCGGCTTTATCGGCGCGCTGGCCGCCATGCTGATGGTGGGCTGGAAATTCCCGCCGGAGCTGGCCTTCCTCGCCAACCCCATCGTCGCCGGGGCCATCTGCCTGGTCGTCGGGGCTGCCGTGGGCGCAGCGCAGGGCTATATCATCGCCTATCACAAGGTTCCGGCCTTTATCGTGACGCTGGCCGGCATGCTCATCTTCAAGGGCCTGTCGCTGGCTATCCTGTCCGGCAAGTCCGTCGGTCCGTTCCCGGCCGAATTCCAGCTTCTGTCGGCCGGCTTCATCCCCGATGTGATCGGCCCGATCACGACCCCGTTCCTTGCCGAAAACGGCCAGAACGTCGTGCTGCACTCGACCACGATGGTGATTGCCGTGCTCGCCGTGGTGGCCATGGTGTTCTTCGCGCTGCGCACCCGCGCCCGTCGCCAGGCCCGCGGCTATGACGTCGAGCCGTTCAGCTTCTTTATCGCCAAGAACCTCCTGGTTGCGGCGCTGGTCCTGTTCTTTGCCTATATGCTGGCATCCTATCGCGGCCTGCCCAACGTGCTTGTGGTGATGGGTGTCCTGATCGCCGGCTTTGTGTTCCTGACCAAGCGCATGACCTTCGGCCGCCGCATCTATGCCATCGGCGGCAATCTCAAGGCGGCCTCGCTGTCGGGCATCAAGACCGAACGCACCACCTTCTACATCTTTGCCATCATGGGCGCGCTGGCCGCCCTTGCCGGCATGATCTACGCGGCCCGCCTCAACTCGGCGACGCCGAAGGCCGGGCAGGGTCTCGAACTCGACGTGATCGCGGCCGTGTTCATCGGCGGCGCTTCGGCGCTGGGTGGTGTCGGCCAGGTGGCGGGTGCCGTGATCGGCGCGTTCATCATGGGTGTAATGAACAACGGCATGTCGATCATGGGCGTCAACATCGACTGGCAGCAGATGATCAAGGGCGTGGTACTGCTCGCAGCCGTGTTCTTCGATCTCTACAACAAGAACAAGTCGGCCTGATCCTCCAAGGTCCGACCGCCAGGCCACCGGGGCAACCCGGTGGCCTTTTTGTTTGGGGGAATGGCTGCCCTAATGCCCGAGCAGGGTGTCGCGGGCCTGGTTGATCTTGGCGGCGAGGAATTCGGAGCCGCCGCGGTCGGGGTGGACGCCTTTCATCAGCTCGCGATGGGCGGCTTTGATTTCGTCGTCGGTGGCGCCGGGCTTGAGGCCGAGGACGGCATAGGCTTCGGTGATTGGGTCGCGGGGCGAGGCGGGCTGGGCGTCGGCGTGTGTGTCGCCTTCACCGGCGAAATATTCGCGCCAGCCGGCGCGGTTGGTGTCGAGCCAGCTTTCCAGCAGGTTGACGCTGTCGGCGTCGGCACTGATCTCGTCGAGGAGGAGGCGGGTCTCGTTTTCACCGAGATCGAGCAGGTCCCAGCCAGCGAATTGGCCATCGACGACGCGGCCGGTCAGCGCGCCCGTGTCGTGGTCGAGTTCCATGGCGAGGTAGCGGCTTGCGACTTTGGACGTGTTGCGGCTGCCGCCGGTGATGCTATCGAAGGAGAATTGGCCGAGGCGCCCACGCAGGAGCACCGAGGCTGCGACGGCGCCGAAGAGCATGGCCATGTCGATGCGGCGGAAAAGGAGGGCGGCGACGCCGATCAGGGCGGCGATGCTGCCGACGATCCAGCGCAGGCTGCGCATGAGCACGCGCCGGCCCATGTTGCGCAGGGCGGTGGCGAGCCAAAGCGCGGCGAGGATGGCCAGGGCGGCAAGAAAGATCCAGCTCATCGGCCCTCGATCTGGGTCAGGAGAGTTTTGGCGGCGCTGCTCGATTGCAGCTTGAGATGGGCGCGGCCGCCCGAGGCATAGGCAGCGACGGCCTTCAGGAGTTCGGCCAGCTGCTGGGGGGCGGAGCTGTCGAAACGGGCATAGGCGCCCTTGCTGAGACGGGCAAATTCGCGGAAGGCGGCTTCGACGCGCCGGTCGTGGCCTTCCTGAAAGAGGAAGAGCGGCAGGCCGAGAAGGCCCAGTTCACCAGCCTTGGCAGCGAGGGCATCTACATTTTCCTCGATGGCGTCGCCGACAAAGACCACGGCATTGATGCGGCGGGCCTTATGCTCGTCGCGGGCATGGGCAAAGACCTTGCCGATCTGCGTATTGCCGCCCTGGCAGACGATGCCGCTCATGAGCTTTGCGAGCGCCTTGGCGTCGATGACCCAGCGGGAGGCGCGGCATTCGCCCATGCCGCGGAAATAGAGGAGCTGGACCTGGAGCGCGGCATCCCTGGGGATGGCGTCGAACATGCCGGCCTGGAGCGAGAGCGCCATGTCCCAGGTGGGCTGGCGGCTGAGGGTGGCGTCCATGGCAAAGAGCAGACGTCCATCGCCGGCGGCATTGGGGCGGGCGATCTGGCCCACCTTCTGCACGAAGGCGGCAATCTCGTCGCGCGGGCCGGATTGCGGCTGGAGACGGCCGTCGCGCGTGGTGGCTCTGTTGATGTCCTTCATGGGTGGAATATGTGGGCCGCGGCGGCGGCCCGCAAGTCTTTGAAAGACGCTATCGCGTGAATGACTTGACCGGTGTCCTATTAAAGAACATTAAAAGATACATGAAACGGGAGGCGCGCATGGCTTCGGTACCGCACCACTATCTCGAGGGGCCGCCCCGGCAGGTGCCGGGACTGGACGGATTGCACCGGATGGCGGGCATGTTGCTGGCTGAGGCCATGCCGGAAGACGGTCGGCTGCTGGTGCTGGGTGCTGGTGGGGGCATGGAGATCAGGACGCTGGCCGCGATGCAGGCTGGCTGGCATTTCGAGGGCGTGGACCCGTCGGCCGACATGCTGGCGCTGGCGCGGGAGGTGACGGCCCCCTGTGCCGATCGGGTTTTCCTGCGGGAGGGAACGATCGAGGCCGCGTCTGCCGGGCCGTTCGATGGCGCGATCTGTCTCCTCACCTTTCATTTCATTGCGCGGGAAGAGCGGGCGCGGGTGCTTGCGGCCCTCCGGGCGCGGCTCAAGCCGGGGGCGCCGCTGGTGCTTGCCCATATCAGTTTTTCGCAAAACGAACCGGAGCGCATGCAATGGATCGGCCGGCATGCGGGGTATCCGGATGGCAGGGCGGCAGAAGGGCAGAAACTGCAGGCGGCAGTGGAGGCGATGACGTCGCGGCTCACCATTCTGCCGCCCGAGGACGATGTGGCCATGCTGGAGGCGGCCGGGTTCGAACGGGTGACGCTGTTTTACGCGGCGCTGAGCTTTCGGGGCTGGGTTGCATACGCCCCTGGAGACTGAGAACCGGACGCGAAACGCCCGGTCCCTTTGAAGGCGTCAGTAGGATGCGGCGATGTCGAGGACCCAGGTAATGCCGAAACGGTCGGTCAGCATGCCATAGAGCGGGGCCCACCCTGAGGGGGCGAGGGGCTGCAGAATGGTGGCGCCATCGGCGAGGCCGTTCCAGTAGCGGGTCAACTCGTCCGCATCGGTGCCGCGCACCGACACGAAAATCGGAGTGATGCCGGCGTCATGGGGCCGGGCGGCGGGCACGTCGAAGGCCATGATGCGGAAGCCTTCGGGGCTTTCGAGCTGTCCGAACGCGATAAGGTCGGCCTCTTCGGGCGCAAAGGTGGGATAGGCCTGGGCATGGGTGGCCATGAAGAGGTGGCCGCCAAAGACCGACTGGTAGAATTCCAGCGCCGCACGGGCCCTGGCGCGGAAATTGAGATGGGTGGTGGTCTGGATGCTCATGGCGTTGTCCTTGTGGTTTGGATGGCGCCAATCTAGTCTCCCCCAACTGACACTTTCGGGCAGTTGGACATGGGGCGGCCGGACAGATTGCTGCGACTGCTGCAGGCGATGCGCGTGATGGCGCCGCCAATCACCGCTGCACGGCTGGCCGAAGAAACCGGGGTGTCGCTGCGCTCGCTGTATCGGGACATCGACAGCCTGCGCGCCGCGGGGGCGCGGATCGATGGCGAGCGGGGCTATGGCTATCGCCTGGTCGAAGATTTCGCGCTGCCGCCACAGACCTTCGATCGGCTGGAAATCGAGGCGCTGGTGCTGGGCCTAAGGGAAGTGCAGCATCTGGGTGACCGGGAACTGGCCGCGGCGGCGCGCTCGGCACTGGCCAAGGTCAGCGCCACCCTGCCGGGGGAGCGGGAGCAGCAGATGCTGCATGCCGTCTCGCAGGTGTTCCGGCCGCAGACGCGGTACCTGCTCAATGTGGATATGGGGCTGATCCGGGACGCCTGCTGGCGGGAAGACGTGCTCTCGATCCGCTATCGCGATGCCGACGGGAGCCGGACAGCGCGCGACATCTTTCCCCTGGCGCTGGTTTATCACCAGAACGTCCTGGCGATCATGGCCTGGTGCTGCCTGAGGACCGACTTCCGCATTTTCCGGGCGGATCGGATCGATGGCGTGGAGCGAAGCGGGCAAAGTTTCCGCCCGCGCCGCGTCAGCCTGTTGCGCGATTATCTGGCCCGGCTCAACGCCGCAAAGGCGCCGGTGGAATAATCAGCTTTCGATAGGCGCGCCGGGGCGCGAGCCCCATTCGGCCCAGGACCCGTCATAAACGGCGACATCGGTGGCGCCCGCCTGTTCGAGCGCGAGGGCCAGGGTGACGGCGGTGATGCCGGAGCCGCAGGAGGTGATGACGGGTCGGGACAGATCGACGCCGCGCTCGGCAAAGATCGCCTGCAGCGCCTCGGGCGACTTGAGCACGCCATTGTCCGAGAGCACACCCACGGGCACATTGAGGCTATTGGGAATGTGACCCGATTTGAGACCCGCGCGGGGTTCGGGCACTTCGGCGTGAAAGCGCGGCGCCGGGCGGGCATCGACGATCTGGGCGGCGCCGTCGCCGGAGCGGGCACCAACAGTATCGAAATCGGCCACGGCCTGGGGATCGAAGCTGGCTTCAAAGATGGCTGGATTGCGGGTGACGAGGCCCGCTTCGATGTGGCGACGCTCGGCGCGCCATTTGGGGCCGCCGCCTTCGAGAATGAACACATTGCGCGCGCCAAAGGTGCGGAAGGTCCACCAGACGCGCGGCGCGCTGAAGAGACCGACTTCGTCATAGACGACAATGATGGAATCCGTGGTGATGCCGAGGGCGCCCACGGCGCGGGCGAATTCGGCCGGCGAGGGCAGCATGTGGGGCAGGGTGCTGGCCGTATCGGCAATGCCATCGATGTCGAAAAACACGGCGCCGGGGATGTGGCCTGCCAGATATTCGGCCTGCGCGTTGCGGGCGGCATTGGGCATGTGCCAGCTCGCATCGACCACGACGAGGCCGGGTTCGCTGAGATGTTTTGCCAGCCAATCGGTGGTGACGAAAGGAGATGTCATGGGGGCCTCCGCGGGGCTATGTCTCTTGGTAGACCCCCAGAGCGGGTCGGGGCAAGCGCAATCGCCCCTGCGAGATCGAGGGGTCGGATGCGTGTGGATTGCGGGGAGGATCAGGCCTGGGGAGCGGGCCCGGAGCTTTGCCGAAGCACCAGTTCCACCGGCCAGAGCTCGTGAATATCGGCGGGCGACTTGCCGGCGACCAGCTGGGTAATCAGCTCGGCAATGCGGGTGCCGGCCTGGCGCATCGGGGAGCGCGTGGTCGACATGGTGGGGTACATGTTGTCGGCATTGAGATAGGGGAAAACGTCGTCATGGGCGATCATGGAGACGTCGCGCCCCAGTTGCAGCCCGGCCTGCCTGATGGCGCGGAAAACGCCGAGGGCGGTCATCATCGACCCCGCGAGAAAGGCGGTGGGCCGGGGACGGAGTTCCAGCATGGCCTGGGCGATGCGGAAGGCCACTTCGTCGGTAAAGGCGGAATTGCTCATCAGGGCCGGATCAAAGGCAATGCCGCGCGCGGAGAGGGCAGCGAGATAACCCAGTTCGCGATGCTCGGCAAAAGTGCGGCCCTTGATGCCGTTGAGCAGGGCAATGCGCCGGTGGCCCAGATCGAGCAGGTGGCTGGTGGCGCGTTCGAGGGCGCCGGTATTGTCGATATCGAGCCAGGCGACGGGCTCGCCGATATTGGTGCGTCCATGCAGGACAAAGGGGATCTTGAGCTCGCGGAGAAGCTCGGCCCGTGGGTCGCGCAGGGTGGGGGAGTGGAGGATGACGGCGTCGACCTTCTGGCTGGCTGCAATGCGGCGATAGGCGGCCAGTTCTTCCTGCTGGCTGGAAACGGTGGTGACGAGGAGGTCCATTTCCTGGGTGGCGAGGTGCGCGCCGACGCCGGACAGGAATTCGGACATGTGCGGGCCCAGCTCGTCGGCGCCGCGCAGAACGAGGCCTATGGCGCCGGCGCGTCCGGTCGCGAGGCGCAGGGCATTGGCATTGGGGCGATAGCCCAAGGCATCGGCGGCCTCGGCCACGCGGCGGCGGGTTTCCTCGCGCACTTCGGGGTAGCCGTTGAGGGCCCGGCTGACGGTGGTCTGCGACAGGCCGAGATGCTCGGCAAGGTCCTTTAGTCTCATGGCGTCGTCTGGCTTGCCGCCCCGTGTGCCGGATGCCCGGTTCTGTTGGCGCTGGCAGGCGGGCTGCCCCATGGGCAGGCAGCCGCTTCCTCCTTCAAACGCTATTCAAAGCGATTTCAATTTTTGACGCAATAGGGTGTTGGCGCGATTAACGGCTGAGGTGCGTACCTCATGGAAAAAGCCGGGATTATTGGGAGCAATTTCCGCACAAGGTCGTAACGTGCTGGAATACTTGAAAGATTCTTTGGTTCCTTAGAATTCGTAACAGAATCCCTAACGGCGCTGCTTGACAGTGACCGGCGCCTCTGGTTTTTTTCATCCAAACCGCTTTGGAAGCGATGTGATCGGTCCAGCGTGTTTAACGGGAGGAAGGATCGGCCGGACACTTCATGTGCCCCGGCCTGACCGAGCCTCCCACAACGACTGTCCATTGGGAGGACTGCATGAAGCTCAATATTCTGGCCGCTGGACTTTTGGCCGGCGCCACGCTTGGCGCGATTTCCGTTCAGGCGCAGGACCTGATCTACCCCAAGGGGGAAGGTGCATTCAGCTGGGCGGCGCTGGACGAATTCGCCGCGGCCCATGGCGACCTGGCGGGTGAAACCCTCACCATCTGGGGCCCCTGGCGCGAAGGCGGCGACCAGGAAATGTTCGAGACCGTGCTGCAGTATTTCGAGGATGCCACGGGCGTGACCGTGAACTACGCATCCTCGGAAAACTACGAGCAGCAGGCCCAGATCGACGCCGCTGCCGGCTCGTCTGCCAATATCACCATCCTGCCGCAGCCGGGCCTTCTGGCCGACATGGCCTCCAAGGGCTACCTCGTGCCGCTGGCCGATGGGCTTGCTGATCGCGTTGCTTCCGAGCACGCGGCTGGCGACTCTTTCGTGTCCCTTGGCACCTACAAGGACCCTGATGGCAACGACACTTTCTATGCCGTGCCCTACAAGTCCGACCTCAAGTCGCTGGTGTGGTACTCGCCTGATAACTTCGCCGATGCGGGCTATGAAGTTCCCGAGACCTATGAAGACCTCAAGGCCCTGACCGAGCAGATGGTCGCCGACGGCAATACGCCCTGGTGCATTGGCCTGGGTTCAGGCGGCGCGACCGGCTGGCCGGCCACCGACTGGGTGGAAGACATCATGCTGCGCCTGCATTCGGGCGAAGACTATGACGCCTGGGTCAGCAACGAGCTCAAGTTCAACGACCCCAAGGTCGTCGAGGCGCTCGAGGAATTCGGCTGGTTCGCCAAGAATGAAGACCATGTCGCCGGTGGCACGGCCGCCGTGGGCACGACCGACTTCCGCGAAAGCCCGCTGGGCCTGTTCTCGGTGCCGCCGGCCTGCTTCATGCACCACCAGGCTTCGTTCATTCCGTCCTTCTTCCCCGAAGGCACCGAACTGGGCACCGATGCGGACTTCTTCTACTTCCCCGCTTCGGCTGAACGCGACCTCGGCAATCCGGTGCTCGGCGCCGGTACGCTGGCCGTGATCACCAAGGACTCCCCGGCTGCACAGGCCTTCATCGACTTCACGCTCAACCCGATTTCCAACGAAATCTGGATGGCGCAGTCGGGCTTCCTGTCCACGCTCAAGTCCGCCAATGTCGAGACCTATGCCAACGACACCCTCAAGGGCGAAGGCGAGATTCTGCTCAATGCCACGACCTTCCGGTTTGACGGTTCCGACCTGATGCCGGGCGCGATCGGCGCCGGCAGCTTCTGGACCGGCATGGTGGACTTCATCGGCGGCAAGTCCGCCCAGGAAGTGGCCGACCAGATCCAGGCCAGCTGGGACGGCCTATAAGATCTCTTGCGTTCCCAACGCGCACACGGGAGGCCGGCGCTTGGCGCGCCGGTCTCCACCCAATGGTCGGTATAGAGGGGGCACCGGCAGATGAACGACGTTCTCACACAGCTTCTGGGCGCAGGCTTTGCCATCGTGGTGGCTCTGGCCGCCTGTGTCGCCTATTTCTGGGGCACCAACTGGCTGCTCGACCGGTTCCTTGGTTCGGCCGACATGCGCGGCAACGAGGCAACCCAGCGCGATAATCTGCGCAGCGCCATCCGCCCCTGGTTGTTTCTGCTGCCGGCGCTGCTGTTTCTCACCGTTTATCTCATCTATCCCGTCTTCGAGACCATCCGCCTCAGCCTCTTCGACAAGACCGGGCGCAATTTCGTGGGGCTCAGCAATTATGTCTGGGCCGTCCAGGACGGCAATTTCCAGCGCTCGGTGCTCAACAATATCCTGTGGCTGCTGATCGTGCCCTCGCTCTCGACCGCCTTCGGGCTGATCATTGCGGTGCTGGCCGACCGGCTCTGGTGGGGCAATATCGCCAAGTCGCTGGTGTTCATGCCGATGGCGATTTCCTTTGTGGGCGCATCGGTGATCTGGCGGTTTGTTTATGATTATCGCGGCGAAGGCGATGTGCAGATCGGCCTGCTCAATGCCATCGTGACCGGCATGGGCCTGCCGCCGCAGGCCTGGATCACCATTCCGTTCTGGAACTCCATCTTCCTCATGGTCATCCTGGTCTGGATCCAGACCGGCTTTGCCATGGTGATCCTGTCGGCGGCTTTGCGCGGCATTCCCGAAGAAACGCTGGAAGCGGCCCGCATCGACGGGGCAAATGATTTCCGAATCTTCTTCGACATCATGATCCCGCAGATCATGGGCACCATTGTCGTGGTGTGGACCACGATCACCATCGTCGTGCTGAAAGTGTTCGACATCATCTTCGCCATGACCAACGGCCAGTGGAACACGGAAGTGCTGGCCAACCTGATGTTCAAGTGGATGTTCGTGAACTTCGACTATGGCCGGGGGTCGGCCATTGCCGTGGTTATCATGCTCTCGGTGCTGCCGATCATGATCTGGAATATCCGCCGCGCCAATGCCGAGCAGGGGACACGCTGATGACCATCGCTGCCGACACCAACGACATGCCGACAACGACGAGCTACCGGCCGAGCCTGCGGTCCAAGATTAGTCTAGGGCGGATTGCCACCCATCTGGCGCTGCTGTTTCTTGTAGTGATCTGGACTCTGCCGACGGCGGGTCTGCTGATCTCCTCGCTGCGCGACAAGGACCAGCTGGCTGTTTCGGGCTGGTGGACCGCGCTCACCACGTCGCAGTCGCTGGAAGTGAGCCGCATCGGTACCGCGGATGCCCAGGTGGAGGAGGGTGGCCAGTTCTTTATTCGCGGCGACCTGCTCGATGGGGCCGGCAACAAGACGCTTTCCGCCTTTGGGCTTTCCAACAATGCGCCGGCCGAAACGCCTGCGGGCGGCTCGATGCCGATGAATGACGGCGGCACCATTACGGTGCAGGCCGACGGGACATTCGAATGGGTATCGCCCACCGAGTTTACCCATACGCGCGGGCCGCGCGTGTTCTACATGGCCGAGATCGCGCCGCGCTTCACCCTCGACAATTACTACGAGGTGCTGACGGCCAATGGCGTGTGGCGGAGCTTCGTCAATTCCTTCACGGTGACCATTCCGGCCACCATCATACCCATCCTGATCGCGGCCTTTGCGGCCTATGCTTTGGCCTGGATGCGGTTTCCGTTCCGCGGGCTGATCGTGGCCATCGTGGTGGGCCTGCTGGTCGTGCCGCTGCAGATGTCGCTCATTCCGCTGCTGACGCTCTATAACCAGATCGCCAGCGCTTTCGGAGCGGCTGACGGCAAGACCTATCAGGGCATATGGCTGGCGCACACGGCCTTCGGCCTGCCGCTCGCCATCTATCTCTTGCGCAACTACATGGCCGGCCTGCCCAAGGAAATCATGGAATCGGCGCGCATCGACGGGGCGTCGCATTTCAAGATCTTCACCTCCATGGTGCTGCCCCTGAGCTTTCCGGCCCTGGCCTCGTTCTCGATCTTCCAGTTCCTCTGGGTGTGGAACGACCTGCTCGTGGCCATGGTGTTCCTGGGGGCACAGCAGGACCGGCTGGTGCTGACGGGCAAGCTCGTGAGCCTGCTCGGATCGCGCGGCAATAACTGGGAAATTCTCACGGCCGGCGCCTTCATCACCATCGTGGTGCCGCTGATCGTGTTCTTTGCATTGCAACGCTATTTCGTGCGCGGCCTGTTGGCCGGGTCGGTCAAATAACAAGGGTGGGTCCTGTGCCCGCCCGGTGGGCGGGAAAGCAGGAACGAGGAGCAGAACGTGTCAAACCTGAAGCTTACCGGCGTCAACAAGCGCTACGGCAGTGTGGAAGTTCTCAAGAACATCAACCTCGATATCCGTTCGGGCGAATTCATGGTGTTCGTCGGCCCGTCGGGCTGCGGGAAGTCCACGCTGCTGCGCTGCATTGCCGGGCTCGAGACCATTTCCGACGGGACGCTTGAGATCGACGGGGAAGTGGTCAATGACCGCGCGCCGTCCAAGCGTGGCATTGCCATGGTGTTCCAGTCCTATGCGCTCTATCCGCATATGAACGTGTTCGACAACATGGCCTATGCGCTTAAGATTGCCGGCACCTCCAAGGACGAGATCAAGCGCAAGGTGGAAGCGGCAGCCGAGCAGCTGCAGCTCACCCAGTACCTCAATCGCCTGCCGGGCCAGCTTTCGGGCGGGCAGCGGCAGCGCGTCGCCATCGGTCGCGCCATCGTCCGCGACCCCAAGGTGTTCCTGTTCGACGAGCCCTTGTCCAATCTCGACGCGGCGCTGCGCGTCGCGACCCGGTTGCAGATCGCCAAGCTCCATCACTCGATGGAAAAGTCGACCATGATCTACGTGACCCACGACCAGGTGGAAGCCATGACGCTGGCCGACCGGATCGTGGTGCTGGGGGCGGGCAGGATCGAGCAGGTGGGCACGCCCATGGAGCTATACGAGCAGCCGCAGTCGCTGTTCGTCGCGGGGTTCATCGGCTCGCCCAAGATGAATTTCATGACCGGCGCCCATGCCGGGGCCTTCCAGGCCGAAACGGTGGGCGTGCGCCCCGAGCATCTCGAAGTGGTAGATGGGGCAGGGACCTGGCAGGGCACCGTCGTGCACAACGAAAACCTGGGCGCGGACAATTACGTGTTTGTCGATATCGGGCTTGAAGAACCCATCGTGGTGCGCGCTCCGGGGGGAACGCCTTTCCCGGTCGGGCATTCGGTTTCGGTGTCGCCGCAGCCGGGCCGCGTCTACCGGTTCGACAAGGATGGCAAGCCCTTGAAGGCGGGATGACCGCCTGACCATAAAATCGGCACGGTAGTGGTTTCTTCTCGTGCCCAAGCGGGGCTTGCTGGCCCCGGACATTATCGATTTCCGGCCGGCTTTGCCGGCCGGTTTTGCATGAGACGAAGGAGTTTTCCATGCCGATCCGTACCCTGATCTGGGGCGAAAACGTGCACGAGCAGAAGAACAAGGTTGTGGCGGCCAATTACCCCAATGGCATGCACAACCAGATTGCCAAGCTTCTGGCATCCGACCCCAATTTCGAGGTCAAGACCACGACGCTCCAGGAGCCCGAGCACGGCTGCACCGAAGAAGCGCTGGCCAATACCGACGTGCTGCTGTGGTGGGGCCACCAGGCCCATGACAAGGTCGATGATGCGGTGGTCAAGCGCATCCAGGAACATGTCTGGCAGGGCATGGGCCTGATCGTGCTTCATTCGGGCCACCACTCCAAAATCTTCCGCAGCCTGCTCGGGTCGCCGGCAAACCTGCATTGGCGCGAGGCGGGCGAGCGCGAGCGCATTTGGGTCGTCAATCCCGGCCATCCCATTGCCAAGGGCCTGCCGCCCTATTTCGAGCTCGAAATGGAAGAGATGTATGGCGAACCCTTCACGGTTCCCGAGCCGCTCGAAACGGTGTTCATCTCCTGGTTCCAGGGCGGCGAAGTGTTTCGCTCGGGCCTCACCTACCGCCGCGGCGCGGGGAATATCTTCTACTTCCGTCCCGGCCACGAAACCTATCCGACCTACCATGACGAGACGGTCGGCCAGGTGCTGCGCAATGCGGTCAACTGGGCCTATAACGGGGAGCGCTATGCGCAGCTGATGAAGGCCCCCAATACGCCCACCGCCGAGGCACCGGAAAAGATCGAGGAGCGCGGGCCCAAGCTCTCGGCTGCCGATCATGCGGGTGAAGTGAAGGAATAATCGTTCCGGCTCCGGCGTTGTTGTCCGGCGCGGCCGGGCAATCCATCCTCGCGGGAACGCCAATGTGTCGCATGGATCACCCGGTCAAGCCGGGTGATGACAGCGCGGCAGGTACGGTGCGCCAATGGTGTAACGAACAATCAAGCGGGCTGCGGCCCAAGGATAAAGATATGCGGATCCTCATTCTGGGAACCGGCGGCATGGCCAATACGCATGCCAAGAATTTTGCTGCGATCGAGGGCGTGACCCTGGCCGGTGGCGTGGACGTGGATCCGGCGCGGGTGGAAGCCTTTTGCGCCACGCACGGGATCGAGCGGGGCTTTGGTTCGCTCGATGCGGCGCTGGCCTGGGGCGAGTTCGACGCGGTGGCCAATGTGACGCCCGACAGCGTCCACTATCCCACCACCATGGCGGCGCTGGCCGGCGGCAAGCATGTGTTCTGCGAGAAGCCGCTGGCGACGGACCATGCGCGCGCGCTGGAAATGACCGAGGCCGCCGAGCGGCTGGGGCTGGTCAACATGGTCAACCTCACCTATCGCAACGTGGCGCAGTTGCAAAAGGCGCGCGAAATCGTGCAGTCCGGCGCGGTCGGCACGGTCAAGCATTTCGAGGCCAGCTACCTCCAGAGCTGGTTGGTCTCCAAGGCCTGGGGCGACTGGCGCACCGAAAGCCAGTGGCTGTGGCGGCTCAGCAAGAAGCACGGCTCCAACGGCGTGCTCGGCGATATCGGCGTCCATATCCTGGACTTTGCGGCGTATGGCGCGGGCAGCGACTTTTCCAAGGTGTTCTGCCGGCTCGAGACGTTCGAGAAGGCGCCGGGCAATGCCATCGGGGAATATGACCTCGACGCCAATGACAGCTTTGCCATGACGGCGCAGCTGGAAAACGGGGCGCTGGGCGTGGTGCATGCGAGCCGCTGGGCGACCGGGCATTTCAACGAGCTGCGCCTGCGCGTCTATGGCGAAAAGGGGTCGGTGGAAGTGCAGCACCGGCATGACTGGTCCAAGCTTTTGACGTGCCTCGGCGACGATGCCGAAACCGGCACCTGGACCGAAGTGGATGTGCCGCCGGTGCCCACCAATTACGAGCGGTTCGTTGAAGCCGTTCGCATGGGCAAGAATCTCGAGCCCAGCTTCCGCCACGCGACCAATATCCAGAAGGTGCTGGACCTGGCGACGGTGACAGACCGGGACCGCAGCGAACACCGGGTCTAGCGCCCGGCACAGAAGGGCCCGCCCTGGCGGGCCTTTGCTTTTTTCTGGGCGCGGCAATGTGATCGCGGCGTGATGGAACCGGCGGGCTGCTGCCAGGGTTCAGCGCTCATGAGCACACGAGTAGACCGTCCGCGTAGTTTTCTGGTTGTCGATGACGAACCCCTGGTCCGGCTGGACATGGCCGAGCTGATCCGCGAGCACGGCTTTGAAGCCTGGGAGGCGGGTAGCACCGCCGAGGCGCTGGGCATCCTCGAACGCTCGGGCGATGCCTTTGTGGGGCTGATCACCGACGTCAACATGCCGGGGACGCGCAGCGGCGTAGTGCTGGCCAATCATGTGCGCGTGATCTGGCCGCATATCCGGATCATCGTGGTTTCAGGCGGGCGCAAGCCCTTTGCCGGCGAATTGCCCGACGACACCGCATTCATACACAAGCCCTGGCGGCCCGAGCAGATCGTCATGGCCCTCGGGGCGTAAAAAAAGGGCGCCGCGGGGCGCCCTTTCGTTCGTTGGTGCTGGATGATCAATCCAGCACGGTGATGCGGCCATCGGTATAGGGCGTGTATTCACCGCCGAGCTTGGCGATGTAGTCAGCCACGACCTGTTCCAGCGGCGGGCCGAAATCGTAGGGGTTCTCGCCCTCGGCAAAGGTGCCGTAGCCGTCGCCGCCACCGCGCACATAGTTGTTGGTGACGATGGTGTAGGTGGCGTCCTCGTCGATCGGCACCCAGCTGTCGCCTTCGCCCTTGACCATGACGTCGCTGACGCGCTCGCCGGCCGGCTGGGAAAGGGTATAGCTGTATTTAAGGCCGGCGACCTGGGCAAAGCGACCGGCGCCGTTCTCGATATCGCTGACGCCGTTTTCGAGCGCCTCGATCACGTCGGCACCTGATATCTGCACGGTGGCGAGGGTGTTGGAGAAGGGCAGCACGGTCAGCACATCGCCGACGGTGATTTCGCCGGCGTCGATGGAGGCGCGGATGCCGCCGCCATTCTGGAAGGCGATGGTGGCGCCCTGATCGGCGACGCGATCCAGGATGGCGTCGGCCAGGAGATTGCCCATGGAGCATTCCTGCACGCGGCAGACTTCGCGGGCACCTTCGAGCTTGTCGGTGGCGGTGCCGATGACGGTGCTGGTCAGCTCCTCTATGGGGCCAAGCAGCTCTTCGAGCTGGCCCTTGAAGTCCTCGTTGGCGGCGACGGAGGCGTCGATCAGGAAGGGCTGGCCCTCGGCGCTGATGACATTGCCCTCGTCGTCCCAGGTGATGGCGATGTCGCCCAGATATTTGCCGTACTGATTGGCCTGGACGACGGGCACTTCGACGCCATCGGGATTGGTGACCATGGTGGGGTAGGGGCCGGCGGCGCCTTCCATGTCGCCCAGGAGGGAATGGCTGTGGCCGCCCACGATGACGTCGACCAGCGGCAGGGCTGCGGCGACTTCGAGGTCGACCCTGTAGCCGATATGGCTCAACAGGATGATCTTGTTCACCCCGGCTGCGTCCAGCGCTTCGGAAGCGCCCCGCACATACTGGATGACATCGTGAAATTCGATGTCGCCGGTGGAGGCGATTTCGGGCGTGTCCTCGGTAGTGGCGCCGATGATGCCGATCTTCTCGCCGCCGATCTCGACCACGATGGAGCCCTTGATCTTGCCGGCGAGGCTCGGGTCGCGGGTCACGTCGAAATTGCCGCCGATGATGGGGAATTCGGCCGCTTCGATGAAGCGCATGAACTCCTCGGGGCCGTCGTCGAACTCGTGGTTGCCTGTCGCGACCACGTCAAAGCCCATCTGGTTGAAGAAGTCGGAGACGACCTTGGACTTGTAGGTGGTGTAGTAGAGCGAGCCCTGGAAATTGTCGCCGGCCGAAAGGAGGATAGAATTGCCATCTTCATATTTGGCGCGGGTGTCGTCGATGATAGTCTTGAGGCGGGCAATGCCGCCGAAACATTCTCCGGCGGCGTCGGTTTCCGCGTCACAATTGGAATCGGTCCCGGTGATCGGGTCAAAGCGCGAGTGGAAGTCGTTGATATGCAGGATGTTGAGCGTAAACTCAGCATATGCCGCACCGGAGAAGCCGGCACAGAGCGTAAGCGCGGTGGCGCCCAGCAGTATTTTCTTCATCCCTGTTATCCCTTTGCTTTTTGCGTTCGACCGCAACCCCTGCCGGGACTAACCGGCATGCGCCTGCGTCACAGTTGAGTTAACCAGTTTATTGTGACGGACGAAAGTGGACCGTTCGGTCAAATTTCGTCTTGTCTCAGGGGGAATTCAGGTGAGCTAGGTCTGATGAAAAGATGTGGGTCGGGGGGCTTTCAATAGTGAACCAGTCGGGTATTCTCCGCGCCGTTTTGATTTGCGGGGAATTGCCATGCGCAGTGCTTTGATCGTTTACGGTGGCTGGGAAGGTCACGACCCTGAAGAATGCGCGACCATCTATCGCCGCTGGCTGCATGAGGATGGCTTTTCGGTGCGCACGGCGACCGAAACCAGCGCCTTTGCCGATCCGTCCATTCACGACCTGTCGCTGATCATCCCGATCTTCACCATGAGCAAGATCACCGGGGAAGAAGCCACCAACCTCACCAAGGCCGTCGAAGGCGGCGTGGGCCTGGCCGGGCACCACGGCGGCATGAGCGACGCGTTCCGGGATTCGGTGGACTACCAGTTCATGGTGGGCGGCCAGTGGGTGGCGCATCCGGGCAATATCATCGACTACAGCGTCGATGTGACCAAGCCGGAAGACCCGATCATGGCCGGCATCCCGGCCTCGTTCCCCTACAAGTCCGAGCAGTACTACATGCATGTCGACCCCTCCAACGAGGTGCTGGCGACGACGACCTTTACCGGCGAGCATGCCTCCTGGATCGACGGCGTGGTGATGCCGGTGGTCTGGAAGCGCAAGCATGGCCAGGGCAAGGTGTTCCACATGACGCTGGGCCATGCCGCCAAGGAATTCGAAAATTCCAACATGGCGACCATCATGCGCCGCGGCATGAACTGGGCTGCCCGCGACGCCGAATAGGCCGGGCAAGGGCATTCGAGAACATCGCGGCCGGTTTCAGCGCAAGGTGAATTGAAACCGGCCGCGAATTAGCTTCGTATCTTGCCTTGTGGAGGGCGCAAGATGAGCGAAGCGACTGACGGGCCATCGCGGCCCGCAAAGGGACCCCTGGTCTATCGCCAGTCAATCTGGACGCGACTTACCCACTGGACCTGGGTCATCTGCCTGTTCTTCCTGCTCCTGTCGGGCCTGCAGATCTTCAACGCGCATCCCGCCCTTTACCTCGGCGAGCAGAGCGGGTTCGAATTCGACAATGCGGTGCTGCGCATCGGGGCGGTGAACACGCCCGGGGGTCCGCGCGGGCGCACCGTCATCCTGGGACAGAGTTTCGATACGACCGGCGTCCTGGGCATGAGCGGGCCCGAGGCCAGCCCCAGCTACACAGCCTTTCCGGGGGCCGTCACCATTCCGTCCTATCGCGACCTGGCGACCGGCCGTGTGGTGCATTTCTTTTTCGGATGGGTGCTGGTCGGCACGCTGTTTGTCTGGTTCCTCGCCAGCTTCATCAATGGGCATCTGCGGCGAGACATTGTTCCAAGGGGGCGTGACCTGGGCGGGGTGCCGCGCGATGCGCTCGACCATGCCCGCTTCCGGTTTCGGCATGGGCGCGCCTATGGGCCCCTGCAGAAGCTGAGCTATTTCACGGTCTTTTTCATCCTCTTCCCGCTGATCGTGCTGACCGGGCTGACCATGAGCCCGGGCATGGACGCGGCCTGGCCGTGGCTGCTCGACATCTTCGGCGGGCGGCAGACGGCGCGGACCATCCACTTCGTGGTCATGGTGCTGCTGGTGCTGTTCTTCCTCGTGCATGTGGTGATGGTGGTGCTGGCCGGACCGATCAATGAAATGCGCTCGATGATCACCGGCTGGTATCGCACCAGTTCCGGCACACCGGCAGAAAAGGGAGACAGGCCATGAGCGGTCTCATCGTCAACCGACGGAAGCTGCTTTTGGGATCGGCCGCGATGGGTTCGGGGCTGGTGCTTTCGGGCTGCAACCAGTTCGACTTTCTGGGCCAGCGCGGGCATCCCATCCGAGAGGTGATCGAGCGCGCCAATGTCCTGACCTACCAGGCGCAACGGGCGCTGATCGGGGATCAGGTGCTGGCGCGCGAATATGGGGAAAGCGAAATCCGGCAGGGCATGAAGCCCAATGGCTCCACCGAGCCGACGACGATGGAATATGCCTTTCTGCGGCAGGCCAATTTCGAGCCTTACCGGCTGACCATCAAGGGCATGGTGGAGCGGGAGGTGAGTTTCTCGCTGGCGGAATTGCGCAACATGCCCAGCCGCACGCAGATCACGCGGCATGACTGCGTCGAGGGGTGGAGCTGCATCGCCAAATGGACGGGCACGCCGCTCGGGCCGGTGCTGGACCAGGCGGGGGTCAAGCCGGGCGCGCGCTACGCGGTCTATCATTGCTTCGACAATATCGAACGGACGCTGAGCGGGGACGTGCTCTACTATACGAGTTCGGACCTCGTGGACGCCTATCACCCGCAGTCGATCCTGGCCTATGGGCTCAATGATGCGGTTCTGCCGGTAAGCAATGGGGCGCCGATCCGCCTGCGGATCGAAAGGGCGCTGGGCTACAAGCAGCCGAAATATCTCCACACGATTGAACTGGTGGATGACCTGACCCCGTTCGGTCGCGGCAAGGGCGGCTATTGGGAGGACAATGGCTATGACTGGTATGGGGGGATTTGAGGGGCCAGCCCAGACCTTCACACGCCCCGTTGCGGGGAGGGCTTGAGAGGGGGAATAACGGGCAGTTTCGCTCGCGTGGCGCACCCCCTCCCGTCCCCCGTCTAGGGGGAGGTGGCGCATCGTGGTTGTGGTGCGTACAGGTTCGCATCCCACCCATGCGTCGCTCGGCTTGCTATTTTTGCGCTTCTCGCCCATATGGGGTCTACGTCGCGGCACAGACCGTCGATGGACTTCTCTTCTTACTCAAGCGGTGAGCGGCGAAGTCAGCCCGGATACCTAGATCGCCAGGAGCGACCGGTCCGGGTTTGAGCCAGCACCCGCGCGATAAATCCCTATCGCCCGATTGCATAGATGAAGATGCGCCGCTGCGTGTGCAGCCTGGCGCCTGCGCGGTTTCGCGCAACATGAAAGACAAGAGTTTGAACGATTTCATTTCGCTCGGCCTGCCGACCCTGATTACCGACAGCCTGACTGCCGGCGGCTTCACCGAGCCCACCAAGATCCAGAGCCAGGCCATTCCCAAGCTGCTCGAAGGCCGGGACATGCTGGGCATTGCCCAGACCGGCTCGGGCAAGACGGCGGCTTTCGGCCTGCCGATCCTGGCCGGCATCCTGGGCTTGGCCGGTCGGCCGCGGCCGATGACGACGCGCGCGCTGATCCTGGCGCCGACACGTGAACTGGCCGTGCAGATCGACGAGAATATCCGCAAGTTTGCCGGCTCCAAGATGAAGCTCGACACCGTGCTCGTTCTGGGCGGCGTGTCGCGCTACCACCAGGTCGGCAAGATCGCCAAGGGCGTCGACATCGTCGTTGCCACGCCCGGTCGCCTCAAGGACCTGATGGACGACAACAAGATCCGGCTCAACGAAACGCGCTGGCTGGTGCTCGACGAAGCCGACCGCATGCTTGACATGGGTTTCATCGCCCCGGTGCGCGCCATTGCCAAGCAGATCGGCCTGCGCCGCCAGACCATGCTGTTCTCGGCCACCATGGCACCCGAAGTGGAAGATCTGGCCAAGACGCTGCTGAAAGAGCCGATCAAGGTCGAGGCGGCGCCGCAGGGTTCCACCGTGGTCAAGATCGACCAGCGGGTAATCATGTCCGGCTCCAAGGCCAAGCGCGGCGTGCTCAATACGCTGCTGGCCGACGAGAAGGAAGGCATGGAGCGCGTGATCATCTTTTCGCGCACCAAGCATGGTGCCGACCGGATTGCCAAGAACCTGGCCATTGACGGGCATGAGGCAGCGGCCATCCATGGCAACAAGAGCCAGAATGCGCGCCAGGCAGCGCTCAAGGGCTTTGCCAATGGCTCGGTGCGCATTCTCGTGGCAACCGACATTGCGGCGCGCGGCATCGACGTGCAGGGCATCACCCATGTGGTGAACTATGAACTGCCCGACGATCCGGAAAACTATGTGCACCGCATTGGCCGGACCGGCCGTAACGGGGCTTCGGGCATTGCCATCACGCTCTGTGACGGCACGGAAAAGAGCAAGCTGCGCGATGTGGAGCGGCTGATCCGCCGCACGCTGCCGGTTTCGGGCGACGTGAATCTGGTTGAAGAGGCTCCGGCTCCGCGCCAGCCGCGCAACAATGCCGGCGCGCCGTCAGGCGCCCGTACGGCGCGCAACCCCAAGCAGAATGCGCGCAAGTTCAACACGCCGCGTCCCGGTGGCGAGCGTAGCAAGGGCGGTGCTGCCGCCAATGGCGCTGCACCCGGCAATATGGTGCGGCGCGATTCCGAGACGGGCAAGGTGATGGGCGGCAAGCCCTCTGGCGCCAAGGCGGGCAAGCCGCGCTGGACCAAGGGGCAGCGCGATGCGGGCAAGGCCCGGCGTGCTGCGGTCAACGCATAAGAGAAAGGGGCGGTCCGATGGGCCGCCCCTTTTTGATTCAGGCGACTGACGCGAGGTAGAGTATGTCGCGCGTGACTTCACCCTGGCTCATGGCACCGGGGGCAAGGCGGTCGAGGAAACTGGCGGCCCAGTTGTCGACATTGTGCTTGCGCGCCGCTGCCATCAGGGCTTCCCAGCGTTCCTTGCGTTCTTCGAGCGGCATGTCGAGCGCCATGCGCAGGGCCTCGGCGGTTTCATCCGTATCGAATGGATTGACCAGCAGCGCATCGGGGAAAATCTCGGCGGCGCCGGCAAAGCGCGACAGGACAAGGACGCCGGGATTGTCGGGATTCTGGGAGCCGACATATTCATGGGCAACCAGGTTCATGCCGTCGCGCAGGGGCGTGACGAGGCCGACGCAGGCGAGGCGATAAAGCCCGGCAAGGCTGGGCTGGCCATAGGCGCGCTTCACATAGGTGAGGGGCTGCCAGTCGGGCTCGGCGAAATGGCCCATGACGCGGCCGCACATGGCGTCCAGCGTGTCGCTGGTTTCCTGATATTCCTTGATCGTGTCGCGCGAGGGCGGGGCGACCTGGAGCAGGTGGACCTTGCGGCGCAGGCGGGCATTGTTGGCGAGGAGCTTTTCATAAGCTTCGACGCGCTGCGGCAGGCCCTTGGAATAATCGAGCCGGTCGACGCCCAGAATGAGGCATTGCTCGCCCAGAGAGCGCTTCATGCGATGGATCATCTTGGTCCCGGCAGGGCTCGTGGCCAGGCGCGCAAAGGCGTCGGGGTCCGAACCGATGGGGAAGGCCGAGACCTCGGTGCGGCTGAAATCGATGGTGTCCGAATGGCTGTTGCCGAAGGTGGACGGCGCCTGGTGCTCGGCAAATTCGGTGAAGGCGGCGACGTCGCGCTGCGCCTGCATGCCGACAAGATCATAGCGCGAGAGGTCGCGCATCAGCTCGCCATGATGGGGAATGGCATAGAGCGCATCGGCGGTAGGGAAGGGGATGTGGAGGTAAAAGCCGATGCGGTTGCGCGCGCCAAGCTGGCGCAGTTCGCTGGCGAGCGGGATCAGGTGGTAATCGTGCACCCAGACGATGTCATCAGGCTTGAGCAGGGGTAGCAGCGCCTGGGCGAACTGCCGGTTGACGCTGCGATAGCCTTCGTACCAGTGACTTTCGATGGTGGCCAGGTCGAGCCGGAGGTGGAAGCTGGGCCAGAGGATGGAATTGGAAAACCCGGCATAATAGGCATGGTGGTCGTCGCGGGTCAGGTCGATCTGCGCGACACTGATGCCGTCCACGTCCTCGATGCGGGCTTGCGATGATGGCT
Organism: Pseudomonadota bacterium; assembly: GCA_023391095.1. GTDB lineage: Bacteria > Pseudomonadota > Alphaproteobacteria > Rhizobiales > Devosiaceae > Devosia. The sequence goes on from JAEWBN010000020.1 coordinate 160,728, forward strand.
GGTCGGACAGCTTGCCGGACCAGCCGAACCAGAAGCCCTCGCGTTCATCCAGTACCTTGCGCAACGCGACCGCGAGTCCGCCGGCGGCAGGACCCTTGGAGGGTGTGCGGTTCGATACGATGACGATGCGGCTCATTAATGGCCCCCTTCTTTTTGTTACCTCAGGTCAGTTGACGATGATGGTCTGCGATTGGGCGACCTGGTCCAGATCGTGCTGGAGACGGTCGCGAGTGGCGATGTCGCCGAGGCCGCGCAGGAGAGCGCGGACGGAAAAGACATCCGCAATGCGCAGGCGCGCGGCGGTGTCGCCGGGCCCGAGCTTGATGCCGACTCCGCCCAGTTCCTGAGCGGCGCGGAAAGCGTCCTCGTCGGTCACGTCATCGCCGATGAAGACGGGAATGCGGCCGGCAAAGGGTTCTTCCTGCATGAAGGCGCGCAGGGCCGCGCCCTTGTCGAACATGCTGGGGCGGGCTTCGAGCACCATCTTGCCGGGAACGAGGGTGAACTCGGCATGGTCGGAAAGGGCTTCCTCCATGGCGGTCTGGCAGACATCCTGAAGCTCTGGCGCCTGGCGAAAATGAAGGGCGACCGCGCCCTGCTTGGTTTCGACGATGAGGTCAGGATTGGCCATGGCCAGCGGCTCGATGGCGTGGGCGATTTCGTCGGCCGCCAGGATGATGGCTTCATCGAGCGGCTCGAACGTGCCGTCGGCGCGGCGGCGCTGGGCGCCATGGGCACCGGCGATGGGCAGTTGCAGCGGGGCGAGGAAGCGGTCGATATCGGTGATTTCGCGGCCGGTCAGAACGGCGAAGGCATGATCGAAGTCGTCGCTGGCACGGTCGAGGCTGTCGATCAGGCCGGGGGGGACATCGACGGCGTCGGGGGTTTCAGCGATCTCGACCAGCGTGCCGTCGAAGTCGGTGAAAATGGCCAGAAGCGGTGCGGATCCGTCTGAAGCGGACATGATGTCGGACATGGCTGTCCCCTTGATTGCGCAGGATATGTGGACGTGCAACGCCAGGGACGGCGAAAGGTTCGCCCCCTCATGGCTGCCATGCGCCTGCCGGCCTTATGAGGGGCCGCCGAATAGGGCATTGGAGCGTTCAGCACCTGAACGGGACAGGGAGGGTAGCATGCCGAACGGCAGTGATGACACGCGATCCGGACAGACCCCGTTGCCATCAGCGATGGGGGCGATCCCGAAACTCGTGCTTGGCGCGCTATTCGCGCTGACGCTGAGCTTTCTGACCTTTGCCGCCTCGTTTGCAGACGTGCCGCGCAGCGAGTATGCGCCGCTAACGACGCTTTCGGACTAAGGCCCGCTGCTATTCGGCCTTGGCGACGAGGCCGATCAGGGGAATGCCGGCGGCATCGAGCAGGCGCAGGCTGGTGCCATCGCGTTCGTAGGACCGGACGGCCGCCAGTGCAGCGAAATAGGCGCTTTCCTGATCCATGATCTCCGGCGGGCAGGCCATGCGCGTGGCCGCGGCGGCGCTGAAGCTTATGGATTTGTCCTCGATCATGGCTTCTGCCGCATAGCTGTTGCAGCCGGCATTGCCGCCAATCCTGCGGTCAAGGTCGATGGTGAGGGTGACCGGGCGCGGCCCTGCTACGGGGCGCCCGCCAATGCTGGTGACGGTCCAGGAAGTATCCAGCAGATGCGGTTCGGGCACGGGTGGCTCGCTCGGTTCCGGGCGCGGCGCAGCGGCGCGGCTGACGAGAATGCTGATGCCGTTCGGGCTCGAAAAGTCGACCGGGACCGGCGCGGCGCTGCGGAAAAAGAGCTGCCCGCCCGTGCGGATTTCCGCCAGGAGGCCCACAGGGCCGGACGTGGTGGCCGCCGTGCTGCGCAGGTTCATGGTGAAGGCAATTGGCGGGGAGGCGCGGTCGACGATCTCGGAGGTGGCCGCAGCGATCTGGCGATTGTCGGCGAGGCTGACCAATTGAAGGCGCAGCTGCGATCCGGCGGGCAGCGCCAGGCGCTCGTAATAGGTGACAGTGCCGGACAGGGACAGGGGCTGGGCCAGGACGGGCCCGACGAGACCCATCACCAGCAGGGCCAGACCGGCGAACAGACGTTTGAGCATTTTGGCCTCCCGATCGATGGCCAAGACTATCGCAGCCAGCCGGGTGTGGCGAGCAATGCCGCAGATCAGCGTTACCGGAGGATGCGCACCGGCGCAGTGAAATGGAATTCCTCTAGGTTGTTGCCGTCCCCGCCGCGGTCGACAACCAGATAGTCGCTGGGCCGCTCAAGCGGGGTGAGAACGCCATGCCAGGTGTTCATGGCGATGTTGACGCCTTGCCCCGGTGCGGGACGGAAGGCGCGCAGACGCGTGGGGATGCCACTGTCGTCCTCGGCCACGATAATGAGCCATGGGGCGTCGAACAGGGGGTAAAACGCCTGGCTCCCGAGCGGGTGACGCTCAACCAGCCTGAGATCGAGCGGCAGCGCGTAGGGTTGGCCGCGGAAGATCGAAATCAGCGGACGCGGATGGACGCCGCCCAGTTCGACACGGGCGAGGTCGTGGTAGCGCTCGGTCATCCCCGAATTGATGGGATAATGGTGGGCGCCTTCGAGCTCGATGACCTGGCCAAAGGGCGCGAAAGCGGCGGCGGTGAGGGGTTCGGTAAGGATGTCCATGGTTAGAACGGCAGCTTGGCGTGGCGGTTGACGTCCTTGTAAAGCAGGTACCGGAACCGCTGGGGCCCGGCATAACAGGCCTGGGGACAGAAGGCGCGCAGCCACATGAAGTCGCCGCTTTCCACCTCGACCCAGTCGCGGTTCAGCCGATAGACGGCCTTGCCTTCGAGCACATAAAGGCCGTGTTCCATGACATGGGTTTCTTCGAAGGGAATGACCGCGCCGGGCTCCAGGGTGACGATGTTGACATGCATGTCGTGCCTGACATCGGTGGGATCGACAAAGCGCGTCGTGCCCCAGCTATTGTTGGTGTCGGGCATCCAGCGGATGGGTTCATCCTGCTCGTTGGCGACGAAGGCAGGCGGGGTATCCACGCCGTCCACGGGCTCGTAGCGCTTGCGGATCCAGTGGAAACGGGCGGCTTCAGTGGCACGGTTGACCAGGGTCCAGCTACAGCCGGGCGGCAGGAAAGCATAACCGCCTTCCTTGAGCAGGTGGCTCTTGCCTTCCAGCGTCACATGGACCTGACCGGCGACGACGAACAACACCCCTTCGGCCTCGGGATTGGGTTCGGGGCGCTCGCTGCCACCACCGGGCGCCACTTCCACGATGTATTGCGAGAAGGTCTCGGAGAAACCACTCATGGGGCGGGCGATGGTCCAGACTCGCGTGTCGCGCCAATGCGGAAGATAGGAGGTGACGATGTCGCGCATGCATTCGCGCGGGATGACGGCATAGGCCTCGGTGAACACGGCGCGTCCGGTGTGGAGCGCCATCTGGGAGGGCAGGCCGGCTGAAGGCGAGGCGTAGTTGGTCATGACACGCTGGCGGCTGGAATTGGGCGGCAACCCGTGGCCGCCGCCCAATTCTTAGCGGTAAGCCAAAGGGTTTGGCTAGACCGCGTGACAGCCAAGCTCCTCAGGAGGTCGGTTCTTCCACCATGCGCCGGAGCTTTCCGAGCATGCTTGCAGCATAGGCGGCGTAGGGGCCGATCCAGCGTTCGTGGATGGCATGGACGGGCAGGGCGTCGAGGTGATTCCAGCGCTCGCGGCCGCGCTTTTCCGGAATGACAAGGCCGGCATCCTCGAGCACGCGCAGATGCTGCATGACGGTGCAGCGGTCGAGTTCGGGAAAGCGGGAGCAGAGCATGCCGGTGGTCAAGGGCTCGGCCTTGAGGGCGTCGAGCATGCGGCGGCGTACGCGGTGGCCCAGCGCCTTGAAAATCAGGTCGTCCAGATCGTCGTTTGACATGTTATAAAACTATAACATATGTTCTTGTGAGGCAAGCTCCAAGGAGGCGTGCATGGCGTATGAGTTCACTGTTGGCGGGCGCATTTCGCGGCCGGTGCACGAGGTATTCGAGGCCGTGGCTGACCCCGGCAAGCTATCGGGTTACTTCACCACGGGCGGCGCGCAGGGGCGGCTCGAAACCGGCGCGGTGGTGACGTGGGACTTTCACGACTTTCCTGGCGCTTTCCCGGTGCATGTGGTCGAGGTGGTGCCTGACGAGCGGATTGTGCTGCGCTGGGATGCGCCGCCTGACGATGATCCGGCCGGCAATTATCAGACGACGGTGACCATGACCTTTGAGGCCATTGAACCGGAGCGGACGCTTGTGCGCATCCACGAGAGCGGCTGGCGCGAGAATGAGGCCGGGCAGAAAGCGTCCTATGGCAATTGCGAGGGCTGGACGGGCATGCTTGCCGCAATGAAGGTCTATCTCGAGCACGGGATCAACCTGCGCGAGGGCTTCTACAAGTGAGCACGGCCTCAGCACGTGTTTTAGCGTCTCGTTAGGGTTACCAAATCTCAATCATGCCGCGCCGATAATGGTCGGCATGAGTAGTCTGTTCTTGAGTATCGGCAGCGTGCGCGGCAGCTGGATGCAGCACAATCTGCCCTGGCTGAATGTGCTGACGCTGTTTCTTGGGCTGGCGCGCGAGGATGGCCCCGGCATGGCCGAGACCGAAAGCAATAACGGCTAGGGCAGGATTGCCTTGAGCCGCAGATAGGCGATGCGCTCGACCTGGGCGCAGGCGGTGGCGAACTCGTCCTCAGCCAGATTGGCGATGCGGTTTTCGAAGTTTTCGAGGATCGATGCCTTGGTGTGGTCGCGCACGGCGATGATGAACGGGAAGCCGAATTTTTCCACATAGGCAGTGTTGAGCGCGGTGAACTTTTCGCGCTCGGCGTCGGTCAGTGCGTCGAGGCCCGCCGAGGCCTGTTCTGCGGTCGAATCGGCGGTGAGGCGCCTGGCCGCTGCAAGCTTGCCCGCGAGATCGGGATGGGCGCGCAGGACCGCGAGGCGCTCTTCCGGGGTGGCCATGCGGAACTGGGTACGCAGGGCGAAGTGAAGGCCGATGGCAGTGTCATTGGCCGGGCCCATTTCGCTCTCCCAGGCGCGTTCGGCGATCCAGGGGGAGTGCTCGAAGATCGAGCCGTAGCGCGAGACGAAGTCGGCCTTTTCCAGGGTGGAGGGCGTGGCGTCGGGCGCCTGATAAGGGTGCACCTCGGCCCAATGCTGGGCGATCTGGAGGCGCGTGGGGACCCAGACCTTGTCGAAGCCGCGGATATAGTCGACGAACTTTTTGAGGCCTTGGAAGCGACCCGGCTGGCCGGCCAGGCGACAATGAAGGCCGATGGACATCATCTTTGGTGAGCCTGCTTGGCCCTCGGCATAAAGGCAGTCAAAGCTGTCCTTGAGGAAGGTGAAGAACTCCTCGCCCGTATCGAAGCCGGGCGGGGTGACGAAGCGCATGTCGTTGGCCGAGAGCGTATAGGGGATGATCAACTGCGGCTTGCCGCCGACAAGTTTCCAATAGGGCAGGTCGTCGTCATAGGTGTCGGAGATATAGGCAAAGCCCCCATGGTCGGCGACGAGATCGACCGTGTTGAGGCTGGAGCGACCGGTGTACCAGCCCAGCGGGCGGCTGCCCGTGGCGAGGGTATGGAGGCGTACGGCTTCAGCGATCTGGGCGCTTTCCTCGGCGGCCGGCATGTCCTTGTGCTGGACCCATTTGAGGCCGTGGCTGGCGATTTCCCAGCCGGCGTCGAGCATGGCGGCCACCTGTGCGGGCGCGCGCATCAGCGCTGTTGCAACGCCATAGACGGTGACGGGCAGATCGGCCTCGGTGAAGAGCCGATGGAGCCGCCAGAACCCGGCGCGGGCACCATATTCATACATGCTCTCGACATTGGCGTGGCGCTGGTTCGGCCAGGGCTGGGCACCCAGAACGTCGACGAGGAAAGCTTCGGACGCGCCGTCGCCATGCAGGATGTTGTTTTCGCCACCTTCTTCGTAATTGAGCACGAACTGCACCGCGACATGGGCACCACCGGGCCAGTTGGCCTTGGGCGGGTTGGCTCCATAGCCATGCATGTCACGGGGGTAGCGGTTCATGAGTCTGTCTCCGGATCGGCGTGGAGCAAAGTGTAGCTGCCCGTGCCATGCACACAAGATGCACAAAAGTGGACCAGTTGGTAAAAAATGTGCATTGCGCCGGGGCCGGGTTGCGATAGTCTCACGCTTCAGGGGAAATATCAGACGCCTGCCGGGGTTAGACTCAAGGCCCAAAAAGAGCAGGCGACAGGAGCAGCATATGGCGGGCGGACGCCTTACCACCCACGTTCTCGATACCATGCATGGCAAGCCGGCCCGCGGCATGCGGCTGGAGCTGCACTATGTGCATGGCGACCACACCCACCACCTGCTCGACAGCTATACCAATGAAGATGGGCGCGTGGACAAGCCCCTGCTGGACGACCAGTTTCAGCAGGGAGAGTTCGAGATCCGCTTCCACGTCGGGCAATATTTCGAGCGGCTGGGCGTGGAGAACGCTACGCCGTTTCTCGACGTGGTGCCGATCCGGTTCACCATTTCTGAGGACAAGCACTACCATGTGCCGCTGTTGGTGAGCCCCTTCGCTTATTCTACGTATCGCGGGAGCTGAGCCAATGGTCGAGGTCGCCAACGCCATCCGGTTTCTGCTCAACGGGGAAGAGGTGACGCTGACGGATGTCGCGCCTGACCTGACGCTGCTGGACTGGTTGCGGCTGGAGCGGCGCCTGCGCGGTTCCAAGGAAGGCTGCGCCGAGGGCGATTGCGGGGCCTGCACAGTGCTGGTCGGCAAGCTCATGGGCGAGGACATCGTCTATGACTCGGTGACGGCCTGCATCCGTTTTGTGGGGAGCCTGCATGGGACCCATGTGGTGACCGTCGAACACTTGCGCGGCGAGAATGGTGCGCTCCATCCGGTGCAGCAGGCCATGGTGGAGCATCATGGATCGCAATGCGGCTTCTGCACGCCGGGCCTTGTGATGAGCCTTTATGGGCTCTGGATGCGTGACCCCAATCCGTCCCGCGAGGGAATCGAAAAGGCGCTGCAGGGCAATCTCTGTCGTTGCACGGGCTATGCCCCGATCATCCGCGCGGCCGAGGCGATTTCCCAGCACGGCCAGCCGCAGGGCGATCCGCTCTGGGCAGAACGCATTGCTGTCATGGGCAAGATCAAGGCGATGCATGACGGGCGTCGGGTCGAGATTGGCGAGGGGGATAAGCGCATCATCATCCCGGCGAGCCTTGATGATTTTGCTGCCATCTACGAAGCCAATCCCGAGGCGCGGATTGTTGCCGGTTCGACCGATGTGGGCCTTTGGGTCACCAAGTTCATGCGGCGCATCGGGCCGGTGATCTTTATCGGGCATCTGCAGGAGCTCAAGCGCATTGAGCAGAGTGACGGGATGGTGCGTTTTTCCGCTGGTGTCACTTATTCGGAAGCGCTGCCGGTGATCTCGGCGAATTTCCCGCAACTGAGGGAGCTCTGGAACCGCTTTGCCGGCGAGCAGGTGCGCAATATGGGCACGATTGGCGGCAATATCGCCAATGGCTCGCCGATCGGCGATACGCCACCGCCCTTTATCGCACTCGGCGCCACGCTTCAGCTACGCAAGGGCGACCAGCGGCGCGAGATGCTGCTGGAAGACTATTTCATTGCCTATGGCAAGCAGGACCGGGCGCCGGGCGAGTTTGTCGAAAGCGTCAGCATTCCGCTGCTGCCTGATGGCGAGACATTTGCCACCTACAAGATTTCCAAGCGGCGCGAAGAGGATATTTCGGGCCTGTGCGGCGCTTTCAGGGTGTCGTTGAACGAGACTGGCGAGGTCGCGTCCGCGCGTATCGCATTCGGCGGCATGGCCGCGACGCCAAAGCGCGCCAAGGCGGTGGAGGGGGCGCTCGTCGGCAGGCCCTGGACGATGGAAACGGTTGAGGCTGTCATTCCTGCCTTTGGCGAGGATTATCAGCCGATCTCCGATATGCGCGCTTCGGCGGAGTACCGGTTGCTGACGGCGCAAAACCTGCTCAAGCGTTTCTATTTGGAGACGCAGGGCCAGGGCGAACGGCTCAAGCGGGCGGTGGCATGATGAACAAGCATCAGGCTCCGATCAATCTCACAGTGCTGCACAAGACGACCCGCCATGACAGTGGTCCCAAGCATGTGACCGGAACGGCCGAATATATCGACGATATCGTCGAGCCGGTCGGCACGATGCATGCGTATCTCGGGCTTTCGACGAAGGCGCATGCCGAGATTGTCTCAATGGATTTTTCGGCGGTGAAGGCGGCGCCGGGAGTGATCGGCGTGCTGACGGCTGACGACATTCCAGGCGAGAACGACGTGTCGCCCAGCCACAAGCATGACGAGCCGATCTTTGCGATCGGCCGCGTGCAATTCTGGGGGCAGCCGATATTCGCAGTGATCGCGGAAACGCGCGATCAAGCGCGGCGCGCTGCGCAGCTGGCCAAGGTTGAGTACCGCGACCTCGACTGGATCCCGGATGTGCGGGCAGCGCAGGCGGCGGGCGGCAAGCTCGTGACCGAGCCGCTGAAGCTGGAACGCGGGGAGGTCGAAGCCGGCCTAGCTGCGGCGCCGCGTCGGGCCAGGGGCGCGATCACCATTGGCGGGCAGGACCACTTCTATCTTGAAGGGCAGATTGCCTTTGCCATTCCAGGCGAAGACGAGGACGTGGTCATCCACTCCTCAACCCAGCATCCCAGCGAAGTGCAGCTCATGGTGGCCCAGGTTCTGGGCATCCGGCACAATGCCGTGACGATCAATGTGCGGCGCATGGGCGGCGGCTTCGGCGGCAAGGAAACGCAGGGCAATCTCTTCGCAGTCGTTGCGGCGCTGGCAGCCAAGAAATGGAACCGGGCCTGCAAGATTCGTCCCGACCGCGACGATGACATGCAGGCGACCGGCAAACGCCATGACTTCGTGGTCGATTACGATGTCGGCTATGACGAGAGCGGCAAGATCCTGGCGGTGGACGCGGTCTATGCTGCGCGCGGCGGGTTCTCATCCGATCTTTCGGGGCCGGTGACGGACCGGGCCCTGTTCCATGCCGACAACGCCTATTGGTACCCGGCGGTGCGGGTGCGCTCGGAGCCGCTTTACACCAATACTGTGTCCAACACGGCCTTCCGTGGCTTTGGCGGGCCGCAGGGAATGATGGGCGCCGAGCGCTGGATCGAGGATATTGCCTATGCGCTGGGCAAGGATCCGCTGGAGATCCGCAAGGCCAATTTCTACGGCACCGACACCGATAATGTGACGCCCTATCACCAGACCGTGGAAGACAATGTCATCCATCGGGTCGTGGATGAGCTGGAGACGTCTTCGGACTATCAGGCGCGGCGCAAGGCGATTCTCGACTTCAACAGCACGAGCACGGTGCTGAAGAAGGGCATCGCGCTGACGCCGGTCAAGTTCGGCATCTCCTTCACAGCGACCTGGTACAATCAGGCCGGGGCGCTGGTGCATGTCTATAAGGATGGCTCGATCCACCTGAGCCATGGCGGCACCGAGATGGGGCAGGGGCTCTATATCAAGGTGGCGCAGGTCGTGGCCGATGCGTTCGGGGTCAATCTCGACACGGTCAAGATCATGGCGACCTCGACCGGCAAGGTGCCGAACACCTCTGCCACCGCCGCCTCGTCTGGCTCTGATCTCAACGGCATGGCCGCCTGGGATGCGTGTGAGCAGATCAAGCGCCGGCTGGAAGCCCATGCCGCAAAGCTGCACAATGTCGACCTTGCCGAATGCCAGTGGGTGCAGGGGGGGCTGCAGGCGGGCGGGACCTTTGTTCCCTTCGCGGAGCTGGCAGCGTCGGCCTATCTCAACCGCGTGCAGCTCTCGGCGGCCGGTTTCTACAAGACCCCAAAAATCCACTGGGATCGGGCGACCGGGCGCGGGCATCCGTTCTATTACTTTGCCTATGGCGCTTCTGTCAGCGAAGTGACCATCGATACGCTGACGGGCGAATATACCGTCGACCGGGTCGATATCCTTCATGATGTTGGCAGGTCGCTGAACCCGGCCATCGATATCGGCCAGGTGGAGGGCGGGTTTGTGCAGGGCATGGGCTGGCTCACCACCGAAGAACTGGTCTGGGATGGGAAGGGCCAGCTGCGCACGCATGCGCCTTCGACCTACAAAATCCCGCTCGCAAGCGACGTGCCGCCGGTCTTTAACGTCCGGCTGGCTGAGTGGTCGGTCAACAAGGAGCCGACGATCGGCAGGTCCAAGGCCGTGGGCGAGCCGCCCTTCATGCTCGCCATGTCCGTCGTCGAGGCGCTGGGCATGGCGGTGGCGAGCGTTGCGGATTATCGCGTGGCCCCGCAGCTCGATACGCCGGTGACGCCCGAACGGGTGCTGATGGGGGTCGAGCGGATGAAGGGGGCGCGCTCCTGAAATGAATTCGCTCTCCTCTCTCGAAGCCTTTTTCGCCAGCAATCCTAAGGTGATTGCGTGCGAACTGACTTCGGTGCGGGGCTCCTCGCCGCGCGAGGAGGGCACCTTCATGCTGGTGGGTCTGGAGACGATCTTCGGCACGATCGGTGGCGGGGCGCTCGAATATATGGTCATCGACCATGCCCGCCGGCTCCTGGCCGAGGGGCGGGCCGAAGACGCGATGGACGTGCCGCTGGGGCCCGAGATCGGGCAATGCTGCGGCGGCAGGGTGGCGGTGTCGCTGCGATTTGCCGATGAGGTCCAGCGGAGTGCGCTGCGGAACCGTGTGCAGGAGGAAACCTCCCGGGCGCCGCATGTCTATGTGTTTGGCGCGGGCCATGTGGGGCGGGTGCTGGCGCAGATACTGTCGCTCCTGCCGGTGCAGCTCGAAGTGATCGATACGCGGGCCGAGGAATTGTCGCTGCTGGCGCCGGGGATTGGGCATCGGCTGGTTGCGATGCCGGAGGCGGTGGTGCGCAGCGCGCCCGGGGGGAGTGCTTTTGTCATCCTCACGCATGACCACGCGCTTGATTTTCTCATTGCTGCAGAAGCACTTGGGCGGGACGATGCGGCCTATGTCGGCATGGTTGGGTCGCGGACAAAGCGGGCGAAATTTGCCAGCTGGTACCTCGAGCAGGGCGGGAATGCCGAAGCGCTCAAGCGGCTCGTCCTGCCCATCGGGGCGCAAGGGCTTGGGGATAAACGACCTTCGGTGATTGCAGCACTGGCGGCAGCCGAGATTATGGTCCAGATTGGGGAACGGGAAGCATCTGCCGGGCATGTGTCCGCCCCCAAGGACTTGGGGGTGGTGAGTGGACTTTGATATGCCCAATCGGCTTGAGCTGAACGGAATTACCAAGCAATTTCCAGGGGTTCTGGCCAACGACAACGTTTCGTTTGCCGTCAAGCCGGGCGAAATCCATGCGCTGCTGGGTGAGAACGGCGCGGGCAAGTCCACTCTGGTCAAGATGATCTACGGGATCATGCAACCCGATGCCGGCGAGATCCGCTGGAACGGGCAGCAGGTGACCGTGCCCAATCCCAAGGCGGCGCGGCGGCTGGGTATCGGTATGGTTTTCCAGCACTTTTCGCTGTTTGAAGCCCTGACCGTGCTGGAAAATATCGCGCTGGGCATGGATGCCAAGATCCCGTCACGGGAACTGGAAGCGCGGATTCGCGAGGTCATGACGGCCTATGGACTGGCGCTGGACCCGCACCGGACGGTGGCGACGCTGTCGGTGGGTGAGCGCCAACGTATTGAAATCGTTCGGGCTTTGCTGCTCAACCCGCAGCTGCTGATCATGGATGAGCCCACTTCGGTGCTGACGCCGCAGGAGGTGGACCAGCTTTTCACCGTGTTGCGCAAGCTGGCGGCGGAGGGCTGCTCGATCCTCTACATTTCCCATAAGCTCCATGAAATCAAAGCCTTGTGCGACACGGCGACGATCCTGCGGGGCGGCAAGCTGGTGGATACCTGCGATCCCAAGGCGGAAACCAGCCGCTCAATGGCCGAAAAAATGATCGGCACCAACCTCAAGGATATCGTCAAGGCCGAGGGTCGCACTTTTGGCAATCCGAAGCTTGTGGTTAACAGACTGTCAACTTTGAAGGCCGGCCACTTTGACGTTTCGGTCGATAATGTCAGCTTCACGGTAAGGACCGGCGAAATCCTCGGCATTGCCGGGGTGGCGGGTAATGGTCAGAACGCGCTACTCGATGCGCTGAGCGGGGAAATCCGCACTGAGGACCGCGACGCGATCACCATTGACGGGCTCGGCATCGGCCAGATGGATACGACGTCGCGGCGGCGGCAGGGCCTTTGTGCTGTGCCCGAAGAGCGCAATGGCCATGCGGCGGTGGGCGAGTTCACGCTGAGCGACAATTCGGTGCTGACGGCGCGTGACCGGCTGGGCATGGTGGTCATGGGACTGATCAATTCCGGAGCCGCCAAGACCTATACCGGCAAGGTGATTGCCGACTTTGCGGTCAAGGCGCTGGGGCCGGGTTCGACGGCGGGGTCGCTGTCGGGGGGGAACCTCCAGAAATACATCATGGGCCGGGAAATCCTCCAGAAGCCCAGCGTGCTGGTGGTGAGCCAGCCGACCTGGGGCGTCGATGCCGGTGCGGCCGCGGCGATCCATCAGGCGCTGGTCGATCTGGCGGCGGCGGGCTCGGCCATCGTGGTGATCAGCCAGGACCTCGACGAATTGCGGGCTCTCGCCGATACGCTGGCCGTGATCAATATGGGGCGGTTGAGTGCGGCAAAGCCGGTGTCTGATATCAGCGTCGAGGAAATCGGCCTGCTGATGGGCGGCGTGCATGACGGGATGGAGGCAGCCTGATGCAGTTTCGCCTGGAAAAGCGTCGCGAGCCCTCCAAGCTGATGCTCTATATCGCGCCTCTGGCCGCCGTGGTGCTGACCATGGTGCTGGGGGCGCTGCTGTTTTCGATGATCGGCTATGACGGCATCGGGGCAGTGCGCGAAATCTACTTCACGCCGCTCCTCAACCCGCTCAAGTGGCAGGACCTGGCCATCAAGGCGGCGCCGCTGATCATTATCGGGGTGGGGCTGTCCATCGCCTATCGCGCCAATGTGTGGAATATCGGCGCCGAGGGGCAATATGTCATGGGCGGGCTGGCTGCGACGGGGGTGGCGCTGGCGACCCACGGCATGAGCGGCTTCTGGATCCTGCCGCTGATGATGCTGGCCGGTGCTGCGGCGGGCATGGCCTATGCCTCGATCCCGGCCTTTTTGAAGACGCGGCTCAACGTCAACGAGATCCTGACCAGCCTGATGCTGACCTATGCGTCGGTGCAGCTGATCTTCTATCTCGTGCGCGGTCCATGGAAGGACCCGATGGGCATCGGTTTCCCGCAGACGCGGCGCTTTGCCGAAGATGCGCGCCTGCCCACCATCATCGAGGGCACGATAGTCCATATGGGCGTGCCCATTGCCATCATCATCGGTCTGGTCGCCTGGTTCATAATGAGCCGCACCGTGTTCGGCTACCGGATGCGCGTGGTGGGCGCGGCGCCGCATGCCGCCCGCTATGGCGGGTTCTCGGAAAACAAGACGATCTGGCTGGCGCTGCTGGTCAGCGGCGGGCTGGCGGGTCTGGCGGGCATGCTCGAGGTGGCCGGGCCGTTCCAGCGCATGGTGACGTCGTTTCCGACCAATTACGGTTTCACGGCCATCATCGTGGCTTTCCTTGGCCGGCTTAATCCGTTTGGGGTGATTATCGCCGCCATTATCCTGGCCATCACCTTTGTGGGCGGGCAGGTGGCTCAGACCACGATCGGCCTTCCCGACGAGGCGACCGGCATTTTCCAGGCGACGATGCTGTTCCTGGTGCTGGCCGGTGATCTCCTGGTCAAATACCGCATCCGGCGCGTCGTGCCCAATAGTGCGATGGGAGCGGCGTGATGGACCTGACAATCGCAATCATCGTCACCGTCGTCGGCGCTGCAACGCCGATCCTGCTGGCTGCTCTTGGCGAACTGGTGGTGGAGCGCTCCGGCGTTCTCAACCTTGGCGTTGAAGGCATGATGCTGATCGGCGCCATTGCCGGGTTCGTGGTGCAGTTCCACACCGGCAACCCCTATCTGGCGCTTTTGGCCGGGGCGGCGGCGGGCACGGCGGCCTCGTTGATCTTCGGGTTCCTGACGCTGTCGCTTTCGGCCAACCAGACCGCCACGGGTCTGGCGCTGACCATTTTCGGCACCGGCTTTTCGGCGCTGGCGGGGTCGTCCTATTCGGCGCGACCGGTGCAGCTGATGGGGGATTTCTTTCCCACGGCGATTTCCGACCACGGGATTGCCCGGGTGCTGTTCGGCTATTCCTTCCCGGTCTACTTCTCCTTCATCATGGTCTTTGCGGTCTGGTATTTCCTGACCAGGACACGGGCCGGGCTGATCCTGCGAGCCGTCGGCGAAAACGACCAGTCTGCCCATTCCATCGGCTATTCCGTGATCGGCGTGCGCTACCTCGCCGTCATGTTCGGGGGCGCGATGGCCGGGTTTGCGGGGGCCTGTTTCCCGCTGCTGCTGACGCCGCAATGGGCCGAAGGCATGACGGCGGGCCGCGGCTGGATCGCGGTGGCGCTGGTGGTGTTTGCGGCATGGCGGCCGCTGCGCCTTCTGGCCGGCGCCTATCTTTTTGGGCTCGTGATGACCATGGAGCTTTATGCCAAGGCCGGCGGGGGGGCGCTTTCGGTCATTCCATCCGAACTCTGGGCGGCCATGCCCTATCTCGCAACCATCGTCGTGCTGGTGTTGATTTCGCTCCGGCGCGATGCGTCCACAAATGCACCGGCCTGCCTCGGCAAGCCGTTCATGCCCAGCAATTAGGACAGCGGTGCAATGACTGTCCTAATCCATAATAAAACCCGTCACTCAGGAGAAACCCAATGACGCTCAATCGTCGCACCATGCTCAAGGCCGGTGTGGCCGCTGCAGCCCTGCCGCTGCTCGGCTCCAAGGCCTTCGCGCAGACCGAAAAGCTCAAGGTCGGCTTCGTGCTCGTCGGCACGATCAACGACAATGGCTGGAACTACGCGCACAACCAGGGCCGTCTCTATATGGAAGAGCAGCTCGGCGATGCCGTTGAATCGATCTATGTCGAGAACGTGCCGGAAGGCCCGGACTGCGAACGCGTCCTGCGCGAACTGGCCCAGCAGGGCTGCAAGCTGATCTTCGCCACCAGCTTCGGCTTCGGCGACTCGGTGATCAAGGTGGCCGAGCAGTTCCCGGACATCATCTTCGAACACGCCACCGGCTACATGCGCGCTGACAATGTCGGCACCTACAATGCCCGCTTCCACGAAGGCCGTGCCGTTTGCGGCACGATTGCTGGTCACCTCTCCAAGACCGGCAAGGCTGGCTATATCGGCTCGTTCCCGATCCCAGAAGTGGTGATGGGCGTCAACGCCTTCGTTCTGGCGGCCCGCAAGGTGAACCCGGACTTCACGATCACCCCCGTCTACATCTCCAGCTGGAACGATCCGGCCAAGGAAGCCGACGCGGCTCGCGCCATGATCGACCAGGGCATCGACGTGATCGCCCAGCACACCGACGGTCCGGCTGCCCTGCAGGTTGCCGAAGAGCGCGGCATCGTTGGCGGCTTCGGCCAGGGCGCCGACATGAGCGCCTTCGCTCCGAAGGCCCAGCTGACCTCGATCATCGACAACTGGGGCCCGCACTACGTCAAGACCGCTCAGGCTGTCATCGACGGCACCTGGGAAAGCAAGGATAGCTGGCCTGGCCTCAAGGAAGGCGAAGTGCAGATCGGCGCTTACAACGAGTCGATCCCGGCCGACGTCGTCGCCGCTGCCGAAGCCATCAAGCAGGGTCAGATCGACGGCTCGATCAACATCTTTACCGGCCCGATCAACGACCACACTGGCGCAGAACGCGTTCCGGCCGGCGTGACCCTGACCGATGCCGAACTGCTCGGTATGGACTGGTATGTCGAAGGCGTGAACCCGCCGGCCTGATCGACCCAACGGGTTGAGACGATTTGAAGGGGCGGGTGCGAGCCCGCCCTTTTATGCGACAGAGGCTTGACCAAGGCCCAACGCTCCTGCGCCCCTCCCCTGGAGGGGGAGCTCGGACCACAGGTCTGCAGCAAAGCTGGGGTGGGGTGTTTTCGACATCCCACCGAGTGTTTGGCCCACCCCACCCTCATTCCCTCCCCCTCCAGGGCAGGGAGGCGCAAGAGCGGATGGTACGGAGAACAAGATGGGCGATCTGGCAATTTTTTATGAATGGGCGATGTTCGCCGCGCGGTGGCTGCATGTGGTGACCGCGATTGCCTGGATCGGATCGTCCTTTTATTTCATCGCGCTGGACCTCGGTCTGCGCAAGACGCCGAGCCTGCCGCCGCTGGCGCATGGCGAGGAGTGGCAGGTGCATGGCGGGGGCTTCTACCACATCCAGAAGTATTTGGTGGCGCCCGAATTTTTGCCCGAGCACCTGACCTGGTTCAAATGGGAGAGCTACGCGACCTGGCTATCGGGCGCGATGCTGCTGGTGCTGCTCTATTATGTCGGTGCCGATCTGTTCCTCGTCGACCGCAATGTGCTCGACGTGCCCAATTGGGTGGCGATCCTCCTGTCGGCCGGCTCCATCGTGCTGGGCTGGCTGCTCTATGACACGCTCTGCAAGTCGCCGATTGGACAGTCGACCACCGGGCTGATGCTGGTGCTGTTCGCCATCCTCGTCGTCATGAGCTGGGGCTATACGCAGCTCTTCACCGGGCGCGCGGCCATGCTGCATATGGGGGCGTTTACCGCGACGATCATGACGGCCAACGTGGCCATGATCATCATTCCCAACCAGAAGATCGTGGTCGGTGATCTCAAGGCGGGGCGGGTGCCCGACGCCAAATATGGCAAGATCGCCAAGCAGCGGAGCCTCCACAACAACTACCTGACGCTGCCGGTCATCTTCTTCATGCTCTCGAGCCACTATCCGCTGGCCTTTGCGACGCAGTGGAACTGGATCATCGCCTCGCTGATCTTCCTCGTCGGCGTGGTGATCCGGCACTATTTCAACACCCGCCATGCGCGGAAGGGCAATCCGCACTGGACGTGGCTCGTTGCCACCGTGCTGATGCTCACCATCGCTTGGCTGTCGACCGCGCCGAAACTGCCGGGGGCCGATCAGCCGATGCAGGTCTCGGCCAGCGGCGAGCGGTTCATGGCGGCGGAGCATTTCCAGGCGGCTAGTTTGACCGTGCAGACGCGCTGCGCCATGTGCCATACGGCCGAGCCGGTTTGGGACGGCGTCTATCAGGCGCCCAAGAATGTCATTCTCGACAATGACGTCGCCATTGCCAATCACGCCCACCAGATCGCCATGCAGGCGGGCTGGAGCCATGCCATGCCGCCGGGCAATGTGACCGACATGACCGCCGATGAGCGGGCGCTGCTGGTCGAGTGGTATCGCGAAGGGTCGGGTTCATGAGCCGGACCATCCTGCGCGGGCGGGTGCTGAGCTTTCACCGGGCGCCGCAGGGCATCGACGATGCCGAAAGCTACCTTTATCTCGAGGATGGCGCAGTCGGCATCGAGGACGGGCTGGTGGTTTCGGTGGGCGATTTCGCCGAGGCGGACATTGCCGGCGCTGTCGTGATCGACCACCGGCCGCACCTGATCCTGCCGGGCTTTATCGACCTGCACCTCCACTACGTGCAAAGCCAGATCATGGCGGCCTATGCCGGATCGCTGCTCGAATGGCTCAACACCTATACCTTTATCGAGGAGCAGAAGTTTGCCCAGCAGGGGCATGCCGATGCGGTGGCCGTCGATTTCTACGATGCGCTGATCCGGCATGGGACGACGACGGCGGTGGCCTATTGTTCGAGCCATCCGCGGTCGGTGGACGCCTTCTTTGCCGAGGCGCAGCGGCGCAACATGCTCATGGTGGGCGGCAAGGTGATGATGGATCGCAATGCGCCCGAGGGGCTCTGCGACACCGCGCAGTCGAGCTATGACGACAGCAAGGCGCTGATCGCCCGCTGGCATGGCCGGGGGCGGGCGCTCTACGCCATCTCGCCGCGCTTCGCCATCACCTCGACGCCGGAGCAGATGGCTGCGGCGCAGGCGCTGGTGGCCGAGCATTCCGATTGCTTCGTCCAGACCCATCTCAGCGAAAATCTCGACGAGATCGCCTATTCCATGGAGCTCTATCCCGAGGCCAAGGACTACACCGGCATCTACGAGGATTACGGGCTTCTGGGGCGCAAGACGCTTTTGGGGCACTCGATCCACCTCAACCATCGCGAGACAGCTGTTTTGGCCGAGACCGGTTCGGTGGCGGTGTTCTGCCCGACCTCGAACCTGTTTCTGGGGTCGGGTCTCTTCGACCATGGGCGGCTGACGCAGAATGGCGTGCGGGTGGGGATCGCCACCGATATCGGCGGGGGCACCAGTGTTTCCATGCTGCGCACGCTGGACGAGGGCTACAAGGTGCTGCAACTGCGCGGGCAGCGGCTCAATCCGCTTGCCTCGTTCCACATGGCGACGCGCGGCAATGCCGAGGCGCTGGGGCTGGAGGAGACGATCGGCTCCATTGCGCCGGGCCGGGCGGCGGACCTGGTGGTGCTCGATGCGGGAGCAACGCCGACCATGCGCATGCGGCAGGCGACATTGGGGAGTCTGGTGGAAGAACTGTTCCTGCTCCAGACGCTGGGCGATGACCGCGCCATCGCCGAAGTCTATGTGGCTGGTGCAAGGGCGAAGTCCACTTTGGTCGGGTTGTGAGGGCGAACGCACTGGCCTAAAGATTAGGCATCGTGCGTTCGAAAGGCTCCACACCCATGTCCGACTACATCACGAAATCCGGCCTCCATGTGCATCCGCTGCTGGCGGATTTCGTGGAGAAAGAGGCGCTGCCGGGCACGGATGTAACGGCTGATCAATTCTGGAGCGGCTTTGCCGCCTTGCTGGCCGAGCATGTGCCGACCAACAAGCGCCTCCTGGCGCGGCGCGACGATCTCCAGGCGCAGATCGATGACTGGCACCGTAAATATGGCCCGGTCGCCAACAATCCGCAGGGCTATGAATTCTTTCTGCGCGATATCGGCTACCTGGTCGAGGAGCCTGACGATTTCACCATCGAGACCGAAGGGCTCGACCCCGAAATCGCGACCATTTGCGGGCCGCAGCTGGTGGTGCCGGTGTCCAATGCGCGCTACGCGCTCAATGCCGCCAATGCGCGCTGGGGTTCGCTCTATGACGCGCTTTATGGCACCGACGTCATTGCGCGCGACGGCGAGCTGGCGCCGGGCAAGGGGTATAATCCGGCGCGTGGCGCGGCGGTGGTGGCGCGTGCGGCAGAATTCCTCGATGCGAGCTTTCCGCTGGCGACGGGCAGCCACACCGAGGTCTCCGGCTATCACATCATCAAGGATGGCGAACGCCGGGTGCTGGTCGTCGATACGCCGGCGGGCCGCACGGGGCTGCGCGATCCGGGTGCATGTGTGGGCTATGGCGGCAGCGAGGCCGCCGGCGAGATCGTGCTGCGGCATAACGGGCTGCATGTCATTCTGGTGATCGCGCCCGAGACGGAAATCGGCAAGGCGCATGCGGCGGGGCTCAGCGATGTGATCGTCGAGGCGGCGCTGACCACGATCCAGGATTGCGAGGACTCGGTCGCGGCGGTCGATGCCGAGGACAAGGTGGGCGTTTATCGCAACTGGCTGGGCCTGATGAATGGCTCGCTGGAAGACACGTTTGAAAAGGGCGGCAAGACCGTCACGCGCAAGCTCAATGCGGATCGCCACTACAAGGATGTGGACGGCCAGCCGCTCGTGCTCAAGGGCCGCTCGCTGCTGCTGGTGCGCAATGTAGGGCACCTGATGACCACGGACGCCGTGCTGTTCGACGGACAGCCGGTGGGCGAGGGGCTGATGGATGCGGCGGTGACGGCGCTCTGCGCGCTGCATGACAAGGGCAATAATGCGCGCAATGGCGCGATCTACGTGGTCAAGCCCAAGATGCACGGGCCCGAAGAAGTGGCCTTTGCCTGCGCGATCTTTGCGTCGGTCGAAAAGATGCTGGGGCTCGAGGCCAATCGCATCAAGATCGGAATCATGGACGAAGAGCGCCGCACCTCCGCCAATCTCAAGGCCGCCATCCATGCGGCGCGGGAGCGCGTGTTCTTCATCAATACCGGGTTCCTCGATCGCACGGGCGACGAGATTCATACTTCGATGGAAGCCGGCGCCGTGCTGCGCAAGGACGAGATCAAGGCTGAGAAGTGGATCTCGTCCTACGAGGACCGCAATGTGCTGATCGGGCTGGCCGCCGGGTTCTCCGGCAAGGCACAGATCGGCAAGGGCATGTGGGCCCGGCCCGACGACATGGCCGCCATGATGGATGCCAAGATCGGGCACCCCAAGGCGGGGGCCAATACCGCCTGGGTGCCATCGCCGACGGCGGCGACGCTGCATGCGCTGCATTACCACGAGGTCGATGTTCTTGAGGCGCAGAAGCGTCGCCACAACGAGGCCACGCCGCCGCTTTTGGCTCTGTTCTCCATGCCGGTACAGGCGCCATATTCGCTCAGCCGCGAGGAGATCACGCGCGAACTCGAGAACAATGCGCAGGGCATTCTGGGCTATGTGGTGCGCTGGGTGCAGCAGGGCGTGGGGTGTTCCAAGGTTCCCGACATCAACAATGTGGGGCTGATGGAAGACCGCGCAACCTGCCGGATTTCCGCGCAGGCCGTAGCCAACTGGCTGCGCCATGGGCTTGTCAGCCGCGACGAGGTGACCTCGGTGTTCGAGCGCATGGCTGTGGTTGTGGACGGGCAGAATGCGGGTGATCCGCTCTACCGCCCGATGACGGAGAACTACCAGTCGGTGGCGTTCCAGGCGGCGCTGGAACTGGCGCTGCACGGGGCCGAACAGCCGAGCGGCTATACCGAGCCGCTGCTGCATGCCGCCCGGCTGAAGGTCAAGGCGCGGGACAAGAAGTAGTCGGCCCGATGGAAGGGCTGCGCAGGGCCGGGCAGTTCCGGGTTGTGGGCACCCCCTCCGAGCTGCGCGAGGCCCTTTCGGGCCAAGCTTCGCTTGCCTCCCCCGTGGAGGGGGAGGTGGGGGCCGGTGATTTTGGGGTGGTAGCCGCTGATTGTCGTTGCAGATGGTCTCAGAGCGTCCGGGTTGCGGGCACCCCCTCCGAGCTGCGCTAAGCCCTGCGGGCTAAGCTTCGCTTGCCTCCCCCGTTCAGGGGGAGGTGGGGGCCGGTGGTAGGCGCAGGTCCGAGGTAAGAAAGCCCGCCTTTCGGCGGGCTTTTGGTTATTCGCAGGTGAAGCTCTCGTGGCTTTTTTCATCGCCGCCGGTGTAGCGGGGGATGAGCGGGTGCGGGCAGAGCTTGCGGGTGATGCCGATCAGGTCGGGGACATATTGATTGTCCGGGGTGACCTCGGCCACCAACGCATCGGGAGCGGTGCCGTTTTCCACCCAGTCGACCAGCGCCGAGAAGGCGTCGAACTTGTCGGTGGCGGGGCTGCCGGGGCCGTGGCCCATGCCGGGCACGGTATAGAGCGTGACGAAGTCGCGTGCGTGCCCGTCGGTATTGGCGTCTAGCTTTTCATACCAGGCGATGGTGTCGTTGACGGAGAAGACCGGGTCGCTGACGCCGTGGAACACGATCATCTTGCCGCCGGCGTCCTGGAAGTCGGCCATGCGCGGGTCCTGGGCATCGGTGGGCGTCATGAACGTCATGGGCGACTCGGCAAAGGTTGGGTCCGTGGCGTCGACGGTGACGTCGGTGTCGAAGTCGAAATCGAGCAGGAACTGCAGCAGATCATTGGGGGCGCCACCCACTTCGACGGGCGGATTGGAGAAGATGGTGGCGAGCGAGGAGGCCCCCATGGTGGCGATCAGCGGGAGATTGTCCCAGGGCGGAATGGGGCTTTCGAGCTTCCAGAAGCGCCAGTCGCCCGTAGCGATGCCGCGGTCCCAGGCCCAGTTGGTGTAAAGCGCTTCGCCGGCGGAATTGGTAGGGCCGGCATGGATGCGGCGCAGGGCCTCGACCTGAGCGGGGCTGAGGCAGGCTTGGGTGTCATTGCCCTCGCAGGTGAGGGTGGCAATGTCGAAGGCTGCCTGGCAGGCCGGGGTGTCACCGATGATGCCGTCCTCAAGGCCATCGAGGCCATCGCAGGCGGCCAGAACGGCGTCGCCCACCAGTTGCAGGTCTTCCGGTGCAAAGGCCGTGCGGATATCGCCGTTGACGGCGTGGAAGCTCTGCACGTCCCAGGCGTGCTGGACGGCGGCGCGCGGAAGGTTGAGGCCGGGATAGCCGGCCAGGATGCCATCGAAGGCGTCGGAGGAGCGGGTGGCCTGGACCATGGCGTGGCGTCCGCCATTGGAGCCACCGACGCCATAGGAATAGGCGATCTCGGTGCCGTAATAGTCTTCGACGATCTGCGTCGCGACCGGGTTGAGCTTGACCACGGCGCCGTAGCCATAGTCGCTGCGCGCTTCCGGATCGAAGCCAAATTGCGCGCCGCCCGCCAGACCCGCTTCGGGATGGGCCTCGCCATCATGGCCGGCATCGCTGGAGACAACAGCATAGTTGCGGGCAAGGCCAATATCGGCCGGGTCACCATTGAGCAGGTTGCCGGTGGCCGGGACGACGGCGCCGTCATTGCCGCCGTTGAACTGGTGAATGAAGCGGCTGTTCCACGCGTCGGGCAGGCGCAGCTCGAAGCGGATGCGATAGGTGTTGCCATCGGTGCCGGTGCGTTCGCCGATGTGGCCGCGCACCAGGCAGTGGGCCACGGGGGCGTCTTCGCCAACGGCCAGCGGCGTGGCTTCGCTGATGACAAGGTCGGCAATGCCGAAATCGTGGGTCGAGAGCTCAGCGCAGTCCAGCGATTGCGCCTGTGCGGTCCCGGCAAGGCCGAGGGCGGAGACCAGCGTCGCCAGGGCGACGGAATTCCTCCAGAGCACGTTCATTCAATCCTCCCATTGCATGGTGCATGCCTGCGATATTGTTATGGAAAATAATCAATATGGCAATGGGCGCTCGGCGGGGAACATCAGGGGGCCGTGGTGATGGGGTCAGTCCAGACGATAGGTGGGCAGGGTGAGGGCGGTGCCGGTATGGTGGATTTCCACTTCGTTGGGCACCATGCGCGTGGCGTGGTTGATCGGCTCTTCGGTGCCGAGGTTGCGCGCATAGCGCGGATGGGCCCCCGAGGCGATCAGCAGCCGGACGCGATGGCCGGCGCGGAAACAGTGGGCCGTGGCGTGAAGGGGCAGGGTGACCTGCCATGTGCCATCGGCCTCGTGCAGCGTTTCCGGCGTCAGGCGGACGAAGCCATCGCAGATATTGGTCGAGACGCCTTCGGGTGACACATCATTGAGCCGGACGAAGACGTCCACATGCGGATGGGCGGCGCTGAGGCGCACGCGCGCCTGCGGCTGGCCGATGACGGTCATGTCGGAGAGCAGGACCGCACCGGTATAGGTGATCACATCAGGCCGCTGTTCGAGCGGGGCGTTGTCCACGGCGCCTGCACCGGTAAAGGCAAAGATGGCGCCGCCGAGATTGGGCGTGGGATTGGCGGGATCGTAGCGATAGCTGTCCGAGCCAATGCCGGGGCTGTCGGCCTCGGACAATGTGCCGGGGCCGGATATGACCCAGTTGCGGGGCGCGGCGACGCCGGGCGGGTAGTGGTCGAATTCATGCCATTCGTCGCGGCCCGAAATGTGGATGCGGACGGGGCGCTTGCGCAGGCCGGTCGCGTCGCCCATGAGCTTCGCGCGCATCCACAGGATGGTCTCGCGCAGGTTGTCGCGCTGCAGCTCTTCGGCGACGTGGAACCAGGTGCCCACCGTGAGGTAGGGACGGTGCCCCAGGGCGACCAGCCGCTGGTAATCGGCCAAAAGCGGATCGAGCATGAAATCGTACCAGCCCGAAATGAAGTGGACGGGCGGGGTGTCCTTGCTCAGCCGATGGGAGTGGTCGAGATCGGTCCAGAAGGCGTCGTTGCCGATGGCATTGTCAAACCAGTGACGCCAGAAGGGAATCTTGTGGCCCACCGCGGCCTTGTCGGCCTCGACCAGCGGCAGGGTCAGCGCGGCGCGTTCGGTGCGACGCTCGATGTCGCCGGAAAACATGCGGGCGGCGGTGGCCAGGGGCCGGTTGCGCAGGCCTTCGACCACCTGCACCCAGCTCAGCCAGAGATTGAGATGAAAGGCGCCGGCGGGGAAGACGACGGGGCGGAAATTGGAGGTGGTGACCTTGGTGGCCATGGCCGATGTGGGGGGCAGGGCGTCGCTGATGGCCCATTGCGCATAGCCCAGATAGGAGGGGCCGGTCAGCCCGATGCGGCCATCGAACCATGGCTGGGACTTGATCCAGTCCAGCGTCTTGAGGCCATCGGCGCGTTCATTGGCGAAGGGGTCGAATACACCGCCCGAGCGTTCGGTGCCGCGGCAGGCCTGGATGACGACGTGAAAGCCGCGTTCCGCATAAGCCTCGCAAATGGCGCCGAAGCCGCGCCGGCCATAGGGCAGGCGCATGAGAATGGTGGGGTGGGGCCCCTCGGCCTTGGGCGCGTAATGGTCGGTCTTGAGAATGACGCCGTCTTCCATCTCGATGGGAATAGAGCGGGTGCGCGTCACCCCGTTGAGGCGCGGAGGCAGGTCTTCGACCCAGGCGAGAAAGAGCGAGGGGAGGCTCATGGGTCAGGTCACGAAATCGAAAGCGTCGACATCGAAGAGGCCCCGGTCGGTCATCTTGAGATGGGGGATGACGGGCAGGGCGAGGAAGGCGACCTGGAGGAAGGGTTCGGGCAGGACGCAGTCCAGCCCCCGGGCGGCGTCGCGCAGGTGATGGAGATCGTGCGCAACGGCCTCGAAGCTCTTGAGGCTCATCAGCCCGGCCAGCGGCAGGGCCAGTTCGGCGGTGACCGTGCCGTTGTCCGCCACAGTGAAGCCGCCACCCAGCTCGATCAGGCGATTGACCGCGACGGCCATGTCGGCGTCATTGGCGCCAACCACGGTGATGTTGTGGCTGTCGTGGCCGACGGACGAGGCGATGGCACCGCGCTTGAGGCCAAAGCCGGTGACGAAAGCGCGGCCGATATTGTTGTTCTTGCCGTGGCGCTCGATGACGGCGACCTTGATGACATCGGCGGCGAGATCAGGCTGGAGACCCGTGTCCGTGGTGGCGAGGGTGGCTTCCTCGCGGAAAGTGAGGATGAGGCCGGGGCGGACGCCGATGACCGGGACGCGGTTCTGGCCGGGCTTGGCTTGGGTGATGAAGGCGTCCGATGTGACGGGGCGTGCCTTCATCGACGAGAGGCCGACCGGGGCGACCGGCTCGCGGGTCTCGAACAGCTCGGGGGTGACGAGACGCCCGGCGGCGATGACGTCGGAGACGCGGCAGTCCTCAAGACTATCGAGAATGGCGATGTCGGCGCGCCAGCCGGGGGCGAGGAGACCGCGGTCGCGGAGGCCGAAGATACGGGCGGCCGAGTGGCTGGCGGCGCGATAGACATGGTGCAGGGGGCGGCCCCGGGCGATCAGGCGCCGGATAGAGCTGTCGAGGTGACCCTCTTCGGCAATGTCGAGGGGATTGCGGTCGTCCGTACAGAGGGCGACGAAGCTCGATGTGTTTTCATCGAGAACTTCGGCGAGGGCTTCCAAATCCTTGGACACCGAGCCTTCGCGAATGAGGATGGCCATGCCCTTGGCCAGCTTTTCGCGCGCCTCGGCGGCTGAGGTGGCCTCGTGGTCGGTGCGGATGCCGGCGGCGAGGTAACCATTGAGAGCCGTGCCGAGCAGGAGTGGCGCGTGGCCGTCGATATGGCCATCCTGGAAAGCGGCAAGCTTGGCGAGGATGCCCGGATCGGCATTGAGGACGCCGGGGAAGTTCATCATCTCTGCCAAGCCGACCACCTTGGGGTGGGAGCGGAAGGGCAGGAGGTCTTCGATTTCAAGGCGGGCGCCCGACGTCTCGAAGGGCGTGGCGGGGACGCAAGAGGACAGGTTCACCCGCACGTCCATGATGGTGCGCTCGGCGCATTCGAGGAAATAGCGGATGCCTTCGGCGCCCAGCACATTGGCGATCTCGTGCGGATCGCACAGGACAGTAGTGACACCATAGGGCAGCACGCAACGGTCGAATTCGAGCGGGGTGACGAGGCTGGATTCGATATGAAGGTGGGTGTCGATAAAGCCGGGCACGGCGAAACGGCCGGTACCGTCGATGACCGTTTCGCCCTCATAGCGCGCATGCGTGCCGACGATGCGGTCACCGACGATGGCGATATCGGTCGTCGTGACTGCGCCGGTGATGACGTCGAGCAGGCCGATATTGGTGATGACGAGATCGGCTTTCGCCTTGCCCTGGCCGGCCATGATCATGCGCGTCAGGTGTTCGGTATCGCTCATGGTCCTCGTCTCGCCGCTGTTTGCCTGAGGGTGGGTCGGCGCCGACTGCCAGTCAAGGGGCCGTGAGCGTGACGGGCGGAACCGGAACTGGCGGATGGCGTTGAATTCACGACCGAAAACGCAGGACAATCGACATGCAGACCTACGATCCCGACAAGAATCCGACCGAGGTGCGGCAGGCCAATCCGCGCAAGATGAACCTGCGCGTGATGATTTTCTCCATGATCGCGGTGGTCGTGCTGTTCGCGATTATCTTTGCGATCTTTGCAGGAACCGAGCCCGGCAATATCCCCTAAGTGATCGAGACGATGCGGGGGCGCTTTTCGGGCTGATTGGCAGGGGCGTTGAAAATCGCCGTGATCTTTTCGGCGCTGACGGCGGGCGAAAAGAGGAACCCCTGCAACGTATTGCAGCCCATTTCCCCCAGGATGGAGGCTTGTTCCTCCGTTTCCACGCCTTCGGCTGTGACATGGATATTCATGGCATGGGCGAGGGTAACGAGCGCGCGCGTAATCGGCACGTTGACGTGTCCGGGCGCCAACTGGCTGACGAAAGACCGGTCGATCTTGATGCGATCGACGGGATAACGGCGCAGATAGCTCAGCGAAGAATAGCCGGTGCCGAAATCGTCGAGCGCCAAGTGGATGCCGGCGCCGCGGAAGGTGAGCAGGTTGTGCGCCGAGACATGCTCGTGATCGAGCAGGATGGACTCGGTGATTTCGAGTTCGAGATCCTCGGCGCGCATGCCTGATGTGTGCAGGATATCGAAAACAGTCGTGGCGAAGTGCGGGTTGCGCAGCTGGGCGGGCGAGATGTTCACCGCAATAGTGCGGCCCGGCTGGGTTGCGCCCAATTCGCATGCGCGACGCAGGACAAATTCGCCCAGGGCCTCGATAAGGCCGGTATTCTCGGCGACGGGAATGAAGCGGGCGGGGGAAATCTGCCCGAAGCGGGGGTGATGCCAGCGGGCAAGCGCTTCGGCGCCGATGACGCGGCGGGACTTCTGGTCGATCAGCGGCTGGAAGTCGACGGTAAGCTGGGCATTGGTGCGCAGGGCGTCGCGCAGTTCGGCCTCGATGGTATGCTGCAATTGCAGCATCTCGTTCATGCGCTCTTCGTAGATGACGGCGCGGTTGCGGCCAGCGGACTTGGCTTCATAAAGCGCGATGTCGGCCTTGCGCACCATTTCGCGGGCGTCCGCGATGTCGAGGCTCGACCAGACGATGCCAAGACTGGCGCCGACAAAGGTCTGGTACTGGTAGATGGTAAAGGGCCGCGCGATGGAGTCGACGATCCGGTTGGCCAGAATCTGCGCATATTCGGCATCGGGCTGGTGACCATCGAGGATCATGGCAAATTCGTCGCCGCCAATGCGCGCGAGGAAGGTGCGGGGACCCACAATGTCGCGAATGCGCTCCGAGACGCGGCAGATCAGTTCGTCGCCGGCCGGATGGCCCAATGTATCATTGACCTGCTTGAAGCGGTCGAGGTCCAGCATGAGGACGGACATGCCGACGCCCGGACTGTGGCGTTGGGCGAGCCGACGGGCCATTTCGGCATCAAAGCCGGCGCGGTTGGGCAATTGGGTCAGCGGGTCATGCGTGGCGCGATGTTCGGCGGTCTGCCTTTCGGCCTCGTAGGCGGCCCGGGTGCGCTGGAGCTGGGTAATCAACAGGAAGACCACGACACCCGCCACCAGGAAGCCGGCTATGATGGCCGGCGCGGTGCGTTGCGCCAGGAGCGTCCCCGGCCGATCCTGGGTCCATTCCAGAAACGCGACAAAGCCACCGTTGGCGTCGGTAATCGGGAGGGATGCCCTGTCGGGCGCACTCGATGGCCTCACCACAAATTCGGTGTCTTCGAAAAGCACGTTGCGCGTGATGCGCTCGGCCTCGGCCTCGGCCAGAGGTAATGCGCTGACGAGGAGATATTCCTGGCCTGCCGGATCGGACAGGGTACCGCTATCGGATACGATGGGCATGACGCCCAGCACGGCCGGACGGCCGTTGAGCACAGTGAACTGAGATGTCGCCGGCAGGGGTGTGCCGTCTGCACGCCAGGTGTCAACCGCCCCGTCCTGAAGGGCTTCGCGCACCGTGTTCACAAAGGGCGCGGCGGCAAAGCGCATGATGCGATTGTATTCGCTGGCGTTGGACGTGTGTCCGCCGATCATCACATAGACCGGTTCATTATCAGGGCCGAGAACTGCGGTGTGGCTGTGGCCGAAGTAATCGCGCATCCAGACCCCGACATACATATCGAGCCAGTCGGAATTGGGCGTCAGGCTGGCATTGACCAGCGCTTCATCCCAGATGGCGACGCTTTCAAGCTCGTGGGCAAGGCCGGTGCGGCGGTTTTCGAGGACTTGCGACGCGATGCGGGTCTGCCGCTCGAGGGCGCGGTCATCGATGCTCGCGGTGGCGAGGCTGATGAACAGGGCAACCGCTCCTCCCGTCAGCACGAGGGTCAGCAGGGTAGGCAAAAGCACGGTGGCCGAAAAGCCGAAGCGGGCCTGTCTTTGGGATCCGGGCATAAGGTCTCGCGGACGAAGTTCACTGCACTTTACGCCACTTAGCCTTATGGACAAGTTACCGATGCCCTTAAAGTGAGATCAGTGTGACGTGGGGGCGAGAAGGAACCGTGACGCCTTCACCGGGTTGTGGGGGAAGCGTCACAACAGGGAAGTCCAAAATGGATGTTGGCAATTCCTTCGGCCTCGTCGAGACTTACCTTCCCCAGCACATCATCGCCCTGCGCCTGCTCATGGCCGCACTGTTCGGCGCCATGATCGGCTTCGAGCGCGAGATCAACACGGCGGAAGCCGGGTTGCGCACGCATATCCTCGTGGCGGTGGCCGCCGCGCTTTTCACCATCCTGACCTTCGAGATTTTCCACACGATCGAGGTGGGTCCGCAAGGGCCTCAGGCCGATCCGATCCGCGCTGTGGAAGCGGTGACGGCCGGGATCGCCTTTCTTGGCGCGGGCGCGATTTTCCGCAGCGGACGCAATGTGCAGGGGCTGACCACGGGCGCCGGCATGTGGCTGGCGGGGGCGGTCGGCGTTGCGACGGCGCTGGGCTATTACTTCATTGCTGCCGGCGTGGCGCTGTTTGCCATTCTTGTGCTGGCGGCATTGCGCGCCTTTTCCCATCAGGTGCTCGGGCACCGGAGCGCTGTCGCGATGGCGGAGGCAAATGAGGCGGGCCGCGGGGAGAAGCCTTAGGGCCAGCCGTGCGATGAGGGACACTTCGCAACAGACGACAGACTTCTCCCCCCGTACGGTTGCGGACGGGAGGGAACCGCAACCGCTACCCTGCGCACCTGGAGGGTGGTGCGCTACGACCGAAGGTGGTGCAAACCGCCGGCCGGATAGGCGCCGGAGAGGATGCTTTGGAACGCAAGGCCAATCGGGGGACAGGCTTGCGACATCACTCTCCGGCTATGGCATGTAACCTGTGGACGCAGGCGTCACATGCCAACTGCATCCAGGCGCTGATGGCGCGCCCAGAAACCGACAATGGCAGACGCCTCGTGCCTGAAGGCATCGAGCTCAGCCTGCCTGAAGAACACCGCCGACGCGCCAGCGCGCAGAAGGCTTTCCCGCCCGGCACGGTCGGTAGGCGGGGTCATCACAGCAACCGGAATGCCCTTCTGACGTAGCAAGGCATGATTGCGGTGGAGAAATTCGAGATTGGCTCCGCTATGGGCCTTGAGGTCCACGATGAGCAGTTCGGGCCAATTGGCGGTGACGTCCGCCAGCATCACGGTAATGGCGATTTCGCCTTCGGTGGCGCCCCCCAGATGCCGGACTTCAGGAGACTTCTGCGCACGCAGCATGCGCGTCAGCAGGTATGCCGAATGGGCATCGTCATCGATCAGGGCAATAAAAGACAGGTCGTCCGCTGAACTGGTCAAAGTTCCCCGCTTCCCGCGCCATTGGGTGCAAAAACAAACGTCTCTGCCGCGCCGCAGGGCATGCGGGCGGACATCTTGATTAGTCTTTGTAGAACTTGCCGGAGGGGCCTAGCCGCCGGATAACCCGCCGCGTCCGTGACTGCGACGAAGCGCCGAATGCCGGATGATTGACGTAAAGCAAAGCAAGCGCATGTAAATGCGGGGTTATTCGCCCTTGCGTTTTACATGTAAAGCGGCACTATTGAGCGATGGAACGGGGGGCGGCCTTGTCAGCAACAGAGCCCACAGCCGCAGAGGTTGCGCAAGCCCTCGACCATGTCCTGGACTGGCCCGAGATTGCCAGGTCGCCGCAATTGGCGAAATTCCTGCGCTACATCGTGGAGCGCACCCTAGCGCGCGATTCGTCCTCGATAAAGGCTTATTCCATCGCGGTCGACGTCTTTGGGCGTCCGACCAATTTCGACCCGCAGACCGATCCTATCGTGCGCGTGCAGGCGCGCCGGCTGCGCGGCCTGCTCGAGCAGTATTACCAGGGGCCGGGGGCGGACCAGCCGGTGCGGATCGACTTGCCGGTGGGCCGCTATGTCCCGTCATTTCGCTTCAATACGGGGCCGGAGGAAACCAGCGCCGAGGCGGGGCCAGCCCCGGCCTGGACGGACGAAGATGCCTTTCTGGCCGGCAAGCGCCGGGAGCTGGCCATTGCATGGTTTGCCCTGGCCGTGCTGACGATTCTCGTAGCCATCGTGGCCTATGCGATTTCCTATTGGGGTCAGGAAGCCGAGAATGCCCGGGCGATGCGCCAGCTCAGCTATCCGCATGTGCGCGTGCTGGAATTCCAGAGCCTGGGGGAAAGCAGCGAAGATATTGCGCGGGCGTCGGGGCTGGCCGTCGAACTCGTGTCGGCCTTGCAGAAGTTCGAGAGTTTCTCGGTGTCTTATGCCAGCAGCGGTGCCGAGCAGGCGCCTGTGGAGGACGAGAACGACTTTCTTTTGAGCGGCGTGGTGCGCCAGGAGGGCGACATCCTGCGGTTCAGCACGATCCTGACCGAGGCGCAGAGCCGCACGGTGGTCTGGAGCACCAGCGTCGATGTGCCTGTAGCGGAGGAAGCGGCAGGCGGCGTGCTGCAACGGGTGTCGGCCGCGATAAGCCGGGCGCTGGGCAGCCCCCGCGGACCGCTCCATGCGCGCGCCCGCGCAATGCTGGGCGATCAGCCGGTGCAGCGCGGGGCCGAGACGCTTTACCTCTGCCAGGTGCTCTTTGACCTCTACCGGGAACGGCCCATGCAGGCGCGTGCCGTCAATGCGGCACGCTGTTTCGAGAGCCTGCCGCTGGAGCAGCGCGTGCAGGGGAGGGCACTGGCGTCGCTGGCGAGCCTTGCCGCGGAGCGGGGCGTTGTGGTGGACCTGGCCGGGATGGAACGGGCATCCACGCTTGAAACGGCAGACGCCGCCATGTCGCGGGCCATCCAGGCGGCGCCGGTCAGCAGTTTTGTCTGGGAACAACGGGCGCGGCTGTTCGAGACCATGGGGCAGGATGAGCCGGCGGAGGCCGCCTATGGGTCGGCGCTGCAGCTCAATGGGGCCAATACCGACGCCATGGCCGCCTGGGCGCGGCATCTGGCGCTGCATGGCCGGATCGACGAGGCGGAAGCCTATTCGGTCGGTGCCCTCAGCAGCGCGCCCGAGGCGCCGGACTGGTATCGCGGCGTGCCGGCCTTGCTGGCGCTGCGCGATGGCGATCTGGCGGCGGCGGTGGACTATGCGGAGCGCTATGCCCAATCCGACCCGGAACTGGGGCCAATCCTTGTGGTGATCGCCGGGGCGCGGCTTGGCGACGACGACCTGGTCAATGCCTATCTACCCCGGGTGCTGGAAGTGCCCGAATTCCGCGCCAATGGCATCCTGACGCGGCTTAGGGAAAAGATCGGCAATCCCGACCTGCTGGCCGCCGTGGGCAAGGCGTTGCGGGAGGCCGGCGTTCCCAGTGCCAGCCTCGATGGCCCGTTCTAGCCGAACCGGCTGCGGCAGAGTTCAACGAAGCGTTGGCCGCGTTCCTCGAAATTCTTGAACTGGTTGTAGGAGGGCGCGCCCGGCGAGAGAATGACCGTGTCGAAGCGGGCGCTCAGTGTCGCAAGGCGGTCGATGGCCGCTTCGAGGTCTGGTTCTTCGCTGACGGCGATGTCGGGCGCGAGCTGGCGCGCTGCGTCGGCGAGCCTGTTGCCGGTGACCGGCAGGGTGACCAGCGTGGTGACGCCCCGGGGGGCGAGCAGGCCGGCGAGTTCGGTATAGTCCTGCTGACGTTCGTGACCGCCGGCGATGAGCGCGATGCGGCGGCCGGGATAGGCAGCGAGTGCGGCCTTGGTGGCTTCGGGCGTTGTCGAGATGGAATCGTTGACCACGGTCACTGTGCCGAAGACGTGTTCTTCGAGGCGATGGGGTAGGGGGCGGAAGGCGCCTATGCCGGCGAGGACGCCATCCATAGTGCCACCCGCGGCAAGGGCGATCTGGGCGGCGAGCCGGGCATTGTCGAGATTGTGCGCGCCGCGCAGGCGCGAGAGCGCGGCCGCATGCTCGATGGCAAGGTCTTCCTCGGCCGTCAGGTCGCGCAGCAGGCGGCGGTGGTCCCGCACGGCCTTGGCCACGAGGGCATTGCCGCGGGCTGCAGCGCCGAGAGCAACCGCCAGATGGCCGTCGCGATCCACCAAGTGCAGCTTATCAGCATAGTAACGCTCGACCGAGCCGTGCCAGTCGACATGCTCGGGGTAGAGATTGGTGATGGCGGCGATGTCGGGCAGGAAATTCATGTCCGCCGTCTGGTAGCTCGAGAGTTCGAGGACCACGACGGCGTGCTTGTCGGCGATATCGAGCGGGGCGAGGCCGACATTGCCGGCAAGGCCCGCGTCGATGCCCGAGCGCACCAGCATGAGGTGGGTGAGGGTTGCGGTGGTGGACTTGCCCTTGGTGCCGGTGATGGCGATGACGGTGCGATCGCTCCGGTAGGTCGCGCCCCAGAGGTTGAGGTTGGAGGTCACCGGAATGGCAGCGTCGCGGGCCATCTGGAATACCGGCTTGTACAGCGAGACGCCGGGGCTTTTGACGATGAGGCCGAAGCGGCGCTCGGCCATGGCGGCAGCCAGATCGGCGGGGGCGATCAGCTCGGTATCGGGAATATCGGCTGAGCCGCTGTCCACCGTGACAAAGACCTTGAGGTCCGGCTGGCGTGACTTGAGAAAATTGCGGGTGGAGAGCGCTTCGCGGCCGGCGCCGTAGAGCAGGACGGGCGCGTCAAACGGCATAGGCGGCTACCTTGGCGGCGAGGGCCGGCGGAATGTGATGGTCGCGGCTGTCGGTCAGACATTCGGCCATGGCGAGCTGCAGCTTTTCCTCGCCATATTGGGCGAAGAGGTCTGCCTTGATGGCGCTGACCACGGCGGTTTGGTGCCAGTCGGCGTGGCGGGTGAGCGTGTAGAAACAGGCCGCTGCTTCCAGAATTTCACCGACGCATTCCCAGGGCTTCTGTCCGGCAAGGCCCGCCAGTTCGCGGAAGGACTGCTCGTTTTCGGCGACGTCGAGCAGGTCCTTGCCGAAAATGCGGAGCAGGCGCTCCTTGGCCATGAAGGGGGCAAAGATCAGGAACACGAAGTGGCATTTGGGGCATTCGCCGCACCACAGCGGACCGTCATTGCCGGTCAGGCGGAAATTGCGATTGCAGCTTGAAAAGACTGCATCGAACGTGTCGCTCTTGGTGAAGAGCGAGGCGATCCGCGCTTCCGAATAGGGGCGCAGCAGCGAGAAATACTTGAGCGCGCCGCCGGTGGCGTTGGCCAGGGTGTCGGCGATGAGCAGTTCGAAGCCGAGCGACTTGGAATGCTGGTGGTTGGTCTCGCGCCCATCGAAAACCACATTGCCTTCGCTGGCCGAGCGCTCGTTGGAGAGGACGATCTGGTCGTAGCCGAAGAGCAGGGCGCAGAGCGAGGCGATCATGGAATTGATCGCAGTGGAGGGGACGTGGCCGTTGTAATAGCCCGCCTCCTTGCCCAGCCGGATCATTTCGGGGTCCAGCGTCCGCGTGACGTAAAGCGGCTGGGTGCCGATCTTGTCCACGGAGGTCAGGATCGGGCCCTTGGGGTTGACCGCGAAGGGGGTAAAGGGGACGCCGACATGGGAGAGCAGGTCGACGCTGACCAGCGAATCCTTGCCGCCGCCAATGGGCAGCAGAGCGCGCTCGGGCAGGATCGGCGCTGCTTTGCGGGCGATTGGGTCGGACGGCGTGGTCAGGGTCAGCTTGCCGAAACGAGCGAGCTGGTTGCGAGCGTAGAATTCCCCGAGGCCGTTTTCATAGATGTCGATGACGAAGGCGCGCTCGGCGTCGGTCAGCGGCAGGTCCGGGGCTTCGATGGCGAAGGGTGCGCGCAGCTTGAAATAGCTGACGCCCAGGACCAGCGCGGTTAGATCGAGCAGCTTGAGAAAGGCCGGCGAGGCAGCCGCGGCGCTGTTGGCGCCCTGCGGCAGGGTCAGCGTCTCGGTAAAGGCGAGGTCGTTGAGGCGATAGGGAAAGCGGGCCTCTCCCGTTGCCGGGTCAAAGGTCGGACGCTCGATGCGGAAGAATTCGGTCACGGGCAACTCGCTGGAATGATCCGCAGATATAGGTGATTTGCGGTTGCGGCGGGAGTGGGGCGGTAGAGGGCCTTACGCGACCAGAAGCGATCCGGCTTTCAGGCCGGTCAGTAAATCCGCATCTGCATGCGCATGACGATGTCCTGCCCGAGGCGCTGGAAACCGAATTCGCGCATGGTGCAGCGCCACTCGCCGCCCGACTTGTCGATCTGGAAGAGATTGTAACGGGCCGGATCGTCCAGTGTGCCGCCCTGCGCCGCGCTGGCGGCGGCGACGCCGATGACAGGCACTTCGCGGCTCTTGCCGGGTATGTGGTGGATGGACGAGCGGTGCGTATGGCCATGCAGCACCATTTCGGCGCCATGCTCGGCAATGACGCTGCGGAACAGCCGATGGCCCTTGAGGCCGAAGGAGGGGTGCTGCAGTTCCGCATTGGGCGGGTGGTGAATGAGAACCACGCGGAAATAATCGTCGCCCAGAAGCTTGAGCATGCGTCCCAGGCGGGCGGCCTGCTTTTCCTCGAAGCGTCCGACAGCCATGAAGGGCGGCGTGGGAACTGCGCTCGAACAGGAGATGATGGCGACGTCGCCGATGCGGCGCACGAAGGGAAACGCTTCTCCTTCGAGGGTTTCGCCCTTGAGATACTGGTCCCAGGTGCGCTGGGCATTCTCGAGGGCGCCGGGCACGTAGGCGTCGTGATTGCCGGGGCAGACGGCGACGCGCTCGCTTCCGCCCAGGGCAGACAGCCAGTCGCCGGCGCGGCGCACTTCCGCATCGAGCGCCAGATTGACGAGATCACCGGTGACGGCGGTGAAGTCGGCATTCTGTTCCTGCATGTGCGCGATCAGGCGCGACAGCGTCTCGGTGTTCATTTCCCCGTGGCGCTTGAGCTTCCAGTTGAGAAAGCCGGTAAGGCGCTTTCCGAGCAGATCCCGGAATCCCACGTCGGGCAGGGGGGAGAGGTGGATGTCGGAAAGGTGCGCTAGCGTGATCATCGCGAGGGGTTTTGCCAGAAGGTTGGGTCCAAGAAAACGGTCAATGTTGCTCACGCACGATTTTGTCACGCTGCAAGCTCTGATAGCCATGAACGCAAAACGGAGCCATTTCGATGATGAACCGCTTTCAGCGCGTGCGGGCGCGTGTGTTTTTGACGCTCAAGGGCCTGTGGCTGCGCATGACCGTGGGCGCACGCGTCATGGTGGTGGATGGCGACAAGGTGCTGCTGATCCGGCACCGGCATATTCCCGGCTGGCAGTTTCCCGGTGGAGGCGTCGGGCCGGGCGAGACGTTTGAGGAGGCCGGGGCGCGCGAGACCGAGGAGGAAACCGGGCACCGTCCCATCGGGCCGATGCAGCTTTTCGGGCTCTACCACAATTCGAGCACGGTCACGAACCGCGACCATGTGGCGTTTTTTGTCTGCACCAGGTTCGAGAAGGTTTCGGACATGAGCAGCAGTTTTGAGATTGCGGAAGTGGGCTGGTTCGACCGGCACAACCTGCCCAATGGCGTGACGCCGGCGACCAGCCAGCGCATCGACGAATATTTCGACGGGGTCGAGAAGCGGACGATCTGGGGGTATTGAGGGGGCGGCGGGCTAAATGCTGGCAGCACCGAGTACTACGGCACCCCCTCCTACCTTAGCTACGGCCCTCCGGGCCCAGCGCCGGTACCTCCCCCGTGAAGGGGGAGGGGGCGACAGGCACGGCGATTTCCGCTCACACACGCCTCAATCCAGGAACGGCAGGTCCGGACCAGCCGGGACGATGCGGGTCGGATTGATGGTGATGTGGCTCCAGTAATAGTGCGTCTTGATATGGTCGAGGTCGACCGTTTCCTTGACGCCCGGCACCTCGTAGAGCGCCTTCAGGTAATGGCTGAGGTTCGGATAGTCGGCAATGCGCTTGCGGTTGCACTTGAAGTGGCCGACATAGACCGCGTCGAAGCGCACCAGCGTGGTGAAGAGCCGCCAGTCGGCCTCGGTAATGCCCTCGCCGTTGAGATAGGCGGTTTCGCCCAGGATGCCTTCCACCCAGTCCAGAGCGTCGAACAGCTTTGACACGGCCTCGTCATAGGCTTCCTGCGTCGTGGCAAAGCCGGCCTTGTAGACGCCGTTGTTGATGTCGTCATAGGCGCGGGCGTTGACGCGGTCGATGTCTGCGCGCAGCGCTTCGGGGTAATAGTCATCGGTATTGCCGGTCAGCTCGTTGAAGGCCGAGTTGAACATGCGGATGATTTCCGAGCTCTCATTGGAGACAATGGTATTGGTCTTCTTGTCCCAGAGCACAGGGACGGTGACGCGGCCGGTGTAGTCGGGCACCGCCTCGGTATAGACCTGCCAGAGGGTCTCCTTGCCAAAGAGCGCATCGCCGGTCGAGCCCTCGTCCTCCCTAAAGCTCCAGCCGGTCTCGTCGGGCATTTTTGGCGAAACGACCGAGACGGTGATGTGGCTTTCAAGTTCTTTGAGCTTGCGGAAGATCAGGGTGCGGTGGGCCCAGGGGCAGGCCAGCGATACATAAAGGTGGTAGCGGCCGGACTCAGCGGCAAAGCCGCCTTCGCCTGACGGGCCGGGGCTGCCGTCGGCGGTCACCCAATTGCGGAAGCCAGCCTGAGAGCGCACGAATTTGCCGCCGCTTTTCTTGGTGTCGTACCACTGGGTCGACCATTTGCCGTCAATCAACTGTCCCATTGCCGCTCTCTTTTCGTCATCGTGGTGTCTGGTTTGCCAGATCAACTCCCCGTTGTCGCGGAGCGATCCAACGCTTGTCCATCAGGTAGGCCTTTGGCGCGGTGGGCAAAAGGCCGGTTTGACGCAACAGTCCGTTGCCAGATGCGTTACGCCTGCAACGCGGAAAGGAATTTTGGCCATGAGCATTGCAATCCTATTTACGGCCAAGTCCGCTGGTGCTAATGCGGATTCAGACGTGGAGGCGTCCAGGATGGTGAAGGTTTTGCAGACGAACCGACGACCGTAAGGGTCGATTGAGCGAGGGCCCGCGGGCTGCTCGCACGCTGTTCCTGCACACCTTTTCCGGATTTGCCCAGATGACCACGATCGTTGCGGCCGAGGCCGCTTCTCACCCGCTTGCCGGCCAGCCCACCGTGCGGATCGCCACCGCCGCGGACGATGCCTTTGTCGATGATCTGCAGGCTATTGCCTTCGGTCCCGGCCGCTTCGCGCGCACCGCCTTCCGGGTGCGGGAACGCTTTCCCATCGATCCGACGCTCAGCCTGATCGCCGAAGTCGACGGCACGCCTTGCGGGTCGGTGTGGATGACCCCGATCAGCGTTGGCGGCATCAAGGGGTATCTGCTTGGGCCGCTGGCCACGCATCCCAATTTCCGCAAGCGCGGTGCGGGCAAGCTCCTGGCGCGGGAAGTCAGCAAGCTGGCGCTGTCGCGCGGCGAGGGCCATTTCGTGCTCCTCGTCGGCGATCAGGACTATTATTGCCCGCTCGGCTGGGACATCACGACGCCAGGGGCCATCCAGTTCCCCGGTCCTGTCGATACCAGCCGCGTGCTGCTGATGGCCGAGGACAAGAGCCTTGCCACTTCGCTCAAGGGCGCGATCGCCGCTTTTGAAGACGGCGAGTAGGGCCGAAAAGGGATGCAGCCTGGTGGCGGCTTGGCTAATGTCAGGCCGCTTCATGATTTGCGCCGGTGACTTTTGGACTTCGAGAGCGACATTGCCGACATTCTGAGTGCGCGCCTGCTGCAGGAGCAGCCGGCGCTGGCTCCGGCTGCAGAACTCGTGCCCGACTGGGCGCCGACTACGCCGTTCTCGCGACCTCCCGTGCTGGCCGCGGTGCTGATTGCACTGGTCGAGCGGCCAGAAGGTTATACTGTCCTTTATACGGAGCGCTCGCCGGATCTGCGGGCTCATTCGGGCCAGGTCGCCTTTCCCGGCGGCAAGGTGGACAGCGGCGATGCGGATGCTGCGGCGGCAGCCCTGCGGGAGGCCAATGAAGAAGTTGGCATGGTGCCAGAGGATGCCACGGTGCTGGGCTATATGCCCACCTATTATACCGGTACCAACTACCTCATCACGCCTGTCGTTGCTGCCGTGAAGCCGAGCGGGCCGTTTGTGCCCAATCCGGGCGAGGTGCATTCGGTGTTCGAAGTGCCGCTGCGGCGCATTCTCGATGCCGGGACCTATGGCCGGTTCCGCATTTCGCGCAACGGGAAGGAGCATTCCACCTGGCAGATCGATCATGACGGGCACATGATCTGGGGCATCACGGCCAATCTGACGCGCAAGTTCCGTGATCTGGCGCTGGGCGAGGACGCGGCATGATTCCGGATCGGCTGGAGGGCGCCGAGTGGCTTCAGCGGCCTGCTGTGCAAAGGATTTTCGCGGTGCTCGATGGCGCCGAAGGCAAAACGCGGGCGGTGGGTGGCGTCGTTCGCGACAGCCTGATCGGCGCGGCGCGGCAGAACACTGACATCGACATGGCGACCGAATTGCTGCCGGTCACTGTCATGCAGCGGGCAAAGGCCGCGGGAATTGCGGCCCATCCTACCGGGATCGAACATGGCACGGTGACGCTGGTGCTTGACGGTACGAGCGTCGAGGTGACGACGCTGCGGCAGGATATCGAAACCGATGGCCGGCATGCGCAGGTGCGGTTCGGCACCGACTGGATGGCCGATGCACAGCGGCGGGACTTCACCATCAACGCACTTTACTGCCTCGCCGACGGGCGGCTTTACGACCCGCTTGGCGGAGCGGGCGACCTGATCAATGGGCGGGTGCGCTTTATCGGGGATGCCGGCCAGCGCATCGCGGAGGATGGGCTGCGGGTCTATCGGTTCTTCCGGTTCTCGGCGAGCCACGCCCGCGAGCAGTTCGACGCGGACGGGCTTGCAGCCTGCCGCGATGCTGCGGGAAAGCTCGAGCACCTGTCGCGCGAGCGCGTGGGCCATGAGATGTGGCGCATGCTGGCGCTTCCGAAGGTGGCGCGAACGCTGGGCGTCATGGGGGAGATCGGGCTTCTGGCGCTCGATGCCAAGACCTTTCACGCGCTCCAGCGCTATGAGGCGGTGGGCGGGCAGGGGGCAGAGGCGCGGCTCGCCATCCTTGCCGGTGATGACGTTGAACTCTTGCGTGAAGGCTGGCGTCTTTCGAGGGCGATGGGAGATGCGGCCGCGCGGATCCGAGCGGCGGCAGACCTTCTTGCCGAGGACCAGACCGGCTGGGCCGCCTACAGGTTCGGCGAACTGGCAGTGGAGGGGTTGGCCGTGGCAGCGGCGCTCGGCGACTGGCCGCGGGATCGCCTCATGGAGGCGGCGCGGGAACTGGCACGGCTGCCGGTGGCGCCCATGCCGGTCAGTGGCAAGGATCTTATCGCCCGAGGTTTTGCGCCGGGTCCCGAACTGGGGCGAGTGCTGGCGGAGCTGGAAAAGAAATGGGTCGAGAGTGGTTTCACTCTCGACCCGGATGACCTGCTAGGGACAGTCAGATCATCAAACTAGCCTTGGCTAACGCACATCGACGATGCGTTCCTTGATGCGCTCGACCATTTCGGGGCGCACGTCGGTTTCGCCATTGATGTTTCTCATGTTTTCGACCGCGCGACGGACAACTTCGGCTTCTTCCTCGGCCTGGACATGCCAGGTGGAGCCGGGAATGAGCGTGCCGGAATCAAAGCGTTTCATTGCTGAACCTCCTTCGTTCGCGTCCGTGATGCGGTCAGAGCAAACGCGGCAGGGCGTCAGAGGTTCCCTAGTCGTCCGCAAAGATACCGATGTCGGAGAGGCCCTCGATCCAGGTGCTGCCGTCGCGACGGACCACCGTGCGCGGCAGGACGCCGGTTTCCCCGGCGATGGCTTCAGCCAGGCGCGGCGAGTGGGTGACGATCCAGACCTGCGTCCGCTCGGCGGCGCGGCCGATGACGCGGGCCAAGGCGGGCAAGAGATCAGGGTGCAATGAGGCTTCAGGCTCGTTAAGGGCGATGAAGGGCGGCAGTCGATAGGCCAAAAGGGCCCCCAACAGCGCCAGAAATTGCAGTGTGCCGTCGGAGAGTTCGGCCTGCCCGAAGGGGTGATGGCCGAGTTCGGGGAAGACCATGGCGAAGGAAGCGTCCTGGCCGGGCGCAGGAATGGCGAGCCGGGCACCGGGAAAGGCGTGCTCGATGGCCGCGTCGAGATCGACCGTATCGCCGCGAATGTGCCGCAGTGTTGCGAAGACGGCGCCGAGATTGCCGCCATCTGCGTCGAGGGTCGGTGCGGTAATGGCCAGGGATGGTCGTCGGAGGGGCGAATCGCGGTCGGTGCGGAAGCCGTGGTAGAAGCGCCAGGCCGAAAGCAGATGCCTGATGGTATCGACCTCGGGCAGGGTGCCGCGCAGTTCCGACAGGGCGGTTTCGCTCGCCAGCAGGGGCAGGTCCAGCGTCCGCCGTGCGCCGGTTTCGTCCCGGTACCAGACGGCAGGGCCTTTGCGTTCGAGCAGGGTGACGGGGCGGCGGCCGGGCAGAACCAGGCTTTCCGCCTTGATCAGGGGCTCCTGGCTGAAGGCGGCATCGTCAGGCGTACCAAAGCCGATCTCGACCCGGTAACGCGGCACCAGCGGCGCCTCGTGGTCGTCGGGCATTGTGGTTTCGAGCCCCACTTCGAGCGCAATGCGCCGGGCTTCCCCGGTCTTGCGCTCACCGGCCCAGAGGGCGGAGGCAAGGCCTCCTTCGCGGGCAAGTGCCGCGGTGAGGCCACCGGTCGCTGCAGCATGGAGCAGTTCAAGGGCGCGATAAAGATTGGTCTTGCCCACGCCATTGCCGCCGGTGAGCACGGTCAGGCGGCGCAAGGGCAGGCGAATGGACCGGACGGAGCGGTAGCCCCTGATTTCGAGGTCGGTGAGCGACATGGCCGGACTTAAACAGAGTTGCCCGTTCCGGCCAAGGTCAGCGCGTTGGCATCAGGGCCACTTCACCGCCGGAGGCATGGAGGAGAGGATGGAATTCACATTGCCGCCGGTCTTCAGCCCGAATGTGGTGCCGCGATCGTAGAGCAGGTTGAATTCCACGTAGCGGCCGCGCCGGACCAGTTGTTCGTCGCGTTCGGCTTCGGACCAGGGCTTTTCGAAATTGCGGCGCACGAGGCGAGGGTAGATGTCGAGGAAGGCTTCGCCGACCGCGCGGGTGAAGGCGAAATCGGCATCCCAGTCGCCGGAATTGAAATGGTCGTAGAAGATGCCACCGATGCCGCGCGGTTCATTGCGGTGCGGCAGGAAGAAATACTCGTCGCACCAGGTCTTGAAGCGATCATAGTCGACGCCGGGGCGGTTCTCGCAAGCCGCCTGCATAGCGGCGTGGAAATCAACCGTGTCCTGATCGATCTGGGTGCGGCGCGCATCGAGCACAGGGGTAAGGTCGGCGCCGCCGCCCCACCACTGCTTGCCGGTGACGATCATGCGGGTGTTCATATGAACGGCCGGCACATGCGGGTTCCAGGGATGCACGATCAGCGAAATGCCCGAGGACCAGAATTCGGTGCCTGCTTCGGTGCCGGGCATCTGGCGGGCGAAATCGTCGCTGAAATGGCCGTGGACGGTGGAAATGTGCACGCCGGCCTTTTCGAAGACGCGGCCATGGAGCATGCCCATCTCGCCGCCGCCACCCCCGGCGCGCTGCCAGGGCGTGCGCTCGAAGGCGCCAGGCTGCATGTTGGCATGGATGCCGATGGCTTCGCGCTCGATGGCTTCGAACTCGGCATGGATACGGTCGCGCAGCGTGCGGAACCAGGCGCTGGCGGTCTCTTTCTTGGCGTCGATGTCGTGCGGCAGTGTCATGGCAGTGGCATGGACCTTCAGCGCAAAAGAGTAAAGCCACCAGTCTGTCGCATGGCTTCGCCCAGGATCATGCTGCCGGCCAGGGCCACGTTGATCGAGCGCAGGCCCGGCTGCATCGGAATGCGGATGCGCAGGTCGGCGATCTCGGCGACTTCGTCGGGCACGCCGGCGCTTTCGCGGCCAAGAAGCAGGATGTCGCCGTCGGCAAAGGCACTGTCATAGGCCGACTGGCTGGATTTGGTGGTGAGAAGGACTAGACGGCGGCCGTTCTGCGCCCGCCACGCCTCAAAGGCCCCGAAACTGGCGTGCTCGACCAGCGCGGCGCGGTCGAGATAATCCATGCCGCTGCGGGCCAGCGTCTGGCGGGTTATGGCAAAGCCTGCAGGATGGATTACATGCACCGGAACGCCCATGCAGGCGCCCAGGCGCAGCAGGGTGCCGGTATTGGCGGCGATGTCGGGCTGATAAAGGGCAAGGTCGATTGCCACGCTCTGGCTCCGCTCTCCAAACGGCCGGAAACCCGGCTTGGCTCGGGTATAGTGTCGCAGTTGTGGGCTGTCACCGCCCGCGCACTGGACAAGTTCCCATGACAGTGCAAAAAGACCCTACCTGACGGACCGCTTGAGGGCGGCCGGCTTGTCGATTCCGCCTACGCGGTCGATGCTGCCGGAGCCGGTGCCGTCAATCCTAGATCGTACGGGGATACGGACCTTGGCCACGCATACTGAACACTCATCCACCAACCGGCGGGACTTCCTCTATGTCGCCACGGGCGCTGTCGGCGCTGTCGGCGCCGCCGCCGTGGTCTGGCCGCTGATCAACCAGCTCAATCCCGACGCCTCGACCCTGGCGCTGGCCAGCATTGAATTCGATGTTGGCGCGATTCCCGAGGGTCAGTCGGTGACCATCACCTGGCGCGGCCTGCCGGTCTTCGTGCGTCACCGCACGGAAGCTGAAATCGCCGAAGCCAAGGCCGTGCCGCTGGCCGACCTCAAGGACCC
Organism: Pseudomonadota bacterium; assembly: GCA_023391095.1. Lineage (GTDB taxonomy): Bacteria > Pseudomonadota > Alphaproteobacteria > Rhizobiales > Devosiaceae > Devosia. Next base: position 204,376 of record JAEWBN010000020.1, read on the forward strand.
CGAGACCGACGAGCAGCGCACCAAGGAAGGTCACGAGCAGTGGCTGATCATGATCGCCAACTGCACCCATCTCGGTTGCGTTCCCGTGGGCGAAGCCGGCGATTTCGACGGCTGGTTCTGCCCGTGCCACGGTTCGCACTATGACACGGCCGGCCGTATCCGCCGTGGCCCGGCGCCGTCCAACCTTGTGGTGCCACCTTATGAATTCGTCAGCGATACGCTGGTCCAGATCGGCTAGTGGGGGCTTTTCCGATGTCTGAACACTCTACCTATACTCCGGGAAGCGCCGTCGAGAAGTGGCTGGATGACCGCCTGCCAGTGGTGCGGTTCGCCAAAGAACACCTCATGGACTTCCCCACGCCCAAGAACCTCAACTATTGGTGGACCTTTGGCGCCATCCTGGTGATGTGCCTTGGCGTGCAGATCGTGACCGGCGTCATTCTGGCCATGCACTACACGCCCAACGTGGCGATGGCCTTCGACTCGGTCGAGCACATTCGTCGCGACGTGGCCGGTGGCCGCGTGATCCAGGCCGTGCACGCCGTTGGCGCCTCGATGTTCTTCGTCGCGCTCTATATCCACATGTTCCGCGGCCTCTTCTACGGCTCGTACAAGGCTCCGCGCGAAATCATCTGGATCCTGGGCGTTGTCCTGTTCCTGCTCGTCACCGCGACCGCCTTCATGGGCTACATCCTGCCCTGGGGCCAGATGTCCTTCTGGGGCGCGACGGTTATCTCGAACATCTTCTCGGCCATTCCGCTGGTCGGCGAGAACATCAAGCAGCTCGTGCTGGGCGGCTTCTCGGTGGGCAATCCGACGCTCAACCGCTTCTTCTCGCTGCACTACCTGCTGCCGTTCATCATCGCTGCCGTGGTGGCACTCCACATCTGGGCGCTCCATGTTCCGGGCAACAACAACCCGATCGGCGTCGAAGTGAAGGACAGCCGCGATACCGTTCCCTTCCATCCGTACTATACGATGAAGGACCTGTTCGCGATGGTGCTGTTCATGATCCCGTTTGCCTGGTTCGTGTTCTTCGCGCCGGACATCCTGGGTCACCCCGACAACTACATCATGGCCAACAGCCAGGTGACGCCGGCCCATATCGTGCCCGAATGGTACCTGCTGCCCTTCTATACGATCCTGCGCGCCATCGACTTCAACATCCTGTTCATCGACTCCAAGCTGGGCGGCGTGATCGCCATGGGCGGCGCGATGGTGATGCTGCTGGTCGTGCCGTGGCTGGATACGTCCAAGGTCCGCGCCGGCACCTTCCGTCCGCTGTTCCGTTGGTTCTACGCACTGTTCGTGATCAACTTCATCGGGCTCATGTATCTGGGCGCTCAGCCGGCCGAGGGCATCTATACCGTGCTCGCCAAGGTCTGCACCGCCTACTACTTCATCTACTTCCTGGTTGTGCTGCCCGTTCTGTCGCGCATCGAAACGCCGAAGCCGCTGCCGACCAGCATTTCCGAGAGTGTTCTCGGCAATAAGGCACACGCGTGATCGGGGCGGCTACCATGTTCAAGAACAAGATCATCATCGCCGCTCTGGCTGCCATGCTCGGCATGGCCGCCGCTCCTGCCCAGGCTGCCGAAGGCGGCCTGATCCCGGAGCGCCAGGCCTGGAGCTTCGCAGGTATCTTCGGTACCTATGACCAGAACCAGTTGCAGCGCGGCTTCCAGGTTTTCCGGGAAGTGTGTGCAAGCTGCCACGGCGCGCGCCTCATGGCGTTCCGCAACCTGTCCGAGCCCGGTGGTCCGGAATTCTCCGAAGCCCAGGTCAAGGCGCTGGCCACCGAGTATGACGTAGCCGATCCGCTGGCCGATGGCGGCCTGCGTCCGGGCGTGGCTGCCGACCGCTGGCCGTCGCCCTTCGCCAACGAGCAGGAAGCCCGCGACGCCAATGGCGGTTCGTACCCCCCTGACTTCTCGGTTCTGGCCAAGGCGCGCGGCGTTGCCGACCCGTTCCCGACCTGGGTCTTCAACTACTTCACGGCCTACCAGGAAGGTGGCGCGGACTATATCCATGGCCTCCTCGTCGGCTACCACGACGAAGTGCCCGAAAGTGCACCGCACAGTGCCGACGGCGAGCCCTTCGTGTTGCCGGAAGGCAAGTACTACAACGACTACTTCCCCGGCCACGCCATCGGCATGGCGCCGCCGCTGGCCGACGGTCAGGTGACCTACGTGCCGGGTGAAAACGGCGTTGCCGTTCCGGAAACGGTGGACCAGTACGCCCAGGACGTGGCTGCATTCATGATGTGGATGGCCGAGCCGCACCTGGTGAGCCGCAAGCAGACCGGTTTCGTGGTCCTGCTGTTCCTCGTGCTCTTTGCGGGCCTGATGTATGCGACCAAGCGCAAGCTCTGGGCCGGCATCGAGCACTAAGCCAAAGCACACTCGGCTGATACGCAATTGAAGAGGCCCTCTGGGGCCTCTTTTCTTTTGGGCTTTGCGGCAAAAAGCGACAGGCGCAGATCCGTGAACCCCTTGCCAATCTCGGGCTTTGCCACGATATTCCAAGCCGTTCCGGTTGTTGGAGGGATTGCGATGTCCGCCATTCGCCTGGCCGTCACCGTGGCCAGTACCGTGCTTACCGTCAGCCGCCACCCGGCGGTGCGCGCTGGCGTGCAGGCCGTGGTGAACAACCCCAAGACGCGCGAAACCGCGATCAATACGACCCGCAATGTGGCCTATAATGCGGGCGTCATCGCCCGGCATCTTCTCGGCCGCAACAAGTCCTGACCTCTCCCTCCAGCTTTCAAGGCCCTCGATGTCGCTCGACCTGAAGTCGCTCGTCCGCACGATTCCGGACTATCCCAAAAAGGGAATCCTGTTCCGCGATATCACGACGCTGATCGAGCATCCGGAGGGGTTCAAGGACAGTATTGAGCAGATCGCCAGCCGGTATCGCGGGCAGGGCATTACCCATGTCGCGGGCATCGAGGCGCGGGGCTTCATCTTTGGCGCAGGCGTCGCCATTGCGCTCGGCACGGGCTTCATTCCCATCCGCAAGAAGGGCAAGCTGCCCGGCGAGACAATCGGCCAGAACTACGCGCTCGAATACGGTGTCGATACGATCGAGATCCATGCCGACGTGGTGGGAGCGGGCGACCGCGTCCTATTGGTCGATGACCTCATTGCCACCGGGGGCACGGCCATTGCCGCGGTGGGTCTGTTGCGCCGAACCGGCGCACAGTGCGATGACGCCGCATTCGTGATCGACCTCCCCGATATCGGCGGAGCCGCAAAGCTGCAGGCCGAAGGCGTCGCCGTCCGTTCGCTGATGGCGTTCGAGGGACACTAGGCCAGCGCTTCCCCCGCGTTCTGCAGGAAAGGGCGTCACCAGTTGGTTGCGCCGTCCATCTGCTCGACCACGACCTGCGACCAGTCGAGTTCATCCACGAGGTTGAGGTTGACCGCATAAATCCGCGTCGTCGGTAGTGCCGTGGCGTCGCCGTTTTTGGGCGTGCCGTCGGCATTGTACATCGACGCCCAGTCCGGAGAGTCGCCCCAGGTCTGGATGCCGCAGCGGCTGCAGAAATGATGCTGGTTCATGCCGCTGGCGGAATAGGTGGCCTCGGCCTCGCGGGACACAAAGGTCAGCTCGTCCGGACTATAATAGGCCCAGATGGCGCCGGTGCGGGCACAGAAACTGCAATTGCAGGACTTGGCGGAGGTCGGCTGGGCGGGCAGCGTGATGCGCGTCGCCCCGCAGTGACAAGTGGCTTGAAGGGTCATGGCTGGCTCCGGATTGCGGTTTCCCACCCTGCCTCCGGGGCGCGCCAGAACATGTCAGCACGCCGGGCGCATCAGGCCGCGGCGCGCTCGCTTTGTGTTTGGGCAGGGCGGTCAACGAGGCAGAACTGGTTGCCCTCGGGGTCTTTCATCACCGTATAGGTGGGCAGGACGCGTTCCACGCTGGCGCCTGCAGCCTTGAGCCGTTCCACTTCACCCGGCCGATCCGTGACCCCGATGTCGAAATGGACGCGGTTGTTGTCGTAGCGGCGGCCATGCACATTCTGAAAGCAGATGGAGGGACCGGGGCCATCGACCATGACGGTGGGGTCTGTTTCGGGCGTGAAGCCCAGGGCGGCGAGCCGGGCGATCTCGACGTCGTCATAGGGGCGGATCGCGTAGCCATCGAGCATTTCAGCCCAGAAGCGGGCGAGTTCGGCGGGCTTGTCGCAATCAAAGACGATTTCATGGATGGCAGCCATTGGCCTTGCTCCTCGTGTCTTGTCTGCATTTGGTTAAGAACAAATTGCGGCAAGAGTGGTGCAGGGCCCGGCAGCACACCGCCGGGCCCCGCAGGGATCACCCCTGGGGTTTCTTTGCCATCAGGCTGGCCAAGGGCGGCAGCAGGGCGCCGGTGCCGTCCTCCGGGCGCCGGATGGCCGCCTTTGCCGCTGGCGGTTGTGCCTTTCCGTGGCGCGGGACTTTCATGTCGTGGCGCACGGGCATGGGGCGCTGGAACTGGTTTTTGGGCATGAGTTTTCCTTTCCGCCCGTGAGGTCAGTCTGCGGGCCGGCTGGATGAAGGGTGCGCGTGCAAAAGCGCGCGCGACGAAGCGGTGTGGGGGGACGCCGGTGCTGTGCGGAGAGGCGAGGTCGCGTCAGATGTGCTGACGGGCATTCATGAAGCTGCACTCGCCGAACCGGACAGCGTCCATAGACCGGTCACGCGCAAGGCGCGGAGCGGGCTGGACACGGACGTTCGTTGCAAGTGCTCAGTTCATGTTGGCGCAAGACCTCCTTGTTATGGCCGGAGGGTAGCCAAAGAAAAGGGCCGGCGTCAACCGCCGGCCCTCCGATGCCTGATTGTGTTGCCGAGCGCTTACGGCTCCAGCTGACCGGTGGTCGGGTCTTCCTCGGCACTGATATTGGGCTCGTTGCGCGTCTTCCAGAGCGAGAAGATGATGCCGCCGGCCAGGATCGCAACCGTCACCACCAGCGATAGCAGGGTGTCGATATGGATGTGGAATGGCACGAGCGAAATCTTGATGCCAACCAGCACAAGGATGATGGCCAGCGAGGTCTGCAGGTAGCGGAACCGGTTCATCGCGGCCGCGAGCGCGAAGTAAAGCGAGCGGAGGCCCAGGATGGCAAAGATGTTCGAGGTGTAGACGATAAACGTGTCCTGAGTCACGGCAAAGACTGCCGGGACGGAGTCAACGGCGAAGATCAGGTCGACAATTTCGACCATGATCAGCGCCACGGCGAGCGGGGTCAGCCAGGTGACGATCTTGCCAGTCTTGGGATCGGGTTCCTTGACCGTGAAGTTGCGGCCGTGCAGCTTCTTGGTGACGCGGAAATGCCGCGCAATGAACTGGTAGACCTTGTTTTCTTCCAGGTTCGGCTCTTCATCCTGATGGCTGAACATGCGGATGCCGGTGAACACCAGAAAGGCGCCGAAGCCCAGCAAGATCCAGCTGAACTGGTTGACCAGGGCCGCACCGACGCCGATCAGGACGGCGCGGAAGAGGATCACGCCCAGGATGCCCCAGAACAGCACGCGGTGCTGGTAAAGCCGGGGAATGCCGAGGAAGCCAAAGATCGTGGCTATGACGAACATGTTGTCCATAGCCAGGCTCTGCTCAAGCAGATAGCCGGTATAGAATTCGAGGCCCGCCTCAGCGCCGCGGCTGAACCATACCCAGCCGCCAAAGGCCAGGGCGATACAGACGTAGAAGCCGTAGAGCAGGAGGCTCTCCTTGGCTTCGATCTCATGCTCATCGCGGTGCAGGATGCCGAGGTCGAAGACAAGGAGCGCGATCACGATCGTGATGAACGCGACCCAAAAATAGACTGGTGTTCCGAGAAAATCGCCCGAAAGGGCGGCAAGAAGCGATTCCATCGCCGGACCTTCTCCATGTGATTGGTGGAGTAACTCCGACATCGCCATGGAGAATCCATGACCAGAGGGGCCCGGCGTTACGCGCTAGAAATGCGCCAAAAACCGATAAGTTTCAAGCCCTGACCGCCATGAGCGGGCGGCTCCGGCGTTGCGATGGATGCCGAAGTGATCCTGTGGTCGGCTGCAAATGACTGGCAGTGATCGAAATTCGGAGGTAGCTTTGCGCATGATCAAAACTGCCGCGCTTATGGTGTTTCTTGCTGCCGCTGCGCCGGCCTGGGCCTGCAATCCTGACCTGTTTCAACAGCTGGATACGTCTGCCTCCGGGGAGCCGGATTTCTCGCTCGATGTGGCGGAGCGCGCGTCCACCGAGGGTGGGGAGTGGCGCGTCTGGAAGCAGGGCGCCAACGCCGTGACAGAAGCCGTGCGCATCGATTATGGGGAGATGGGCCGATTTGAAACGCGGCTGGTTTTCCAGACAGAGCGTGCCTACGCGATTACACAGACCACCTACCGTTACGGCGTGCCGATCTTTGTCGAGGGGTCGATGACCGTCCGCGTGGAGACCGACATCTATATGTTTTGCGAGGGCGATCTGCTCTTGCCGCCAGCGGAGTTCGGGGTCGACCCGGACTATGTCCAGGGCGCGGAGACAGCGCGAAGCGCGTTCCTGGCGCCGGAAATTGCCGATTGGGTGCCGATCAGCCTGCAGCGCCCCTAGCGGGGATTGCAGAGCATGACGATGGCCTGGGACGTTTCGAGCTGCAGCGCGACGCCATAGGTGGGATCGTTGACCACGCGGCCCGCCTGGATGCCGGCATTGGCCTTGAAGTTTCCGTCATTGATGCCGACGCCGTCCTGATAGGGGGTGATCGTTCCCGTGCCGGAATTGGGGTCGCCCGCCGTGCGCGATGCCCACCCATAAACATTGCCATAGATGGTGAGGATGCCCGCCCGATTGGTCGTGGCGTCCCGGCAGCTCCAGTTGCCCTGATAGGCCTGAGCGAATGCCGGTGCGGCAGAAAGGGCGGTGAGGGCGAGGGCAAGGGCGAATCGGCGCATGGCAGGAGAGTGCCGACGCGCCGAGCCGGATTCAAGCACTTCGCTTGAGGCGGGGGCCGATCACGGGGATTTTGGCCAGGGCCAACAGCAGCCGCAGTTTAATGGGCATGCGATAGTCGCGCAGCTTGGAAAACCCCACCAGTTCGGCGCGATAGACCAGCTCGCCCCGTTGGTTGACCGCGGTCAGGCGATTGAACAACAGACCCCAGCCGGGGATGGAATTGGAGGGGCGTTTGTCGAAGATCAAAAGTTCGTAGGTGACCGTATCGCCAGGGCGGACGGGCACCTTGAACTCCATCGAGTTGACGCCGGGGGAGGGGCCCGACACGCCCGGTTCCTTGCCGAGGGCGCGCTGGCGATGGGCTTCGGCAAAGAGCTCATCGACCATCTTGCGGTGACCGACGCTGACCGTATGCCAGCCCGACGCGATGATGCCGCCGAAATGACTATGCTTGGCCGCTTCGGGATCAATATGGAAATACTGCGGATCATAAAGCTTGGCGAAGCGGATGATCTCGTCCTCAGTGAAGGTGTGGCTGCCGAGCGGGAAGCTTTCGCCCGGCGTGATGTCCTCGAACCAGCGGGTCATGCGGACACCTCGGGGTTGCGGCATTCGACCAGATTGGCGAGCCGCATGGACATGACGGGCTTGTTGTTCTGGTTGCGGATGTCGAAGTCGAGCGTCACGATTCCCCATTGTGGATGGCTCTGAGAGCGCCGCAATTCCGCGATTTTTGCGGTTCCGGAGATGGTGTCGTCGACCATGACGGGGGTGCGCCACTTGAGATCGGTGAAGCCCAGGCCGCCGCACGATGCTACCCGCGAGAGAAAGGCATCGACCAGCATGCGCAGGCTGAGGCCGCCGGTCTGCCAGCCGCTGGAGGCAAGGCCGCCGAGGAGGCTTTCCCTGGCCGCTTTCTCATCGAGGTGAAAGGGGAAGGGATCGAATTCGCGGGCGAAGGTGGTGATCATGTCCCTGGTGACCTTGGTGGCGCCCAGCGTGATCACTTCGCCTACGGAGAGGTCCTCGAAATGACGCCGATCTTGTGTGACTGGATTGGTCATTTGCTTTCCCTATACGTCAACCGCTCTTTTGCCATGGACAGGGCGTCGGAGCAAGGCATGACGGGCGTCATTTGGCTTCAACACGGGTGGCGCGGAACTGCAAGGGCGCGACCCCGCGGACCCGCCTGAAGGCCTTGGCGAGGTAATTCCCATCGGCAAATCCGGTCAACTCGGCAATTTCGCCGACGGTCATTTCGGTGGCCAAGAGGAGGCGCTCGATGCGCTCGATCCGCCGGCTCTGGACATAGTCGGCGGGGGACTGGCCAACCACTTCGGCAAAGCGGCGGGAGAAGTGAAAACGGCTCATTTCGGCGATGTCGGCCAGATGCCCGACCTGGAGCGAAGCGCCGAGATTGGCTTCGATATGGGCAATGACGCGGGTGACGAAGGCAGGGAGGGCCGGGCTGGTTTCGGCGCTGGCAAGAAAGGCGGCATCGTGCAGGGTCGCCATGGCTGAATAGGCGGCAACCGAAGCGGCGCCCGGCGTCGGCTCAGGGATGGTCAGGATCTGGTGGCAGGATGCGGCTAGGCGGTCGACGAGATCAGGCGCAAGTTCAAGGATTGGCCCAGCGTTTTCAAGGATTTCGCGGGCCAGCCGGAGCGCTTCGCGGCCGTTCAGCATGAGCCAGAAATATTCCCATTCGCCGCCGCGTTCGAGCCAGTAGCGGTGGGCGTGGGGCATGGTCACGAGCATGGTCTGTCCGGGGCGGAGGCGGTGCTGCACGCCGGCATAGTCCAGCCGTCCCTCGCCCACCAGAGTGTGCTGGATGACGAGGAAGGGTGAGGAGCCGCGCTTGAGCCCATCCCAGGAATAGACCTCGTTGCGGCGCTGCTCGTAGCCGGCGGCGACAGTCATGCAATGGAGCGGCGCCGCGCTGCGGGGGAGGCCCAGGCGGCGGATGTCGTGGCCATGGTCGAGAAGTTGGGTGAGCACAAAATTACCCTTGTTCGCACAAGCTTTCTCTACCGCCTCCGGGGCGAAAACGCTAGCAGACTGGTAACGCTGACAGTGTCAAAGCTGCGATGAGGAGGCTCTTATGTCGTTTAAGGTTACTGTGATCGGGGCGGGCTCGATCGGGTTCACCAAAACCCTGATTTCGGACCTGTTGAAGGTGCCCGAATTCGCCACCTGCGAATTTGCGCTGACCGACATCAATCCGCACAATCTGGATATGGTCAGGCAGGTGATCGAGACCATCGTCTCGGTCAACAATCTGCCTGCCAGGGTTACGGCGACGACGGACCGCCGCGCGGCCCTGACCGGCGCGCGCTACATCATGAGCTGCGTGCGCGTGGGCGGGCTGGAGGCCTTTTCGACCGACATCTCCATTCCGCTGAAGTATGGCGTCGACCAGTGCGTCGGTGACACGATCTGCGCGGGCGGCATTCTTTATGGCCAGCGCAACATTCCGGTCATTCTCGACTTCTGCAAGGACATCCGCGAGGTTGCCGAGCCGGGTGCGCTGTTCCTCAACTATGCCAACCCGATGGCGATGAACACCTGGGCCGCCGAATTGTATGGTGGGGTCAATGTGGTTGGTCTCTGCCATGGCGTGCAGCATGGCGCGCACCAGATCGCCGAGGTCTTGGGCGTGCGGGACGACGAGCTCGATTATGTCTGCTCGGGCATCAATCACCAGACCTGGTATATCGATATTCGCGCCAAGGGTCGGAAGATCGAAAAGGAAGAGCTGATCGCGGGCTTTGAAGCCCATCCGGTCTATTTCCGGACCGAGAAGGTGCGCATCGACGTGCTGAAGCGCTTCGGGGTGTACTCGACGGAGAGCAACGGCCACCTGTCCGAATACCTGCCGTGGTATCGGAAGCGCCCGGACGAGATCAATCGCTGGATCGACATGAGCCACTGGATCCATGGCGAGACGGGCGGCTATCTGCGTTACTCAACCGAACGCCGGAACTGGTTCGAAACCGACTTCCCTGTCTTCAAGGAACAAGCGAACAAGCCGCTGAGCGAGTACACGCGCACCAGCGAGCATGCCAGCTACATCATCGAGGCGATGGAAACCGGCCGGGTCTATCGTGGCCACTTCAACCGCCGCAACAATGGCATCATCACCAACCTGCCTGATGACGCGATCATCGAGAGCCCCGGTTATGTGGACCGCTTCGGGATCAACATGATCGAGGGGATCACGCTGCCCACCGCCTGTGCGGCAACGTGCTCGATGTCGGTATCGGTGCAGCGCCTGTCGGTCGAGGCGGCCATGACGGGTGATCTCGATACCCTCAAGCTCGCCGTGCTGCATGATCCGCTGGTCGGCGCCATCTGCACGCCGGATGAAGTCTGGGCCATGGTGGATGAAATGGTCGTGGCGCAGGCCCAGTGGCTGCCGCAGTTTGCCGACGCCATTCCGGCGGCTAAGGAGCGCGTCGCCAAGTCCACCGTCAAAACCCGCGAGTGGGAAGGGGCTGCCCGCAAACGCGTCCGATCCGTGGAAGAACTGCGCGAACTGGGTAATGCCCATAACTGATCGAACCGGCGGGGGTGTCTCGGCTGGCAGCGACGGGGGCCAAAGGCCTGTTGGCACTGCAAGGCTCTTTCTACCCCCGCGGGAGCGGCGTTACGCGTTTCGGTTGACATCCCGGCCGATCCGACCCAATTGAAGCCCAACGATTTCCCGGAGATACCCATGGGCTTCAAGATGGGCATTGTCGGCCTGCCGAATGTCGGCAAGTCGACGCTTTTCAACGCTTTGACGCGCACTGCTGCGGCGCAGGCGGCCAATTTCCCGTTCTGCACGATCGAGCCCAATGTGGGCGAAGTGTCGGTGCCCGATGAGCGTCTGGAAAAGCTGGCGGCTATCGGCAAGTCGGCCAATATCCTGCCGGCACGCATGAGCTTTGTGGACATCGCCGGCCTGGTAAAGGGCGCTTCGCAGGGTGAAGGGCTGGGCAACCAGTTCCTCGCCAATATCCGCGAGACGGACGCCATCGCTTATGTGCTGCGCTGCTTTGAAGACCCCAACGTCATCCATGTGTCCAACCGCGTGGATCCGCTGGCCGATGCCGAAGTGGTCGAGACCGAGCTGATGCTGGCCGACCTCGAAAGCCTTGAAAAGCGCCGTGCGGGCGTCGAGAAAAAGGCCAAGGGCAATGACAAGGACGCCAAGGTCACTCTCGAGCTGATCGACCGCGCTCTGGCTGTGCTGCGCGACGGCAAGTCGGCCCGCTTCGTCAAGCGCGAGGCCGAGGAAGAAAAGGCCTTCAACGAGCTGCAGCTGCTGACCAGCAAGCCGGTGCTCTATGTCTGCAATGTGGATGAGGGTTCTGCCGCGACCGGCAATGCGCTCTCCGACAAGGTCGCCGAATATGCCAAGGCCAATGATGCCGGCATGGTGGTGATCTCGGCGGAAATCGAAAGCCAGCTGGCCCAGCTGCCCGACGCCGAGCAGGCCGAGTATTTGGATTCGCTGGGGCTCGATCAGCCCGGCCTCAACCGGCTGATCCGCGCCGCCTATGACCTTCTTAACCTCCAGACCTATTTCACCGTGGGTCCCAAGGAAACGCGCGCCTGGACCATCCATCGCGGCGACAGGGCTCCGCAGGCGGCCGGTGTGATCCACACCGATTTCGAGCGCGGCTTCATTCGGGCCCAGACCATTGCCTATGACGACTATGTTTCGCTGGGCGGGGAAGTGGCCGCCAAGGAAGCGGGCAAGGCGCGCGACGAAGGCAAGGACTATGTCGTCAAGGACGGCGATGTGATGCTGTTCAAGTTCAACGTCTGAACGCACGGGCCTCTAACAGCTTTCTTAAGGCCGCCCACCGGGCGGCCTTTTTGCCTACAGGCGCCCGTGTTACGCACGTTTTTCATTTTGTATCAGATATTTGAGGGGGCAATCATGGGCGGTCCAAACAGGCGGCAGGTGCTTTTGGGCAGTGTGGCGGCGGCAGCCACGGGTGCGGTAACGCCTGTCCTGGCGCAGCATGAGCATCATGGTCACGGACATCACGGCGAGGTCTTCGCCCAGGAAAAGCCGCTCGCCCGCTCGATCGTGCACGCGACCGGCGATGATCTGCGCTTTCCCGAAGTGCGCCGCGCGGAAAACGGGGTGCTCGAAACCACTCTGCGCATGACCTATGGCCCGACCGATATCGATGGCGAACGCGCCATCGCCATGACCTATGACGGGTCCTATCCGGGGCCGACGCTGGTGGCAAAGCCCGGCGACACGATCAAGATCAGGCTGATAAACGATCTCGATGACGTCACCAATCTGCACACCCATGGCCTGCATGTTTCGCCCTCGGGCAACAGCGACAATGTCATGCTGGTGATCCAGCCGGGCGAGACCTTTGATTATGAGATCAAGATCCCCGAAGACCATATGCCGGGGACCTATTGGTACCATCCCCATGTCCATGGCCTCACCTATCCGCAGGTTTCCGGTGGTCTGGCCGGCGCTTTGATCATCGAGGGTGGCCTAGATGAGTTCGAGGGGATCAAGGATCGCGTCGATCAGCTGATGGTTATTCAGTCCTGTCAGTTCGATGACACCAACACGATGGTGCCCATCGAAGACAAGGACAAGCATAAGCAGACGGTCACCATTAACGGCCAGATCAACCCGACATTGCGCATTCGCGCAGGTGAGGTCCAGCGTTGGCGTCTGGTGAACGCAACGGCGGAATCCTTCCTGATGATCGGGCTGGAGGGGCACCTGCTCTACCAGATCTCCAAGGATGGCAATGCCATGACCCGCGTGGTCGAGCAGAGCAGCCTGCTTATCGAGCCGGGTACGCGCGCTGATGTTCTGGTGCAGGGCTATATGTTCAACGGCGCGTTCGAGCTGCGCAAGATGCTCTGGTACGGTGCGCCGCGTCAGTTTGAGGCTGATGAGCTTCTGGCAACGCTGGTGGTGGAAGGCGAAGATGATCCCGTGACGGATCACATTATCCCCACGACGCTCATCCCGCTGACAGAAGACTTCCGCGACAAGCCCGTCGACAAGAAGCGCGAAATCCGCTTCGACGTTGTGCGTGGGCTGCCCGGTGGCACAAAGTTCACCATCGACGGCCGTCAGGTGGACATGGGCCGTGTCGATCAGACGGTCAAGCTCGGTGCCTTTGAAGAATGGGAGTTGATCAACGACTCGCCCGAATGGCACCCGTTCCACATCCACGCCAACGACTTCCAGGTTGTGGCGGTCAATGGCGTGCCGGTGGAGGTGCTGTCATTTGAGGATACGCGCGGCATTCCGCCGAACGGGTCTCTGACCATCCGCCACCGCTTCCTCGATTTCACCGGCAAGTATGTCTACCACTGCCACCTGCTGTTCCATGAGGATCACGGCATGATGGGCATTGTCGAAGTCGTCGATTAGGATCGACAAGGCGCGGCAGTTTGCCATGGCAGCGTGGATTTTCGTGCAGCGCTTCGGGCGCTTAGAGCCCGCCCTGCGAGCATAGCGTTTCGGCCTAGCCCGCTAAAATCGCTCCACTGGAGCGATTTTAGCGGGCTAGCCAATCGTGTCCTTGCGCATCTGGCTGGGGGTCATGCCGTAGGCCTTGCGGAAGTGTTCGTAGAACTGGGTCTGGCTGACGAAGCCGGACTGGAAGGCGACATTGGCGATGGACAGGCTGCTGTCGAAGAGCAGCGAGCGGGCGCGGATGAGGCGCATCCGGGTCACGAATTTCTGCATGGAAATGTGCATGACCCTGGAAAAGAGGTTGGTCGCGTAGTTGGGATGGAGCCCCACGACCTTGGCAATGTCCTCGGCGCTGAGCGGGTCGGTGATGTTTTCTACGATATGGCGGACCATGCGCACCACGTGGCGCACCGGGGATGCCGTGCGGGTGCGGGTGCCGGATTTTTCGAGCCAGGCCGGAAGCAGATTTTCCCAGCCGGTGATGGCGGCGCGGCGGAACATGGTGGCGATTTCGGCGCGGACGAGATCGGTGCGCAGGGAATTGCCGCTGCGATAATCGGCATGCCAGCGTTCGAGCGTTTCGAGGCCGATGCACTCTGGCGTGAGCTGGATGACGCCACCGCCCATCAGCGTTTCGGTGATGAGCCCGAGCTGGGGCATTTCGAGAAATGCGTCCATGGGCAGGTAGATGTTGAGCTGGCGGGCATCGCCGACATCGTGCAGCGCCACTGTCTGATGCGGAATGCCGGCCCAGAAGGCGATCAGCCGATTGGAACCGACAGTCACTGGCCCACCGTCGAAAACGTAGTCGATCGTGCCTTGGGTCAGCCAATTGAACTCGATATGGCCGTGGCTGTGGGGCGCCGACATGAGTTGCGGCGCGAAGGCGCGGATGCCGAAGCGGCCGAAGGCCTTGCCCGTGGCGTAGAAGCGGCGATCCGGCCGCGGGGTGGCCCGAGGCGCGGAGCGCTTCGGCAAGGGCGATGGATTTGCCTGCACGACATCTCCTTAGAAAACCGGAAGGCTTGGCTGATATTCCGGATTGAGTGCGCCTTGAAAAGACGTAAGTCTAGCCAAAACAACCGCCTCGAACGGCCGGAACAGAGAATTATGGCAAACCCCAAGATTACCTTTATCGGCGCTGGCTCGTCGGTGTTCATGAAGAACATTGTCGGCGACGTCCTGCAGCGTCCGGCGCTGGCGGGCGCGGAAATCCGGCTGATGGACATCAACCCGACCCGGCTCGAAGAAAGCGCGGTCATTGCCGGCAAGCTGGTCAATACGCTGGGGGTCCCGGCGACAGTCAAGACCTATGACAACCAGCGCCAGGCTTTGGATGGTACCAATTTCGTGGTCGTCTGCTTCCAGATCGGCGGCTACGAGCCCTCGACCGTGGTCGATTTCGAAGTGCCCAAGAAATACAACCTGCGCCAGACCATTGCCGATACGCTGGGCGTTGGTGGCATCATGCGCGGCATTCGCACCGTGCCGCATCTGTGGAGCATCTGCGAAGACATGCTCGACGTGGCGCCCGACGCCATCATGCTGCAATACGTCAACCCGATGGCCATCAATACCTGGGCCATTTCGGAAAAATACCCCAGTATCAAGCAGGTTGGCCTCTGCCACTCGGTGCAGGGCACGGCGCATGAACTGGCGCATGACCTGGGCATTCCCTATGAGGAAATCCGCTATCGCTCGGCCGGCATCAACCACATGGCCTTTTTCCTCAATTTCGAGCATCGCCAGCCCGACGGCAGCTACAAGAACCTCTATCCGGACCTGCATCGCGCTTATGCCGAAGGCCGCGCGCCCAAGCCGGGCTGGAACCCGCGCTGCCCCAACAAAGTGCGCTACGAGATGATGACGCGGCTTGGATATTTCGTCACCGAAAGCTCCGAGCACTTTGCCGAATATACGCCCTATTTCATCAAGGAAGGGCGCGAGGACCTGATCGAGAAATTCGGCATTCCGCTGGATGAATATCCCAAGCGCTGCGTCGAGCAGATCGCCGGCTGGAAGAAGACCTCGGAAGAGTATCGCAAGGCCGACAAGATCGAGGTGAAGGCCTCAAAGGAATATGCCAGCTCCATCGTCAACTCGGTCTGGACCGGCGAGCCTTCGGTCATCTACGGCAACCTGCGCAACAATGGCGTCATCACCTCGCTGCCCAATGCGGCCGCGGTGGAAGTGCCGTGCCTGGTCGACGACAATGGCCTCCAGCCCACCTATATCGGCGAATTGCCGCCGCAGCTGACGGCCTTGATGCGCACCAATATCAACGTGCAGGAACTGACCGTGCGCGCGCTGATGGAAGAAAACCGCGAGCACATCTACCACGCCGCCATGATGGACCCGCACACGGCCGCCGAACTCGATCTCGACCAGATCTGGAACGTGGTCGACGACCTTCTGGAAGCCCACGGGACCATGCTCCCCGAATGGGCCCGCGGCGCACGCAAGCAGCGCGTGGCGTAAGCGAGGACTATCGGCGAGACTTAGAGCCACCCGGCGGGAGCTGGGTGGTTTTTTGTTGGGGGGTGGCGCGGGAGGGGGTGAAATGGTGTGAGGTGGGGTGGGAAGCGGACGGGGAGGTCCTTGTGCCAACAGCTGGACACCCGCAAAAACTGGGTGGATGTGTCCGGCGGCGCCATGATGCCGGTGTGAGATCCAGTGCTTTCGGCAAGATTGGTCCTTCTGGGTGGCCCGCAGCGCTGGACCCAGGCGTTTTCCCG
>JAEWBN010000016.1 GCA_023391095.1 Pseudomonadota bacterium
GCCTATCTCAACCGGCAATACACCACCATCGCCATCGTCGGCGTGGTGATCGCCATTGCCGCCTTCTTCCTGCTCGGCATCTATGCCGCCATTGGCTTTGTCATCGGCGCCGTGCTCTCGGGCGCGGCCGGCTTCATCGGCATGAACGTCTCGGTCCGTGCCAATGTCCGCGTCGCCCAGGCGGCGACCACCTCGCTCGCCGGCGGCCTCGACCTCGCCTTCAAGTCCGGCGCGGTGACCGGCCTGCTCGTCGCCGGCCTCGGCCTTCTCGGCGTCACCCTCTACTTCATCGTCCTCACCCAATTCCTGGGTCTGAGCCACACCAGCCGCGAAGTCATCGACGCGCTGGTCGCGCTGTCGTTCGGCGCCTCGCTGATCTCGATCTTCGCCCGTCTCGGCGGCGGCATCTTCACCAAGGGCGCCGACGTCGGCGCCGATCTCGTCGGCAAGGTCGAAGCCGGCATCCCCGAGGACGATCCGCGCAACCCGGCGACCATCGCCGACAACGTCGGCGACAATGTCGGCGACTGCGCCGGCATGGCGGCCGACCTGTTCGAGACCTACGTCGTGACCGCGGTCGCCACCATGGTGCTCGCGGCGATCGTTCTGCCCGACGCCTACAAGCTCATGGGCATGATCCTGCCGCTCGCCATCGGCGGCGCCTGCGTCGTGACCTCGATCATCGGCACCTACTTCGTCAAGCTCGGCGCCGACAACAACATCATGAACGCCCTCTACAAGGGCGTGCTCGCGACCGGCGGGCTCTCGCTCCTCGCGCTGATCCCGGTGCTCTGGTTCAACTTCGGCAGCCTCGACGTCCAGCTCGGCAATCCGGGCGGCGCGCAGTTCACCCCCTGGAGCCTGTTCTTCTGCGGCGTGACCGGCCTCGTCATCACCGGCCTGATCATCTGGATCACCGAGTACTATACCGGCACCGGCAAGCGGCCCGTGAACTCGATCGCCGAAGCCTCGATCACGGGCCACGGCACCAACGTCATCCAGGGTCTCGCCGTCTCGCTCGAGGCGACGGCGCTCCCGGCGCTGGTGATCATTGCCGGCATCATCGTCACCTTCAACCTGGGCGGCCTGTTCGGCATCGCGGTGGCGGTCACCACCATGCTGGCGCTGGCCGGCATGATCGTCGCGCTCTACGCCTTCGGCCCGGTCACCGACAATGCCGGCGGCATTGCCGAAATGGCCGGCCTGCCCGACGAGGTGCGCAAGAACACCGACGCGCTCGATGCGGTGGGCAACACCACCAAGGCCGTGACCAAGGGCTACGCCATCGGTTCGGCGGGCCTTGGCGCGCTGGTGCTGTTTGCGGCCTATACCGAGGACCTCAAGCACTATTTCACCAATCTCGAGGTCAATTTCGACCTCGCCAATCCCTATGTGGTAGTCGGTCTGCTGTTCGGTGGCCTGCTGCCCTTCCTCTTCGGCGGCATGTCGATGACGGCCGTGGGCCGCGCGGCCCAGTCCGTCGTGGTGGAAGTGCGCCGCCAGTTCAAGGCCGATCCGGGCATTATGGCCGGCACATCCAAGCCCGACTATGCCCGTGCCGTGGACATGCTGACCAAGGCGGCGATCAAGGAAATGATCGTCCCCTCGCTGCTGCCGGTCCTCAGCCCCATCGTGGTCTATTTCGTCATCCTGTGGATCGCGGGCCAGGCAAATGCCTTCTCGGCTCTCGGCGCCATGCTCATGGGCGTCATCGTCACCGGCCTTTTCGTCGCCATTTCGATGACGGCGGGCGGCGGGGCCTGGGACAATGCCAAGAAGAGCTTTGAAGACGGGTTCACCGACAGCCACGGCGTCAAGCACCTCAAGGGCTCGGAAGCCCACAAGGCCTCCGTCACCGGCGACACCGTCGGCGACCCCTACAAGGACACGGCGGGTCCCGCCGTCAATCCGATGATCAAGATCACCAACATCGTCGCCCTGCTGCTCCTGGCGGTGCTGGCGAATATGGGGGTCTAGTCCCTTCACCTCTCCCTTTGGGGGAGAGTCGGCGCATTGCGCCGGGTGAGGGGGCCTTGCCCCGCAAACCATGCGGCCCGGGGGAAACTCCGGGCCTTTTTTTAGCGCTGTCGAAATCCGTTGCTCTCATTCGACGTCAGGGCGCAACACATGGGAGACCACTTATGACCGAGATCACCGTTCAGGGCCTTTATGCCTGCATCGCGCTGGCCGATTTCGAGCGCGGCGTCGGGTTTTACACCACGCTCATTGGCCGCGCGCCGGACGATCGGCCCATGCCCAATATGGTGCAGTGGCGCAATCTCGGCGGCGCCGGGCTGCAGCTCTGGCATGAGCCCGAAAATGCCGGCCATACCCGCACCACCATCGTCGTGCCGGTGATGGAAACCGAGCGTCAGCGCCTCCAGGCCGCCGGTCTTCACCTCGGCCCCGATATTCCCGGCGACTGGGGTATTGTGGTCCCGGTCACCGACCCCGATGGCAATCAGGTGACCCTGGCCGAACCGCCCAAAGGGTTTGCGAGCTAGGCGTCCGCCATCTCCCCCAGCCGCTTCAAAACCCGGTCGCGTTCCCGCGTCAGGCCCTTGTAATCCAGTTGCTCCGCCGTCAGCGCCTCGATCTGCCCGATCAGCGCGGTGGCGATTGCCCCTGCCTCGGGGTGACGGGCGAGATCGTCGAGCCCGTGCAGCGAGATGCGGATGGTAAAGGCCATGGCGCCCGTGTTCGGCAGCTTGAGCAGCGTCTGCCGCTCGACGCGCAGATAAACCGGATCGGCCCGTTCGCCCGTACCGAAGCGGGCGACATCGGGCCCCGAGACATCGGGGTGAAACAGCCTCTTGTCGCCATAGAGCGAAAAATTCCAGCGGATCATCGGCATTTGGGGCCGTGCGGCGTCGAACATGCGCGCCATGACCTGCGCCGCTCTTGTGCCGGGGCCAAAGCCGGGCACCGGATCGTGGATGGCGTCGAGCACTTTCCCGATCTTTTCGGCCAGCACCCAGGAGGAGGGAAAGGCCAGCGCGGCTGCGGTCAGCCGCCAGCCCTCGTCGTCGCGCTGCAGCACAAGCAAATCATCCTGCACCAGCCGCGCCGCGGTCTGAAGTGGGGCCTCGTCCGCCTCAAGATCAATCTGTTCTTCAGCGGGGACGATCGCCATCCGGTCCCCGTCGCGCCGCCAGAGCCCGGGAAACCGTTCCGGCAAATAGGCGCAGAGCAGGCCCAGAAGCTCACCTTGAGCGCCCCGGCTTTTGGGCAATTCGGCAAAGACATCGGCAAATCGTGTGTCCCAAAGCCGCGCCTTTTCCCGCAATTGCGCATCCATGGCGGCGTCGGGCTCCAGCCAGTCCTCGGGCGGGAGCGGCCTGGTGCCGATCTGGAAAAGGCGGGTGGAAAGGTCATAGGGCAGGGGCGGCGTCATGGCGGCATATGAAGTTTGCTCCTGCCGTTTTGCAAGCGGTGAACCGCCCCGCTTTGGGCGCCGTATTCCCCCAAAATTATCCGGAGCCGTCCATGCGTCACGCCCTCGTCGCCACCGCCCTCATGCTTTGTTTCACCGCCAATGCCGCCGCCGTCTCGGTCTGGGAACTCTCGCGCCTCTGCGGCAGGGACACCGACCAGTTCTGCAAGGGCGTCGGCTATGGCGACGAGATGACCGAGTGCATCGTCGGGCACTATGAAAAGCTCAGCCCCGAATGCAAGCCGGTGGTGGACCGTATCCGCAATGGCGAGGGCGTGAGCCTCTTCTAGTCAGGCTTGCCGTCGTCTTCGAGCGCGGCAATCACCCGGCCGAGCAGAGCAAAATACTGGTCGCGCTCCCCCGCTTCGAGCGGGCCCAAAGCCAGAGCGTTCACCTCTTCCACCGCCCGCTCCACCAGCGGCAGCTTTTCGCGCGCCAGCGCCGTCAGCGCCACGAGAGAAGAGCGCCCGTCCTCGGGATTGGGCAGGCGCTCGATCAGACCGTCGCGCTCCATGCGGTTGAGCGTCGCCGTCATGGTGGGTTGCTCCACATTGGCGCGGGCCGCGACCACCTTTTGTGGCTGCGGTCCCTCTTCGAGCCCCAGCAGAACCGGCATGTGCGCCGGCGCTAGCCCGATAGGCGCGAGCCGCCGTTCCAGCGCGCGCACCAGGAGCCGCCCCGCCAGATTGGTCATGTAGCCCGCAGAATCGGTCCGCTTCAAAGTCATTTACATAGTATGCTCAGTAGATATATAGTGCGCTATGTATATCCCGTGATCCGCCCCTGGGCAATCGAGGTTTTCATGGCGCTCCGTTCCACTGCTGACCGTTACGGCACCCTTCCTGCCGCCATCCACTGGCTGACGGCGCTGGCCATTGTCCTGCTGCTGGCCAGCGGCCAGACCATGAGCCTCTCGGACGGGCTCGTTGCCACCATCCTGCCCGTCCATGTCAGCCTGGGGCTGCTGGTGGGTGTGCTCACGCTTTTCCGCATCCTCTGGTGGGTGGCGTTCGACCGGCATCCCGCGCCACAGGCCGGCATGAGCCGCGCGCAGGAAAATCTGGCCAAACTGGTCCATACCGGGCTTTATGCTTCCATTCTGGTCATGGTCGCATCAGGCGTTGGCATGCTGGCCCTCACGGGTGCTTTCCCGCTGGTTTTCTCCGGCGGGCCCTTGCCCCAGTTCTCCGCCGTGCCGCCGTTTCAGGCCCATAGCCTCCTGAGCAAGCTCCTTTTTGTCCTGGCGCTCGGCCATATCGCCGCCGCGCTCTACCATCAACTGGTCAAGCGCGACGGGCTGATCGGCCGGATGGGTTTTGGTGGCGCGCCATCCCGCCGCTAGTTTGTCCTATTCTGCCTTCAGAGCAGGCATGTTCTGCCCGTTCTGGTGCAGGATCAGGCTCTTGGTGCTGCCGTCCTCTCCCACCTCGAAGGTGATCTGGGCGTCGACGATCCGGTAGAAGAACTGCGTCTCGCTTTCGGGATAGATTTCGAAGCGGCTCTGGCCGGTCAGCTGCGCAAAGAGCCTGTCATTCTCGGTGGTGATGCTCATCACCACGCCCGGCGCCATTACATAGTCACCGGCATAATTGGGCAGGATGGCCGGGTCGATCTCCACTGCGGTCCGCTGTTTGGGCTGTTCGCGCAGCGGCAGCGCCGGGTCGAGCAGGTGCATGCCGATATCCTCGATCCCGGCCTCGGTCACCATGTTGGACAGAACCACGACGCCATTGCCCGAATTACGCTCGAAGCCGGCAAAGCTGCGGAAGCCGTTGGTCATGCCATTGTGCCAGACCACTTCGCCTGCGCCGGTATCGGTAATGAACCAGCCCAGGCCAATGGCGTCATTGCCCGCGGGGCGGGTGCGGGCCAGCATGGTGTCAAAAGCGGCCCGCAGGGGCGTCTCCGCCGACCCGCTCGCTGCGGCGATGAACTTGGCGAGATCGGCGCTGGTCGAGATCAGCGCACCGGCCGGGGCAAAGCCATCGAAATCCCAGTTGGAAACCGGCTCGCGGGCGCCATTGTGGCCCGTGGCCATGCCTTCGGGCAGTGGCGCGCCCGTCAGCTGGAGGCTGGTTTCCGTCATGTCCAGGGGATCGAGAATCCGGGTCTGGAGCAGTTCGGCATAGTCCGCGCCGCCCACATGGGCAATGGCCTGGCCGAGCAGCGCCGTGCCGGCATTGGAATATTCAAAGCTCTCTCCGATCTGGCGGGGCAGCTGGTAGCTGGCAAGCCACTCAAAGAGGCTATCCGCGCCCACGCCCGAATAGGGATTGTCGAGGCCGCCCGAGACAATGGCGTCAGGCAGGCCGGAGAGGCCCGCCGTGTGCGTCGCGAGGTCAAAGGCCGTTATGGCGCGATCATCGGTTTGCGGCAGCACGGTGCCTTCGGGCAGGTAGTCTGCAATGGGGGAGTCGAGGTCGATCTTGCCCTCTTCCACCAGCTGCGCCAGGAGCAGATTGGTGAAGACCTTGGTAATGGAGCCGGCCTCGAAGGGCGTGTGCTCGCTCACCGGGTCGACGCCATCCGCGGTCAGCGTGCCATGGGAAACAAAGCGCGTCTCGCCATTTTCGAACACCGCCACGGCAATGCCGACATTGGCCTGGTCGCGGCCGATCCGGTCGCTGAGGATTTTGGCGATTTCGCCGTCCGGGGGCATGGCCGCCTCCTGTGCCACCACGGGGAAGGCGGCAAGACTAGCAGCAAAGGCGAGGGGAAAGAAACGGCGCATGAAAAAGGCTCCGGACGCAAGGGCTATACCCTAACGCCCGAAGCCTGATTTGGATCGCTTTTGATCGCGCCCCTTACGACACGCCTTACTTGGACTTTTCGGCCAGGGCGATGGAATCGAGGATCACCTTGCGGGCTTCCTCGATGCCGCCGATCCGGTCGATGCGCGCCCACTTGCCGGGCTCGAGATCCTTGTAGTGGGTGAAGAAGTGCTTGACGCGCTCAAGCTGGATTTCCTGCATGTCGCCGATATCCTGGATATGGTCGTACATGCGGGTCAGCTTGGGCACCGGCACGGCAATGATCTTTTCGTCCTGGCCGCCATCGTCTTCCATGAACAGCACGCCGACCGGGCGGCTGCGCACCACGGCGCCGGGCACCAGCGGGCGCGAGTTCATCACGATCACGTCGAGCGGATCGCCGTCGCCGCACAGGGTGTGGGGCACGAAGCCGTAGTTTCCGGGGTAACGCATGGGCGTATACAGGAAGCGGTCGACAAACAGCGCGCCCGAATCCTTGTCGATCTCATACTTGATCGGCTCGCCGCCAAGCGGCACTTCGATGATGACGTTGAGTTCGTCGGGAGGGTTCTTGCCGGTCGGGATCGCGTCGATGTTCATCTTGTGCCTTCATCAGCCGTTCGGAGGGACGGAATTGGCGTGGTTCTGCCCATATCCGTCCCCGAAGGCAAGGCACAATTGAGCCGCACCGGCCATGCAGGCGCGATGCAGCTCACAAGGGCTATTTGACGATCAGCACCGGGATCGCGGAGCGCGAGAGCACTTCGGCCGCCTGGCTGCCCAGCAGCAGCCGCCCGAGGCCCCGACGGCCATGCGAACCCATGACGACGAGGTCCGCGCCGCGTTCGGCGGAAGCGGCGACAATGGCATCGGCCCCGCTCTGGCGGGCGGCATGGAGCGTCTCGACGGCGACGCCCGCCGCCTCCACCTTGCCGCGCGCCGCGTCGAGCAGCGTCTTGGCTTGGGCCGCATAGGTTTCTTCGAGCCGCGTCACGATGGCGCCGGCATCGATGGTGCCAAAGCCGCCCGAACCGATTCCGGTCGCAACCGGATCGGTCGCGGTCAGCACGGTGATCGAGCCACCGCTCTGGCGCGCCAGTTCGATTGCCGTATCGAGTGCCTTGCTGCCCAGTTCCGAGCCGTCGGTGGCGACCAGCAGTTTCTTGAACATCTTCGTTCCTCCATGTGGTGAGCGTCTTGGTGAGCGTCTTTTGGCACCGCCATTATGGCGGCGCATTGATCTGTGTCACTCTGGAGCATCAGAAATTGGCATTAAGAGCCTTGCATGCGTCTCAACGTGAACAGTCTGCTCACATTATCGGCCTTTTGTCTGCTTTCGGCGGCCGCTCCCGCCGCGGCCCAGTCCGGTTTCGTTTCGGCCTATACCGACATCAATCTCGATGACTGCCTTGTGCTCGAAGCCGATGATTTCGGGGCCTCATGGGCCTGTCCGGGATACAAGGGTTATCCCCTCATGGTGCAGGAAGGGGACCTGCGGTTCTCCCTGCGCTATGGCTTCAATGTGGACCAGAATAGTGGGGGATCTCAAACACTTCCCCCCTTCAACAACCTTGGCTCCAAGCTCGAATGGCGGCTGTCCAACGCCTCCGGGCGCTGGATGCCCATCGCCACCATCGTGCGCTATCACACCGCCGATCCGGAAACCGGCGAGAACAAGGGGCAGGTGCTTGTCGTGAGCCAGATCGCCGAAGGCAATAGCTGCCACATCGCCTATGTAGACGCGCTGGCCAATTCAAATGCCAACGAACTGGCCCGCCAAGCTGCTGACAAGGCTGGCGATTTTAACTGCGCGCTGGACGAGGTCGAGGTTATCGGCACCTTTTCGGCCTATTGATCCTCGATGCTTTCGGCCGCATCGGCGCGCACCTGGTTGCGCAGGATGGTGCGGTCGCGGCTCGACACGCCGATCAGCTCGGCAATGCGCCAGACCATGTTGTCCTCGAGCTCGTGATTCTTGCTGTCGGCAAAGACCACGGTCCACATCATGCGGATGATCTCGATCCGGTCATCCATGTCCAGCCGCGTCAAGCCACTGGTAAAACTGAAGAAATCCACGGCCTCGGCATCGCGGCGGGCCGCGTCGCGCACCAGCTTGTCCACACTGGCCTCGTCCAGGTCATAATGGTCCATCAGCGCCCCGCGGATAGCCAGCCGTTCGGCCTCCTGCATGGAGCCGTCCACAGCCGCCAGATGGACCAGCAGCGCAGCCACGGCCAGTTTTGGATCATGAATATCCGCCGGCGCTTCTGGCTTGCCGAACAGGCGGGTCAGGGCCTCGAACATAAAGGGTCTCCGTGGACTAAGGGGCAGTTTCAGCCTTAGCCAGATGCAGGTCCGGCTCAATGGCGCAAACGCGGGTTCACGCGCTCTTGACCGGGCCTGATGCAGCCGCGCCACACAGCCAATGCGCAAAAGGGACTCGACTCCTGCTGGAAACGGAGTCTAAATGTTCCTGCTTTGTTCACATGAGCGGTCATTATGCAGACCCAGTTTCACCACCAGCGCCTTGCGGCGCTGCGGGATGTCATTGCCGATATCGAGCGCAAGCCGGCTCTGGCGGAGGCGGTGCGTCGCCCTGATTCTGGTCGGGATGGAGGCTTTCCGGCGCTGGGCGGCGGGCTGGTGCAGGAGATTTTTGCCGACGATTTGCGGGATGCCGGTGCCAGCCTCGGCTTTGCCCTGGCCCAGGCCAAAACTCTCGTAACCCCCCGGCGCCCGGCGATTTTCTATCTGCAACTGGGCGATGATGCCCAAAAGCTGGGCCTGCCCTATGGGCCGGGCCTCACCTGGTCCGGGCTCGATGCGGCGCAACTGGTCATGGTGCGGGCTGTCGACATAACCGAGTTCCTGTGGGCGGCCGAGGAGATCGCTTCCTGCCGGGCCGTGGCCGCTGCCGTCGCCGATATCAGGGGCGAGCCGAAGCTTCTCAATTTCACCGCCAGCCGCCGCCTCAGCCTGCGCGCCGCCAACAGCCATGTCTCGCTCTTCATGCTGCGCTATGGGCATGGCCGCGCCAGCAGCGCCGGGCATCTGCGCTGGCATGTGCAGCCCTTCCGCAGCGGTCGGCAGCCTTTCGATGACCGGGCGCCCGGGCCGGCACGCTGGCGCCTCCAGCTCGAAAAGGGCCGCATTGCCGGCAATCGCACCGAGTGGGTTTTGGAATGGACACAGAATGGTTTTGCAGTCGTCCCCCAATCCGTCCCTTCTTGGCGGCAGCCTTCCGGCGCGCCGCTTTCTCGTCCTCAACCTGCCGTTCTGGGCCACCGATTATCGCAAGCGGGCTGACCCGGCGCTCAAGGACAAGCCGCTGGCGCTTTATGAGCATATCAAGGGGGGATTGCGCCTCGCCGCGCTCGATCCGCAACTGATGCGGGAAGGGCTGCGCGTCGGGCAGAACCTTGCCGATGCCAGGGCCATCCGGCCCGACATGGTCGTCGAGGAGATGGACCGACCCGCCCTCACCGCAGCCTTCGAGGCCTTTGCCGACTGGCATTCCAATGCCAGCCCCCTGGTCGCTGTTCTCACGGACATGGCGCCGTTTGGCGATCTGGTGCTCGATATTACAGGGGTGGATCACCTCTTTGGGGGCGAGGCCGCCATGCTGCGGCTCCTGCTCACCCGGTTGCGCAAGCTGGGCTATCGGGTGGCCGGAGCCATCGCGCCCACCATTGGCGCGGCCTGGGCCGTCAGCCATTTCGACCGCAGCCGGATCGTTTCGGCAGAGGCACTCGACACCACGCTCGATGCCCTGCCGGTGCATGGCCTGCGTCTCAGCGACAAGCAGGTGTCCGACCTTGCCCAGATGGGGCTCACGACGATTGGTCAGTTGCGTCAGCGGCCGCGAAAGCCCTTGCAGGCCCGGTTCGGCCTGTCGCTTCTCACCCGGCTCGATCAGGCTTTCGGGCAGATCGCGGAAAAGCTGACGCCGCGCTTGCCGCTGGTGGACCATGTCGTCGAAAGGCGGCTGGCGGAGCCGATCAGCCTCATGGACGATGTGCTTCTGGTCATGGCCGATCTGGCCCAAGCACTTTCCCAGATGCTGGAAGCAGCGGGGCTGGGCGCGCAAAGCTTTCATCTTTTTCTCTATCGGGTCGACCACAAGGTCATGACGCTGTCGCTCAATGCGGCGCGGGTCACGCGGGACCCAGATCATATTGCCGAGCTGTTCCGCCACCGGGCGCAAAGGCTTGAAGCCGAATACGATCCTGGCTTCGGCATCGACATGGTGCGGCTGGCCGCCTCCAGCATCGAGGACCTCGACGCCCAGCAGATCGGGGCTTTTTCGATCGAAAACGGGCTCGAAGATATTGACCGGCTCAATGACCG
This sequence comes from Pseudomonadota bacterium, assembly GCA_023391095.1. Taxonomy (GTDB): domain Bacteria; phylum Pseudomonadota; class Alphaproteobacteria; order Rhizobiales; family Devosiaceae; genus Devosia. Next base: position 10,531 of record JAEWBN010000016.1, read on the forward strand.
GCTGGCGAGCCGGCTGGGGCCGATGGCCGTGCTCAAGTCCCAGCCGGTGGCCTCGCATCTCCCCGAAAGGGCGGTTCGGCTGGTGCCGGCCCTGGCGGCCCAGACGCCATCACTTACCCCACCGCCATTGCGCCGCCCGCTGCGTCTTCTTCCGGCGCCGGAGCGCATCACCGTCATGGCTGAAGTGCCCGATGGCCTGCCCGCCCGCATGGAATGGCGGCGGCAAAGCTATCGGCTGGTCAAGGGCGAGGGGCCCGAACGGCTGGGCGCGGAATGGTGGCGCACCGGGCAGCGCCTCAAGCTGGTCGAGCCACCCAAGCCCAAGCCAGCCGAGCCGGGTGAGACACCCAAGCCGCCGCCTTACATCCCCGACCTTGTGCTGTTCGAGCCCGATGCGGCCACGCGAGATTATTACGTGGTCGAAGATCAGGACGGGCACCGCTTCTGGGTGTTCCGGCAGGGGTTTTATTCGAGCGGCAAGCAGCCGGTCTGGTATCTGCATGGGCTCTTCGCATGAATGATATGCTGCAAACGGAGCCGCCCCCGGTCGTCCTCGCCCCGCCCTATTATGCGGAGCTCGTGACAACCAGTAATTTCTCCTTCCTGCGTGGCGGTTCCCATCCTGAAGAGCTGGTGGCCCATGCCATGGCCATGGGCATGACGGCGCTTGGGCTATGCGACCGCAACAGCTTTGCCGGCGTGGTGCGTGGCTATGTGGCAGCGCGCGACAACAAGGAGCGCAGTCCCGATTTTCGCTACCTTGCCGGCGTGCGCCTCGCCTTTGCCGATGGCACGCCTGACATCATCGCCTATCCCACCGACCGGCTTGCGTATGGCCGGCTCTGCAAGCTTCTCACCATCGGCAACAAAAGGGGCGAGAAGGGCAATCCGACGCTGTTTCTCAGCGATCTCTTCGGCGCCAGCGCGCCGGTTTCGCAGACCGAACAGGGGCCGATCGAGGATTTTTCCCAAGGCCAGCTTTTCATCCTCATGCCCGATGAAGGCGATTGGGGCCTTACCGAAAAGACGCTGGATGCCTTGAGCCGCGCCGCGCCGCGCCGCGTCTGGGTGGCCGGCGTGCCGCGCTTTGATGGGCAGGACCGGGCCCGCCTCAACCGGGTTTCGGCGCTGGCCATGCGCCATGGCGCATCCATGATCGCCAGCAATGATGCCCGCTACCACCAGGCCGACCGCAGCGTCGTGCTCGATGTGGTGACCTGCATCCGCGAGCATGTGACGCTTGAAAATGCGGGCTTTCGCCTTGCCGCCAATGCCGAGCGTTGCCTCAAACTCCCGGAAGAAATGGCGCGGCTTTTCGTCGAACATCCCGATGCCATTGCCCAGACGCAGGCCTTTATCAAAAAGATCGATTTCTGCCTCAGCCAGCTCAAATACAATTACCCCGAAGAGACGGTGGGCAATGGCGAAACGGCCCAGCAAACGCTGGAAAGGCTGACCTGGGCGGGGGCGGCAAAGCGGTACCCTCATGGGGTGAGCGACGCGATCAAACGCAGTCTATGGAGCGAGCTCTGCCTCATCGCCTACAAGGCCTATGCGGCCTATTTCCTCACCGTGCATGACATTGTCGTTTTTGCCCGCGAGGAGCGCAAAATCCTCTGTCAGGGGCGCGGCTCGGCGGCCAATTCGGCGGTCTGCTTTTGCCTCGGGATCACCGAGGTCGACCCGGCCCAGGCCAAGCTGGTCTTTGGCCGCTTCATCTCCACCGAGCGCGACGAGCCGCCCGATATCGACGTCGATTTCGAGCATGAACGGCGCGAGGAGGTGATGCAGTATGTCTACCAGAAATATGGCGGACGCCGGACCGGCCTCACTGCCAATGTCATCACCTATCGCTCCAAGGGCGCCATCCGTGAAACCGCCAAGGCCTTTGGCGTGTCCGACGATGTGGTGGCCGCCTTCAACCAGCTCCATTGGGGCTGGGGCAGTTCACTCGACCTCAGCGATCTCCAGCGCATCGGGCTCAACCCGGACGATCCGGTGCTGGCGCAGATGTTCGAGGTCATCAAGGTTTTGCGCGGCTTTCCGCGCCATCTCAGCCAGCATGTGGGCGGCTTCGTCATCACCCGCGATTCGCTTGAAAGCCTTGTGCCCATAGGCCAGTCCGCCATGGATAGCCGCGCCATCATCGAATGGAACAAGGACGATATCGACGCGCTGGGGATTTTGAAGGTCGATATCTTGGCGCTGGGTATGCTGAGCTGCCTGCGCCGGTCCTTCGAGCTTTTGCAGATGCATTATGGCAAGAGCTACCGGTTGGTCGACCTTCTCGCCGAGGAGGTGGGCGAGGGCCCGATGGACAAGACGCGGGTCTATGCCATGATCCAGCGGGCCGATACGCTGGGTGTGTTCCAGATCGAAAGCCGGGCGCAGATGACCATGCTGCCCCGCCTCAAGCCCCGGCAATTCTACGATCTCATCGTCGAGGTCGCCATTGTCCGGCCGGGGCCGATCCAGGGCGACATGGTCCATCCTTATTTGCGGCGGCGGCAGGGGCTGGAGCCGGTCGTTTATCCCAGCCCGGCGCTGAGGGATGTGCTGGAACGCACCCTGGGTATTCCGCTCTTTCAGGAACAGGCCATGCAGATCGCCATTGTCGGGGCGGGTTTTTCGGCCGGCAAGGCTGACCAGTTGCGCCGTGCCATGGCGGCTTGGCGGCGCACGGGAAAAATGGCCCAGTTCAGCGAAGACTTCATCATGGGCATGATCAACAATGGCTATACGCCTGAATTTGCCAAGCAGAGCTTTGCCCAGATCCAGGGCTTTGCCGAATATGGCTTTCCGGAAAGCCATGCAGCCAGTTTCGCGCTGCTGGTCTATGCGTCCTGCTGGTTCAAGTGCCACTATCCCGATGTGTTTGCCTGTGCGCTGCTCAATTCGCAGCCCATGGGCTTTTATGCCCCCAGCCAGATCGTGCGCGATGCAAGGGAGCATGGGGTGTCCGTGCTCGAGGCCGACGTCAACCGCTCCGATCTCGAATGTGTCCTCGAGCGTGATGAGACGCGCCGGGTTGCCGACCATATCTGGCCGCGCCATGCCGATATGGCTGATGATATTCTTTCAACGCGGGCCGTACGGCTTGGCCTCAGCTTTGTCGAGGGACTGCCCGAGGTCGACATCAACCGCATCGTGGCGCGGCGCGGCGCGGGCTACACCTCCGTGCGCGAACTCTGGCTGCGCACCGGGGTGCCCATTGCCAGCCTTGAAAAGCTGGCGCGGGCCGATGCCTTTGCCTCCATGGGGCTCAACCGGCGCGAAGCGCTCTGGGCGGTTCGCGGCCTTGTGGGCACGCATGGCGCCGAGACGCTGCCGCTCTTTGCCGCTGCCGGGCCACCGGTCGACGCTGTGCCCGAAGAGCCGGCCGGTCTGCCGCTGATGGCACCGGGGGAAGAGGTGATTCACGACTATTCGACCCTCTCGCTCTCGCTCAAGGGACATCCGGTGCAGTTCCTCCGACCCATGCTGATCGAGCGCGGCACGACGCGGGCAGAAAACCTCGCCAGTGTGCCGCAGGATGTGATTGTCGAAGTGGCCGGGCTGGTGCTGGTGCGTCAGCGTCCGGGCACGGCCAGCGGGGTGATCTTTGCCACGCTCGAAGACGAGACCGGCGTCGCCAATGTCGTCGTCTGGCCCAAACTGTTCGAGGATGATCGCCTGCGCAAGATCCTGCTCTCAAGCCGCATGCTGGCGGTGCGCGGCAAGGTGCAGTCCGGCCACGGCGTTATCCACGTCATCGCCCAGGACATGGAAGATCTGACGCCACATCTGCTCGATCTCTCCCACGGGAAGGACATCGGCGAGCGCATTCTGGCCCGTGCCGACGAGGGCAAGTCAGGGCCCGACCGTCCGGAAAGCCGCAATCGGGATGCCTTGCGTGAAATCGAACTGGCGCGCCGCCGCGCTTATGCCGCCCTGCCGGGCGGGCGTAATTTCCACTAGGCCAGAAGCGCGTCGATCCTTCCGGCGAGGTCCACGTCCTTCGCCGTGACCCCACCGGCGTCGTGGGTGGTGAGCACGATCTGAACCTTGGAATAGGTGTTGGACCATTCTGGGTGATGGTCTGCCGCTTCGACCAGCAGCGCCACCCGCGTCATGAAGCCAAAGGCCTCCGAGAAATCCTTGAAGGCAAAGTCGCGCCTTATGGCATTGTCGGCAAAGGTCCAGCCGGCCAGCTTTGCCAGGGCAGCGTCCCGCGCCGCATCGCTCAATTGTTCAGCCATGTCATCGCTCCGCTCGTTGCGTCACAAGGACAACGCATGAAACGGAGGAAGGCAACAGACCGGTGCAAGAGAAGGGAAGTGGTGCCGCAGAAGGGACTCGAACCCCCGACCCCATCATTACGAATGACGTGCTCTACCAACTGAGCTACTGCGGCACAGGCGGGGCGAACCCCGTCTGGATGGGCGGTCTTTTACTGATCGTTTCCGGCTGGCGCAAGGGGCAAGGCGGGCGTGGCGGTGACAAGCGCCGGCGTATCGCTTCCGGCCAGCGCGGGGCGGGTGGTGGTGGCCACCGGAACGCGCCATTCGAAGGCGTCGAGACGCCCGGTTACCGGAGAGACCGGCTCCCATTCGTCGCTTACGATGCCATCGGCGGTCCAGGCCGGATCGCGCGGCGCGCGGACCGCGCGGGCCAGCCATTCGCGGGCCTTGCCCTGGTCGCCATTCTCGCCTTCCTCGATCTCTGCCATGAGGCTGGCTACGCCCTGTGTGGCGTCGGCTCCGGAAAAGGGCTGCAGCGCTTCACGCGCCAGCGCCCAGTCATAGGCGTCGATGGCAGCACGGGCGAGCGCCATGGCCGCGGCCCGATGGGGCGGGGGCAGGTCGATGATCTCGCGCACCCGCTTGAGCCGCTCCACGGCCGAGGCTCCGGGCTGGGAATGGGCATAAAGGGCGGCACTGTCGGGGTGGCCGGTGGCCCGCCAGATGCGTCGCAGCAGGCTCTGCGCCTTCCGGCTCTCGCCGCGATTGACATAGATGCGCGCGGCAATGGTGGCGGCCGGCACAAAATCGGGCAGGAGTTTCAGCGCCGTCAGCGCATGTTCTAGTGCCGCATTGGGGGACTGGGTCTGGCTTTCGCGCGCCCGCGCGGTTTCGATCACGGCCTGGCGGCGGCGCTTTCTGGCCTTGGCTTCCCGGCTATGAGCCGGCTCGGCATTGACCATGGCCACGGCTTCGGCCCACTGGCCGCGCCGGGCAAGGTCGTCGAACACAGCTTCGCTGGCCCAGGCCACCTCGGGCGCCAGCGCCATGGCCTTCCGGGCAAAGGTCAGCGCCGCTTCAGGCCGGTTCTGCGCCCGCGCCTGGTCGTAAAGGCCGGTCAGGGCTGCCACGGCGGTCTTTTCGCTGGCAATCAGCACCCGATAATGCTCGCGCGCGGCGGCCATGTCGCCCAGCGCCAGATCGGCACGGGCTTCCAGAAGCCGAGCGGCACCGCTGCCGGGCAGGCGGGCCTGAGCCTCGCGCGCCATGGTGCGGGCCCGCGCCGCATCCCCGGCCTGAAGGGCAATAACGGCATCGGACAGGGCTTCGATACCCTGTTCGCGTTTCCTGGCGGCCCGCCGCCGCGCCAAGATCCGGGGCGCAGTGATGATGCGGCGCACTACGGCCCAGAGGGCAATGACCAGGGCCGCCGCGATCAACAAAATGACGAGCGCAGTGCCGAGGCGTGGCTGCATCCTTTGCCCGGCCACTTCCAGAACCAGCGTGCCGGGCAGGGAAATCACCCAAGCGGCCAGAGCTGCCACCACCAGGCTGCCGATGATCCAGGACGCGAGGCGGATCATTCGGCGCTCTCCTGTGCGAGTGCCTGGGCCCGTAGGTCGTCAAGGAAGCTGCCTGCGGCGGCGAGGGCGGCGATGTCGTCGGCAACCGGGCCTGCCGCATTGCGCATGGGCTCGGGCAGGCTCTCGATCTCGGCCTGGGCGGCGGAAAAATCGCGACGCGCCAGAGCGGCCTCGAGGCGGGCAATGGTTGCTTCGGGTGTATCGCCATCCGCAGGTTCGGCCGGGCGCATGGCGATGACGCCCCGGAACCAGTCCGCCGTGGCTGCCTGCCAGTCGCCATCGGCCGAAAGCGGGCGCCCCGCCAGCATGTCGGGCACCAGAGCCTGGGTGCGGCGCGCGACGTCATCGGGCCGCGGCAAGCCCTGGTCGGCATGGTCTGCGAGCGCGGGCGGAATGGCGGCATCGGGCTGGGCCTGGCGCAGCGCGGCAAGCGCATCGTCATAGGGACGCCCAGCGGCAAAGGCGCTTTCAAGGCCCGAAAAGATCAGCGGCAGCCGCGCCAGTTCGGCGCCTGTATCGGCGGCGGCACCAGCCTGATCGGCAAGGCTTGCGACCTGCGTCTCGGTTTGTCCTAGGCGTGCCGCGTTTGCAGCCGTTTCTTGCTGCACGGCTTCGAGGGCGGTGCGCAGGGCCGCAAGGTCGGCATTGATCTCGGAGAGGTCCACCGGCGCTGCCGTTGCCGGCGCGGCGGCCAGTTCTTCCAGCCGGGCGGCCAGTTCGTCGATCCTCGCGTCGATTGCCGAAGTGTCGAGTGCGGCAGTGGCGGGCGCTACAGGCTCAGGCAATTCATCAAGCGTGGTTTCAAGGCCGCCGACGCGGTTATTAAGCGCTAGAAGTTCGGCCTGCACGGTGCTGGTCACCGTCTGCAGTTCGGGAATGGCGCTGGCCACCTCGGCCACCCGCGGATCGGCCGGGGCGGGCTGCGGCGGCTGGGCGGGCCAGAGGCCGAAAAAGGCCAGGCCATAGGCGGCCGCAAGGCCCAGGGCACCGCCACCGAGGGCGGCCGGCCAGGTGCTCCGCCCTGCCGGTTTCTCCGTCACTGGCGCCGGCTTGGGGCGAGGCGGCGGGGTGGTAGCGCTCTTGGGCGCGTCGGTGCGGGAGGCGGCGGGCTTGTCGCCCGGTTTACCAGCCAACTTTTCCTCCGGCTTGGCATTCGTGACCGGACGGGCGCTGCCCTCGAGCACAGGCGGCTTGACCGGCCCGCTCTTGCCCGCGCCGGCAGGATCGGACTTCAGCGCATCATTGGGCACATCCTTGGACATGTCCTTGGGCGTCTCCTTGCCGGGGGCGTCAGCCATGTGCCGTTCTCCTCAATGTTCCAATCATGGCGCAGTTTGCTCGCGGGCAAAAGCCAGCGCCAGCGCCATCATTGCTTCTTCGCTCGGATGGTCGGCGAGCAGCACCCGGCTGAAATGATTTTCGAACAGGGGCGCTGCGACATTTTCCGACATGCACAAGACCGGCAGCGTGCGCCGGCGTGCTTCCGGCAGCGGGGCGAGGCTGCAAAAGATTTCAGCGGTGCGGCGGGAATAAAACAGCGCGCCATCGAACTGGCCCTCTGCCAAGGCCTGGCTCTGCTCGGGGGGCAGGCTCATCTCGGCCACCATTTCATAAACCGGAATGGTCGCCACCATGAGGCCGTGCGGCGCCAGCGAGCGGGCAAGGTCCCCGCTCAGGTGCTTGCCGGCAGGGTAGAGCACCGGCCCCTCGATACGCGCCAGCGCAATGGCGGTCACGAGGCTCTCGAGCGTGCCATCGGCAGCGCTGACCGTTTGAAAACCGAGGAGACGTGCTTCATGCGCCGTCCGGTCGCCCACGGCGAAGAGGGGCTTGTCGCGCATCGCGTCCAGCAGGCCCCGGTCGGCTAGGGCCCGCAGGGCATTGGTGCTGGTTACGGCCAGGGCCGCAAAGCCTTTGGGGGGCGGCAAGTGCGTGTCGAGCGTCTGCCGGGTCATGACCGGCATGGCCACTCCTTCGATAGCGAGGGCGGCGAGACGATCAATCGTAGCCTGGGCGTCGGGTTCGGGCCGGGTGACCAGCAAGCGCATCAGAGCCCCCCGATCGTGGCCCAGTTGGGGCCTGCCTGTGCCAGCAGATCGCGACCGACGCGCTCGCCGAGGTCCCTCGCGTCGCTGCCCGATGCTTCGGCGCGAAAACTGGTCTGGCCGTCGAGCGAGAGAATTTCCCCGCGCAGCGTCAACATATCCCCATTGCGGCCGCTGAGCGCGCCAACCGGGGTGCGGCAGGAGCCATCGAGCACCGCCAGCATGGTCCGCTCGGCGGTGATGGCGGCATGGGTCTGGGCATGGTCGAGCGGAGCGACGATTTCGGCAAAGCGCTGGTCGCCCTCGCGAATGGCAATGCCGATGGCGCCCTGGGCCGGGGCGGGCATGAAATTGTCGGTGTCGAGAATGGCCGTGGCGCGATGGGCTTCACCCAGCCGGTTAAGGCCCGCCAGCGCCAGCAGTGTCGCGTCGGCAACGCCGTCGAGCAGCTTTTGCATGCGCGTATGCACATTGCCGCGGAAGGGCACGATCTGCAGGTCCGGCCGCAAACGCAGGACCTGGGCGGCGCGGCGGATCGAGGACGTGCCGAAGCGCGCGCCCTCCGGCAGGTGGTCGAGGCTCTTGACGGTAACCGAGAGGAAGGCGTCGCTGATATCCTCGCGTTCGAGAAAGGCGGCCAGCGCCATGCCGGGGGGAAGGCCGGTGGCTACGTCCTTGCTCGAATGCACGCCGATATCGATCGTCCCGGCCAGCAGCGCCTCGTCGATCTCCTTGGTGAAGACGCCCTTGCCGCCAATATCGGAGAGCGTGGTATTTTCAGATTGGCTGCGGTCCCCGCCGGTCGAGAAGACCTCGATGGCAATGTCGTCCTCGGCCACGCCGTGGGCATTGGCCAGCAATTGCCGGACCAACCGCGCCTGGGCAAGGGCGAGCGGACTTCCGCGTGTTCCGATCCGGGCGAAGGGGGTGGGCGATTGCATGTCCGGGCGGTCCTGGTGTAGGCGATAGGCTCGTTGATCGGAGTAGACCAGTTCGTCGTGACCGGGCAAGCACAAGCCATCATTCTGGGTATCGAGACCAGCTGTGACGAGACCGCGGCTTCCGTGGTCGTGCGGGATGAATCCGGTGCTGGCCGCATTTGTTCCAATGTGGTGCGCAGCCAGCTCGATGAACATGCGGCATTTGGTGGCGTGGTGCCCGAGCTTGCCGCACGGGCGCATGTGGAATGGCTCGACCATATCATCGCGCAGGCCCTGGACGAGGCCGGCATGGCACTCACGGATGTGGATGCGGTGGCTGCAACGGCGGGGCCGGGGCTGATCGGCGGCGTGTTGGTGGGCCTCACCACCGCAAAGGCGCTGGCCGCCTCGCTCGACAAGCCCCTTATTGCCGTCAACCACCTTGAAGCCCATGCGCTGACCGCGCGGCTCACCAATGGCGTGCAGTTTCCATATCTCATGCTTCTTGTGTCCGGCGGGCATAGCCAGTTTGTGCTCGTGCGTGGGGTGGGGGACTACGAGCGCTGGGGTGGCACCATCGACGATGCGCTGGGCGAGGCGTTCGACAAGGTTGCCAAGCTGCTGAGTCTCGGCCATCCAGGCGGCCCTGCCGTCGAGCGGATGGCCAGGAGCGGGGATCCGACCCGTTTCAAGTTTCCGCGTCCGCTGCTGCGGGAACAGCGGCTCGATTTTTCATTTTCCGGCCTCAAGACGGCGGTGCGGCTCCAGGCCGAGGCCCTGGCCCCGCTCAGCGATCAGGACGTGGCCGACATTGCCGCTGGTTTCCAGGCCGCGGTCACCGACATCGTCGCCACCCGCTCGCGCCAAGCACTGGAGCGATTGAAAGCCGAGATGCCGGGGGGCACGCCAACCCTTGTGGTCGCGGGCGGCGTCGCCGCCAACCAGCAGATTTCTGCCGTCCTCACCGAAACCACGCGGGACATGGGGGCCACTCTGGTGGTGCCGCCCATCGCCCTGTGCACCGACAATGGCGCCATGGTTGCCTGGGCCGGGGCCGAGCGGCTGGCGCTGGGTGCTTCGGATGGGCTCGATGTGGCCGCGCGGCCGCGCTGGCCGCTCGATACCCCAGGAATGAAGGTGGGCGATCATGCCGCTTGAAACCGTTGCCGTCATCGGAGGCGGGTCCTGGGGCACGGCCCTGGCGCAGGCGGCGGCCATGGCCGGGCGCAGCGTCACCCTTGTTGTGCGCGGCCCTGAAAAGGCCGACGCCATCAATCGAGACCGGGTCAATCCGTCCGCCCTGCCGGGCCAGCCCTTGCATGGCCGTCTTCATGCTGCGGCCGAATTTGGCGGCGCCGATATTGTGATCCTTGCCGTCCCGGCCCAGGCGACGCGGGGCCTCCTGGCCGGGCTGGCGCCCGAACTCTTTGCCGGCCGGCCGGTCGTGCTTTCCGCAAAGGGCCTTGAAACCGGCACGCTGGCTCGGCAGAGCGAAATTCTGCTCGACATGGCGCCCGATGCGATCCCCTATGTCTTGTCGGGTCCGAGCTTTGCCGGCGATGTCGCGGCAGGCCGGCCAACGGCGGTGACGCTGGCGGGCGACGATGCCGATGCCACTTCCGATCTTGCCGCGGCCATGGCCGGCCCCACCTTCCGGCCCTATGCCGCCGATGACCGGATCGGCGTCGAAATTGCTGGGGCGCTCAAGAATGTCTATGCGCTGGCCTGTGGCGCCGTCGAGGGTGCCAATCTCGGCGCTTCGGCGCGGGCGGCGCTGATCGCCCGCGGATACGCCGAAATGGCCCGCATGGTCACCGCCATGGGCGGTTCGGCCCATACCCTGACGGGCCTTGCCGGGCTGGGTGACCTGACGCTCACCTGCACCTCGGTGCAGTCGCGCAATTACCAGTTCGGCATGGCGCTCGGCGCCGGCCGGGCCACGGCTGATATTCTCGCCTCGGGCGCCAAGCTCGCCGAAGGCGTGGCGACCGCGCCGGTAGCTGCCGCATTGGCCAAAAGCCTTGGCGTCGACGCGCCGCTCATCGACGCTGTGGACGCGGTGGTGAGCGGGCAGGCCGATATCACCACCATCGTTGCGGGCCTCATGTCCCGCCCGCTCAAGAGGGAACACTGAAATGCTCTATGCCATGATCGCCAAGGATGCCGCCGGGGCCCTGGACAAGCGCCTCGAAAACCGTCCGGTGCATCTGGAGCACCTCAATAGCCTGGGCAAGAAGCTGGTTTTTGCCGGTGCCCTGCTGGATGCGGACGAAAAGCCGGAAGGCTCGATCGTCATTTTCGAGGCGGAGAGCCTGGCAGAGGCCCAGGCCATGGCCGATGCCGACCCCTTCGTCGCCGCCGGCGTCTTTGCCAGTTACGAGGTCAAGCGCTGGCGCGTTGCGATCAACACGACCGGGGTGGAGCTCTAGGCCATGGCCTATTGGCTGATGAAGTCCGAGCCGGACGTCTTTTCCTTCGATGACCTGGTCGCCAAGACCAAAAAGGGCGAGGCCGAGGAGTGGCATGGGGTGCGCAATTATGCGGCGCGCAACAACATGAAAGCCATGGCGGTGGGCGACGAGGCCTTTTTCTACCACTCCAATATCGGCAAGGAGATCGTGGGCATCATGAAGATTGTGGTGCCCGCCCATCCCGACAGCACGGCCGAGCTCAATGCCAAGGGCGAGGTGGTGTGGGAATGCGTCGATGTCCAGTCCGTCCGGCCCTTCCCCCGCCCCGTCACTCTGGCCGAAATCAAGGCAACCGAAGCCCTGGCCAATATGGAGCTGATCAAGCTATCGCGTCTCTCCGTATCGAAGGTGAGCGACGAAGAGTGGGACCTGCTTTGTAGGATGGGTGGCTTGTAGCCGTTTAGCAGAGCGCGCCACGCGCGCCAGTGGCGCGACTGGGGCTACAAGGCCATGAGAGCTACGCTCGAATGGCGGGCAAGCCGTTAAGCGTCTTGATGGGAAGGGACTTAAGCCAGATCGCTGCCGGTCACGACAGGCGGCGTCTGCACCGTCTCGTCGGCCGGCGCGTATCTGTTGAGCAGCGGCAGCTGGCTCATGGAGAAGATGACCGTCAGCGGCATGATGCCCCAGACCTTGAAGGCCACCCAGAAATCGGTGGTCTGTGTGCGCCAGACGACTTCATTGAGCACAGCCAGCACCACAAAGAACACGCCCCAGTTCAGCGTCAGCTTCCACCAGCCTTCGGGCTTGAGCTTATAGACATCACCGAAGACATATTTGAGCAGCGACTGGCCGAAAACGAGGCCTCCCAACAGCACGCTGGCGAACATCATGTTGGTGATGGTCGGCTTCATCTTGATGAAAGTGTCATCCTGGAGCCAGAGCGTCAGCCCGCCGAACACCAGCACGACAGCACCGGTCACCAGCGGCATCACCGCGATCTTCTTGAGAAGGAGCTTGCTCAGGATCAGCGAGATGACCATGGCGCCCATGAACCACGCCGTGGCGACGAAAATGTCGGCGCGCGCATTCATGAAGAAGAACACGACCAAGGGACCCAGCTCGAGGCCCAGCTTGGTGAGCTGGGGGCGCAGTTCGTCCCAGTTGGCTTCCGGTTGGGCGGTCTTGTCGGTCATCGGTCTTTCCATGGCGTTGCGGCCAATGTGATGGCATCAAACCCCTGATGCAAGCCGATAAGCCGCAACAATGGTCAGATTAGGACGGGCCGGTGGCCCGAAACGCGCCGCCTAGCGCGCTTCGAAGCCGGCAATGGCCTTCGCGAAATCGGCTGCCTTGAAGGGCTCGAGATCGTCCACGCCCTCGCCTACGCCGATGAAATGCACGGGCAGGCCGAATTTCCGGGCGATCGCCACAAGGATGCCGCCGCGGGCCGTGCCATCGAGCTTGGTCATGACCAGACCCGTCACCCCGGCGCGCTTGCCGAAGATTTCCACCTGCTTCATGGCATTCTGCCCCGTCGTGGCGTCGAGGGTCAGCAGCGTCGCGTGGGGAGCTTCAGGGTCGACCTTCTTGATGACGCGGATGACCTTTTCCAGCTCGTTCATCAGCTCGTCGCGGTTCTGCAACCGCCCGGCCGTGTCGATGATGAGCACGTCCCGGCCATCGGCGCGGGCCTGGGTGACGGCGTCGAAGGCCAGACCCGAGGCGTCGGCGCCGGCCGGCCGGGAAATGACCGGAGCGCCTGTGCGCTGCCCCCAGACCTGCAACTGTTCGATGGCCGCGGCGCGGAACGTGTCGCCCGCCGCCAGCATGACCGAGCGGCCTTCGCGCGAAAATTTCTGCGCAAGCTTGCCGATCGTGGTGGTCTTGCCCGAACCGTTGACGCCGATCATCAGGATCACGAAGGGCTTTTTGGCGGCGTCCACCGCCAGCGGCAGCGCCACCGGCGACAGCACTTTTTCCACCTCGGCCGACAGCACGGTGCGCACATCTTCGCCCGACACATCCTTGTCGAAGCGGTCACGGCGCAGCGTTTCGGTGATCGCCATGGCCGTGTCGATGCCCAGGTCGGCCTGGATCAGCACATCCTCGAGTTCGTCGAGCGTCGCCGCGTCGAGCTTGCGCTTGGTGAAGACCGAGGTGATGGAGCTGGTGAGATTGTCCGAGGACCGCTTGAGGCCGGTGGCCAGCCGGGCAAACCAGCCCTGCGGCTGGGCCGGCTCGGGAACCGGTGCGGGCGGGGCCACGAACTGGTCCTCGACCTCCTCGATATAGGCCGGGGTGGTTTCCGGCGGGCCGGGAGGGGGAGCCGGATGCGGCACCTCGACCGGTTCGGGGGTTAGCTCGGGCTTGGGTTCCGGCTTGGGTTCCGGCGCAGACTGCGGCGGAGCAACCGGGGGCAGCGACTCGGGCTCCGGGGGTGTTACCGGCTGCGGCTCGGGTTGGACCGGTGGGGTGGTTTCCGGGGGCGCCGGGCTGGGCGTGGGCTGGGTGCCGAAGAGGCGCTGGAAGAAGCCGGGTTTTTTCTCGGTCATGTCTTGTCTTTCGCTCTAGGCCGCGGCGCGCAGCGCTTCGCCCACAAGGCCATCAGGGCCCAAGCCCGTCACCTGCACCTTGAGCAGTTCGCCCGCCGCCCCTTGGGCAACGTGTATGGGGATGAAATGTTCGGTGCGCCCCAGCCCGTTGCGTTCAACCAGCACGCTTTCGGTGGCGCCCAGCCGCGTCTGGCAGAGCGCGGCGAACTGCTTTTCCCCCGCCTGCCGCAGGAGGGTGGCGCGCCGGCGGGCAACGGTCTTGTCGACCTGCGGCATGCGCGCCGCCGGTGTGCCGGGGCGCGGGGAATAGGGAAAGGCGTGGATATAGGTGAGCCGCGCCTCCTCGATGAAGCGCAGGGAATTGTCGAACATGGCTTCGGTTTCGGTGGGGAAGCCGGCAATGATGTCGGCCCCGAACACCATGTCGGGTCGAAGGCCGCGCAGCTTGGCAATCACGCCCAGCGCATCCTCGCGCAGGTGCCGGCGTTTCATGCGCTTGAGGATCATGTCGTCCCCAGATTGAAGCGACAGGTGCAGATGCGGCATGAGCCGCGTTTCGCGCACCGCCTCGTAGAGCGCCGGATCGGCCTCAATGGAGTCGATCGAGGAAATTCGCAGCCGCGGCAGGTCGGGGACGTGTCTGAGAATGGCTTGGGTCAGCATGCCCAGGGTCGGGCTGCCCGGCAGGTCGGGGCCATAGGAGGTAATGTCCACCCCGGTCAGCACGACTTCGGAATAGCCGTTGGCCACGAGTTTTTTGACTTGGTCGACCACGAGGCCCATGGGCACCGAGCGGGAGGGTCCCCTCCCATAGGGAATGATGCAGAAGGTGCAGCGGTGGTCGCAGCCATTCTGCACCTGCACGAAGGCGCGGGTGCGTCCGTCCATGCCTTCGATCAGGTGGCCGGCGGTTTCCCGCACGCTCATGATGTCGTTGACCTGCACCTTATCATTGAGCGGGATGCCGAAGACCACGGGCTTGTAGCTTTCGGCCTTGAGCTTGTCGGCATTGCCGATGACCAGGTCGACTTCGGCCATGTCGCCAAAGATGCGGCCCTCGGTCTGGGCGGCGCAGCCGGTGACGATGATGCGGGCGTCCGGGTTGTCGCGACGTGCCTTGCGCACGGCCTGCTTGGCCTGGCGCACGGCCTCCTGGGTCACCGCGCAGGTATTGATGATGATGGCATTGTCGAGCCCGGCCTTTTCGGCCTCGGCCTTCATCACCTCGCCCTCATAGGCGTTGAGGCGACAGCCGAAGGTCAGCGTCTCGACGGCCATCAGGCAGCCTCGCTCCGCGTCCAGACGCCGCTGACAGGATCGAGCCGGCCGGCCCATTCCAGTTCGGCGGGACCCGTCAGGGTCACATGGTCATTGTCGAGCCATTCCACCACGAGGTCGCCACCCGGCACCGTCACGGTGGCCTTGCGGGCCGTGCGGCGGGTGCGCGCGCCATTGACCAGCGCCGCGCAGGCTGCCGAGCCGCAGGCTTCGGTGAGCCCAGCACCGCGTTCCCAGGTGCGCAGGACAATGTGGTCGGGCTTGAGCACTTCGGCGATGGAAATGTTGGCGCGCTCGGGAAAAAGCGGATGGTTTTCCAGCAGCGGCCCGAAGCGGTCCAGCGCATAGGACCACACATCTTCCTTCACCCAGAACGTGGCGTGCGGATTGCCGATGGACATGACCGAAGGCGAATGCAGCACCGGCGCGTCGATGGGGCCGATCTGCAGCTCGACCTGGCGGGTATCGGCAAATTCCTCGTTGAGGGGAATGTCGTACCAGGCAAATTTGGGCGTCCCCATGTCGACCGTGATCAGGCCGTCTTCCAGCTCTTCGCCAAAGAGGATGCCCGCCACGGTTTCGAAGGTGAAACGCTGCCGCCCCTGCTCGCCGGTCAAGACCTGGACCACGCAGCGCATGCCATTGCCGCAGGCCTGGGCCAGCGAGCCATCCGAATTGATGATCTCGATATAGTTGACCGTGCCCGGCATGCGGCTGTCATGGATGGCCATGATCTGGTCGAACCGGGTTTGGGGATGTGCATTGATGGCGATGGCCGCTTCCGGCGTGATCCGGGCCTTGCTGCCGCGCATGTCGGCCACGATGATCTGGTTGCCCAGTCCGTTCATCTTGAAAAAGGGGACGTCGCTCACGGCCAAAATCCAGCGTCGATGCCTAGGAGGGAACAGGCATGCCTGTCACAAGCCCTATATGGCGGATGCTGTGTCAAATTGCCAGCGGCACTGCGGCCAGTGTGCAATCGATTGCCATGCAGCCTATGCCTCCGTGAAGGCAATTTTCTTTTAATTTTAACCACTTGGCGCTGATGCGTTCTTAACCAGACCGGCAGGTTTCGCGTGCGGCCGACATCGGTTGGGATAGAGTGAGGCTGAAGAAATGCCCCAGGCCACTCGGGAGCCACTCGATGAACATGCCGATGATGACAGACCAGATCATTACCGACTGGCAGCCGCACTACCCTAAGCTGTGGGGCAACCAATCGCTGCGCCTCGGCCATAGCCTTGCCAATTCGCCCCTGTTTACCGACGAGGCGCTGGCGCGGCTGATCGACCGGTCGCCGCGTGAGGCCTACCATGTCAACTATTCGCAGAAGACGCCGGGCAATCCGCCCAAGCGGCGCGAAGGCGAGATCAAGGACCTCTCGGGTGCCGAGGTCATCGATGTGGTGCGCGACGGCAATATCTGGGTCAATCTGACCGCCCCGGCCAAGGTCGATCCCGCCTATGGCGAGCTGCTCGACAGCCTTTATGCCGAGTTCGAAGAGCGCGTGCCCGGCTTCAGGAGCTACAAGCGCAACCTTACCATCCTGATCTCGTCGCCCAATGTGTCGGTCAAGTACCATTCCGACGTGCCCGGCCAGAGCCTCTGGCAGGTGCGCGGCACCAAGAAGGTCTATGTCTATCCTGCGCAGGCCCCCTTCATTTCCCAGCCGGCGCTGGAAAAGCTGATCCTGGGCCAGCTGCGCGAAACCGACATGCCGTTCGAGCCGTGGTTCGACGATTTCGCCCAGGTCTACGATCTGGAAGCCGGGCAGATGCTGCATTGGCCGCTCAACGGCCCGCATCGCGTGGTCAATCACGGCATGCTTAATGTCAGCTTCACTACCGAGCACTGGACCGATGAGCTGCGCAAGCACTATGCGGTCAACTATGCCAATGGCATCCTGCGCAGCAAGGTCGGCGCCAAAAAGCTCAGCCAGCAGGTCACGGGCCTGTCCTATCTGAGCAAGCTGGGCGTGGCCGGTGCGGTCAAGTTCAGCCCGCTCAATCCGCAAAAGAAAAAGGTCTATACCGTCGATTTCCGCGTCGATCCTTCGGCTCCCGAGGGCGTTCGCGACATCCCGGCCTATACGTTTGAAAAATGACAGCAGTGGGTACGCTCGGCTTTATTGAGCGCCGGCGTGCGGTTTCGGACCGCGCGCCGGACGCGGTTTTGCGGGATGAAACGTTCCGCAGCCGCGAGGCCGTGGAGGCGCTCGCGGTGCGCTGGCGCGGGCTTGAACAGGTTGCCGGAGGGCTGACCCTGTTCCAGAGCCTGGGCTGGGTCCAGGCGGTGTTCGATTTCGAGGCGCGCCGCGCCAACCGCGGTTTCGATCCTGTTATCGTCACCCTGTCCGACGGCCAGCGTCTTGTCGCCGTACTGCCGGTCGAGCGCGTGCGGACCGGTGCGCGTCGTATTCTGACCCCGCTGGGCCATGCCTTCGGCCAGTATTCCGATGTTCTGGTGGCGCCCGGCTATGACCCGGCTACGGTCGTTTCGCGATTGTTGCGGGCCGCGGTCGCCGCAGCGCCTGCCGATGCGGTCAGCTTCTACAAGGTGCGCGAGGGGTCTGCCCTGGCGCTGGGCATGCCACAGCGCCATGTGGCCACCGGCTCCGAACAGGCCGCACCCTTTGTGGCGCTCGACTGCTTTGCCGATTACGCCGCCTATTTCCAGACCATCAAGCCCAAGACGCGCAAGAACATGCGCAATGCCCGCAATCGCCTTGAGCGCGAAGGTGCGCTTGAGCATCGTGTGGCCGAGACCGTCCCGGACACGCTGGCCGTTGTAGAGCGTACTCTGGTTGGCCGCGCGGGCCGGCTCAAGGACCAGGGGCTCACATCGCGCGCGTTCCGCGATAGCGGGTTCATGGATTTCTGCCGCAGCCTGCCGCAGCGCAGCGACATCTCGCTTCTGGCCTTCTCGCTGACCCATCTGGGCCAGCCCATTGCCGAGCAGTGGGGCTTTGTCCATGCGGGGCGCTACTATGCTTTTGTTGCCAGCCGCGACTTTGCCAATTCCGACGAAAGCCCGGGCAAACTGCATCTGGGCGAAGTCATCGAGGCCTGTGCCGAAAGGGGCCTTTCCGGTTGCGATCTGGGCGTGTCGGCCATGCCCTATAAGCTGACCTGGGCGACCGAGTCTGTCCCGGTCACGGACTATGCCCTGCCGATGACCATCAAGGGGTGGCTGGTGATCCAGTTGTGGGACGTCTGGCTGCGCCCGCTCCTCAAGCGCACCGTGTTGCGCATGCCTTCGGGCCTGCGCGCCCGAATCTTCGGCGCGCTGGGCCGCGGAACCTGACCACGATTTACGGTTAAGGTTTTCTTACGGTTCTGGTCTGTATACTCCCCATGCTGACAGTATGGAGGGGAACATGCCAGCCAGCGCCGCCCTGCGCACCGCGCAGTCTGAGCCGGAAGCCGCCCGTCTGTCCGATATCGGTGATCGCGCCGGACGGCTTGGCGTCGAAATCGCCGATGTGGCCGGGCTTGTCTCCGATCTCTCCGCCATCAGCCAGCAGCAGGCGCTCCAGGCCGACACCGCCAAGGAAACCGCTCAGGATCTCAACGCCACGACGGCACAGTTGAGCCAGACCATGGGCGCCACGCGTGAAGCGGCAGCCGATGCGCGGCGCGTGCTCGACCAGAGCGCCGCCGTCATTTCGGGCGTCGTCGGCCGCACGTCGGACATCATGACCACGCTCTCTGAAGGCGCCATGAGCGTCCAGTCGACCTTGGCCAATGTCTCCGGCACCGTGGCGGGGGTCGAGCGCACCAGCGCTGCCATTGCCCAGATTGCCCGCGAAACCAAGCTTCTGGCCCTCAATGCCTCGGTCGAGGCTGCCCGTGCCGGCGAGGCGGGCCGTGGCTTTGCCATTATCGCCAATGCGGTCAAAAGCCTGGCCGACCAGATCCAGGACTTTTCCGGCCAGACCGTGGCGCATCTGGGCGATCTCAGCCAGGCCCTCGGCCACCTGCGCCAGAGCGCCCAGAGCAATGCGGAAGCGGCCCAGCGCGCCATCGCCGATTCCGAGGCTGCCGGGCAGGCGACGGCAACGCTCGAGGAACTGGTGGACTCGGTGGGGCGTCTGGTCACCGATATCGACGACATGGCCCAGCCCGTGGACCAGTCCATTGCCGGCTTTGAAACCATGCAGGCCGAGCTTTCGGCGCTGGCCGATGGCGTTGCCGCCTGTCGCGGCTATCTCGAAAAGGCGGAAAAGCGCACCCAGTCCATTCTCGGCATTTCCGAGGATTTCATGCTGTTTCTGGTCGAAGCCGGAGTCCAAACCGCCGACGGGCCCTTTATCGAACTGGCGCGTGACAAGGCTGCCGAGATTTCCCAGGTCTTCGAAGCCGCTCTCGATCGCGGCGAACTCAGCCTCGAAGACCTCTTCGACACCAATTATCGCGACGTGCCGGGCAGCAATCCCAAGCAGGTGACGACCCGCTTTACCCGCTTCACCGACGCGGTGCTACCGCCAATCCAGGAACCGGTCCTGGGCTTTGACACGCGCATTGCCTTCTGCGCTGCGGTGGATCGCAACGGCTATCTGCCCACCCACAACCGCATCTATTCCCAGCCGCAGGGCGATGATCCGGTCTGGAATGCCGCCAATTGCCGGAACCGGCGCATGTTCAATGACCGCACCGGGCTTTCGGCGGGCCGGTCCACCAAACCCTTCCTCCTTCAAACCTATCGCCGCGACATGGGCGGCGGGCAGTTTGCGCTGATGAAGGATTGCTCGGCGCCGATTACCGTCCGCGGCCGCCACTGGGGAGGGTTGCGCGTCGCCTTCAAGGTCTAGGCGCGCGGACTCCCGAAAAATCCGGGCTTTTGTTGACTCCCAAGCCCGATTGGCATACACGCGACCCGTTCATCAGGCTTTTGCTCCTGACCAGCCGACCGGGGCCCCGCAAGGGTTCCACGATCCCGGAGGCCAACATCCGCCAGCGCGTTGCGCCCGCGGGTGGGTTTTGCATTTGGCCTTTTGACACTTATCTCTCCGGGGGCTGGTCTCCCGCGAGCGAAAAGGAAAAAAGATGTTCGAGAGCCTTTCAGACCGGCTTGGCAAAATTTTCGATGGCCTTCGCGGACGCGGCGCACTCAATGCGGCCGATGTCGATGCGGCCATGCGCGAAATCCGCCGGGCGCTGATCGAGGCTGACGTCTCGCTCGAAGTCGTCCGCGCCTTTGTCGAGCAGGTTCGCGAGCGCGCCGTTGGTGCTGAAGTCACCCGCTCGGTGACGCCCGGCCAGCAGGTCGTCAAGATCGTCAATGACGAGCTGGTCCAGGTCCTGGGCTCCGACGCCGTCACCATCGACCTCAATGCCCCGGCGCCCGTCACCCTCCTCATGGTGGGTCTGCAGGGCTCGGGCAAGACCACCACTACTGCAAAGATCGCCAAGCGCCTCAAGGACAAGCAGCGCAAGAAGGTGCTGCTCGCCTCCCTCGATACGCGCCGCCCTGCTGCCATGGAGCAGCTGCGGGTGCTGGGCGAACAGGTCGGTGTCGATACGCTTCCCATTGTCACCACGGAATCCCCCGTCGAGATTGCCCGCCGCGCCGAGCGCGAAGGCCGTCTGGGTGGCTACGATGTCCTCATCCTCGATACCGCGGGCCGCACCCATATCGATGAAGAGCTGATGGCCGAAACCGTCAGCATCAAGGACATCGCTAAGCCCCACGAAATCCTCCTCGTTGTCGACGCCCTGACGGGTCAGGACGCCATCAACGTCGCCCGTTCCTTCGATGGTCGCCTCGATATCACCGGTATCGTGATGACTCGCGTCGACGGCGATGGCCGTGGCGGCGCCGCGCTGTCCATGCGCGCGGCGACCGGCAAGCCGATCAAGCTGATCGGTGTCGGCGAAAAGATGGACGCGCTGGAAGACTTCCATCCTGCGCGCATTGCCGACCGCATCCTGGGCATGGGCGACATTGTCAGCCTCGTGGAAAAGGCGGCCGAGCACGTCACCGCCGAAGACGCGGCCAAGTTGGCCAAGAAGCTCAAGAAGGGCTCCTTCGACTTCGACGACCTGCGCGCCCAGCTCATCCAGATGAAGAAGATGGGCGGCATGGGCGGGCTCATGGGCATGCTGCCCGGCGCCGGCCAGCTCAAGAAGGCCATGGCCGGGGCCAATATCGACGAAAAGGTGTTCGACCGGCAGGTCGCCATCATCAATTCGATGACCAAGAAAGAGCGCGCCAATCCGGACCTGCTCAACGCTTCCCGCCGCAAGCGCATTGCTGCCGGCGCGGGCGTCGAGGTCTCGGAGATCAACAAGCTCGCCAAGCAGCATCGCCAGATGGCCGACATGATGAAAAAGGTCGGCAAGGGTGGCATGGGTGCCCTTGGCGGCATGTTCGGCGGCAAGATGGGCGGCATGCTCGGTGGCATGCCGGACCTCTCCAAGATGGACCCGGCCCAGCTCGAACAGATGGCGCGCCAGGCCGGGATCAATCCCGACCAGCTCAAGGGCCTGCCCTCAGCGGACCTGCCGCCTGCGCAGAAAGCTCTGCCCACTGACGTCAATGCGCTTTTGAAATCCTCCGGCGGACCGGTTCTTCCCGGTCTGGGCGGAGCGCCCCGTTTCCCCGGCCTGCCTGGCCTGGGCAAGAAAAAATAACCGACTTAAACCGACTTACTGACAGGACTGAAAAATGGCTCTCAAGATCCGCCTTGCCCGCGCCGGCACCAAGAAGCGCCCCTTCTACCACATCGTCATTGCTGACGCCCGTTCGCCGCGCGATGGCCGCTTCATCGAAAAGCTGGGCACCTTCAACCCGCTCCTGGCCAAGGACGCCGAAAACCGCGTCGTGCTGAATACCGAGCGCGCCCAGCACTGGCTGAGCGTTGGCGCCCAGCCGACCGACCGCGTCCTGCGCTTCCTCGACGCTGCCGGCCTTGCCAAGCGCGAAGCCCGCAACAATCCCAACAAGGGCGAGCCCGGCGAAAAGGCCAAGGAACGCGCTGAAGAACGCGCCGCCAAGGCCGCTGCCGGTTCGGAAGAAGCCGCTGCCGAATAAGTTCGGTTCAGACCGAAACAAAAAGCCCCGGTGGAAACACCGGGGCTTTTTGTTTTGGGGAAATTGCTGCCACGAGCTGGATCCGACACCCTCCCCTTGACGGGGAGGGACGGGGAGGGGTGCCCACGAGCGCCAATGCCAGTGATCTTGCCAGCCCCGCACTCCCGAGGGCCGCACCGCGGCTGGAAAGGCTGGCCTCTTACCCCTCGAGGCTGGTCCGCGGATCGACGCCCAGCATGATATTGAGGTTCTGCACCGCTGCCCCGGAGGCGCCCTTGCCCAGATTGTCATAGACGGCGGCGATCACCGCCTGCGCCGCATCGTCATTGGCAAAGACATGCAGGGTCAGCGTATTGGTGCCGTTATGGGCCTGCGGGTCGAGCGCAGCGGTCTTGCCCAGTTCGGGATCGAATGGGGCGACACGCACGAAGCTGTCGGGGATGGCCGCGTAATAGTCGGCCAGCGCGGCGTGGAGGTCCTTGCCGGTGGGAATATCGGCAACCATGTCGAGATGGAGCGGCACGGACGTGGTCATGCCCTGGGCGAAATTGCCGACCACGGGCTCGAACAGCGGCGCGCGGCCCAGCTTGGCATAGGCCTGCATCTCGGGCAGGTGCTTGTGCTTGAAGGTCAGCGCATAGGGCATGAACTGGCTCGGGCTCGCGCCCTCTGCTTCATACTCCTCGATCATCTGCCGGCCGCCGCCCGAATAGCCGGAAATGCCGTGATAGGAGAGTGGGTAGTCGTTGGGCACGAGCCTTGCGTCCACCAGCGGGCGGATGGCCGCGATCAGGCCCTGCGGCCAGCAGCCGGGATTGGCGACATAGCGCGCCGCTGCAATGGCCTCGGTCTGGCCGGGGTCCATTTCGGCAAAGCCATAGGCCCAGTCCTCGTTGACGCGGTGGGCGGTCGAGGCGTCGATCACGCGGGTCGTGTCATTCTCGATCAGCCGCACGCTTTCCTTGGCCGCCTCGTCGGGCAGGCACAGAATGGCCACGTCGGCGGCGTTGAGCAGGCGCTTGCGCTCGTCCTGATCCTTGCGCTTGTCATGGGCGATGGAGATCACTTCCAGGTCACTGCGGCCGGCAAGGCGCTCGCGGATCTGCAGACCCGTGGTTCCCGCTTCGCCATCGATGAAAATCTTTGCGACCATGTCGGTGCCTCCTTGTTCCGGCCGGGCGTAAATGGGCCTCCATGGCCCCGCCGTCAAGCGCCAGCGGCCCTGCCATTGTGTTTGCCCCATGCGGGTGGCAATGATTTGTCGGAACGAGGAAAAGGAAACCCGCCATGACCACGCCGCACAACCACGCCAAGCCCGGCGACTACGCCGAAGCGGTTCTGCTGCCGGGAGATCCCTTGCGCGCCAAATGGATTGCGGAAACCTTTTTCGAAGCGCCGCGGCTGGTCAATTCCGTGCGCAATTGCCTTGGCTATACCGGCACCTGGAAGGGCAGGCCGGTTTCCGTGCAGGCTTCGGGCATGGGCCAGCCTTCGCTGGGGATCTATGTGCATGAGCTGATCAACACTTACGCCGTGAAGTCGCTCATCCGCGTCGGCACCTGCGGCGGCCTCAATGCCAAGGTCGAGGTTCGCGATGTGATCCTGGCGCAGGGCGCTTCCACCGACTCCTCCATCGTCAAGGGCCGGTTCGGCGCCTTCAACTTCGCGCCCATTGCCGACTTCGGCCTCCTGCGCGCAGCGGCCGACAAGGCCGATGCCAGGGGCCTCAAATATCACGCCGGCAACATGCTCTCCTCGGACATCTTCTACCATGCCGATGGCTTTGCCGGTTACGACAAGCTCCCCGATCACGGCGTGCTCGGGGTCGAGATGGAAGCGGCCGTGCTCTACACGCTGGCGGCGCGGTTCGGGGTCAAGGCGCTCACCATCTGCACCATGACCGACTGCCTCATCACCCATGAGGAAATCGACGCCGAAGCCCGCCAGAGCTCGCTCAGCGAGATGGTGGAACTCGCGCTCGACGTTGCCGTGGACGCGTAAATGGGGAGGCGCAAATGGCACTGATCGCGACAGTCCTGGTGGCAGCCGTCGCGCTGCTCCACATCTATATCATGCTGCTCGAAATGGTCTGGTGGACCGGCCCGCGCGGCCGGAAGGCGTTTGGGCTGACGCCCGAATTTGCCAAATCCACCAAGGCCCTTGCCGCCAATCAGGGCCTTTACAACGGCTTTCTGGCGGCTGGTCTCGTCTGGGGGCTGGTCCATCCCGACCCGGCCATGGCCTGGCAGATCAAGCTCTTCTTTCTCGCCTGCGTCGCCGTCGCGGGCCTCTTCGGCGCCGCCACCGCCAGCCGCAAAATCCTTTTCATCCAGACCGTGCCGGCAGTCATCGCCATCCTTGCGGTGTGGCTGGCTTAGACGCCCCCCACCCAGCCTCCCCCTGAAGTAGGGGGAGGAGCCCGCCGGTGGTTCACCGAGGGCACAGCTAACGCGATCTGTCCCTCCCCCTTCTTCAGGGGGAGGTTAGGTGGGGGTTAAGTGGGAGTCAGTTTGCCAAAGCCCCCAGAACCCGCACCCAGCTCCTGATGCCGCGGTGGTAGCTTTCAAGGTCGTATTTCTCGTTGGGCGAGTGGATCTGGTCGTCCACATGGGCAAAGCCGATCAGCAGCGTATCGAGCCCCAGGATGCGCTTGAAATCGCCCACGACCGGGATCGAGCCACCCGCGCCTGTAATGACCGCCTGCTTGCCCCATTCATCGGTGAGGCCCGCCAGTGCTTGGCGCAGGAAGTCGCCATCGGCGGGCACGGTAATGGCCGGCGAGCCGCCATGGGAGGTAAACTTGACCGTCACGTCGGCGGGCAGCATGGCCTCCACATGGGTGCGGAAGGCGGCGCGGATCTTGTCGGGGTCCTGGCCGGAAACGAGGCGGAAGGAAATCTTGGCGCTGGCGCGGGCCGGGATGACGGTCTTGAAGCCGTCGCCGGTATAGCCACCCATCATGCCGTTGATTTCGCAGGTCGGCCGCGTCCAGAGCTGCTCGAGCACCGAGCGGCCCTGTTCCCCGGCCGGAACCGACAGGTCGACGTCGCCCAGGAACTTCTTCTCGTCAAAACCCAGGCCCGCCCATTGCGCCTTGAGCTCGGGCGAGATTTCGGCCACGTCGTCATAAAAACCGGGCAGGGTCACCGAGCCGTCGGGCGCGCGCAGGCTGGCGATGATCTCGGCGAGGAGCTGGTTGGGATTGCGCGCCGCATTGCCAAACATGCCCGAATGCAGGTCCTTGTCGGCGGCGATGATTTCCACTTCTTCCGCCACGAGGCCGCGAAGCATGGTGGTGATCGAGGGGGTCTGGCGGTCCCACATGTCGGTGTCGCAGACCAGCGCGATGTCGGCTTTGAGCTCGTCGGCATTCTCCTTCATGAAGGGCGGCAGGTTCTTGCCGCCGCTTTCTTCCTCACCCTCAAGCATCAGCGACACGCGCACCGGCAGCGAACCCGTCGCAGCCTTCCAGGCGCGGCAGGCTTCGATGAAGGTCAGCATCTGGCCCTTGTCGTCCGAAGCGCCGCGCGCCTGAATGATCTTGCGGCCGTTCTTTTCCTTGATCACAGGCTCGAAAGGGTCAGTTTCCCAGAGGTTGAGCGGGTCCACCGGCTGTACGTCATAATGGGCATAAAACAGCACATGCGGCCCGGGCTGCTCGGGACCATGCGCCACCACCACCGGATGGCCCGGCGTGGCGCGCGGGCTGGCGTCAAAGCCGATCCCCTTGAGTTCCTCGGCAATCCAGTCGGCCGCCTTCCGGCATTCAGCGGCATAGGCGGGGTCCGTCGAGATCGACTTGATGCGCAGTAGGGCGAACAGCCGCTCAAGGCTTTGCTCGAGGCCGGCGTCCACGGCGGCGAGCACGGTATCGATCTGGGCGGGGCTGGTCATCACGTTGGTCCTTGCAGCGAATCCGGAAAAGTGCGCGGCACCATGGCGCGCCGCGCGCCGCCGTGTCCAGTCTGCGCATCTGGTCTTATTGTCATACTTATCGGGCTGTGATTAGGTCGCGCCACTTATTCGGAGGGCGACATGGACAGGTCCGGTGGACGAGCGCGACATTCGGGCGACCTGATCGCCGCGCTCTCCGGGCGCAGCCTGGCGCGCAACCTCCATTCCGATGTGCTGTGGGAACTGGGCTTTGCCATTGTGTCGGGCCAGTATCCCGAAGGCTCCATCCTGCCGCCCGACAGCGACCTGTTGGACCGCTTCGGCGTTTCCCGCACCGTGCTGCGCGAGGCTCTCAAGACCCTTGCGGCCAAGGGCCTCATCGAAGCCCGCGCGCGCATCGGCACCCGCATCCTGCCGCGCAATCGCTGGAACCTCTTCGATGCCGACGTCCTGGCCTGGCATTTCGAACTCGGCCCCGATGTCAGCTTTCTCCGGAGCCTTGCCGAAGTGCGCATCGGCATCGAGATCGAGGGCGCGGCCCTTGCCGCCGAACGCGCCAGCCCGGAACAGGCCGAGGTGCTGATGTCCTGGGTCGAGCGTATGGCCGAGGCCGATACGCCCGCCGACTTTGCCCGCTATGATCTCGAATTCCACAAGGCGGTGGCCGAAGCCTCGGGTAATCCCTTCATGGCCTCGATCAGCGCGCTGGTCGAAATGGCGCTCACCGCCGCGTTCACCATTTCCTCGCCGGTCAGCGACAAGGCCGCGCTTGCCGATACGGTCGGCGTCCATCGCCGCATCGCCGAGGCCATCCGCGACCGCAACGGGGAAAACGCCCGCCAGGCCATGCGCGAAGCCATCGCCCAGGGCTTCGACCGTGCCGCCGGCCGCATGGAAAAACAGGCCTAGATTTCGGGAAGTCTGGTGGAGCTGAGCGGGATCGAACCGCTGACCTCGTCATTGCGAACGACGCGCTCTCCCAACTGAGCTACAGCCCCTCACCGGCAATTTATATGGACAAATTCGCGCCGTCCGACAAGGGGGTGGGTGCGCCCCCGAAGGCGTCCCTCCCGCTAGACCAAACCCTCTTCGACAAGGCTCCTGGCGGTGGCCAGGATCGCCTCGTCGGCCGGGATCAGGGCGCGCCCGAGCAGGGCAATTGCGGGGCTCGAATCGAGCGGCTTGGCATAGCCCAGCTCGCCCAGATTGCTGCGCACATCGGCGTCGAAGAGGCCATAAAGGCGCACGGCCCAGTCGGGGAGGCCGAAGCGCGGGATGCGGTGATCGGGATAGTGCGGGCGCAGGATGCGTGCCGCGTCGCCAAAAAACAGCACTCCGGCTCCCATGGGAAAGCGCCGGCCGCCGGCTTCCGGCGTCGTCATGGCCCGCAGGTGCGCTTCGGCCACATCCCGCACATCGATGGCGGTGATGGGTATGCGCGGCGCGGCCGGCACCGAGCCATCAAGGAGGCGCTTGACCAGCATGGCCGAGGTGCCCGGGTCCTTGTCCAGCAGGGGGCCAAAAATGGCGCCGGGATTGATCGTCGCCAGATCATCGTGCCGCCCCGCCGCGTCCATGATCTCCCAGGCCCGCCGCTCCGCCCGGGTCTTGGATTCGATATAGGCATTGATCGGGTTGCCATCGAGCCGGGTCCAGTCCGCGGCGGTAAAGAGCGGGTCGGCCTTTTTGTCATGCCCATAGGCGATGGCCGCCATGGACGAGGTCAGCACCACCCGCTCGACCCCCGCGCGCAGGGCTGCCCGGAGCGCCCGCTCCGTGCCCTCGACGGCCGGCCGGATGAGGTCGTTGCGATCCCTGGGCATGGAAAGCACAAAGGGCGAGGCAGTGTGCTGGAGATAGCGCACATCGGCCATCGCGGCGTCCCAGCCATCGTCGCTGAGCAAATCGAGGGCCACGAATTCGAGCCGCGAGACATCGGCTCCGGCCCGGGCCAGGGTGTCGCGCACCGCCCCAGACTTATCGAGGCTGCGCACGCTGCCCCGCACCACGAAACCGGCCTCCAGCAGCGTCAGGGCCACATGGCCTCCGAGGAAGCCCGATACTCCAGTGAGCAGGACGCGATCGGCCATGATTTTTCTCCGTTGGGACTGCTTCGATATAGGTACGCGCACCCGCTTGTGGAGGACCAGTGCTCACGCAGAAATCATCGGGCCGAGATTAACCCTCCCCCATTCTGCCCATATCTTGCCGGTTTAGCCGTGTTAGCCTGCGGTTAAGGCCCAAGCCGGGCCGCAATCACACCGGGGCCATTGATGCAGCTCAAGCCGAACGCCTTCCGCCTGCACGAAACCGTGCGCTCCGTTGAAACCATGAGCCGGTTTGCGCTGGCGGTGCTGGCGCTGGCCTCCGGTGTCTATACCTATCTGGGCGTGCGCGGCCTCCTCGATGGCTCGGCCACCTTCGTTTTCTTTGCCGCCATCGTCTATTCTGTAGCCGTCTCGGTCGCCATCTACGCCTTCTGGATTTACATGATGCGCTTTATCCCGCAGGTGGTCAGCGGGGTGCAGCGGATCGGCCTTTTCGTCACCATGGCCATCGGCTGCTGCATGATCATTGCCATGTCGTCCTGGCTCAATGCGGCGGCGCTGGCCGGCTCGGCGGCGCTGGAACAGCACATGGCGGTGACCCTGCAGGGCTATGCCGAGGATCTCGACAATGCCCATGCCAAGGCGCTGGCAACGCAGAGCCTGCTCCCCGATGTCGAGCGCGCCGCCCAGCGCTTTGCCGCACTGGCTCAGGACGAGCGCGACAGCGGTGCGCTCACCGGCACCACGGGTGCGGGCAGCGTGGTGCAGCTCCTCAGCCAGATGAGCACGCAGATGAACCAGCTCTCGGCCACCATAACCGGCTCGCGCGAAGAGGTGGCGGGCCTCTTTGAACAGGGTTCGACCCGCCTTGCCGCCATGCGCGAACTGGTCTCCACCCCCGGGGCCATCGAGCCGCGTTCGGATCAGTTCCAGGCCGAGGCGGTACAGCTTTCCGCCATTATTGCCGCCTTGCAGCAGACCGATGTCGCTGCCTCCGTCAAGCGCGCCGCGACCGATCTTTCGGCCGGCTTTATTGCGCCGGTCGCCAATGGCCAGTCGGCCGATCTTGCCAACCGGCAGGACGCGGTCATGGAAACGGTGCGCGCCTCAGTGGCGGCACAATCGGCGGCGCTGTCGGCAGCAGCAGACGAAATCCTCGCCCAGCCCAGCGTAGAACAGCGGCGTTTCGTGCCGCTCTCCAATGCTGAAGCCGTCATTCGCTACTGGCAGGACTTCATCCCCTCTTGGGCCGGCGCGATTTCCATTGACCTCTTGCCGGTGGTCCTGGTGCTGACCCTGATGGTGGTCAACGACGCCATGCGGCGCGAGGCCGAGACCCTCGAGGAAGCCGAAAGCATCACGGCCGCCGAAATGCTGCGCGCCATGGCGCTGTATCGGCGGATGGAAGCCGAGGGGGCCTCGGAAGCAGCTGCAGCACTGGCACCATACCTGCCCAGAGAGGAAGCAAGCCCGTCCGCGCTCCAGCCGGAAGCCCGTCCGGCAGCGGAGACAGAAGCGGCCCAGCCTCCCGTTGACGACGGCACGGTCACGCCCATCGAGGCGGCCACCCGCAAGCGCGGCGAGGGGCCGCGCCCGGCATGAAGACTGAGGCCAATGCCCGCGAAAGGGATGCCGGCGGCCTTGTCGCGCGGCTTGCCCGCATTGAGGACGGCTCGGTCCTGCGCGTCGCCTTTTATGCGCTGCTGGCCGGTACGGTCGGCATTCTCTATGTCGATTTCCGCGACATGGAGGCCAGCGCACCCGCTTCGCTTCTCGAAGCGCCCCAGCCCATCCTGCCTCCGGCAACGACGCCGGATGGCGACGGGCGGCCGCGCCCCAATGTGACGACCAGCCCCGAAGTGCTGGAATCCCCGCTCGAGATCGTTCTCCAGGGTGGCGGCGTGCTCAGCCTTACCGGCACTATCGACCCGGGCGCCGCCGAGCGATTTGCCGCCGAGATCGCGGCCCGCGGCGAATATGTCGAAACGATCGTGCTCGATTCTCCCGGCGGGTCGGTAGACGACGCCCTGGCCATGGGCCGGCTGATCCATGAAAAGGGGCTGAAAACCAGCGTGCCCTCGGGGCATCTGTGTGCCTCGTCCTGTCCGCTGGTCTTTGCTTCCGGCGCCGAACGGCTCGCCGGGCCTGACGCGGCCATCGGCGTTCACCAGATTTATGCGGCGGCCCTTTCGGCAGACAATGTGGATGCGCTACGCGTTGCAGGCGTCGCCATGGCCGACGCCCAGTCCATCACCGCCGAAATCACCCGCCACTTGAGCGAAACCGGCGTCGATCCCGCCCTCTGGCTGCATGCGCTCGAAACGCCGCCCGATCGGCTGTATTACTTTTCGGCCGAAGAAATGGATGCTCTCAAGCTTGTGACAGACTGGCTCGAAAATTGACCGCCTTCCCGCGGAACCGAAAGACAGCTTAGCCGTTGGCGCGGCATAAAGGGAGGTTAACAAAATGCCACAGGCACATATGCTTACCCGTCACCGGGACATCCAGAATTGGGTGGCCGATCATCGCGGCACGCCGGCCATCGCTCGCATTCGCGACGGCATGGGCCGGGAAAAGGCCCAGCTCAAGCTGCATTTCGATCGTCGGCGGGACACCGAATTCGATTGCGGCATGAGCCCTTGTTCCTGGACGGCCTGGCTGGCCGAACTGGATCGCCAGCAGCTGGCACTCATGGTTGAGCCGAGCGGCCGGTTCGAGCTTGTACCGCGCTCGCAGATGAACTGAGCTTACCTCTCGAGAGCGACGGCACCGCTGGTGCCGTCGGTCAGGTCTTCCGTCCGGGCAAAGATTTCCGGCACGGCGACGCTTACCCTGTCCCGACCGCCGGTCTTGGCGCCATAAAGCGCGGCGTCGGCGCGGCGGAGCAGATCGGATAAACTGTCTTCAGGCGCCAGTTGCGCGATGCCGAACGAGGCTGTGACCGGCCTTTTGATCCCCAGATCGCCGAAATCGGTCAGCCGCAGTCCGTTGCGGATAGCCTCGGCATAGAGCCGCCCGGCTGCAAGATTGGCGCCCGAGACCAGCACCGCAAATTCCTCGCCACCCAGGCGGCCGTTGACGATGGCGCCCCCACCGTTGTCCGAGAGCAGGCGGGCAAAGCGCGAGATCACCGCGTCGCCCGCGGCATGCCCATGGGTGTCATTGATCTGCTTGAAATGGTCGAGGTCGGCGGCAATCATGACCATGGGGAGCGCGCCGCGCCGCGCTGCATCGAGTGCCTTCTGTCCCCGATCCTCGAAACCGCGTCGATTGAGCAGGCCAGACAAGGTGTCGGTTTCCGAGCGCGCTGCCATGTCGGCCACCGTGTCACGCAGGATGACGAGCAGCAACAGCAGCCCATTGGTGATCAGCATGACCGCACCAAGGGTCTGTGAATAGGCCGCGTAGGTCGAAACCAGATAATCCTGCGGGGATGCGCCCGAGCCAAACACAGCCGCCAGAACGGGTTTAGCCGGAAAATGCAGCGTGGCCAGCACGAACAGCACCAGAAGTGCTGCATCCAGCCGCCGCCAGCGCGGGTTCCGGAGCAGAACCATGATGGCAACGATCTGCACCAGGGAATAGGGCAGCTGGTAAAGGAGGCCTCGCACCATGCTTTCCCGCGGCATGTCGAGGATGAAGAGATTGACCAGCAGTGACCCCGCCATGACTGCACCCAGCAGTCGCCAGGGCCGGGCAATGCGATAGTGGTAGGCCAGCCCGATCACGCAGCCGGCCATGGACATGAGGAACGCCGCGAAAATGCCGAAGCTAAAGAGGCGATGGTCGAGCTGGTAGGGCAGGCCGAATTCGAGGCCGGCAGTGACAATGCCCATGGCATAGGCGGCCGCAAGCCAGCGCGCGGCGACCGAAGATCGCTCGTAGGCCGCCACGACGCCGAAGGACGTCGCGAAGATGATGGCGACGAAAAGATTGATCGCCAGGACGAATGCGGCGGCGCTCATAACGGGGGAGCCTCGTGCGGATTGAGCGCCGAGGCTAGCCCTGCGGGCTGAAACGAGACGTTAAAATGCTGGTGGCCAACGCATTATTTGTCGGCCAGCCCCCCCAACTCAGCCGCGCGGCGCGACGCCCAGCGCCTCGGCCAGAAGCGCATAGGAGCGGCGGCGCAGGTCGTAGGAGTGGATGGTTGTCGTGATCATCACTTCGTCGGCACCGGCTTCACGGGCCTTCTGGGTAATGGTCTCGGCCATGCGTTCGGGGCTTCCGACCAGCCAGAGGCTGGACTGATGCTCGATCACCTGCCGCTGCTGGGGGGTCAGCACATGCTCCCTGGCCTTTTCGGGCGATGTCAGCTGGCGCTGTTCGCCGGTCACGAAGCGGGCCCAGTTCACCGCCTGGGAAATGCCCAGGAACTCGGCTTCCTCGTCCGTGGGGGCACAGATCACCGACAGACAAAGAATGGTGCGCGGCTCGGGGAAGTGCTCGGACGGTTCGAACGCCTGCCGATAGGCCGCAAAAGCCGGCGCGGCCGGGGTATGGCTGAAATGGGCGGCAAAGGCATAGCCAAAGCCGATCTGCCCGGCCGCCTGGGCGCTGGCCCCGGACGACCCGAGCAGCCATTTGGGCGGCAGCCGAATACCGCCGGGGGAAACCGGCACGCGCGAGAACGGATGGTCGGGCGGAAAATTGTCCTCGTCGAAGGCCATGAGTTCGGCGAGGTAACTGGAAAATTCCTCGCCCCCGCCGCTGCGCAGGGCCCGCATGGCATAGCCGTCGCCCCCCGGCGCCCGTCCCAGACCCAGGTCGATGCGCCCCGGATGCAGCGCTTCAAGCGTCCGGTACGCCTCGGCAATCCGCAATGGCGCATGGTTGAGCAGCATGACGCCGCCCGAGCCGACGCGAATGTCCCTGGTGGCGGCAGCGGCGCTGCCGATCAGGATTTCGGGCACCGAAGAGGCGATGGACGGCATGCCGTGATGCTCGGCATACCAGAGCCTTGTATAGCCCAGCCGGTCGGCTTCCTGCGCCAGACGCACGGTTTCGGCCATGGCCTGAGGCGTGGACGAGCCCTCGGCAATCGGCGCGAGATCCTGGAGCGAGAGGGCAAAGGGGGCGGACATGGCAAGGCTTTCGGATGAAATATCTTTATCGGTAGATCAGGATGAAGCGGCCAAAGGTCAAGGGCTGGGGCCAATATTTCGGTCCCATACCCCGATGCACCCCCGCAACAAGGCGCGCCGAAAAGCCCGTCCGCGCGCGCCCGGAATTGACTTCCCCCAGGCTTGGCGTGCTTTATGGCGCGGTCAAGCCTTGGCTATGGGTGTGGTTGTGTTGCGTTTTCTGGTTCTGCCCCTTCTTCTTGCGGCAAGCATTGCTCCGGTGCAGGCGCAGAACCTGCTCGATCCCCATCCGCTGGCCGGGGTCGTCGATGAATTGCGCATCGGCCTCAGCGCCCATGACGTGCACCATGCGGCCCTGCCGTTCCTCGTCAATGAATGGCGGCTCGACCAGATCGAGGACATCACCTTCGATGTCCTGTTCACTTCGCCCGACCTCGACGCCTTCCGCTGGATCGGTTCGCCCCGGCCGGAAATCGGCGCGACGATCAATCTCGACGGGCAGGACAGCATTGCCCATGCGGGCCTCACCTGGCAGCTGCCGGTCTTTGACACCCCGCTCTATCTCGAAGGCACATTCGGCGCCGCCATCCACGATGGCTATCTGACCGGCGCGCCGGCCGGCCGCAAGAATTTCGGCTGCCGGGTCAATTTCTACGAGCGCTTCGGCGTCGGCATGAACCTCTCCGACAATGCCACCGCCACGCTGACCTACGAGCACACCTCCAACAATGGCTGGTGCAGCGCCAATGACGGGCTGTCCAATTTCGGCCTGCGGTTGGGCTGGAAGTTCTGACGGCCCCGTAGCGTTAACGGCCGATTAAAGACAATTTTCATCAAAACTTGCGGGCTCGCCCATGCGGGTGCCCAATGGCCGTCCACGAAAGGACCGACCATGCCCCGCCTTCTGGCCCTTCTTGCCGTCCTCCTCGCCGGGCTTCTGCCAACGCCGGCACAGGCGCAGCTTCTGCCTTTTGAGGTGCGCGGCGGCGTCGGCATGTCCGGCGTCACCGATCCGGGCGTTGACCTTTTCGATCCGGCGCGGCTGCGTGAAGCCAATTGTCGAGCTGCTCTACTCCATCCCCGATCTCAATGCCTGGGTGCTGCTGGGCGAGTTGCGGCCGCATCTGGGTGCCACTGTCAGCTTCGCCGGTCAGGAGCATCTGGTCTATGGCGGGCTGAGCTGGACCTTTCGTGCGCCGCTCCTGCCGGTCTTTGCGGAAGCGAGCCTTGGCGGCGCCTGGCAGGGCGGAGCAACGGACCCCGCTAGCGCGCCGCCGCGCTTTGGCTGCGCGGCCTTGGGTCGGGCTGCGGGCAGCGTCGGTCTTGATATCCTGCCCGGCGCCTCGCTAATCGGCACCGTGTCCCATGTCACCGATTTCGGCCTCTGCGGTACGCCCAATGACGGGCGCACCGACGCTATGCTGCGGATCGGGATCCGCTTCTAGGCGGCCTGTCCCGCGGCAAAACCCGAGGCCCACGCCCACTGGAAGTTGTAGCCGCCCAGCCAGCCGGTGACGTCGACCGCTTCGCCCACAAAGAACAGGCCCGGCACCTCGCGCGCCATCATGGTCTTGGCGTCGAGCTCACGGGTGTCGATGCCACCCAGCGTCACCTCGGCGGTGCGATAGCCTTCCGAGCCCACCGGCTTGAGGCTCCAGCGCGAAACATGCTCGGCCGCGGCCATGAGTTTCTTGTCGGAAAAGTCCCCGATCATGCCGGGCATGTCGATCATTTCGCCGACGAGCTGCGCCAGCCGCTTAGGAAGGCGCTCGCCCAGCACGGTCTGGATATGGACCTTGGGGCTGGTTTTGCGCGCCGCCTGCAGCAGGGCGAGCGCGTCCTCGCCGGGCAGCAGGTCCACCGCAATGGCGTCGCCCTCCCGCCAATAGGAGGAAATCTGCAGGATGGCCGGGCCGGAGAGACCGCGATGGGTAAAGAGCAGCGCTTCCTCGAAGCGCGTCTTGCCATGGCTGACCACGGCATTGGTCGAGACGCCCGCCAGTGGTTTGAGTTTTTCCAGCGCGCCCGGTTCAAAGGTCAGCGGCACCAGGGCCGGCCGCGTCTCGGTGACCGCCAGGCCAAACTGGCGGGCAATGTCGTAGGCAAATCCCGTCGCGCCCATCTTGGGAATGGATTTGCCGCCCGTGGCCACGACAAGGCTGGTTGCCGTGACGCGACCGTCCCCGATCATCACGTCAAAGCCGCCATCGATCCTTTCAACGCTGCCCACCGCGCGACCGGTCCAGATGGCGGCGCCGGCCTGGCGCAGTTCATTGGTCAGCATGGCCACGATCTGGGTGGCCGGTCCGTCGCAGAAAAGCTGGCCCAGGGTTTTCTCGTGAAAGGCGATGCCGTGCTTTTTCACCTTTTCGATGAACATGTCGGGCGTGTAGCGCGACAGGGCCGAGAGGGCGAAGCGCGGGTTCTGGCTCAGAAAGCGTTCCCGCCCCGCCGTATGGGTGGCGTTGACATTGGTAAAGTTGCAGCGCCCGCCGCCCGAAATGCGGATTTTCTCGCCCGGATCGCGCGCATGGTCGACCACCAGCACCTTGCGGCCGCGCCTGGCCGCTTCGATCCCGGCCATCATGCCCGCCGCCCCGGCGCCGAGGATGATTACGTCATAGTCAGCCATGTCGGTCCTTTCGCTCCGGCGCCGCGCCGGATGGGATTGCGGTATGCGCCGCAACCGGCGCCCGGATCAAGCCCGCGCGGGCAGGGCGGGCCAAAAAGCAAACGGCGGGATTGCTCCCGCCGTCGAAACGCTGGTCAGTCAAAAGCTCAGCGCAGGGTTGCCGTTCCGGCTTCCACCGCGGCACGGCAATCGTCGGCATCGGCCTCGATATCGCTGTCAAAGACGGTGCTGGCCACGCCCGGGCCCTCGAAGCGCGGATCGTCGCACTGGTTGTCATTGGCGTAGTCCGAGGAATTGTCGCCAAATTCGATGCCCGCGCTGTCATAGGGCGCCCCGGCGGCATAGTCGGGCTGGTAGACCGGCTTGATGGAAATGTCGCCCTGCTCTTCGAGCATGCGGCAGTCCGACGCGTCGGCCGCCACGTCTTCGGAAGAGAGCTTCTTGGCCATGCCCGAGCCGGTAAAGCGCCAGTCATCGCACTGGCCGTCATTGGCCCATTCCGAGCTGTCATCGCCATAGTCGAAGGCCCCCGTGGCGGGGACGGAAATGGCCTGGCCAAGAGCGGCTTCACCGGCGAGGAAGGCGGCGCGGCAGTCGCTGGCATCCTTCATGCGGTCAACATCGCTGGCATATTCGGAGACATTGGGGCCGAAGAAGTCCGGGTCGTCGCATTCCCCGTCATTGGCCCAGTCGGAGCTGTCGTCCCCGAAATCGATGCGGCTGGCAATGGCGGCGAGATCGGCATGGGCCTCGCCATTGCCGTCCTCTTCCGGCTGGTCACCCGCCAGGGTGATGGTGCCGTCTGCAAAGGCATTGCGGCAGTCGGTGGCGTCGCGGGCAATATTGCTGTCATCGAGCTGGCTGGCCATGCCGGTGCCGGCAAAGCGGGGGTCGTCACATTCCTGGTCGTTGGCCCATTCGGAACTGTCGTCGCCAAAGTCGATATCGTCGGCTCCGGTCGACTGCCCCACCTCGTCCACGAGGGTAATGGTGCCAGCCTCGAATGCCGCGCGGCAATCGGTGGCGTCGCGGGCGGTGTCGACATCTTCCAGCTCTGCGGCCATGCCTTCGCCAGTGAAGCGGGGGTCGTCGCATTCCCCGTCCTTGGCCCATTCCGAGCTATCGTCGCCGAAGTCGATTTCGGGCGCGGTCGCCGGCTCTGCACTGACGGGCGCGGCTTCAGTGGTTTCCAAAAGGGTGATTGTGCCAGCTTCGAAGGCAGCCTGGCAATCGGTGGCGTCCTTGCCCAGGTCGGCGTCTTCGAGCTCTGCGGCCATGCCCTCCCCAGTGAAGCGGGGGTCGTCGCATTCTCCATCCTTGGCCCATTCCGAGCTATCGTCGCCGAAGTCGATTTCGGGCGCGGTCGGCGGCTCTGCACTGGCGGGAGCGGCTTCAGTGGTTTCCGAAAGGGTGATCGTGCCGGCCTCAAAAGCGGCGCGGCAATCGGTGGCGTCCTTGCCCAGGTCGACGTCTTCAAGCTCTTGGGCCATGCCCTCGCCGGTAAAGCGGGGGTCGTCGCATTCCCCGTCCTTGGCCCATTCGGAACTGTCGTCGCCAAAGTCGATGTCGGACTGGGCCATGGCCGGCGCGTTGAGGCTCGCCGCAATCATGAGGGCCAGCAAGGCAGCGCCCAGCCCGGTTTTCGTCACACGCATCATTGTCCCTCCTGATTGCCCCGCAACTGGCGCGGTTGTGTCGCCTGCTGCAAGCCCTGATCCGGGGTGGGGTGCAGATCGAACCCGCGCGCCCCCTCCCGCTCACAAAGTGGTGACGCCACATTACAGCGGCATTGCGGCAGGCAGAAGCGCGAAAGCTATGCGGGGGACCGGCGGCTGCGGTTTTCGATATGGGCGAACCAGAAAGACCCGGCCAGAACCAGCGCCGTTCCGATGGCATGGACCGGGGTGAACTCTTCCCCCAGCACCAGCACGGCCAGCACGATGGTGATGATGGGCCCAAAAGATGCGGTCGAGGAGGTGCCCCGTGCCCCGATCCGGTTGATTGCCGCATTGAGCAGGAAGGAGGGCAGGACGGTGCCCAGCACGCCCAGCATCAGTCCCAGCATCCAGACATAGGGCGTGAACCCGGCATAGGTCTGGGGGCCATCGACGACCAGGCTCTGAGCAATGGCCAGAACCGCGGCGGTGGACATGCCGATGCAGGTAAAAAGCGCCGAGCCGATGACGACCATCTGGCGCCGTGCCAGGTGCTGGTAAAAGGCAAAGGTCAGCGCCGAGCCCAGAACCAGCGCCGTGCCGACCAGCAGCCCATCCGGCTTTACGGTGAGGTTCCAGGCGAAAATCACCAGCAATCCGCCATAGGTCACCGCCATGGCCGGCAGCAGGCGCCAATTCATGCGGTCGCCAAAGAACCAGACCCCGAACAGGAACACGAAGAATGGATAGGTGAACAGGACCAGCCGCTCATATTGAGCCGAGACAAAAGCCAGGCCGGCAAAATCGAGATAGCTCGACAGGTAATAGCCCAGAATGCCGACGCTCATGGCCGCGGCCAGCCGCCCGGGGCCGAGCAAGGTCTTGAGGTCGGGGTTGCGGCGCAGGATCGTCACGAGAATCACGAGATAGACCGGCAGCGCCACCAGCATGCGCAGAGCCAGGGTGGCCTCGGTCGACACGCCCTCGGCAAAAGCGAGCTTGATGAAGATGCCCTTGGTGGAAAACAGCGCTGCGCCGGACACGGCCAGTATATAGCCGGTCAGGTCTATGCCCGGCAGGGCAGAATTGGGCGATACTGGGGTGGTCATCCGGCGCTCCGACATGCTCGGGCCGGAGTTTTCCGTTGAAGATCCCCCTCATGGCCGCCAAGCCGCTGCAATCGCAGCGGCTTTTTTCGCATTTGGCTGGCATATAGGGGCCGGGTGAGGCTGTCAAAGTGCACAGTCTGTCAACGTATTCGCCCCAGACGTCACCGAAAGGCTGCGAAATGTTCACTCAACCGCGCGGATGGGCCCGGGCATAGCTCTCCAGCAGCCGCTCGGTATCGACGGCGGTATAGATCTGGGTGGTGGACAGGCTCGCATGGCCCAGCAATTCCTGGATCGAACGCAGATCGCCACCTTTTCCAAGCAGATGCGTAGCAAAGGAATGGCGCAGCGCATGGGGCGTCGCCGAGGGCGGCAGGCCTAGGGCCGAGCGCAGCTGCTGCATCCGCATCTGGATCAGCCGTGGCGACAGCACGCCGCCGCGCACGCCGCGAAACAAGGGATCGTCCGCCCAGAGCTTGAATGGACATAATTCCATATAGGTTTCAATGGCTTGCCGCACGGGAGCGATCAGCGGCACCATGCGCACCCGGCCGCCCTTGCCGGTCACCCGCAGGGTCTGGGCCTCAAGATTGGCCTTGGTCAGCGCCAGCGCTTCCGAAATACGAAGACCGGCCCCGTAGCACAGCGAGATCACCGCCATGTCCCGCGCCGCTACCCAGGGGCGATCTTCCATTTCATCTGTGGTTTCAATGGTTTGCTTGGCCTCCACCACCGTCAATGCCTTGGGCAGCGGACGCGGGACCTTGGGCGTCCGGATGACATTGAGCGCCTCGGTAGTCAGCGTCCCCTCGCGTTCGAGGAAACCGAAAAAGCTCTTCAGCGCCGACAACACCCGGGCCAGCGAACGCGAGCCGAGGCTCTCGGTGCGGCGCTGCGCCATAAACGCCCTGATGTCGGCGCCACGCAAATCCTTGAGCGATTGCAATGAGATAGGCCCGCCCATATGGCTGGCCAGAAAGCTCATGAACTGGTCGAGATCGCGGCCATAGGCCTCAAGGGTCTTGGGCGCGAGGCGCTTGACCGACCCAAGGTCGCGCAGCCATGCGGCGATCCGCTCGCGGATGAAATCGTCGGTGGCAAAAGCTCGATCGGTCATGGCCACAGTCTCCCCGCTCCGGGTAAAGCCTGGCTTAACCCCTGGCGTCGCTTGGGTTTTGCGCCGGCAAGCCGCGGCGCTGGTAGAATCACTTGCAATGCCTATGTTCTGCCAGGAACAGAACAGGCACAAATGTTTGAAAGCCCGGACATCGTTGCGGTGATGGTGGGGGTCGCCGTCGAGGGCCCCTATAGCTATCGCGTGCCCGAAGGCATGGCGGTGAGCCGCGGCTCCATCGTCGCGGTGCCGCTCGGACCCCGGCTGATCCTGGGCGTGGTCTGGGGTCCGCCCAAGGACAATGTGGCTCACAACCGGCTGCGCGAAGTTGCCCATGTCTATGATGTTCCAGCGCTTTCCGAAGAATTGCTGCGGCTGGTCGAGTGGGTGGCGCGTTATACGCTGACCGCACCGGGTCAGGTTTTGCGCGGCGTCCTGCGCTCGCCCGAAGCGCTTGATGCGCCCAAGCCCGTCATTGCCTTTCGCAGCACTGGGTCCGACCCGGAAAAGCTCACCCCGGCCCGGCTTCGGGTCCTCGATGTGCTGATGGACGGCGCCGCCTGGCCCAAGCCCGCCTTGCTGGGTGCCAGCGGGGTTTCCGCCTCTGTGGTCGAAGGACTGGAGCGGGCGGGCGCCGTGGAACGGATCGACATGGCGCCGCCGCCGGTGGTTTTGCCCCCCGATCCCGACGACAATCCGGCCCGGCTGAGCCCCGAGCAACAGGCGGCGCTGGGGCAGATCCTGGCGCTGGACGCCCATGGTTTCGGCGTGGTGCTGCTCGATGGCGTCACCGGGGGCGGCAAGACCGAAGTGTTCTTTGAAGCGGTCGCCGATACCCTGCGCGCCGGGCGGCAGGCCCTGATCCTCCTGCCCGAGATCGCCCTCACCAATACCTTTATCGACCGCTTCACCAAGCGGTTCGGTGCCCGCCCGGCCGAATGGCATTCCGACATGACCCCGGCCCAGCGGGCCAGGGTCTGGCGCGGTGTGCTCGACGGCACGGTGCGTGCGGTGGTGGGCGCGCGTTCGGCCCTGTTCCTGCCGTTTCGCGAACTGGGGCTCCTGGTGCTCGATGAAGAGCATGACGGGGCCTATAAGCAGTCCGACGGCTTCACCTACCATGCGCGGGACATGGCCATTGTCCGGGCAAACCTGGCGCAGGCCCGCGTCATTCTCTCTTCTGCTACCCCGTCCGTGGAATCGCGCAACAATGCCAATAGCGGCCGCTACAGCCATGTGCGCCTCGAAAGCCGCTTCGCCGCCGCAGCCATGCCTGATGTCACCGCCATCGACATGCGCATGGACGGGCCGGAAAAGGGCGAGTGGATCGCGCCCGCTCTGGCGCGGGAAGTGTTTGCGGCGCTCGACCGCGGCGAACAGGCCCTGCTTTTTCTCAATCGCCGGGGCTACGCCCCGCTGACGCTCTGCCGCTCCTGCGGCCACCAGTATCAATGTCCCGATTGCTCGGCCTGGATGGTGGAGCACCGTTTCCGCGGCGTCCTGATGTGCCACCATTGCGGCCATGAAGTGCGCACGCCCAAGACTTGTGGCGAATGCGGGGAGGCCGAAAGTCTCGTCGCGGTCGGGCCGGGGGTCGAACGGGTTGCCGAAGAAGCCGCGATCCGGTTTCCCGATGCGCGGCGGGTGCTCCTCTCCACCGACATGGGCAGCCACGCCCAGCTGCGCGAGCGTTTTGCGGAAATCGAGCGGGGGGAATACGATCTCATCATCGGCACCCAGCTCGTCTCCAAGGGGCACCACTTCGAAAAACTCTCGGTGGTCGGGGTGCTCGACGCCGATCTGGGCCTCGCCCATGGCGATCCACGCGCGTCCGAAAAGACATTCCAGATCCTGACACAGGTGGCCGGTCGCGCCGGCCGTGCCTCCCGGCATGGCAAGGCCTTCCTTCAGACCTATCATCCCGACCATCCGGTGATGAAGGCGATGATCAGCGGCGACCGGGAAGCCTTTTACGCGCAGGAATTGCTGGCGCGGGAGGCGGGAGGCATGCCCCCATTCGGCCGCCTCGCGGCCCTGATCATTTCAGCCAATGAACAGAAGTCGGCGATGGATTATGCGCGGCAGCTCCTGTCGGCAGCGCCGATGGCCGAATCCGTCCGCCTCTTCGGTCCCGCCGACGCCCCCATCGCAATGATCCGCGGCCGCCACAGGGTCAGGCTCCTCGCCCAATCGGGCAAGGATTTCGACCTTTCCGGCTATATGCGCTTCTGGCTGGCCCAGGCGGAGCGGCCCCGGGGCGACCTCAAGGTTCAGGTCGATATCGATCCGATGAGCTTTATGTAGCAGATGTTGCGGTCGCCGGAGCTTGCCGTTCGGACACCACATGCAGGGCGCCCTGCCCCCAAATCGCGCCACGGAGCTGATTTGGCCCTGGCGCCGCGCGGGGAGTGCGACACTTTCGACATGCTCGAATCCTGCCCCAATCCCTTGCGTGCCGCCTTTGGCCCGTGTTAGAGCGGGCGCGACTTTCAGGGGGTCCGGCTCGCGGCCCGTTTCCGAGCACGTCCAAGCGTTCATAAACCACCCGGTTCCGGTTGTCGGTACTGAATATAGAGGTGGCCAGATTTAGAGGGTGAAGCGGCATTGGCAGCGCAGAATTCAGTGCTTACCCAGATCGCACGGCCATATGCGTCGGCTCTGTTCGATCTCGCCCAGAGCGAGAACCAGCTGGCTCAGGTAGAAACCGGGCTTTCCGATATTTCGAGGCTGATCGGGGAAAGCGATGATTTTTCGCGCTATCTCCACTCCCCGGTGATCACCGGTGAAGTCAAGGCTGCCGCTCTCGATTCGATCCTGGGCAAGGCCAAGGTCAATCCGCTGGTCGGCAACTTCCTGCGCCTCGTGGCCCGCAACGGCCGCCTTTTTGCGCTGGACCAGATCATTGCCGTGTTCCGGGAATTGGCCGCTACGGCTCGTGGCGAAGTGACCGCCGAGGTCACCTCCGCCGCGCCGCTGACCGATGCCCAGAGCCAGGCCCTGGCCGAGACGCTCAAGGCCAAGCTCGGCAAGACCGTTACGCTCAATCAGTTTGTTGATCCTTCGCTGATCGGCGGCCTTCAGGTGAAGGTCGGGTCGCAGATGATCGACTCTTCGCTCAAGACAAAACTCGCCGCGATGAAAATCGCCATGAAAGAGGTCGGATAAATGGACATCAAAGCCGCGGAAATCTCTGCGATCCTCAAGGACCAGATCAAGAATTTCGGCCAGGAAGCCCAGGTTTCCGAAGTCGGTCAGGTGCTCTCCGTCGGTGACGGTATTGCCCGCGTGTATGGCCTCGACAAGGTGCAGGCTGGTGAGCTCGTCGAGTTCCCGGGCGGCATCAAGGGCATGGCGCTGAACCTCGAAACCGACAATGTCGGCGTCGTGATTTTCGGCAATGACCGTTCGATCAAGGAAGGCGACGTCGTCAAGCGTACCGGCGCCATCGTGGACACCCCTGTTGGCCCCGGCCTGCTGGGTCGCGTCGTTGACGGTCTGGGTAATCCGATCGACGGCAAGGGTCCGATCGAGCACACCGAACGCCGCCGCGTCGACGTCAAGGCTCCGGGCATTCTGCCGCGCAAGTCCGTGCACGAGCCCATGTCCACCGGTCTCAAGGCTATCGACGCCCTGATCCCGATCGGCCGTGGCCAGCGCGAACTGGTCATTGGCGACCGCCAGACCGGCAAGACCGCCATCATTCTGGACACCTTCCTCAACCAGAAGCCGGCACACGACGCCGGCAACGAAACCGACAAGCTCTTCTGCATCTACGTCGCCGTGGGTCAGAAGCGTTCGACCGTTGCCCAGTTCGTCCGCCAGCTCGAGGAATCAGGTGCCCTGCAGTACTCGATCGTCATCGCCGCAACCGCTTCGGACCCGGCGCCGCTCCAGTACATCGCGCCGTTTACCGGCTGCGCAATCGGCGAATGGTTCCGCGACAATGGCAAGCATGCCGTGATCGCCTATGACGATCTGACCAAGCAGGCCGTTGCCTACCGTCAGATGTCGCTGCTGCTGCGTCGTCCTCCCGGCCGCGAAGCCTATCCGGGTGACGTGTTCTACCTGCACAGCCGCCTTCTGGAACGCGCTGCCAAGATGAACGAAGACCACGGTCTTGGCTCGCTGACCGCCCTGCCGGTTATCGAAACCCAGGCAAACGACGTGTCGGCCTATATTCCGACCAACGTGATCTCGATCACCGACGGCCAGATCTTCCTTGAAACCAACCTCTTCTTCCAGGGTATCCGCCCGGCCGTGAACGTCGGTCTGTCTGTGTCCCGCGTGGGCGGTTCGGCCCAGATCAAGGCGATGAAGCAGGTTGCCGGTTCGCTCAAGGGTGAGCTGTCGCAGTATCGCGAAATGGCCGCCTTTGCCCAGTTCGGTTCGGACCTCGACGCTGCAACCCAGCGGCTCCTGAACCGTGGTGCGCGCCTGACCGAGCTGCTCAAGCAGCCCCAGTTCAGCCCGCTCAAGACCGAAGAGCAGGTCGCAGTGATCTTTGCCGGTGGCCAGGGTTATCTCGACAGCATTCCGGTCAACAAGGTCCAGGACTTCGAACAGCATATCCTGTCGAACCTGCGCGCCAAGCACGCCGATCTTCTCTCGACCATTGCGACCGAGAAGGCGCTGAGCGACGACACCCGCGCCAAGCTGAGGTCGGCTCTGGACGATATCAAGAAGACCTACGCGGCTTAAGCCCTGAAGGAGACGACAGGCAATGCCGTCGCTAAAGGACCTAAAAAACCGGATCGACTCGGTCAAATCGACCCAGAAGATCACCAAGGCCATGCAGATGGTCGCGGCGGCCAAGCTCCGTCGCGCCCAGGAAGCGGCTGAAGCTGCCCGCCCTTATGCCGAGCGCATGGGGCAGGTGCTTTCGAGCCTGGCCGCCGTTTATGATGGTCAGACCGATGCCCCGGTTCTGCTGGGTGGCAATGGCAAGGACCAAGTGCATCTGTTGATCGTGGCGACCGGCGAGCGTGGCTTGGCCG
This sequence comes from Pseudomonadota bacterium, assembly GCA_023391095.1. GTDB lineage: Bacteria > Pseudomonadota > Alphaproteobacteria > Rhizobiales > Devosiaceae > Devosia. Next base: position 55,105 of record JAEWBN010000016.1, read on the forward strand.
GTGGCTTTAACTCCTCGATCGCCCGCCTGGCGCGCGACCATGCCAACAAGCTTCTGGCTGAAGGCAAGACCGTCAAGTTCCTGACGGTCGGTCGCAAGGGTCAGGATATCCTCAAGCGTCAGTTTGCGGACAAGATCATCGAGACGATCAGCTATCGCGACGTCAAGAATATTGGCTTTGCGCAGGCAAACGAAGTCTCCCAGAAGGTTCAGTCGCTGTTCGCCGCTGGCGAATTCGACGTGGCCACGCTGTTCTTTGCCAAGTTCAATTCGGTGATCAGCCAGGTGCCGCAGGCCCTGCAGATCATTCCGGCCAAGATTGAGCGCACCCAAGGCGAAGGCCAAGTTTCCTCCTCGGTGATCTATGAATACGAGCCGAGCGAAGAAGCCATCGTGGAAGACCTGCTGCCGCGCAATATCAGCGTGCAGATCTTCCGCGCCATGCTTGAAAACAACGCGTCTTTCTATGGTGCGCAAATGTCTGCAATGGACAATGCGACCCGCAATGCCGGCGAAATGATCAACAAGCTGCAGCTGAGCTTCAACCGCCAGCGCCAGGCCCAGATCACCAAAGAACTCATCGAAATCATCTCGGGCGCGGAAGCGCTCTAACCCATCAGCGAGGACGAACAAATGGCAGAAAAGAAGGCCGGTCGCGTTTCGCAGGTCATTGGCGCCGTCGTTGACGTGGTGTTCGACGATCACCTGCCCGCCATCCTGAACGCGCTTGAAACCACCAACAACGGCCAGCGCCTTGTGCTGGAAGTTGCCCAGCACTTGGGCGAAAACGCCGTGCGCACGATCGCCATGGACACGACCGAAGGTCTGGTCCGCGGTACCGAAGTGACCGACACCGGCGCTTCGATCTCCGTGCCGGTTGGCGACGAGACCCTGGGCCGCATCATGAACGTGATCGGCGAGCCCATCGACGAAGCCGGCCCGATCCCGGCCGCTGCCCGTCGCGAAATCCACCAGGACGCACCCGAATTTGTCGAGCAGTCCCCGGAAAGCCAGGTTCTGGTCACCGGCATCAAGGTCGTCGACCTGATCGCTCCTTACGCTCGTGGCGGCAAGATTGGCCTGTTCGGCGGCGCCGGCGTGGGCAAGACCGTGCTGATCCAGGAACTGATCAACAACGTCGCCAAGGCGCACGGTGGTTACTCGGTGTTTGCCGGCGTGGGTGAGCGTACCCGCGAAGGCAACGACCTTTACCACGAAATGATCGAATCGGGCGTGAACAAGGACCCCAAGGAAAACGGTGGCTCGGCCGCTGGTTCCAAGTGCGCCCTCGTGTTCGGCCAGATGAACGAGCCCCCGGGCGCCCGCGCTCGCGTGGCCCTGACCGGCCTGACCGTCGCCGAAAACTTCCGCGACAAGGGTCAGGACGTGCTGTTCTTCGTGGACAACATCTTCCGCTTCACCCAGGCCGGTGCTGAGATGTCGGCTCTGCTGGGCCGCATCCCCTCCGCCGTGGGTTACCAGCCGACGCTGTCGACCGACATGGGCGCGATGCAGGAACGCATCACCACCACCACCAAGGGCTCGATCACCTCGGTGCAGGCCGTGTACGTCCCGGCCGACGACTTGACCGACCCGGCGCCGGCCACGACCTTCGCTCACCTTGACGCGACGACCGTGCTCAACCGCGCCATCTCGGAAAAGGGTATCTACCCGGCCGTGGACCCGCTGGCGTCCAACTCGCGTATCCTTGACGCCAACGTTGTCGGCGTCGAGCACTACGAGACCGCCCGTCAGGTTCAGGCGATCCTGCAGAAGTACAAGGCTCTCCAGGACATCATCGCCATCCTGGGCATGGATGAACTGAGCGAAGAAGACAAGCTGACCGTGGCCCGCGCCCGCAAGATCGAGCGCTTCATGAGCCAGCCCTTTGACGTGGCCGAAGTGTTCACCGGTTCCCCGGGCGTGTTCGTGCAGCTCGAAGACACCATTAAGGGCTTCAAGGGCCTCGTGAATGGTGACTACGATCACCTGCCCGAAGCGGCCTTCTACATGGTCGGGACGATCGAAGACGCTGTGGCCAAGGCCCAGAAACTGGCTGCCCAGGCCGCCTGATGACGGTTCGGGCCGTTGCGACGGCCCGCCCACTCGACAAGAGGCCCGGATATAAGTTCGGGCCTTCCTGCCAAAGGACCTAAAGAATGGCTGAAGGCCTCAAGATCGAGATCGTTTCGCCCGAGCGTCTGGTGCTGTCGGAAACCGTTCATTCGGTTACCGTTCCGGGCAGCGAAGGCTATTTCACGGTCATGCATGACCATGCCCCGTTCATGACGACCTTGCGTGCCGGCTTCATCACCGTGACCAAGGATGGCGGCCGCGCCGACATCTATTTCGTCAAGGGCGGCTTTGCCGACGTCTCGCCGGCGGGCCTGACCATCCTTGCCGAGCAGTCCGTGCCGTTTACCGACTTCGACCATGCGGACCTGCAGGTGCAGATCAAGGCAGCCGAAGAAGAACTCTCCCGCGCCGCCTCGCCGGAAGATCGATCTTTTGCCCAGGAAATGGTTTCCGGTCTCCTCAACCTGGCGCTCGAGGCCCAGCAGCTCAACGGAACTCATATCCACTAGACTGCTCCCGCCGAGCGTCCAGAAATTACAAGAGGCCGCCCATTTTCGAGGCGGCCTTTTGCTTTGATTTTGAGCAAGTCGCTCAACGTTTGTGCAAGTGCTTGATATCGCTAGAAAAAATGGCGCGATCAACGTCCGGTTAAGATTTTGCCCGCAGTCTCGGCTCCCAGGGAGAGGGTGGTGTCCGGGGGCGGACAAACGGGGACTTCAGCATGGGCACACTTCTGGGCAATCTGCGCCTGACTTTCGCCATTCCTGCCATGACCATCGCCGCGCTGGGAACCGCCATGCTTGCGGTGCTCGGCGGGCTGTACCTGAGCCTCAGCGGCACGGTCGAACGCGACACCGAGGCTGCGGTCGTCAGCACGACCCGAGTGGCCTCGCAAATCCTGCAGGTGAATCTCCCGAGCGTCGAAATTGTCCTAAATGAGCAAGGCGGGGTTGAGGGCCTTCTGGCGCGCAGCATGCCGCGCTTGCGAACCTATGATGTGATCGACACGGTCGCGCGCGTGTCCGGCCAGGACGCGGCGCTCTATACATTCGATGCCGAGGCAGGCCCTGACTTCACCGTTGGCAGCACCAGCCTTCTGCTCGCCAATGGAGAGCGGCTCATCGACAGTCCCATTCCGGCTGGCAGCGAGCTCTTTGAAACTCTCGCCAGCAATGTTCCGGCCCGCCGGAGCGCGGTGATCGAAGACACGCGCTACGTCCTCCAGTATCAACCTATTGCGACGGTGGAGGGCCAAGTCATCGGCGCGTTGATGGTAGCCGTGGACCGGGGGCCGATTGAAGCCGTGCTGTTCCGCTCCATGCTGTTGATCGGCGCGACCGGAGGGCTCGCCATGCTTGTGATCGCCCTGGGGGCGTTGCTGGTCGCGCGGCGGCTGACGCACCCCATTCCAGCCCTTGCAGAGGCGATGGAGAGCATCGCCAACGGAAATCTCGATTCACCCGTGCCTTATGTTGAGGCCCGCAATGAAATCGGTGCCATGGCGCGTGCTGTCGAAGTGTTCAGGGCCAATGGCCTCGAAAAGGCGGCGCTTGATGTCCAGGCCCGCCAGCATCTGCTCGAAGCGGCAGACCATACCGGGCAATTGCAGGCCATTGGCCGGAGCCAGATCGTCGTCGAGTTTGCGCTTGATGGCACCGTGCTGACGGCGAACGAGAATTTCCTTAACCTGGTCGGATATGACCTCGCCCCGATCATCAGCAAGCCCAATGCCTTTTTCCTTTTCGACGCCGATCCCTCCAACCAGGTCTACAAACAGTTCTGGCTCGACCTGGCTGCAGGCCAATTCAAGAGTGGGGAATATCGGCGCCGGACCAGCGCCGGTGGCGAAGTGTGGATACAAAGCACTTTCACGCCCATCTGCGACACCAGCGGTATGCCTTACAAGGTCGTTCAGTTCGCTACTGAAGTCACGGCTCGCAAGCAGACCGTTGCCGCGATCGGGGCAGCTCTGAAGCGGCTTGCGGATGGAGATTTGGGGCACCTGTTGGTCGACCCCTTCCCGCCCGAGTTCGAGGATCTGCGCTTCGCGCTCAATGGCACGATCGAGCGCTTTGCCGACGTGGTCGGGCGCCTGCAGCAAACGACGCGTGCCTTGCGCGTAGCCAGCGGCGAACTGCTCTCTGGCGCCAATGATCTGAGCGAACGCACAACCCGGCAGGCGGCCACGATCGAGGAAACGTCCGCCGCCATGGAGGAATTGTCTCATACTGTGGCCAGCAATGCCGACATGGCGCAGGAAGCTGCCCATAAGGCGCAGAGCGTGGCCCGGTCAACGGCGGAGAGCAGCGCTGTGATGGGTGAGGTCAGCCAGGCCATGGAGCGCATTACGCAGTCATCCTCCCGCATCGCAAACATCATCGGCATGATCGATGACATCGCGTTCCAGACCAATCTTCTGGCTCTCAACGCCTCGGTAGAGGCAGCGCGGGCCGGCGATGCCGGCAAGGGCTTTGCGGTTGTCGCCATCGAAGTACGTCGGCTGGCGCAGGGCGCGGCGCAGGCTTCCGCTGAGGTCAAGGCCCTGGTGGACCATAGCGATGCCGAGGTACGGGGTGGAACCGACCTTGTCCTGACTGCGGAAAACAAGCTCCGGGCGATGCGCGAGGCCGTGGACGCCAATGCAGCTCTAGTCCAGGCCATTGCCAGCGCCTGCCGCGAGCAGGCCTCTTCCATCGAGGAGGTCAACACTGCCGTGCGTACGCTCGACCAGATGACGCAGCACAATGCGTCGCTCGTGGAAGAGACCAATGCGGTGATCGAGCAGACCGAGGGCCAGACGCATGAACTCGACCGGCTGGTGGACCTGTTCCGGCTTGGGGACGAGGTGCCCCCGATACAGGAGCGCCGGGCAGCCTAATCGCCGCTCAGCGCCGCGTCCACCACCGCGCGGGCGTGAAGGTCGGTGGTGTCATAGGTGGGCAGGGGACTAGTGCTGTCATCGATCAGCATGCCGATTTCGGTGCAGCCCAGGATTACGGCGTCAGCTCCACGCGCAGCCAGGCGACCGATGGCGTCCACATAGATGCGGCGGGACTCTTCGCGCACGATGCCGCGGCAAAGTTCGTCATAGATGATGCCATTGAGATTGGTCCGATCGACCTCGGGCACGAGCACCGACAGGCCGCGTGCCTCGAGGCGTTCGCGATAAAAGGGCATCTCCATGGTGAACCGCGTGCCCAGAAGGCCCACCGTGCCATAGCCGTCGCCCAGAAGTGCGTCCGCCGTCGGGTCTGCAATGTGCACGAAGGGCACGTCGATGCCCTCCAGCATCCGGTCGGCGACCACATGCATGGTGTTCGTCGCCAGCCCCAGGATCTGTGCACCGGCAGCGACCAGGCGTTTGGCCGAAGTATTCAGGAGCACTCCGGCCTCGTCCCACTGACCAGCCGACTGCAGGTCGGCAACAGGGGCGAGTCCAGTGAGTCGAGGAGGATGGGTGCGGAGTGCAGGCCACCCCGCAGGGCAGCGGTTTCCTGGTTGAGGATGCGGTAATAGTGGGCGGTCGATTCCCAGCTCATGCCGCCGATCAGTCCGATGGTCTTCATGGCTCAGGTATGGGTGAAGCGCTGGGGAATATCGGCGAAGGCTGCGACGACCTTTTGGTAAGCGTCCCGCTTGAAGGGGACAATGAGTGACGGCGTCCGCGAGAGACGCTCCCAGCGCCAGGCATTAAACTCCGGCTTGAACTTGCCGCCTGCAGGCGCTTCGACATTGATCTCGCTGTCGTCGCCGGTAAAGGCGAAGGCGAACCAGCGCTGGCGCTGCCCGCGATACTTGCCCTTGAAACCGATCCCCAGCAGATCATCGGGCAGGTCGTAGTAGATCCATTCCGGCGCTTCGGCGACGAGACTGACCGAGGTGATGTTGGTTTCCTCGTGCAGCTCACGCAGGGCGGCCCGCAACGGGTCCTCACCCTGGTCGATGCCGCCCTGGGGCATCTGCCAGGCAAAGCCTTGCTTGGCAGACTGGTCCGGATCGCCCTCGGACAAGCGATGGCCGACAAACACATTGCCCATGGGGTTGAACACGGCGATCCCAACGCAATCGCGATAGGGCATGGCGTCTCGATTGGGCAGGCTGGGCATGGAGGGACTTTCTACTTCATCAGGGCGCTGGCGGGCACAAGGGTAATGCCCTTGCCGTCCAGGTCACGCGCCCATTCGGCCAGAGTGCCCACCGAAATGGGCAATGCGCTCACAATACCGATGGCGCTGCCGGTTTGCACGGCCTCGGACTCAAGGCTGGCAAGCGCTGAAAGAATGGATGCCCGTGCCGGGTTGGCATCGATCATCTGGCTCGCTCGCGCAAAGGGCACCTTGTTGACGCCGGACAATTGGGGGGCAACCGAGCGATTGGATGAGCCGTCGTCCAGATAGCCGATGCCGCGCGTACCCAGTTCTTCCATCATCGGGGCAAGATCCGCTGCCGAAGCCGTGAAGCGGGCGCCCATATTATTGATCACCCCGAAATAGCCGCCGAACCGCGACATCAGCCAGAAGAGCTTTTCGAGGTTGGCGCGCGGCTGCTCACCCGTCAGCAGGGTATGGGGGCCGGGGTCGTTTTGCGGATAGTCGAAGGGCTCGAGGGGGATTTCGAGCATGACCTCATGCCCGGCAGTGCGCGCAGCGGCCACAGTGGTTTCCAGCGAGCGGCCGTAGGGCGCAAAGGCCAGGGTCACATCAGCCGGCAGGCTGTCTATGGCATCCAGCGAACCCTGTTCGTTGATGCCAAGGCCCGTCACAACCACAGCGATCTTGGGACCGGAGATGGCTGCTGAATCCACCGGACGCCGGTAGGCGGAAAATGGGGTGAGGCCGGTGGTCGCAATGCGCGGAATGGCGCCGTTGGAGGTTTCTTCGGTCAGGTCGGGCAAGGCCCCATAGCGATCGGCCAGTTGTCCGCCCGCAGCAGGGGCCGCAGGAGCGGCGCCTGCGGGATACTGCATGGGGTCGGCGGTGATCGTTGCGGGACCACTGGCGACCGACTGGGCGACGCTGTTGCTATCCCGGGTCGAGGTTATGGCCACTTCCTGGCTGGGCCGGCCTCCGTCAGGCGTTTCCACCAGCAGGATGCGGGCCAGAAACCCGGCCAAGATCAGGCCGACGACCAGGAACAGCAACCGGGCGACGGGAAAATGCCCCTTGCCGCCACGGTGCCGGTTCTTACGGCCGGTAAGCGGGGTGCTGAGGTCATTGGCCATGCGGGATGCCGCTCGAGGATGGGTGATCGACAGGATGCGGCACCGAATCACGCGCCACATCCCAAGTTTACCACGGTTTGCGCAGCCTATTCCTGGCTGGGCGGGTAGGCGGGGTCCATCTCCTCGCCGTTGATCAGCCTGAGCGCAAATTGCAGTTGGCTGTCGTCGGCCATCTCCGCCGGCACATAGACGGAGGACCCCACGGTAGATTCTTCCTGACCCTCGATGGTGATGTGACCCTCAAGGCCGGCTTCACCAATGATTTCGTCACGGCCCTGGAATTCCTCGGGCACGACCTGGCGGACTTCGATGTCCGGGGTAATGCCCAGAGCCTGGATGGAGCGGTTGTTGGGCGTGTAGTAGCGGGCGGTCGTCAGCCGCATGGCGCCATCGGGGCCAAGCGAGATGATCGACTGCACCGAGCCCTTGCCGAAGGAGCGCGTGCCCACGACGGTGGCCCGCTTGTGGTCCTGCAGCGCCCCGGCCACGATTTCGGAGGCAGAAGCGGAACCGCCATTGATCAGCACGACCATGGGAATATCGGCCAGCTGGGCATCCAACTCGTCGGGCTGGGCATCATACCGGGCGCTTTCGCGTTCTGTCCGGCCGCGGGTCAGGACGACGGCGCCGCGATTGAGGAAGGCATCGGCGACATAAACCGACTGGTCCACCAGGCCGCCCGGATTGTTGCGAAGGTCCAGGATAATGCCCTTGGGTGGCACGTCGTCGCGCTCTGCGTAAATATCGCGCACGGCCCGCTCGATGCCCACATAGGCCTGTTCGGAGAACCGGGCCAGCCGGAGCACGGCCACATCGCCTTCCAGCGACCAGCGCACCGCGCGCATGGAGATGGTGTCGCGGGTCAATTCGAATTCGAGTGGGTCGGACACGCCTTCACGGACCACGGTGATGCGAACATTGGTGCCCACGGGCCCACGCATCTTGCTGACCGCTTCGTCCTGCGTCATGCCATCGACCGGCTGGTCGTCGATCTGGACGATGAGGTCGTTGGCAAGAATGCCGGCCCGGGCGGCGGGCGTTTCGTCGATGGGTGAGACCACCTTTATCAGGTTGTCTTCCATGATGATTTCAACGCCCAGACCGCCGAACTGGCCGGAAATGTCTTCACGGGCCTCGTCATAGTCTACGGGCGGCAGGTAGCCGGAATGGGGGTCCAGCGAGGTCAGCATGCCCTGGATGGCGGCGCGGATCAGCTCTTCCTCGTTGGGCGGGTCGACATATTCGGCGCGGATACGGTCGAAGATCTCGCCGAAGAGGTTGAGGTCGGCATAGATTTCCTTGGGATCACGCGGGGCCGCGGCGCGTTCGGCGGCGGTGGGCTCAGGCGTTTCCCCGCTGGGATTGACTTCTTCGGCCGGTGCCTCGGTCGCCGGGGCTTCATCGGCCGGTGCCGGCGCCTGATCCTGCGCGATGAGCACGGTTGCGGGAACCAGCAACGCCACGCTCACGGCGAGGGCGCGAAGGGTTGGGAAGCGCATGTGGGTCCTATCCCGTCTGTTCGTTCGTGGCCCACCACCCGTAGGGGTCGAAGGGCTCGTTGTTCTTTCGCAGTTCAATATAAAGGGTCGGCCGATCGTTTCCAGCACTGGTCGCTACGGTTCGACCATTTGTTCGTGATCCCATCGTTCCCAACGGTTCGCCACGCAGGACGAACTGGCCGATATCGACGCTGATGGTTTCAAGACCGGCCAGTAGGGCGGTGTAGCCCGTGCCGGTATTGAGGATGACAATCTGGCCGTAATTGAGGTAGGGGCCGCGATAGAGCACCCAGCCATCGGACGGTGCGACCACCTGGGCCTGGACGGGCGTCAGGATGGACTGACCCTGCGCAATACCGCCAAGTCCGTCGCTGGCGCCGTAATTGACGGCAATATCGCCGGTTGCCGGGGGTGTGAGGTATCCACGGGCCAGCGCGAAGGGCACGGCGGGCTCGGTGCGGGCGGTGTTGGCAAAGGCCAGCTGGATGGCCTCGGGCGAAAGGGTGGGGAGGTCAGGATCGACCGGCTCGGTGGTGGTGGCGCCAGTGGCGGCGCGCTGGGACAAGGCGTCGATGAGTTCGCGCAGGGTGCTGGCGCGTTCGGCAAGCGCGCGGGCCTCGGCTTCCTCGGCCTCGAGATCGGTCGTCATCTGCGTGATGCCCTGGCGCCGCGCGGCGATCAGGGTGGCGATACGCAGTTGTTCTTCCTCAAGAATTTCGTGATTGGCCTTGAGGGTCGCTTCTTCTTCCAAGGCGGCAGCCTTGATGGCGTTGAGTTCGCGCAGGTCGGCGGAGACCGCTTCGGCCCTGGCGCGGAGCTGGGGCAGGATGGCGGTGATGAGCATGGCGCCGCGCGCCGAACCGAGGGCATCGGCGGGGTCGACGACCAGCGCCGGCGGCGGGTTCAGCGAGATTCTTTGTAACGCTGCCAGGACGTTAGCGATCTCGGCGTCAGCGCCGTCGAGGCGGCCGCGGACGGCGAATTCCTGGACGATGAGGTCCGAAAGTCGGTCCTCGACGTCGGAAATCTCGATTTCGGCGAGTTTGACGCGCTGGGCGGCGGCGATGAGGGCGGCGTTCTGCTGGGTGCGGTCGCCTTCCATGGCCTCGATCTCCGCCTTGAGGGCGTCGATGCGTTCGCGGCTGATGGTTAGGGAGGCTTCGACAGCTTCGAGATCGGTAGGATCGGGCGTCGAATTTTCTGATGGCGCATCAACGGTTTGCGCCGCTTCGGAGGCCGGAGTTTCCGTCTGCGCGAGGAGCGGTAGGGCAGCGGTGCCCGCCATGAGGACACCGGCCAAGAGAACCGAAACCATATGTGCCGGCCGCAGGGCCATAGACGCTCCTTGGGTGGATTACCCCCGAATCAATGGCGAGAGATTAGCAAGGCGAGGGCAAACCGCCGGTTAACAATGCTTAACCATAACCCCGATCGCGCTCACAGACTGTTGACGCTGACCGTGCGTAAAAGCGGAAAGGGCGGCGATTTGGTGACGCTACTGCGAAAAGCGTCAATCGCCGCGATGATAGGGGTGTCCGGAGAGGATGGTGGTGGCCCGGTAAAGCTGCTCGGCGAGCATGATGCGCACCAACTGATGCGGCCAGACCATGGGCGAGAAGCTGACGACCAAGTCCGCCGATTTGACGAGATCGGGGTCGATCCCATCGGCGCCACCGATGACAAAGCCGACAGCGGCGCGGCCATCGTCGCGCCAGCGACCCAGCTGGCTGGCGAAGGCGTCGGAGGTGAGGCCCTTGCCGCGTTCATCGAGCGCGACGATGAGGCCATCGGGCAGGGCGGCGCGAATGGCCTTCGCTTCCTCGGCCTTGCGGGTGGCGGCGGAGCCAGCGCGGGATTCGGAGAGCTCGGTGACATCGAACCCGGTCAGGGCCAGAGGTTTGCCCGATCCGACGGCCCGCTCAAGATAACGGGCCACAAGCTCGCGCTCTGGCCCGTTCTTCATTCGGCCAACGGCCGCGATGGAAATCCGCATGGTGGACGCGGATCAGTGCTGGTCGGCGGCGAAATCGGCCTGCCACATCTTTTCGAGGCTATAGAACTCGCGCACTTCGGGGCGGAAGATGTGGACGATGACGTCGCCGCAATCGACCAGAACCCAGTCGGCATGGGTCAGGCCCTCGACGCGCGGCTTGCCATGGCCATTGTCGCGCAGGGCGGTAATGACCTGGTCGGCAACGGCGGCGACATGGCGGTGCGAACGGCCGGAGGTCACGACCATGTGGTCGGCCAGCGAGGACTTGCCTGTTATGTCGACCGAGACGGTTTCTTCGGCCTTGGCATCATCGAGGGTATCGAGAATGAGGTCGATCAGCGGCTTGCCGGTCGCAACGGCGGCGGAGGAAGCGGAAGTGGTGTTTTCGGGCAGCGCGGCCATCAGAAACGGCCTTCCGCCCATGCGCGGGCATGGGTCATGCGTAGTTCAAGCATCCTTGGTTGTTGATCGGAATGTAGCGGCGTCGTGAAAACGGCAAGCCGTCTGTTCCTGTTCCGGTGACAATGATCACTCTGTTGCAGAGCAATATGCGCTTTTGAGGCCAATTTCGCAAGGTCGGAGCGCGATCACGCTTAACTGTTGGCCTTGCCCGCCCGGATGGCGGAGGAGGACAGGGTCGACTGGCGGCCCTGGAGATAAATCCAGGCAGGCGGGCGGGCATCGGGCAGGAGCCGCACCGCGCTTTCATCAAGCTGGGCGTGGTCGAGCATGGCCGCTGCGCGTGAGGCCAGGGCTCTGCGGCTCGATCCGGGGCGGGCATAAACGGCCATGGGGATCATCCGGGCGATGTCGCGCCAGCGCACCCAGCGATGGAAATCGGCCAGGCTGTCGGCGCCCATGATCCAGACGAAGCGGCGGTCGGGCAGGGACGTGGTGAGATAATGGATCGTCTGCCAGGTATAGACGAAGCCCCGTTCGGCCTCGAAGCCGGTGACGCGGATGCGCGGGTTGGAGATGCGGGCGCGGGCGGCGCGGACCCGATCCTCCAGCGGCGGCAGGCCGGCATTGTTCTTTAGCGGATTGCCGGGGGTGACAAGGACCCAGAGGGCGTCAAGGCCCAGGCGGCGCATGGTTTCATCCATGACGAGAAGGTGGCCGTCATGGATGGGATTAAAGGAGCCGCCGAAAAGCCCGATGCGCATGCCCGCGGCAGAGGCGGGCATTGTGGTGATGCCGGGAATGCGGATCGGGGCGCGGAGGGTCAATGCTACCTCTCCCTTTGGGGGAGAGGTCGGCGCGGAGCGCCGGGTGAGGGGGCCTCAAGCCGGCACCCTGTTTGCCAAAAGGCCCCCTCACCCCACCCTCTCCCCCAGAGGGAGAGGGGGCGCAGGCGTCGATGGTGTTGCAGGGCGGTTGGCATCAGGGCCTGACCTGGCCGGTGCCGCGGACGCGGTATTTGAAGCTGGTCAGTTGCTCGACGCCGACGGGGCCGCGGGCGTGCATCTTGCCGGTGGCGATGCCGATTTCGCCGCCGAACCCGAATTCGCCGCCATCGGCAAACTGGGTGGAGGCATTGTGGATGAGGATGGCGCTGTCGATGCCGTTGAAGAACTTTTCGACCGCTTCGGCATCCTCGGCAATGATGGCTTCGGTGTGGTGGGAGGAATAGTGCTCGATATGGGCGATGGCCGCCTCGACACTGTCGACGACCTTTACCGAGATGATGGCGTCCTCGTATTCGGTGCGCCAATCCTGTTCGGTGGCTTCGATGGCTTCGGGCACCAGAGCCATGACCTGAGCGTCGCCACGGATTTCGCAGCCCTTGGCCACGAGAGCCGCGATGATGGGGCGGAGGTGGGTCTCGACCACATCCTTATGGACCAGCAGGGTTTCGGCGGCGCCGCAAATGCCGGTGCGGCGCATCTTGGCATTGAGGGTGACGGCAACGGCTTTGTCGAGATCGGCCGAGCGGTCGATATAGACATGCACGAGGCCCTCAAGATGGGCAAAGACCGGGACCCTGGCTTCGGACTGGACGCGACCGACCAGCGACTTGCCGCCACGGGGCACGATGACGTCGATATTGCCATCAAGACCCCTCAGCATTTCACCGACGGCTTCGCGATCGGTGGTGGGGACAAGCTGGACGCATTCGACCGGCAGGCCCGCCAGATGCAGACCGTCGAGCAGGCAGTCGACAATTGCGCGGGAGGAATGAAAGCTGTCCGAGCCGCCGCGCAGGATGACGGCATTGCCAGCCTTGATGCAGAGCGCGCCAGCATCGGCGGTGACATTGGGGCGGCTTTCGAAAATGACACCGATGACGCCGAGCGGGGTGCGGACGCGCTCGATATGGAGGCCATTGGGGCGATCCCATTCCGAAATGACCGAGCCGACGGGATCGGGCAGTTCGGCAATGGTTTTCACCGCTTCGATAATGCCGTCGATGCGGGCATCGGTCAGCAGCAGACGATCAAGAAAGGCACCGGAAATGCCCTTCTCCCTGGCTGCGGCCATATCGAGTTCGTTGGCGGCAAGGATTTTCTTGCGATGCGCATTGATGGCGCCGGCGGCGGTCAGGAGGGCCGTGCGCTTTTGTTCCGGGGACGCGACCTTGAGGGCGCTGGCGCCAAGACGGGCATTGCGGCCGATCTCGCGCATGATTTCGGAAATGGGCTGGGTGGCCTCGAGAGCGCTCATGCGGTTGTCTCCTCCATTGTGCCGGTCAGCACAAGATTGTCGCGATGCACCAATTCGGAGCGGTTTCCGGCGCCGAGCAGTTCGACGACCATGTCGCTTTTCTTGCCCATGACGAGGCGGGCGTCGTCGCTGTCGAGACCGGACAGGCCGCGAGCGATTTCGGTGCCGTCCGGGCCGATGACGGCAATGGTGTCGCCGCGCTGGAATTCGCCGGCGATGCGGGTGACGCCAACGGGCAGCAGCGAGCGGCCGTTCTTGAGGGCGCCTGCGGCGCCGGCATCGACCTGAACCGTGCCCGACACGGCCAGCGTGCCCATGATCCAGCGCTTGCGCGATTGGGCGCGGCTGGTGGCGGCGTGGAACAGGGTGTGGAGGCCGCCTTCTGCCAGTCGTTTCAGCGGATGGGTCTCGGTACCCTTAGCGATGATCATGGCAGTGCCGGCCAGGGTCGCGATCTTGCCGGCCTCGACCTTGGTGGTCATGCCGCCACGGGAGAGATGACTTGCCGCGCCGCCGGCCATGGCTTCGATGGCGGGGGTAATGCGCTCGACAACCGGAATATGGGTGGCGTCGGGATCGCGCGCGGGCGGGGCGGTGTAGAGGCCGTCGATATCGGAGAGGAGAACCAAGAGGTCCGCCTCGATCATGGTCGCCACGCGGGCCGAGAGGCGATCATTGTCGCCATAGCGGATCTCGGCGGTGGCGACGCTGTCATTCTCGTTGATGATGGGAATGGCGCCCAGGCCCAGCAGGGTCTGGATGGTGGTGCGCGCATTGAGGAAGTAGCGGCGTTCCTCGGTGATGTTGGGGGTGATGAGGATCTGCCCGGTGACAATGTCGTGGCGGCCCAGCGCTTCGGCCCAGGCCTGCGAGAGGGCGATCTGCCCGGCGCTGGCGGCGGCCTGGGACTGTTCGAGAGTCAGCGTGGTGGCGGAAAGGCCAAGCAGGCCCCGGCCCAGCGCAATGGCGCCGGAGGAAACGATGACAATGTCGCGGCCCTCGGCCTTAAGGGCGGCAATGTCCTCGGCCAGAGCGGCGAGCCAGGACGCGCGCAGCTTGCCTGATTTGTCGACCAGGAGGGCCGAGCCGATCTTGATGGTGATGCGGCGATAGGGGGCGAGGGGGGCAGACATGGTCAGGCGAACTCGATCTGCACCCTCCCCCTAGCGGGGAGGGTTGGGGTGGGGAGGTAAATGCCCGGGTCCAGCGTGGGTGAGCACCCCCACCCAGCCTCCCCCGTCAAGGGGGAGGTGCCGCATCGCGCAAGCGGATGGTTCACGGCGTCCATTTGGGTTGGGTGGCTTTTTTCTCGAGTTCGGCAGCCTCGGCCTTCTGGGCGTCGAGGAAATTGAGGACGTCCCACAGCACCTGTTCGACGCCGGCGCCGGTGACGCCGGAGACGAGGCGAACCTCGGCCTTGGAGGCTTTCTTGAGCGCCTTGACCTTGGCCTTGACCTCGTCCTCGCTCAGCGCATCGACCTTGTTGAGGACGACGATCTCGGGCTTGTCGGCCAGGATTTCGGCATAGGCGCCCAGTTCGTAGCGGACGGCCTTATAGACATGGGCGACATCTTCATTGGTGCCATCGATGAGATGGATGAGGATGTTGCAGCGCTCGATATGGCCCAGAAAGCGGTCGCCAATGCCGATGCCTTCGCTGGCGCCTTCAATGAGGCCGGGAATATCGGCGAGGACGAATTCGCGTTCGCCGACGCGTACGACGCCCAGATTGGGGTGGAGCGTGGTGAAGGGATAGTCGGCGATCTTGGGCTTGGCGGCCGAGACGGCGGCAAGGAAGGTCGACTTGCCGGCATTGGGCTGGCCGACGAGGCCGGCATCGGCGATGAGCTTGAGGCGAAGCCAGATGCCCTTTTCGATGCCTTCCTGGCCCGGATTGGCGCGGCGGGGCGCCTGGTTGGACGAGGTCTTGAAATAGGCATTGCCGAAGCCGCCATTGCCGCCCTTGAGCAGGACGACGCGCTGGCCGATCTCGGTGAAGTCGGCGATCAGGGTTTCCTGATCCTCCTCGAAGATCTGGGTGCCCTTGGGAACGCGCAGGATAATGTCCTCGCCATCGGCGCCGGTGCGGTTCTTGCCCATGCCATGGACGCCCGTGCCGGCGCGGAAGTGCTGCTGGTAGCGGAAGTCGATCAGCGTATTGAGGCCTTCGGTGCAGACGGCGACGACATCGCCGCCGCGGCCGCCATTGCCGCCATCGGGACCGCCGAATTCGATGAACTTTTCACGGTGGAAGCTGACGGCACCGCCGCCGCCGGATCCGGATTTGATGTAGACCTTGGCCTGGTCGAGGAATTTCATGTGCGTCGCGCCTGTCGCATGTGCTGGAAACGCTCTCGCGTCAGTTGGGTGTCGATATGCTCCACCTCGAAGCCGCGTGCAAGGCAGAGCAGGCTCGAACGGCCTGTTTCGGTAAAGCCGAGCTTGTTCTGGACGGCAAGGGAAGCCTGGTTGAAGTGGAAAACGCCCGAATGGATGGTGGCGAAATCGGTGGTGGCAAAGAGCCAGTCCACCGCCGCCGCGACCGCTTCGGTCATGATGCCCCGGCCCCAGAAGGGCTGGCCGAGCCAGTAGCCGATGCCCGTCTCCTGGCCGTGGGGATGAAAGCCCAGATGGCCGACATAGCCGGTGCCGTCGAGCTCGATGGCAAAGCTGGCGCGGCCCGGCTGGGTTTCGGCCGGTAGGGTGCGGATCCAGGCCTCGGCATCGGACAGGTGATAAGGGTAGGGCACGCGGGCGAGATTGCCGGACACCTCGAAATTGTTGAGGTGCAGGGCAATGTCGGGCGCGTCCTCCATGCGCGGGGGGCGCAGGGTCAGCCGGGCCGTGCGGATTTGCGGGTGGGACCGGTCTAGGCGCATTGCTGTTCTCCCCTCGCCAGCCATTCTGCCCGGCTAAGGCTGGTTATGACATGTTCGACATTGGTCTGCAGCGCATGGGCGTAGCGGTATTCGCGGCCGGTTTCGGTGAAACCAAGGCGGGCCTGGATGCGCAGGGAGGCGGCGTTGCGGGCATGGGCGCCCGAGGTAATGGCGGGGGCGTCGCAGCCGGCGAAATGCCAGCCGATGAGGGCGGTGACGGCCTCTGTCATATAGCCGCGGCCCCAATGGGGTCGGGCGAGCCAAAAGCCCAGCGTATCGGTGAGCGTCATGCAGCCGACCAGGCCCTTGCCGGGCAGGTCGATGATGAAGACGGCCTGGCCCGGATGGGGCGCGGGCAGCTGGCGCAGCCAGTCGGAGGCCATGCTGAGGCTATAGGGAAAGGGAACGGCGGTCAGCCAGCGGGCGACTTCGTAATCGCCGATACCCAGGGCATAGCAGGGGGCGTCGTCAGGGCGGGCCGGACGCAGGACGAGGCGGGCGGTGCGGAGCTCGGTCATCTTCCCCGTGACCTTTCGCCTGAGTGCAGGCCAAGGGCGGTCCAGGCCGAATGGGTCGCGGCCGCGGCACGGGCACGGGTGGCAAGGGCTCGGGCAGGGGTGTGGGTGGTCGCGATCATTGGCTTGGTGCTCCAGAAACGAAAAGGGGAACCGGCTGACCGGTTCCCCTTCGCATTTTCGGTTTGTCACCAAACGCAGCCGGGGAACGAGGTCTCCGGCGGGTTGGTCAGGCCTGCCGGGTTATTCGGCGGCCTCTGCCGGGATGACAGACACGTGTACTTTGTTGTTCGCGCGGGTGCGGAACGACACATTGCCATCAACCAGAGCATAGATCGTGTGATCCTTGCCCAGGCCGACGCCGGTGCCGGTTGCCCACTTGGTGCCGCGCTGACGGATGATGATGTTGCCGGCGACGACAGCTTCGCCACCGAACTTCTTCACGCCGAGACGACGGCCAGCGGTATCACGACCGTTGCGGGACGAGCCGCCTGCTTTCTTATGTGCCATTGTCTAGCTCCTTATTCCTTATCGGCCTTGTCGGCCTTCTTGGCCGGGGCCTTCTTCGCCGGCTTTTCAGCGGCGGTGTCTTCAGCGGCAGCGGCCTTCTTGGCAGCCGGCTTCTTGGCCGGAGCGTCGGCGGCAGCGTCTGCCTTGGTTGCCTTCTTGGCCGGGGCCTTTTCAGCAACGGCTTCGGTGTTCTCTGCCTTGGCAGCAGCCTTGATCGTCGGCTTGGCGCCGCCCGTCAGGATCTCGGTGATCCGGACGGTGGAGAGCAGCTGACGGTGACCGTTGCGGCGACGCGAATTGTGGCGGCGGCGCTTCTTGAAGATGATGACGGTCTTCTGCTTCTTGGTCTCGACCAGCTCGGCCGCAACCAGGGCGCCTTCCACCAGCGGAGCGCCGATGGTGTCGCCGACCATGAGGACTTCGTCAAAGGTGACGATGTCGCCGGCCTGGGCGTCGAGCTTTTCAATCTTGATTACGTCGTTGGCAGCAACCTTGTACTGCTTACCGCCCGTCTTGATTACGGCGAAAGTCATATATGCGCCGGCTGGATTTATGAGCCGGTCCCTATCTGTCGCGCTCTGTGGCGCCGCGGATTTCGTGCCATTCCGCGGGCTTTTCGAATTCTGGCCGGAACGAATGTCCGGCGGCAGCCTCGAGCAGCGGTTTCAAACAAAACCAGCGCACCGGACGGACCGGTGCGCATGGGATCGGGCGCTTATCGTGAAAAAGTGCCCCAGAGTCAAGCGCCCTCGCGGCAGGGAGGACGCCTTCCGGGTCAGCCCTGGCCGTTTGGATACCAGTTGCGCAGGCGCAGTTCGATACCCTCTTCAAGCCCGGTTTCGAGCGGGCTGAGATCGCTGTCGCCATAGTGGTAGGGATAGACGACGGCAGGCTTGAAGGTGTTGATGGCTTCGAGCGCCTGTTCGGGGGTCATGGTATAGGGCAGGTTCATGGGCAGGAAGGCCACGGCAATGCCCGAAAGCGCCAGCATGTCATCGGTGGGCTCGGTGTCGCCCGCAATGTAGACATCCTTGTCGGCAAAGCTGATCACATAGCCGTTGCCGACCCCGACCGGATGGTAGTTCATGCGGTCGTCAGTGATGTTGTGGGCCGCGATGGCGCGCAGGGGCAGGTCGAGGATGGTGCCTTCCTCACCATTGGCCATGGCCGTGGCATTGGCCTTGAGGGCTTCGGGCAGCTTGTCGAACACGTCCTGATTGGTGACCAGCGGCACATTGGCGGCAATGGCTTCGAGCGTGGGCACGTCGAAATGGTCGCCGTGGCCATGGGTGATCAGCACGGCGGTTGCGGCCGGCAGACCTTCGTAAAGCGCGGCGTCGCCAACGGGGTCGACATAGATGACCTTGTCCTTCCATTCGAGCACCAGGCTGGAATGATCGACCGGATGGATTGTGAGGTCGCCGTCGTTGGTGGCAATGGTGTCGGGCATGGCGTCTTCCTGGGCGAGGGCGGCCTGGCCCAGAAGATTGGCGGCAAAGCCGGCAAGAGGCAAGGCGGCGAGGCCGGTGACGACGCTGCGGCGCTTGATCATTGTTATGGTCTCCCTAGGTGGCTGAGACCGTAGAAACGCAGCGGGCAGAATTTTTGGCGCAACCGCACGCAATCGTGACCGGTTCGGTGCAACCGCTACGTTAGCCGCGCCCGGCGCGCTGCCTGCAGTTCGGCGACTAGCACGTGCGGCTTGTTCTGCGCCTGCCAAGTCGCCAGCGTCCAGGGCCGGGCATCGGGCGGGATGGGAATGGTGGGGAGGTACGCCTCGGCCGTCTGCAAGGCGCCGCCGGAACGGACCGCAAGGGGTTTGCGGCAATAAAGCTCACCCTCAAAGGCGTCGAGTGCCGTGCGGTCGGAACGCGAAAGCGGGGCAAGCAGGAGGCCGGGCGCGCTGGCACCCGCTCGGGCGACGAGGGCGGGAAAGACTTCGCCCGGAACACAGACCGCGGCATGGCCGGGCGCCTCGGCCGCCAGGAGGTCCGCCGGGGCCACGGTCCGTCCCAGAACGGCGGCGAGAATATCGGGGTCGCAGAGAGTGCCGTAGATGAGTGGCAGGGTCGGGGACATGGAGGCTCCAAAACCGCAAACAGGCGAATGAGGGGTGTTGCAGGCGCGCCGATGCTATGTCATAAGCCGCCCCGTATCGACCAGCCGCACCGGTTTACCGGTGACTTTCGATCTCGCGGAGAGATGGCAGAGCGGTTGAATGCACCGCACTCGAAATGCGGCATAGGGGCAACTCTATCGGGGGTTCGAATCCCTCTCTCTCCGCCATTCACATCCTATTGATTTTATTGAATAATTGACGTTTCGGGCGGGAATTGTACCCAGCAATGTACCCGAGGCGGTTGCATGCATCTCACAGCGCGTTCCAGTGGCTGGCGATTCCAGATCAGAATTCCGCGAGCCCTTGAGCCTTGTTTCGGCACCGTGCCGGTCAGGCTGAACCTTGGACCGTTACCGAAACGTCCAGCATTGCGCGTGGCGCGTTTACTGGCCGGTCATGCCGAAAGGCTATTCCGTTCCGTCGAAATGGGGGAACGCATGAGCGATATGAGCCGCGACGATCTAGTCGAAGAATTGCAGGCCTTGCTGGTGCAGGTGCTGGACGACGCCGAAACCACCATCGCCAATCTGCACCGGCAGAGGGAGATGGAGGTCAGGACGGTGACGCTGCGCATGCAGACCGAGCGCCATCGCGCACAGTTGGACATGCAGGACCGCTTGAAGGTGCTGGGCGGTCATATCGATGGCTTGAAGAAGACGGTAGACACCCTGCCAAAGGGGCAGCGCGACGATCTTGCCGCCCAGATCGCGGTATTGTCGGCGCAGGTGCAACAGGTCTTGGCCGGTGGCCCTGATCGGCCCATGCTGCTGGACGAACTTGAGGGGTGGACCGAACGACGGGAGGGCCATGCTCAGGAAAAGAAGGTCAAGACCGACGCGAACCGCATCCGCGATTTCGTCGTCTATGCGGGCAACAAGCCGGTCAACCGCTACAAGTTCTCCGACTTTCAGAGCTTTACCAATGTCTTGGCCCGGTCCCCGGCCAACATGACCAAGGAGCGCAAGCTGGACGGCATGACGCGGCAGCAGGCCGCAGACTACAACGATAGCCTCAAAGAGCCGTACCGCTTCCCCACGCTCACCGCCAAGGCCATCGAGGCGAACTATCTTTCGCCCCTACGCATGTTCTTCAAGTCGATGGCAGCCGAATATGACTTCCGCTCGCCCTTGGCCGATATGAGCCCGACCGTCCCCAATTCGGCCCGTGAATCGGTAGAGCGTGTGCCGTTCACCGTGGACGAACTCAACATCTGGTTCAGGGCGGCAGCGCAGGAGAAGCGGCCCGACCTCAAATGGCTGCCGTTGCTGGCGACATTGACCGGTGCCCGCGTGGGCGAACTGATCTTCCTGCAAGGCAAGGACATTTACCCGATCACCGATACGCTCTGGGTGGCCGACCTGACCACCGACCTGATTGTCGAGGGTGAGCAGACGGAACGGCAGATCAAGAACAAGAGCAGCCGCCGCCTGTTCGCACTGCACGAGGTGCTGGAGCAGACAGCGTTTTACGACTATCTGGCCAAGCGCAAGGGCGAGAACTGGCTATTCCCGCATGCCTTCAAACACGGCAAGGAAGAGGTTAAAGACCCAGCCGACGCCGCCAGCAAGCGCCTCAATGGCCGGTTGGAGAAGCTGAAAATCCACCGGCCATATGAGACAACGTTCCATTCGTCGCGTCACACCGCCAAGGACATTATGCGCGTGGCGGGCGTCGATCCTCGCACCGCCGACCGCCAGACCGGCCATGCGATGAAGACGGCTGGCGACAATTACGGCAAGAAGACCTTGCTCACCGAAGAGGTCGAGGTGCTGGCCGCACTGGCGCTGCCGGAGGGGCTAGACCTGTCGCCCTATATCACCAAGCCAAAGGGTGGAGCGTCATAGGATAGGAGGCGGGGTGGCGGGAACCGACCCCAACTCGGCCGTTCTCGCCAGATGCGCTACAACCAAGAACTGCCATTTATCCACTCCGCCCTAGCGGCGACGATCAGCGGTTGTAATTGGTGATCTTGCGGTCAAAGCGAGGTTAGGCGAGTTTCAACGCATGCGCGATGATCATCTCGGCGGCCTCGGCAGGCGACAGATTAGTCGTTTCGATATCTAGGCGGTTGGGATGGTTGATCCGCAAGAGCTGAGTTGTTTGGCGCATTTTTTCGGCACTAGCAGCATCGGTCATCTTGAGGCGTTCCCCGCGCTCGGGCGACGAAATTCGAGCGGCATGGGCCGCGTCTGACGCCTTCAGCAGCACGGGCAGGAAGACGCTTCCACGGCGGATGGCAAGCTGTTCAACTTTTTCGTACGCCGCGCGATCGCCGGGGTCATGTTCGAGCAGGCAATTTGTCAGGACGAAGCTGGCATGTGTTGAAGCAAGTTCCTCGATAGCCAGCAGCGCTTGATCGCGAACGACATCAATTAGGTCCCAAACGCGCTCAGGAAGGGGTGTCCTGCCATCGGTACGGAGCAAGGAAAAGATCACGTTATTAGCGAGATGGTTGTCGAACAGTCGTGCCCCCGCAGTGGCTTCGATCGCCCGTGCGATAGTCAGTTTGCCAACCGCATAGTGGCCGATGAGATATATAATGGTGTTTCTCATGTTCCCCTTGAGCGATCACTGGAATCGGGAGTGGCGTTTTTGGGCTCGCGGTTCGTCCTGATTATCTCTGTACCTTCGGCAGCTATCACTTTGAAACTACCAAAAGCTGTCTGTCGCGAAACCACCCCATCCGCGCCATCACCATTATCGTATGCGGGTCGTAGGCCATCCGCTCGATGGCTGCTCCCGGCCTTCGCCCCGCCGTCAGGATTGACCTGACGATGGAGTGCTGGCGCACCGTCCCCTTTG
Organism: Pseudomonadota bacterium; assembly: GCA_023391095.1. Classification (GTDB taxonomy): domain Bacteria; phylum Pseudomonadota; class Alphaproteobacteria; order Rhizobiales; family Devosiaceae; genus Devosia. The sequence goes on from JAEWBN010000016.1 coordinate 77,379, forward strand.
TCGATTTGTCCGTACGCGGCTATTGCGGTATCATAATACCGCATTCATTATTGTCCTCACTCAGAGATAGGGGAGCCAGCCATGTTGTCCATACGGACAACAGCTAGGCAGGGGGCGAGGCCCCCGTGCACCCCCGAGACAAGGGGCGGACCATGCTTAAGTGCGACAAGAGGCTGGAGATGCGACTTCCCGAGCGGGAAAAGGAGGCCGCCGAGACAATGGCCGAAGGCCGGGGCATCACGGTTTCCGAACTCATTCGCCGGGCATTGAAGGCCTATGCTGGTCAGGCCGAGCCGTTGAGCGCGGAAGGTCGCACCTGCATTGCTGCCCTGCGTCGTCGTGTCAACGCGCTTGAGGCCCGGCTGGGCAATGGTGATGGCGTCGATGTCGCTGCCGGTCTTCGGCAGGCGCATGACGACGCTCAGGCACTGCTGAGGCGGTAGTCGGTATGCTCATCAAGGCCAGCAGAATTAGGGCATCGGCGGGAGCAGGAGCCTTGGCCCGGCACCTCACAGACGGCGGCGACAATGAGTCTGTCGCGGTGCTGCGTGGCACGGTCGCGGACCTGCATGATGCTGTTGATGATGCCAAGCGGTTCAACAGGGTTTACGCATTGCGCCATTTCATCATCGCGCCCCAGTTGGCGATGGATAGGGCACAGTTCGAGCGGGCGGCGCAGGCGCTGGGCGACGAATTCGGGTTCGACCCGGCCTTGGCGTTGGTGGTGGAACACCAGAAGGCCCGCGCCGTCGAAGGGGCCGCAGACCGGCATTGGCACCTCGTCGTGCCCGAGACCGATGCGGCCACGGGCCGAGTTCTGTCTTCTCGGTTCGACCATGCGCGTCACGAAAAGATCGCCCGGCTTCTGGAAATGGAATTCGCCCATCCCATTGTTCCCGGCGCTCATGACGTGGCGGTATTGGCCGCGCTCCGTAATGAGGGTCATGACGATCTGGCCGACCGTCTGGCCGGTGCGCTCGGCCATGGCCCCAAACCGGCATCGGCCTATACCAGTGACGGCCATCAGGCTGCGAAGCGGCAGGGTATAGACCTCGCCACGGTCCGGCAGCATGTCCGTGCCGCATGGGCCGCAAGCCGTGGTGGTGACGATTTCCGTGCCCGCCTTGCCGGTCATGGCATCGACCTGGCACCCGGCGAAAAACCCGGCGTCGTAGTCATCCGCGATTCTGCCACCGGCATGGTGCTGGGGCTGCCAATAGGCTCGCCGGTGCCCGCCGCAGCGACTTCAACGCTTTCCTCGAAAGGACGCATCATGACCGCAACCAATCCGCAGACCGCACAGAGCAGCGCCCAGATGATCTTGGCCGACACGTCGATCCTGAAACGCGATCTGACGACCATTTTGGACCTCGCACGGGCGACGGCGCTGCCGATGGAGGGGGAGAGCATGTCGGTGATCGAGGCAATGTTGGGCCTGCTGCAAACGTTGGTGCAGCGGGTGGAGGAATTGAGCAGGGGCATGGAAGCGGTGCATCAGAAGCTGGACGAACCGGGCATCGCGCAGGCGCTGCGCCGCATGATGGACGCCGACTGACCACCGCCATCGCCAAGGCCGGTGCCGCCATTATGGCGCTGGCGAAGACCGGCCCGACCCTGTCCGCTGCCGAGCGCAGCCACCAGCACCTGGTCGGACTGGAAACGCAGATTCGTGGCGAAATTGCCGCCCTTGGCGCGCAACCGGAACTGCAGGTTTCAAGCCGATTGCATGCGGCTCGCCTCTATCGCGACAGCACCCATGCCCGCCATGCTGAAATGCAAAAAATCTATCGTGTGGCACAAGAGCGGCTGGCCGCCCATCCCGAACCACGCCGGAGCATGGCCGACCGTCTGCTGGGGCGACACCCCGCCAATGATGGGCTGGAAAAGCTGGAGCGGGCCGTAGCAGCCGCCCGCGCCGATCTTATTGCCGCCGAACGGGCCGCAGGCTCTGCCGATGGCAATTTGTCGAGGGTGGAGAAAGCCGAAGCAGCCGCGCGCGCCGAGCGCCTTGGGCAGTTGGAAACGCAGCGTCGCGTCGGTCTGGACCGGCTGGCCGAGATCGTCATGGCCCAGCGCATCGTGCGGGCATTTCCGGCCATCGTGTATTCTGGCCCGGCTTTCGTGGTCTGGGCGGGCGGTAAGGTCGAGCGGAAACGCCGGGGCGTTCGGAACCCGAATGCCCGAAATATCTGGGGCCTGCCCCTCGACTTTGGCTAGGGCGTTGAGACGAGGCTGGAAAGGTCCGTTTCCCAGCGGTTTGCCTCAGACCGATTCGCGGAAATGGTCCCATTCGCCAGCCTTGGCAGCAGTGGAAATCCATTTGTCACCCCCCCCTGATCGCGGAATCCGTTCAAGTGCGACAGTATGCCGCATGGCTCTGAGAGGTCACCAGAGGCCCGTACATGGCCTCTTTGCTTTCCACGTCCGCCTGTACGTACCCCCATCGGGGGGTGCCATCAAAACGCGGCCAGCGATGCGACAGCCTCATCGACCCGAGGGGGGCACAGACTCATTTCTGAAAAAGGTGTCCGGCGCTTCTAATGAGCGACGGACTTAGCCCCTTGAGCTTGCTGGGTTTTCTGCCAGCCTTCTTGCCATCGGAGGCTCGTCCTCCCTAGCGGAAGGTGCGTCATGGTTAGCATGTTTCAGGAGGAATTCGAAGCGTTCATCGCTGAGCATGAGCGCGTCTACGGGCTGGGTTCGTCCCCGCCGCTCTACCCGATGCCCCCGCAACCGAAACGGCGCAGGAGCACCCGCAAGTCAAAACTGGTGCAGGCCGCTTTCGAGGGTATTGTGGTGGATGACGTTGCCGCCGAAGCGGGCAAGGCAACCTGCGCCCAGCCCCAGCCGGTTGTGGAGACCGAACCGCCCGCAGCCCCTTCGGCCCCTGTCGTCGCCGTTGACGCCGGTGCAGGCGTCCACGGCAGCGAGGGCGAGGAGAACCGCCCCTCTCTTTACTTGGGCTTTCAGACCGTACGTTTCCAAAAAGGGAAACCCAACCCGGCATCAACGGCATCGGTGCTGCGGACAGTGCAGGCCCTGCACGATCCCGGCGACGGCAACAAGAAGCCACCGATCTGCTATTGCGGGGCGCCGCGCCGGTCCGAGGTCGATGTGCACCTGCGCGAGGTCAGCGGTAGGAAGAAGGCCGGGGTGACGGGCATCTGGCGGTGCCGCAACGGCGAGACATGCCCCCATTGTGCGGAGGCCGCCACGGCACGCCGCCGGAATGCCTATGCCCGTGTCGGCGGTGCGGCCAGCGAAAAAGGTGGGACCACCGTCACCTTGGTCCTGTCAGTCTCCCATAACCGGCAAGACCGGCTGGAGGACCTGATGCGGGCCGTCAAGAAAGCCTCGCTGGGCGCACGGGGTGGCGGCACATGGGACCGCAAGATCAAGCCTGCCTTGGGATGCCTGGGCACGTTGATTGATCACCATGTCCGCTACGGCGACCGTCATGGCTGGCATTATCACCAGCACCTGACCATGTTCTGTGTCGGCAAGACCGACGCCGAGATCGAAGCCGCCATGGCGCTGCTCGTCGCACGCTATGTGTGTCTGCTTGAGCGTCAGGGCTATCGCGCCGCAGCCGAACGCCAGCACGTCAAAATCTTGCAGGAAGACCCCGAGGGCAATCCCTACACCTATCCCGCCGACCATAATTATGACCACTCCGGTGATGTCGAGGCCATGGAGATCATGGCTGCCGATCACGGCGAGGAAGAAAGCCTGTCCCCGCTCATGTTGGCCGAACGTGCAGCCCATGGCGACGAACAGGCTGCCGCCCGGTTCATGGAGTTCTCCGCTGCCATCAAAAGGACGCGCAGCGTTGTCGTGACCCCGGCCTTGGCAAAGGCGCTTGAGATCGAGGCCAAGGTCGAGGAGCCGGTCTATACCGACAAGACGCGCCTCGGCAGCATCCCCGGTCCGGTCTGGACCGCGCTCATCGACCGCGACATGACCGGCACCTTTCTCACCCGCGTGGAATCGGCGGGCCGGGCCGGTTGGCGCGCCGTGCGCTGGTGGGCCATGGAGCAGACCAGCATGGCTCCGGCCTATTCCGTCGAACTCGCCCACGAGGTGGCTGCACTCGTCCAGACTTGGAAGCGGACGGACGATCCAATCTTTAGGGAGCTGGTGAACAACCAGGTCGGCATACTCAAGTCCGACTGGGCCTTCGGCCATGGTGAGGAACTGGTCGAGGCCACGCTGGACTATGTCGCCGCCCATCATCGCACCATGATCGTGGACGAAGAGCGCGTGGACTGGTGGGCGTCGGTGCTTGAGGTCAACGCCGGCAAAATCGCCCGCCGTCGCCGCGATGCCGCGTCTCACACGACCCTACCCTTGCGGGAGGTCACGCCCTCGTTCCTGAGCTGATTGGCGAGCAGCGTGGCGGAGCCCAACTTAAGGAAGCGCTCGAACACGGCTCGCACAGTAGCCGCTTGGTCTGGCTCAATCACCAACTTGCGGTTCTCCACTCGATAGCCCAGCGGCACCGGCCCACCCATCCACATGCCGCGGCGGCGGGATGCAGCAACCTTGTCGCGGATGCGCTCGCCAATCACCTCCCGTTCGAACTGAGCGAAGGACAGCAGAATGTTCAGCGTCAGCCGACCCATGGAGGTGGTAGTGCTAAACGACTGGGTGATGGAGACAAAGGTCACGCCGTTGCGGTCGAAGCTGTCCACCAGCCTAGAGAAGTCCATGAGCGAGCGGGAGAGACGGTCGATCTTGTAGACCACCACCACATCGACGAGGCCATCCTCGATGTCTTGGAGCAGCCGCTTGAGGGCAGGGCGCTCCAGCGAGCCACCCGAAAACCCTCCATCGTCATAGTCGTCCCGCACCGGAATCCAGCCCTCTGCCTTCTGGCTAGCGATATAGGCGTGACAGGCCTCCCGTTGGGCATCGAGGGAGTTGAAGTCCATGTCGAGACCTTCCTCACTGCTCTTGCGGGTATAGACCGCACAGCGCAGCCGCCGCACGATAGGCTTGTCTATCATGCCTTGTTCCCCTGGTTCTTGAGGCCGAAGAACACCCAGCCGTTGAACCCACCAAAGCGTTGGATGGTCGCCTCGACCAGACGCTCCACCTGTTCTTCATCGCTGACATCGGTACCGACATAGATGGTCGTGCCGCCATCGGCATTGAGTTCCGTGGATATGCGGGCAAGGGCATCGGTGTCGCGGGCTGCGAGCACGACCCGGGCGTCGCGAGCGGCGGCGAGGCGTGCCGTAGCAAGACCAATGCCTGAACTCGCGCCGGTGATGACGATGGTCTGCCGGTCCAATGGGGCAAGCTTGATTGACATGTCGGCTCTCCTGTTTGGGCGGCCATCGGTTCGTTGGTCTCTAGGTTGCCTGCCTCACGCCCACAAACTGACGAGGCCTGGGGAACGGTCCGCGTCGGCGACCGTTAACGGAATACACTCATCACCGGAATGCTCGATCGCCTGCGCCTCAACGGGTTGCAGATCGGCGCGTATATGCGCTTTAAGCCATTGAATTGATTGCATTATTCTGGAACCGTTTAGGGCGTGAGCCATTGACCGTGCCTAACCGGCCAGTCTTGGCCTTGCCTCAGGAGTTCAAAGATGAGTATCGATGATTCCAGCAATCCGGACGGCGGCGCGTCCCGCAGCACGGATGGCTTGAAAACTCAGGTCGGCCACGATCTGGAAACCGCCACCGAGCATGCCAAACATGACCTGGATGCCATTGCGCAACGCGCCCGGAGTGATGCACGCGCGCTGGGCGAGGAAGCCGGCGCTAAGGTGTCGGAAGCCACGGAAAGCGTAAAATCCTTCGCCGCCGACCAGAAAGACCTCGCCGCCAACCAGATCAATGGTGTCGCCGCAGCGATCGGCAAGGTTGCCGATGAGCTGGACGGGTCGGACCAGCAGACGATTGCCCGCTATGCGCGCGACCTAGCCTCGGGCCTGTCCAGCATGGGCAAGACGGTGGGGGATCGTGACGTCGACGACCTCATGGGCCTGGCCCAGGATTTTGGCCGCAAGCAGCCGGTCGCATTTCTGGGCGCCGCCGCGCTGGCCGGCTTTGTTGCCAGTCGCTTCGCGATGGCCTCCAACCAACGGCGTGAGCAGAAAGCTTCCCGTTCCAGCGCCTCCTACCAGGCGGAAGGGTCGCAGGGTTACGCCAGCCGTCCGTCCTCCGGCAATATGGGAGGCGAATAATGGCAACGTCAGGTGAAAGCCGGCCAATCGCCGATTTGCTCGGCGGTCTCGTTTCCGACATTTCCACGCTCTTCCGCAAGGAAGTGCAGCTGGCCAAGGTCGAGGCCTCCGAAAAAGTCTCGGAAGCGGCCGGCGCTGCCAGCTCCATCGCCATTGGCGGCGTACTGGTGATCGGCGCGCTCGGGGTCTTCCTTGCAGCGCTGGTGTCGTTGCTTGCGGCGCTTTTCGTCAACATGGGTATGGACCCGACGCTGGCCAACGCGCTTTCGTCGGTGATCGTGGCGCTGGTCTTCGGCCTTGCCGGCTGGATGACTATCAACAAGGGGCTCAACGCCCTCAAGGCAAGCAATCTCAACATGAACCGCACGGCAGCCTCGCTCGGCCGGGATGCTGACATCGTCAAGGAGAGGCTCTGATGGCTCACGACAGAGAACACAAGAGTTCCGCCGAACTGCAGCGCGAAATCGAAATGCAGCGCAGCCGTGTGGAAAGCACGATCGACCAGATCCAGGACAAGCTATCCCCGGGCCAGCTTGTCGACGAACTGCTGGCCTATACCAAGGGCGGCGGCGGCGAATTCGTCGCGAGCCTGCAGCGCAATGTCACGGCCAACCCGCTACCGGTGGCGCTCCTGGGCGTGAGCCTCGCCTGGCTCATGGCCAAGCCAGCAGGCGCAACCCACTCTGGCGGCAGGGAGCAGCCGAGCACCATTCGCAGTGATCGTCACTGGGATGACAGCATCAATCATCGTCGCGGTTACAGCACCAGCCCTGACTTCGACGAATATGACGACTATCCCGTCACTATTATCAGTGGTGCCGCCCTGCAGCGGATGGGCACCTCTACCGACGAGCGCGGTCAGACCTATAGCGAGTTCACCGACGACGCCGGCAAGAAGTTCAAGGCACTGGCCGATGAAAGCGGCAAGCGCGCCGGCCACTTCATGGATGAAACCGGCAATACCTTCCGGGGCTTCACCAATAGTGCCGGGGAACGCATCGAGCATTTCCGTGACGAGGCGGGCAACCTGCTTGACGAAGCCACGGGCTGGGCGTCGCATACCTGGCAGAAGGCCCGCGAAAAGATGCATGACGCGCGCGACGTCATGCAATCGGGCGCCAGTTCGGGCAAGAATCGAGCTGGCCAGGCGGGCGAGATGCTGCATGGGCAGATGGACAGCCTCAACCAGACCATCATCAACCAGTTCCGCGACCAGCCGCTGGTGGGTGGGGCACTAGCCTTTGCCCTGGGCGCTGCCCTCGGATCGGCCCTGCCGCATACCGCTCAGGAAGATGCCCTTCTGGGCGAAGCTGCTGACAAGATCAAAGGCAAAGTCGGCGAGACGGCTTCCGATCTCTATGACCAGGGCAAGGAAAAGGCGGCCGACCTCTATTCGAGCGCCGCTGACAAGGCCGGCGAGCTTTACCAGCAGGTCAAGGATGGGGCGACAGGCGCCTCGGGCCCGTCCAGTTCGCCCAGCTCGTCCGGTTATTCCGGAAGCTAGCGACGGGGAGGCACTGCCTCCCCTTCCATCGCGTCAGACAGACAAACCGACAACGAAAGGTGCATGGCGATGGCACATGACCACGCGCACGACGACGCCCCCAAAGGGCGCAACGGGACGACAAAGATGGCGAATACGCTATCGTCGGCCGCAGCGTCCTAATCAACCGCCCGCGACGCGAACCCTTTGCGTATTGGCGGGATTTTTCGAACCTGCCCAGCTTCATGCATGCCATCGAGAGCGTAACGGCGAGCGGCGGAAACCGATCGACCTGGACCGTCAAGGCCCCGGCTGCGCCATGCTGCCAGCCTCGGACAAAAGTTCAGCCAGGTGCACCGCGGAACACCTTCGTGCGCGATGCGATGGCGGCAAAGATGTTCCTGAAAACGTCGTGGCTGCTTGTTGGCTCTGCAACAAACGGCGTCACCGGCGAAAAGTGCCCCCGGCACCGGAAGACTACAGAAAGCTCGTTCGTAAGCGACTGTCCAAGGGCGTTGGGTCGTTTCCGTGTCCACAACAATGCCATGAATTCTGCGCCTCGCGTCAGCCTGGCTCAGCCAAATAAACGCGTAAGCGTCGCCATCTGTCCCGCGGGAACGAGTCTATGCCGTTCGCTGTTGCGTCCTGCGGCCGCTCTGTCGCTACTCTTGCGATGGCTCGCCCGTTTCAGTGATTGATTTAGGTGATCGGTAATGGCGCAAAAAAAGCGGGTGGCGCTTGTTGGCGGCGGGCCAACCGCAGTCTACACGCTCAAGAACCTCCTTCAAAAGGCGGACGGGCTGCACGTCACTATATTTGAAGCGGGCAAGGTCGCCGGTTGTGGCATCCCTTACTCGGACGAGTTCAACACGCCGGATATGATGGCGAACATTACTTCGGTGGAAATTCCGCCCGTGATGACGTCGCTTGCCGACTGGGTTCGCTCCGCAGATAGGCGTTGGCTTAGCAAATTTGGTGTCCGGCGGGATAAGGTCAGCGACCGGGATTATTATCCGCGGGTATTGCTCGGGGCATATTATGTCGATCAGCTTGAACAGATGATCAGGACCGCTGCGCCTTGGCATCAAGTCGATGTCAAAACGGAAACCCGCGTTTTGGACATCATACCCGACGGCAAGGGCTTTGAGCTGACCATCGCAAACAAAGAAGGCAAAAGCTCGCGCCGCTTCAACGCCGTCGTCCTCGCAACCGGGCACTTAATCGAACCGACGACGTCGCGAGCTTCGTCGCGGCTTTATCGATCACCCTATCCCGTTGGCAATCTCGAACTGGCCAGAGATGAGGCCGCGCTGATCCTGGGATCTTCGCTGAGTGCCATCGACGCAGTCGTGGCGCTGGCTGGGCGATACGGCGACTTCGTCGGCGGGGATAACGACCTGTCGTTTCGATTGCAGTCGTCAACAAAGCCGCGCCTGGTCATGGTGTCCCGCAAAGGCACCGTCCCCGATGCAGATTTTTTCTATCCGATCCCGGAAGAGCCGCTGATGATCTTCACGCGGGCGAAGCTGGAGAAGCTCCGTGAGGAAGGCAGAGCGGGTCTGCTTGCCCGCTCATTCGCACTTTTCAAGCAGCAGCTGGCTGCTGATGACCCTGACTTCCTCAAAGCCACGGCGCTGTCGCGATTTACGCCGGAGGGCTTTTCCGAAGCCTATCTGGAGATGCGCAAGTCGCGACAGGGCTTCAGGGCAATTGCTGAAAATCTTCGGCAGTCTCAGGCAGATTATCGGGATCGGCGGGTCGTCATGTGGCGGTACACCATGATGCGCGCCCACGAGGTCTTCGCCACTATTGTACCGTTCCTTGACGATCAGGATCTTGCGCGCTTCCGCCAGTATCTGGCTCCAGTCTTCGCCGACGCCTATGGTTGCGTTCCCCACCTTTCCCTTTCACGCCTTTTGGCGCTTCATCGTGCCGGCTGTCTCGACATCGTCGCCCTGGAGGATGCTGGAACCATCCGATACCGAGCGGGTAGCTTCATCCTGGAAGCAGATGGGCTCAGTGCAACTTTCGGAACTTTGATCGATGCGCGCGGACAGAAGTCAGCAACGATATCGGAACTGGGGTTCGAGACGCTTGATCAGGCGCTTGCCACTGACGATGTTTATAGACGCGCCAGCGGGCAAAGCGAGGACGACCAATTCAGGCTGCGCCTCGTTGGCCAGCCAGAGGCCGATGTCTTCTGCATTTCCATTCCTGTGATGATGGAGCGCTATCCGTTTGCTCAAGGCCTTGTGGCCTGCTCGGAAGCGGCGGAGACGGTAGCCGCAGCAATCTGACGCCTACAACTGCTAAAATTGCTCAGCGAAGGTTCTGATGGCCAAATTCCGCATTGATCAACTCCAGATTTATCCTGTCCGATCGATTGGCGGAATGAGCGTTCCCCGTGCGCAAATTACCCCCGCCGGTTCGCTCGCTGGCGATCGCGAATGGGTCGTCGTTCGCCCGGATGGTAGCCTTATCTGGCAGGGCGATATTCCGCGCATGACCCTGCTTTCGGCCCGGCTCGAAGATGGCGCTCTAATTCTGATGGGACATGACGGCCATATCGGACCGGACGCGGAGGATGATCCGGAAGGACAAACAACCGTCACACAGGATGGGTTTACGCTTGCGGGGATCGATCAAGGCGGCGCAGTTGCTACTTGGCTAAGCGATCAACTCGGGACGCGGTGCCGACTGGTTCGGGTTGGTGTGGAGGCGCATCGTTGGGGTGGGCTCAATCCAATCCACGCGATATCGCTTGCCTCGCTATCAGCCCTGAACACGCGTCTCGTTAAGGACGGCCATCAAGCTGTAGAAGCGGAGCGCTTTCGCCCCAACGTCATTTTGTCCGGCTCGCATGCGGCTTTCGATGAAGAACTCGAGACTGATTTGAACTTTAGTGAAGCCTCGCTGACGATGCGGGAACCCTGTGTCCGCTGTGAGTTGCCCAACATCAGACGGGACAATGCAAACCGCGGGAAGCAGCCTCTCAAGATGATTGGCCAAATGAGCAAAGACCGCCCCATGGCCAGTCCTGCCTCCTTTGGAATGTACTGCGCGGCGCACGGTCCGGTTCTCATTGTCGGTATGATCACGCATTAACAAGCGCTCGATCTTAACGGCGCTGCCGGCTGATCCGGAACGGTTAAGCACCCGCAAGAACGCACAGGATGATGGCTGACGATTGCCGATGATCGGATGGGAGAGCCCGATGGGCCGACCAAACCCACAACGCTGGCAATCAATCCTGACCGCGCCGATCATTGCCGGGTCGTCGCTGCGGTGCTCGACCGGATTGGTGACCAGTGGACATTCATGGTGGTCTCGGTACTGACGGACGGACCGGCGAGGTTCACGACAATCATGCGCGAGATGGATGGTGTTACCCACCGCATGCTGACACTGACACTGACACTGACACTAAGCGGCCTCGAGCGCGATGGACTGATCAAGCGCACCGCCTACGCGACCGTGCCCCCAGGGTGGAATACGAGCTTACAGAAATGGGCCGGACCTTAACCCCGACGCCGATTCCTTTGGCCCACTGGAGCAAAGCCAACTGGCAGGCAATCCGCCGGACTCAGGCGCGCCACGATGCGCAGCCTGCGCCAGCGCTGGCGGACCAGAAGTCTGATCCGGAGCGAGCCGGCAGCTTTCGGGAAATCGCAAACCCCACTTGAACGGCGAGAATGGGGCGCGTTGGGGATCGGCAGGTCTCGACCTCAACTAGGACATATGGAGGCGGCGCAAGCTCTCTCATAAGCAGACATCGAGAAAATAGGACCTTGCTAGCACACGTTGGCTTTTGCGGCCCCGACAGTCCATTGATTATTACTGGCCTCGGGCGTTCGTGAGTGTGCCCGTGGCAAAGGCCAAGGTCGCAGCGGCGACGAAAGCATCGCTTCGCGCTTGAGCCTGGGCGTACTGCGCCTTGAGAAGCCCGTTCTGGGTCACGCTGATATCGGAAAGCGTGCCAAGGCCATTCTTGTAATAGTCGAGTGCCGCTTCGTAATTGGTGCGCGCCGCGTTGACGAGTTCCGACGCAGCCTGGTTCGCGGAGAGACTGGTGCGCAGCACATCGTAGGCCACCACGATTTCCTGAGCTGCGGTGCTTTGCAGCCGTGCAAAATCCTGTTGGGAGGCGTTGGCGACAGCGGTTGCAGCCTCCATCCTTGCATCGCGCATGCCGCCGTCGAAAATCGGCATTGTGACGCCAACGAGCACAGCCGCATTGGGCTGGCTCACATCCAGCGTCGTGGTTGTGCCGAAGCGTGTATCGCTGAGCGAATAGGATCCGAACGTGCCGTTGGCAGTGCCGGTCAAGGCAATTTTCGGCAGGAATTCGGCGCGCGCTGCCACGATCCCCTGCTCGGCAGCTTTGAGTTGCGCAAAGGCGGCCTGGACGTCAGGGCGTCGCTGCAGCGAAGTAACGATCATCTGGTCCAGATTGGCAGGAACCTGACGGGGTAAGGGTTTGCCAGCAATGTCCTGCACCTTGATGGTGATTGTGGGGGCAATGCCCATGGTGCCGAGCAATACGGAATAATTGCTGCGCTCGCGGCCGGTGGCCCCGGTCAGGTCGAACTCGGCCTGTGCTACCTGCTGCTTGGCCTGCGCCACCTCCATCGTGGTGGCGATACCCTGTGTCAGCCTAGCCTCGGCAGCCTCCAAAACGACGCGAGCGTTGTCGAGCGCCGCGCGATCGATGCGCGACTGAGCCCGTGCCGCGCTGTACTGAAAATAGGCGTTACTGACGTCGTAGATCAGCTTCTGATGGGTGCCGTTGAAGCCCACATTGGCGGCAAACGACAATTGCTGTGCCGTCGCCAGCGCGGCATCTCGCGCGCCGAAATCAAAGAGCAGCCATTTGACGGCTACCGCTGGCACGGCCTGCATCCCCGAGGCCGTCATTGTGCCATCGGGCACCGAGACGAGCGCTGTGTTGATCCCGGGAACCGTGTTTGAGGTGACAGCATACCCGGCCAGCACATCGGCGCTGATAATGGGAAGATAGGCGGCCTCGGCAATGCCTGCGGCCGCTGCCGCTTCCCGCGCCCTCTGCCAGGCGGCCTGCGTGGCCGGATTGGAAAGCTGGGCGATGTTGATAAGTTCCGGCAGGTCATAGGTGCGGTTGGCATCCAGCCGTGGCGCGGCGATGGTGATCGGCATGCTTGGGTCTGGCGTCACGCCGAAGTCGGCATTGCCGGGCGTTGCGGCGGCTCCACCTGCCTCGCCGCGATAGGGCGTGTTTGCGTTCGCTGGAGCCAGCTTCATGGCAGAGGTGGAACATGCGGCCAGCGCCAGAGCCAGCACCGTCATACCTAAGGCGCTGAAAATACACTTCTGGGCCATCACAATGTCTCCAGCGCCCGGGAAAATTCGTCGATCAATTCGCGGTGAGCGTCCGCAGTCTGTTCAAGATCACGCCGCCAGGCAGCTCGTTTTGGACTTTTCGCCAGGACGGTCTGAAGCCGTACCAGCGTTTCCTTCGATTGTGTGAAAGCGTCTAGAAGCATGGCTTTCGCCTCTTTGTCAGGCGCCAGAATAGACCAGCCTGCTACATCTAGAAACCTGCCCGCCGACGCTTGCTGGGCAAGCGTTGCTGCTTTCACACAGATGGGCGCTCCGAAAAGATAACGCGGCCTCTGTTGCAACAGGCGAAGCCGCGCAATGCTGTGTTCCACCGCGCCAATGGTGGTCATGATCGCTTCGGCATGCGGCAAGAGCGGGGATGTTGCCCGCAGCCGGCCCGGCTCGAAGGCGGAAACGCGCGAAAGCCTGCGGGCTTCCTTCAGTTCGGCCCCAACGGGCGCAAGGCCGTTGGCCCTGGAGCGTATAGCATTGCCTAGCCCTTCAACCGCTTTTGCCAGATGACCCGCAGTGAGCACTGCCACGCTGTTTGGCCAAAGCCAGAGGAAGACGATCGTCACCACCACATTGCCGATAAGAATGCCTACGATGCGATTGGTGGCGACATCGATGTCGAATGATGGTCCGAAGCCTTGCAGCACACACAGGAAGAAGGCCAGCGCCATCTGCCAGCCCATATATTGAATGAGGCTCGACCCTTGCGCCACCCAGGCGGCGATGAAACTGCCGATGCCCACCAGAACCAGCAACTGGCCGATATCGGTCATATGCGGCATGAGAAACGCAATGCTGCCAATTCCCATAGCCGCGCCGATCAGGCAGCCGAGAATGCGCAGGCCCGCCTTGTGCAACGTCTCCCCGGTCGTGCCCAGCGCCACATAGAAGCAGGTGATCATTGCCGTATGGATTTCGAACCAGCCGCCAGCGGTGTAGATCGTATATGTAATCAGCACGGCCAGCAGCGATTTGAGAGCGAACTGGCCATAAGCGGGATTGGAAAAGGTGTCGCGGGGCGGCTGTTCGGCCTTTTCGGGCTCCGGCACGGGCTTTCGTCCAGCCCATATGTCCGCCATGCGCTCGGCCTGCTCCGCCATCGGCCTTGTCATATTTGAAAGTGCTGCAACACGCTGGCGAGGTCCATCGTGTCTGCCGGATTCCACACGATCAGCCAAATCGCCAAGAGCCTGTGACAACAGCTGGTCCTGTGGCGCCACAAGCGCTTGCACGAGCAGGTCCTGCGCCATGGGCATTAGTGTGGTCAGCCGTTTGGCATCATCCTTCGAGTGATAGCCAAAGATAGCCGCAAGACCTGCTGGGGCCGCGAGCGCCTTGCCGTCCTCTCCAAGCAGGTGTTGCGCTTCTGCTCGAGCATCTGCCTCCCCTCGAAAAAGAGCAGCAGCGGTGCGCAATCGCAGCGCCAGCCGATTGCGGACCAGCCGGGCCGGATTGGGCCCTATCAAAGCATTGACCAGGATGAGAACCGCCATGGGAACGAATACCACGACCCACATCCAGCTGATGCCACGCGACAAGAGCTCGGGGATGGGCACGAAATCATTCAGCGTCATCACGAAGGCGAAGACAAACCCCACTGTGGCAGCGATCGGTCCGGCCCTGGTCGCGACTGAAAAATACATGCCGCCAAAGGTGAAGAGCCCCATAAGGGCAAGGCGGAGCGCAGGTTCATCGGCTGCCAGTTGCAGGAATACCAATCCGAGCAGGACGCCAATGGACACACCTATGATCAGCGCGATGGCAATCAGGATGCCGCTGGCGGCATTGTCCCGGCTGGCAAAGAAAATGAGATAACAGGACACAGCCGCTTCCGGCACATGCTGGCTCATTGCGAAAGCCACGACCAGAATGCAGCAGAGCGCCATGCGCAGGGCGGCTCCCAGCCGCCCGTCGAATGGACGCAGTTCTTCCAGCACGATGCCGAAGAAACCTGGATTAGTGCGTGTCGCCGGCATGGTTCGCTTCGGCCACCCCGCCCATGATTACTACCATTGCAGATGCGCCGACACGCATCAGGTCGGCCGGCGGCTCATGCAGATGCACATAGACCGGGAAGCGCTTGGCCACCTTCACCCAGTTGAGCGAATTGGAGACAATCGGCAGGCCCAGGAGATTGGCGGCATCGGCCGAACGCACACCCCAACCAATGGCCGCCACCGTTCCGGACACCGGTTGACGGGAATCGGTCATGACGAACACCTCGGCTGTGTCCCCGACGGCGATATTGAGCAATTCGGTTTCACGGAAAAACGCCACCGCTTCCCAGCCAGATGTGTCGATCAGGGAAAAAAGGGTCTGCCCGGTGACCACATATTCACCCGGCGGCATGAGCAGGCCCGTTACCAGACCGTCGAATGGCGCGCGCACAATCGTGTTGTCGAGATCGCGCTGCATCAGGGCAACCGTTGCTTTGGCCGTATCGACTTGCGCCTGCCGCGTGTCGAGCGTGCCGATAACCTGGGTCGCCCCCTGTGACGACTGCAATGCCTGATCGAGGCTGACCAAGGCGTCATTATAGGCCGTACGCGCCTGATCCACCTGCTGCGCCGTCACGAAACCGCGCTCCAGCAGCGGTTCGAGCCGATCCAGCGTCTGCTTGGCGAGGTCGGAGTTGAACTGGGCGCGCTCGATCTGCTTTTGTGCGACATCTGCATTGGATTGGGCTGTGGCGATATTGCGCCCGCCCTGTGCCAGTTCCGACTCGGCAGCGCGTAATTCGGCCTGGGCCTGGTCGAGACGAAGTTGGTAGGGTTCAGGGTCAACCTGAAACAGGACATCGCCTGCGTTGACGGCCTGATTATTCTCGACCCAAATGGAAATCACGCGGCCCGGCACAGTTGGAGAAATCTGAACGACGGGTGCCTCGATCTCGGCGACATCAGAACGGGGGCTGGAGGCTCCGGCGCTCCATGCGAAATAGATCAGAACGGCCGTCAGAGCGAAAACCGCGTAGCCGATGGCTTTGCCCACTATCGCCCGCATCACAGCGCTCCCGCCCAGATTAGCCAGAAAAGAATTCCACAGCTCACCGCCAGACACAGATAGACTAATGGCGGGGCCGGCAGATGCTCATCGAGCCGCACGGCGATGAGAATAGTGCGCAGAACGACAGCGATGAGCAGACCGCCGACGGCACAAATGATCCATGCCGGGAAGAACGAGCCAAAGAGAGGCACGGAAGGTGCGCCGCCTGCCGGTGAACACGCCGCAAGAAACGGGAGAAAAGCTGCTATTTTCAAGCCAGCGAGCCGCAGTTTCATGACGCCACCAAGATCGCAATGCCCAAGGGGGCAAAGGTTTCGTCTACTACCAAAGGGCCGCAGGTATCAAGTCAGCGACAATGTGCCCAGACCACGCCGCCACCGTGCGCCAACTGAAAACGCCTCAAATTTTTGGACTTAACCTTTCTAGAAGGAGAACTGTCCGCCTTCTAACCAGGTCGCCCCAAAACTGGCCTTTCTGCTAGCCACCCCATACATGCCAGTAATGATCCGCTACAGGTGCGCAAACCTGTCTAGGGTTGTCCTGGCGTTAGAAATGAACTGATGCACCTCGTTGGCGGGCAGTTTGAACGCCTTACGCACCAACGTTATGACGGACGATATGCCTGTTGGGATGAACTCGCTTACAGGCGCGGGATCGGCCACGATTTCGTTGATAGCCTTGAACGTGTCGATCATGACCTGAGTATTGTGGTTCATCAGCAAGACCACACCCACAGGGTCCGCACCACCCTTGACGTTTTGCAGAATATCGTTGGGTGACACCAGATTGCCAATGGCTGTCTTGCCGGGAACGGCATTACGGAAACCGTCTTTGTTGCGGAAGACTGCGAGCTGATTGGGGTACTGAAATGGCTCGAATACGTACTCGTTCAGCGTCAATTCCCGATGGGCCGGGCTGCGGCATGTTTGCGCTGTGCCACCACAGCCAGCAGGCATTTGAATTCGGGATCGGTGAGCACTCGGGCTTGGCGCATGGGAACCTCATGATTTGTAGCGATCTGCTAGAAATCATGATGTTGCCGTTGGTCTCTGCCTGCGACCAAAGACTTCAAATCGCTGGAAATCCCAAGGAATACGGATGTCTCCAGCGGTTTCAGGAACCTCATAAAATATGCATTATGTGATGTTGTCCGGCTTGCGCTGCGCTACCACGCCCTTTCGGTCAGCACGGCTTGCCCCAAAGGTGCCGGTTTCGCTTGGCGTCGGTAGGTGTAAATTGCCTAATTCTGTTATTGAGGTAGGCGGTTCGACAATATGATGTGAAGTCGATGCCAACATTCAGATTGGTGGAGGGACCAAGTGGACGGACGGCGCGACATTCAGGAAATCGTCGCGCAACTCCGTGACCGGCTACGAGACACTGACAACAGCGCGGGTTTTCACGATGTTGTGGGCGCACTTGAACCATTGTTTGAAGGCGAAGATGAGGCTTTGTTGGCGGGGGCCACGCGGTATCTGGAGCCAATACAGAGTGCGCTTGCCGGTATAGAACGTGCCCGAATGGTGGGTTTGGAGAAAGCCATTGGCTCGGTTCCCAACCCATGCCTTGCTATTTCGAGTGGCGGCATAATTCTGGCCGCGAACCTTCCCGCTCGTGAACTGATCGGAACAAAGGGTGGGCTTGAGCAATGCGGCATCGCTCGCACGGGGCTCATGGACTTCATAGCCCGCTGTCGGCAACCCGGACGGCAAATCGGCCTGCTCGCGGCTTCCGGCGACCGACACGGCCTGTTCGTGGGATATTGGGCCGAGGAAACATGTGCATTGATCCTAACGCTTGCACGATGGTCTTGGCCAGCGGGACTGCCCGAGGAGTTGCGGCGTGTCTTTGGTTTGACCCAACGCGAAATGGAAATCCTCGATGCGCTGATGGCCGGTGAAAGCCTTGAGGTGATCGCGCGGCGTGATGGACGTTCGCTGGGCACATTGCGTCAGCAGACCAAGGCCATCTTCGCCAAGGTCGGGGCCAGGGGCCAAACGCAGCTTATCGCCCTGATTGCCGCCACTGCGACGGCATGGCGGGGAGCGGGGCGCAGTCAAGCTATTGTGGCAACCGTTCCAGCCGAGATGCGTAGCGAGATAATCGAACGGGATGGACGGCGCATTGGTGTGCGCAGGTTTGGCCTAAAGGATGGCATCCCTATTGTTCTGGTCCATGGTGCGTTGTTCGGGGCTGGCGATTTCGAGAGCGAACGGCTGGCGGCGAATGATGCCGGGCTATCCGTGCTCGCAGTGGAAAGGGCCGGATATGGATCAACCGAGGTAGCTCGGGGACGGTCGGATTTTCGAGATGCCGTCGCCCTCGATATTCTGTCTGCAATGGATCATTGCGGCTGGGACAAATCGACAGTCGTGGCCCATGATGTCGGAACGGCATTTGCCTTTCGGCTCGCTATGCAGGCGGGCCAGCGTATCACGGGGATCGTCGCAGCGCCGCCGACGCCGCCCATGCTGGACTGGGGGCAGACGGCCACGATGCCGCGCGCGCACCGCCTTCATGCCTGGATCGTTCAACGTGCGCCCAAGCTGCTGGATCTGATGATCGTGCTGGGGATCGCTCATGTCCATCATAGTGGCGCTTCAACCCTGCCCGAATTGTTTTTCGGGGGATGCGATTTCGACCGCAAGGCATGGTCACAGCCGGAATTCGAGCCAGGGTTGGCCGGTGTTTATCGGCTGATCGCTGCGCAGAAGGGCAGAGGTTTTCGGGAAGACATGCTGATCACCAACCTGGACTGGTCCGAGGATATGCAGGGCATGGATATTCCGGTCAGGCTCCTGCATGGCGCACATAGTCAGACCGTATCACTTGCCGCCGTTGAAGATTTCGCGGCTCACCTGCCAGGAAACGAACTCTACGTCATTTCCGATGCCGGACACACCCTGCCGGTGACGCATGCACGGCTGGTTTTTGCCCATGCTGCTGACCTTGCACGCAGAAGTTTTTCCACCTGACTATACCATATGGGAGATGAGCCCACATTGGTCCATGCCTAGATTGGCGGCTTCCTGTTCAGCAGAACTTGCCGATAGCAATATAGGGGTGGCGTTTCCGGTGTGGGATTTCAGTTTGACACGCGCGCTGTCGATGATGATGCGCACCGCTCCCTATATTCTGCTCCGCGTTGTGGTCTATTTCGGCATTGCCAGCGCCTATGTCATTGTTACCGGGGCCGGGGCCGGCGTTGGTTATGGCGTGGGTGCATTCGGTGATGAGGATTTTCGGCTCGGCGCGACCTTTTGGGGCGGAGCCGCAGGCTTCGGCTTGACGGCAGGGGCAATCTATTTCCTGCGCGAATATGTGCTTTATGTCGTCAAGGCTGGGCATATTGCCGTGCTGGTCGAACTGATCGAAGGGCGCGATCTGCCCGCCGGTCAAGGTCAGATCGGCTATGGCCGTCAGATCGTCAGCCAACGTTTCGTTGCGGCGAGCGTTCTTTTCGGGTTGGACCAGCTCATCAAGGGCGTGATTGCCGCGATCACCGGCCTGCTGGGGGGTGTCCTGTCGCTGCTGCCCATTCCGGGTATCGACCGGATTGCCGGGCTTTTGCGGGCCTTTCTCAAAATTGCGGTCGGGTTCGTGGATGAGGTGATCCTTGCTCATGCCATTCGAACGCGCGCGGATAATCCCTGGGCGGCGGCTGAGGAAGCATTGGTGCTCTATGCGCAGAACGGCAAGGTCATGCTGAAAAACGCCGCCTGGCTCGCCGTCTTCGTCTACCTGCTGGCCTTTGTAGTGTTTCTTCTGGCGCTCGCCCCCGCTGCCGCGCTGGTTTATCTGTTTCCTGGGGCATGGAGCGCCGGCGGTTTTGTCTTCGCTTTGCTTTTTGCCTGGGCCGTCAAGGCTGCCTTGCTGGAGCCATTGGCGATCACCTGCATGATGCAGGTATTTTTCCGGGTGACCGAGGGCCAGCAACCAGACCCGGACTGGCGGGATCGCCTCAACTCGGTGTCGTCCCGCTTCGTGAAAATTCGAGACAAGGCTATCGGCTGGGTCAAGGGTCAAAAGCCCGGTCCGGCCATTTGATGAAAACCGGAGGCATATTTTGATCCGACAAATTGCAACGGCACTGCTCGCCGTATTCCTCCTGTCGCTTGCGTCAGTGAACGCGGTAGAAGCTCAGCCACGCACACTCATCGTCATGGATGGGTCAGGCTCCATGTGGGGGCAGATCGATGGCCGCACCAAGCTGGAAATCGCGCGCGAGACTGCGGCCCATGTTCTGTCTCGCGTTCCGTCCGAACGGGAACTCGGCCTGATGGCCTATGGCCACAGGGTGCGCGGCGATTGCGGCGATATCGAATTGATGGTTTCGCCCGCACCGGGACAGACGGGCAATATCCTTGCCGCCGTCAATGGCATGCGCTTTCAGGGGAAAACGCCGATCACCGAAGCCGTGCGGCAGGCCGCCGAGGTGCTGCGGAGCACCGAGGAGCCAGCCACCGTTATCCTGATCACCGACGGCTTTGAGACCTGCGAGGCCGATCCCTGCGCCCTGGCCGCCGATCTGGAAGCATCGGGTGTCGGCTTCACCGCCCATGTGATCGGCTTAGGCTTGAGCCAGGATGACGGCGCGCAGGTGGCCTGCATCGCCGAGAATACCGGTGGGCGCTATATGCAAGCCAACGATGCCGATGCTTTGGCTGACGCCCTCGCCGCCGCCATTGGCGATGATGCCGCAATGGCCACCTTGCCCGCTCCCGACATGCCTGAGCAGGAGCGGTCGCGGCATTTCCCCGGCGCGGAAGTGATGCCCGGCATCGCCCTCGCGCCAACCGGGCAATCCTTTGGCCCGGTGGCCTCCTATCCGGCGGAATTCAGCTTCCCGCCAGATGGCACGATTGCCCAATGCCAGGCGCAATGCGCCGCCGACGCCCTATGCGGCGCATGGCGCTATGAACCCCAAGGCAGCTATTTCGTCGAGGAGGCCCGCTGCTTCGCCTTCAATCCGCAAACTGAATTTGTCGTCAATGCCTATCCGTTGGACGAAGGCTGGGCGTCAGGGATGAAACCCGGCGTGGTCGGGCTGACCCGGCCCTATGTGCCGATCAATGCCGAGGATATCGTGGCCAGCCTCAGCGTGCCCGAGCCGGTCGTGCCGGGAGAGGACTTCACCGTGCTCTGGAAAGGTCCAGCCGGTGAGCGCGATTGGGTGGATCTGGTTCCGGCCGGGCATGAGGAGTTGTCAGGGGAACTGAGCTATTTCTACGTCAACGACACGATCGAGGCCAATGACCTGCCCGAAGGCGCGGGCGTACTGACCGCCCCTGCCGAAGCGGGCCAATATGAGCTGCGCTATGTTTTCGGCCGGGATATTGACCGCCATGTGGTTATCCGCGTGCCCCTGACCGTGGGCGGCAATGGGCCGGGTACGGCACAGGCGCAGCCTTCGCCTCCGCCAGCCGTCGCCGGGCTGGTCGAAGCCACATTCACAGCCGATACGGGCGGCTTGGAACTGGCCGTGTCCTGGTCCGCCACGCCCGTGCCGGGGCAGGACCTGCCGCCCGAAGCCTGGGTTTTGCAGGAAAGCGTGATCGGCCCGGTATCCGAACTGTTTCTGCCCGGCCGCTATAATGTGGTGGGCGATGCGGGCGATAGCGTCTTCGTGGCACAGGTCGAAGTCACCCCGGCAGGCCCGAACCAGTTCATGATCCCGCATCATGACCGTCTCAGTCCAGCCGGCGAAGATCAGGCCGGTGGCTATAGCTGCGACAGCAAAGAGCCTTGCCGGATCGAGGATGCGACCGGGCTCTCCTTCACGCTGCCTGCCGGCTGGCGGAGTGACGAACCTTTCATCGCTGAAACGGCGGGCGGGGCGAAAGCGCCTTATCCAACCGTGACCTTCACCAGCGCCGACGGCTCATCCGCCATCACGCTCAATCCGCTGCGCTGGCTGGAAAGTTCGGGCACCTGCTCGGCCAGCGGCATAGGCGAACTCTGCATTCATGGACAGCCCAGCGGCGATGCCCTGCTGGCCTATTCCATCATCCTGCCAAGCTTGACCTATCAAAGCCAGCAGGCGCGAATACCGGATTTCGGCGGGCAATCGTTTGTTCCACCCAACGGCAGGAAGGTTTTGGCAACTCTGGTGCCGGGATGGGGCGGATGATGAAACACGCTGTTATCGGTCTTGTTGCTGCCTTCCTGACTGTCGCCCCGGTGCTGGCTCAGGAAAAGGTTGTCGTCGCGGATTGTAAGGATGGCGGGTGCCGTTGTGCGCTTGGCGCAGTCACCGCCGAAGAGGCCGGCGTCGCCCTGGGTGTCGAGCCGCCCCCAGGCCACCAAACGCTTGTGCATTATGATGGCGCATACACCTGGTCTCCCCTCACGCCAGAGGACATAGACCTGGCGGTCGGTGGCGACGGTCAGTGTATTCTCGAACTTTTCGACACGATGCTGCCCGAGGACGGTCAATGGCAGGGTCGCGTCACCAATCGGGAAATGTCGCAATGTCCCGCTGGACTGGATGCGATGCTGACGCCTTTGACCGAGGCGATGGTCTTTCCGCGGAATATCCAGTGGGGTGGCGCATTCCATCCTGACAAGATCAGAATGCAGGGCACGGCGGCGGCGATAGATTGGACTAAGGCCGGTGAAAACCATTTTGCGGGAACCGGACCTACCGCAGCCAATGCCGGGGCATCCTCTCAGGTGGATATCGGCGTCACCTATGACGCGCGATTGATTGATCCGCGCCTAGTTCGCATCATCGTCGCGGTGAAGATCCGCACCACAGGCTTATCTCAGGCGGTGATCGATGCAGCTGGATTGGGCAAGTGCAACGTCACGGTAAACGTCGATTTCGCCCACCTGGGACGATGATTACAGTTGTGTCGTTGTTGGGGCTACCTGGCTAGTAGCTCCCTCCGGTCGCGTCGCAATGCCAGATATAGATGGCGCGGCCCGGTAGGGGGGTGCAGCCGTCCGCATCGACCAGCGTCAGCTCCAGGTCAAGCTGTACGCCGTTGGCGGTCTTTGTCAGCGTCCCAAAGGACGGCCGCAGATCCTCACGGATGACGCCTTCCTGCGTCAGCGCATTGACCACCTGTCCTGATTTTACATTGCTGCCATCAGCGGGGTAAGGTCCGGCGGTTTCCCACGGCAATGCGATGCATTCCAGGGCAGCAGCAGGGCCACCTGCAACAGCGACGGTGACCATGCCGCCCACCAGTGCCAAAAAGCGGCGACGCCCAAGCATGACCTGAATGTCGTGAGCAAAGCCCAGATCATGGGCGTGGTGATCATCGTGGTGGTGAGACATAGGGCCTGTTCTCCTTTGCAGCGAACGTGATCGGACC
Source organism: Pseudomonadota bacterium (assembly GCA_023391095.1). Classification (GTDB taxonomy): domain Bacteria; phylum Pseudomonadota; class Alphaproteobacteria; order Rhizobiales; family Devosiaceae; genus Devosia. The sequence continues at coordinate 100,750 of JAEWBN010000016.1, forward strand.
GTTCTAAATGGCTCAACCTCTATTCAACCTATCCATTAGATTAACAATTGAAAACGTAGCCCAAGTGCTATCGCTACTTCGCCAATGGTTTCCGACCTCAGTAATTAGTCCCCTTCCGTGGCCTACGTTAGAAAAGCCGCTAGTCCGCTACCCGCCCATTTTGGCATTTCCCTCAAGAGCGCACTAACGTGTTTGCGGGTTGCACCCTCGCTAAAGTGCCCAAAAACCGGGGATTCAAACGTTACATGCACGGACTGATGATGTGCCCTGACCTTCGAACGGTTGTGTCCCACCCAGACGCAATGATTTGAATGACTTAGCGGATGAGGCCATCTGTCGGTCAAGTGACGGAAAACGACCCCATTCGGCTGTTTGAGGTCAAGTCACGGCTTGCCAAAACCGGTCATTCTTTTGCCTGGCGGTACAGGTCATTTCCAGCAATTAGGCGGCACTCAAAGTGCCTCGGTTCCGGCGATAGCAGCTTGGAGTTGACCGATGATCTTGCCCATTTGACCTGATGCGAGCAGGCCTGGGCCGAGAGGGCCCGACCGATCCTCGCCCACTGGAGGGAGTGACCGAAGCGCGACCCGGACGTCTGCCGTCATATGTGCGAATTGCCAGCGAATCTCGCCCTCGACAGCCTTCGACTGGCCTAGAGCCGCAAGGCTTGCGGCTTTGACAGCATACGCTGCCGCCCCAAGCGCATGTGCGCCCATGTGGCAAACAGCCGAGGCCTGTCCGGCGGCTCTGGCTGCTGCGGCAGCGGCAGGAGACGTCGCATTACGAGCGGCGCTGCCACCCCCAAACCGACGGCGTATTTCTGCAGCAGTGTCCAGTTCTCCGCGAGCAAACGCCCTCGTTCGAGCAATGGCGTCACGGGGTCGGTCATCATTGGGACATTCTGCTTCAAACAACGGCAGAACGCGCTCGGCGCACGCTGCTGCCCACTCAGCAACCAAGCGCCGGTCGGCTTCGCTTAGTGTCTGTATCGAAAGCGTCATTTGCCTCCATCCTGTGGTGCATCAGTTGAGACTGACATATTGGGGCAGCTTACAGCATCACGCCGCCAAATCCAGACAGGCAATAACCCACCTTACACACGCCACCCTTTAGACAAGCAGGCGATGTCCGCTTTCGGGAAACTCGTAGGGCCTGCCGAATGACCGGAATGGGGCGCATTCCCGATCGGCTGCTCACGACCCCATTGCGGCCATTCGCGACTACCGTTCTCTTCCCTGACACCTGCCGTTCTTGGTCTATCACTGAGGCGATGGAGCAGCCCTTTTCAGACAGTTATATCGGCCTCGGCGATAGACAGCACAGGAGCCCTCTCATCCATGCTGAACCATCTTCGCCTGCTGTCGTTGGTCGACCGAAGGGAGATCGCCATGAGCTACATTCGCTTCGGAGCGATGGTCGCAACGTCCACGGTCATCATGTTCGGCCTGATGTATCTGAACACCTACGCGTTTGAGCATGTGATGTTCAGTCAGACCCGGATGTGGATGGCATTGCTGATGGGTGCTGTGATGGCGTTCATCATGCTGCTGTTCATGTGGAGCATGTATAAGAACAGAGCGGCCAACATCGCGATCCTCGTCGGCGCCGTTGCCGTGTTCGGCGCATCGCTATGGCTGGTGCGGAGCCAGGAAACGGTCGGCGACATCGATTACATGCGGGCGATGATCCCGCATCATTCGATCGCCGTCCTTACCAGTACGCAGGCCCATATTCGCGATCCACGGGTGCGGGAACTTGCCGACGGCATCATTGAAGCTCAGGTGCGCGAGATAGCGCAGATGAAGCGGCTGATTGCCGATCTTGAGGGGAACCCGACGCCCGCAACCGCACCCGACCTGCCGCCCCTGCAACCCGAAGCGGTTAGCGGCGAGGACTAATCTAACCGAGGAGCATCGCCATGGATTGGCAGAGCATGCTGTTTCAGAACTGGTCGGGCATATTCCGCACGATCCTCGTCGGCATCCTGGCCTATGTCACCCTGGTTCTGTTCCTGCGCATCTCCGGCAAGCGCACGCTGGCCAAGCTTAACGCTTTCGACCTCGTCGTAACCGTCGCGCTTGGTTCGACATTGTCGGCCATACTTCTCCAGGAGTCGATTGCCCTGGCGGAAGGGGCGGTGGCGCTGGGCCTGCTGATCCTCATGCAGTTTTTGGTCACGTTCGTCTCGGTGCGTTCGTCCGGATTCGCCAAGGCTGTTCGGTCGGAGCCGACGCTCCTGGCGCATGACGGTGCGTTTTGCGACGAAGCCATGAAGCGCGAGCGCATCACTCAAGAGGAAGCCTTGAGCGCCGTGCGATCTGCAGGCGGTCAGGATATCGAGAGCGTCAAGTATCTGGTTCTCGAAAGCGATGGGACTATCAGCGCTGCTCTGCTTCCCGCTCCGCAAGGTCAGCCGTGACGCAGCCCGCAGCAACCAATGAGCTCGACCATATCCGGGGAGAAATCCGGGCGGAGATCAACCTGCTCAACAGCCGTCTAAACGCGCTCATCTCCTCACAGTCGTTCCTGGTGATCGCCTACGGATCCTCGCTCAGCGCCGGTTACGGCAACTGGAACGGCCTCTTCACAATAACCCTGCCGCCGCTTTTTGCGGTCTTGGGTATTGCGCTGGTGCTGGAAGCACGACCGGGCATTGCCGCGGCGCAGGAAGCGATTGGCCATTGGCGCCGCCGCGAAGATCACTTGATCGATGAAGAGCCAGATCTGCGTGCCTTCACCCTAGCAACCGATGAACAGAGCCGCAAGCGGCTAGAATTGCGTCAGCACGCCGGCAGTCGATTCTCCAGCCGTGCTCCGATGATCTTCATTGGCGCATGGATCCTCTTCTTACTGCTGCCCTTTGCCTTGCGCATCTGGGGCTAGGACGACCGACTGATCTGAGGGAACCACACGTGGCTCCGCAGGCTTTGCCCTAGGCTCCCCACATCGCGGAACTGGTCGGCATCATGTTTAAGCCATTCATCATCAACAAGCCCGTTTTCTTCGGCGCGCTCCTTGTGATCAGTGCCTTTGTTGCGGTTGGGGTGCTGCTGCCAAACCAGGCCGGCGACATTTTCGGTGCAATCCAGACCAGTATCCTGCAGGGCTTCGGCTGGTTCTACCTCCTGGCCGTCGGGGTGTTCCTGGTGACGGTCTTGCTGCTGTGCTTTGGCCGCTATGGGCGGCTGAAGCTCGGGCCTGACGACGCGATGCCAGACTTCAAGTTCACCTCCTGGATCGCCATGCTCTTTGCCGCCGGCATGGGTATCGGCCTCATGTTCTATGCCGTCGGCGAACCCATGACCCACTTCATGGCGCCACCGACCGCCGAGCCACGCTCGGTCGCCGCCATGCGCGAGGCCATGACCGTGACCTTCTTCCACTGGGGCATCCATGCCTGGGCCATCTATGCTGTGGTCGGATTGTCGCTCGCCTATTTCGGGTATCGGTACAACCTGCCGCTGACGATCCGCTCCGGCCTCTACCCGCTGCTCAAGGAGCGGATCAACGGCCCCATCGGGCATGCCGTCGACATCTTCGCCATTGTCGGAACCATGTTCGGCATCGCGACCTCGCTGGGGGTGGGCGTATCGCAGATCAATGCCGGGCTTTCCTATCTTCTGGGATTTCCGGTCGGACCCATCGTCCAGCTCCCGCTGATCGCCCTGGTTACGGCCCTCGCGACCGTGTCGGTCGCGACCGGGCTCGATCGCGGCGTCCGCATCCTATCCGAGACCAACCTCGTGGTCGCGATCCTGCTCATGCTGTTCGTGCTGGTCGTCGGGCCGACAGCGCAGCTGTTCCGCGATCTGGTTCAGAACCTGGGGCTCTATCTCGATACGCTGGTGCTGCGAACCTTCAACATCTACGCCTATCAACCGACGCCGTGGATCGACGCCTGGACGCTATTCTACTGGGCGTGGTGGATTTCCTGGTCACCCTTCGTGGGCATGTTCATCGCCCGCATCTCGCGGGGTCGCACGGTTCGGGAGTTCGTTACGGCGGTGCTGTTCATCCCAGCGGGCTTTACCTTCATCTGGATGACGGTGTTCGGCAACACAGCCATGTTCATCGACACCGGAATAGCCGCCGGAGCGATGGGCGAAGCCATTGTCGCAGACGTAGCTACCGGGCTGTTCCAGTTCTTCCAGTACCTGCCGTTCTCCGGGATCACCTCGACGCTGGCCATTCTGCTGGTGGCGATCTTCTTCATCACCTCATCGGATTCCGGCTCCCTCGTCGTCGACTCCATCGCGGCGGGCGGGGAGACCGAGACCACCACGGGCCAGCGCGTGTTCTGGTGCGTAATGGAAGGTGTCGTCGCTGCTGCGCTGCTTCTGGCGGGTGGTCTTGGCGCACTGCAATCGGCCACCATTGCTAGCGCATTGCCCTTCACCTTTGTCATGCTGGGACTGGTCTGGTCGCTCTACCTCGGGATGCGGGCCGATCTGGCGCAGCGATATCCACAGACCAATGCTCCCGCTGGAAGAAATGCGGCGCACCCAGCGGCCGGTTTCACCTGGCAGCGCCGTCTGGCGTTGATCCTGCACGCCCCTGACCGGAGAGACGTCGAACGCTTCCTTGAGGCCAACGCCGCGCCAGCCCTGGAGCAAGTGGCCCGCGAACTGACAAATCGAGGTCGGCCGGCGAGCGTAGAGAAAATTGACTCTAGCAATGTGGCGCTCCGATCACCTGCCGAAGGAGTGCGCGACTTCGTCTACGGCGTCGGGGTGACGTCCACTCCCGTTCCCAACTTCGCTTTGGCGGCAGGTGAGCCGGAGCTTCGCCATGAAGCGCGCACCTATTTTTCGAGCGGTGGCAGTGGCTACGACGTCATGGGCCTTCACCGTGACCAGCTCATTGCGGACGTGCTGGCGCAGTTCGAACTCTACCTGCAACTGACCCACTCTCCTGCCTCGCAGCTGTTGCAGGCCGCTCCTGAACATGAGCCGAAGACTCTAACATGACCCAGCTTTCCTTCTATTTCCGGCGCCTGCTCAACAAGATGTGGTTCCTGCCTGCAGCCTTTTCGGTTGTGGCACTGCTGACCGTCGGCCTTGCTCTCTATCTCGCGCGCTGGGCGCCGGATGAACTGCCCTGGACCATCTCGCAGGAGGCGGTGCAATCCATTCTCGAGATCCTTGCAACCAGCCTTTTGACCGTTTCGGTCTTTGCGCTCTCCACGTTGATCAGCGCCTTGAGCTCGGCTTCAGGCTCGACGTCTCCATGAGCCGTGCCACTGATCGTCGGGGATCGTGCAGCACAGACGTCGATCTCTGTCTTCATCGGCGCCTTCCTCTTCTCCATCGTTGCGATCCTGGGCCTCTCGGCGGGAATCTACGGGTCTGCAAGCCGCTTAATTCTGTTTTCGGCAACGCTGGCGGTCGTCGCCATCGTCATCGCTGCGCTGATCCGCTGGATCGCGCAGATTTCGGACATCGGGCGGGTGGGACACACGATCGATCGGGTGGAAACAGCAACGGGTAAGGCGCTTTCCCAGCTGCTTGATCATCCCGTCTTCGGGTGCCGGCGCCTCGAAGGCGAATTCAAGGGACAGGCTCTGATCGCCGATCAGCTTGGATATGTGCAGCACTTCGATGCTGCACGCCTGAACGCCCTGGCCGAAGAACATGACCTACAGATCGCCATCACGGCATTGCCCGGCGCTTATGTTTCTCCCGTGCGCCCCTTGATGAAGATAGTGGGCACTGTCAGCGACGAGCTGAACGCTGAACTGACAGGCGCGTTCGTGATCGGCGACAGTCGCACCTTCGACTATGATCCACGCTTTGGACTAAGTGTCCTTGCCGAGATTGCCGATCGAGCGCTCTCACCCGCCGTGAATGATGCGGGCACAGCTATAGATGTCCTGGGCCGGCTGACGCGCCTACTTTCAGAGTGGAACCCGAATGCGGCTGATGCTTCTGTGGGGCACGAGAGGGTGTCGGCGCCGCAACTGCATCCGCGTGACCTCATCGAAGACGCCTTCCGGCCGATTGCGCGCGACGGAGCTGGAACCATCGAAGTCGTGCTGCGGCTGCTGCACGGTCTCGAAGTGATCGCGGAGGCTAATCCTTTTCTCAAACAGGAAGCTATCCAGGCAGCATCGGACGCAGCGCAACGTGCGGAGCGAGCTTTGCAAGCGCCGAGGGACATCAACGCACTTCACGAGGCGAAAAAGGCGTTCCGTTCCTGAGGGTGGGGCGAGATCAGCCCGGAACGTGGGTCGCGGCGAGACCGTCACGTCGGTTCGGATGGATTCACCCGCACTAAGACCTAGCCGCTTGAGCGTCGGGCCTGCACTACCAGCGTGAAAAGACAACCGTAAGTGCATGCAAAGGATAACCGCCTTTACTGGCTTTGCGGCGCCGATCAACCGGAGCCGGCGCTCCCTACCTTCACAGAACTCCAGCGAGGCGCTTTCTCCTCCGCTTCATATCGCGAGGGAAGGTTATGAAGGTTTCGCCAGTGCGACGCAATCTATCGATCCCTCTCTTGGCCCGCGTACAGCTCGATCGATTGCGGCGTGTAGTCCTCCTTGAGGAACCAGATTTTGGCACGCACAACCGACCCATGCAGGGCTAACGGTTCTGACAACACCATTTCGCCAGCACCGACAGGGCACAATGCTTCAACGGTGACGCAATTGCCAAAGCCGTTGTCGGCGTCCGATTGCGCAGGTTGTACGCTGAATACGTTCATCTGGCGTTGTACCCCCATTCTGTCCTTGCACGATGAGAGGCTCGCCTTAGTGAATGTTTACCATCGAGGCAACCGCTTCAGGTCAACGGAGTCGGAGCCTGCCACCAAGCCGAAACCTGTTGTTGAGCTGGGCGCACTCAAACTCTATCGTGCCACACCTCGCATCCTCGCGGTGCATGTATTAGAAGTCGCTCATGAACAGGTTCCTGGCGCTCATCAGCGTTGTTTTGTTTGGCTTGGCATCAATGTCAGGGCCGAGCACGGCTGCAGGTGTGGGCAGCGGCACCTTCTGGACCATCGACAATCAAGAACTCTGCTTGGAGCCAGCCTCTCTCGTTGAGAAGGCCCCAGCCTTCAAACCTTGTTCGAAAAAGATCAACGGCCATGCCGTCGCGTGCCAGAATATGGCCGCCATACTGCCATCGCATGCGGAAACCATTTCTGACCAGCGTGATGTAGTCTATGCCCCAGGCGACAGGGTTGTGGTGCCCTTCTCGGGAACTGACAGGCGCTTCCGACCTCCCCGCGTCAGCTGAGGGCAACGGCACCTTAAGCCGGCCATCTTCCTGATCCTGTTATCTTGAAAGGCAGTCCCTGCGACTGTTGTGAACACATGCTTTTGAACTCGATTTCACGCCGGCATATGATGCTCGGCGCATCCAGTCTTGCCGCCCTTGCTCTTGCGGGTTGTGCCACCACAACGCCCACGATCCCTGCTGCTCCCAAGGCTCCTGTTGTGCCAAACATCCCATCCGATGTTCTGGCCATGTATGCAGCCATGCCCGATGAGCGGTTCCCAATTCCTAGAGCCGATATCCACCTTGTTGATCCCATTTACTGGCGACAGGAGGTAGACAACGTCACCGGCGAGAAGGCTGGCGTGGTGGTGGTGGATACGCCCAATCGCTTCCTCTATTGGACCATGCCAAACGGTCGCGCCATGCGCTATGGGGTCGGAATTGGCCGTGATGGCTTCGCCTGGGAAGGCCGAGGGCACATCGCCTATGGTCGGGAATGGCCGACATGGACACCGCCGTCAGAAATGATCGACCGGCAGCCCGAGCTTGAACCCTATCGTCACGGAATGGAACCCAGCCTCGAAAACCCACTTGGGCCAAGGGCGCTCTACATTCACCAAGGCAACCGTGACACGCCCTACCGCCTGCACGGGAATATGGATGCCCGCTCGATCGGCCAAGCGGTTTCGAGCGGCTGTGTGCGGCTGCTCTTCCAGGATGTCATCGATCTCTATGACCGGGTGACCTGGGGAGCGCCTATCGTGGTCTTGCAGTAATGCGAACAGTCAAAGGCCGGGCATTGCCCGGCCTTCTCCTAATCTTTCAGATAGCCTTCACGACATCGGACAGCATGGTCTGTACCTTGCCCGCAACAGCGTGCAGTTGATCATTGTCGATGGCCTGCATGGACGCCACAGGGTCGATGGCGCTGACTGCCACCGTACCGTCTTCCTGCTGCCGCACGATCACATTACAGGGCAGCATGGCGCCCACCCGAGGTTCCAGCTTGAGCGCTTCGAACGCCATCTTCGGATTGCAGGCACCCAGGATCACGTAGCCTGCCATGTCGGCATCCAGCTTGGCCTTCATGGTCTTCTGAACGTCAATTTCCGTGAGGACGCCGAAGCCGTTGGCTCCAAGAATTTCCTTGGTGTGAGCGACAGCCGCATCGAAGGTCATGCCGGGCAATTTCTTGTCGAACGTGTACATGGTTGGTCTCCTCTCTAGATGAATGCGGTGACGGTTTGGGCGGCCATGTAGATGGCCACGGCCACAACCAGACCAGCAAAGGCAGTATTGAGCAGTCCCTTCTTGCTGGCCATCAAACCAGCAACGCGCGCGCCGGCTAGTCCTCCGAGCACCCCGCCGCCGATGAACACGGCGGCCAGCGGCCAGTCCACCAAGCCTGAGAAGGCGTAGCTTAAGGCAGTCGTGAGCCCGAAAGCGGTGACGGCGACAAGTGAGGATCCTATGGCATTGAGGATCGGCATTCCGGTTGAAGCCACCAGGCCAGGAACGATCAGGAAGCCACCGCCAATGCCGAAGAACCCAGAGAACGCACCGGTGAGACCACCATATCCAAGGACCTTGGGTGCCTTCTCACGGTTGCAGGTGGCACCAGGGATCCCAGGGTTACCGCGCCTGCGGAACATTAGAACTCCCACCACCAGCATGAGGATGGCGAACAGGAACAGCAGCTTGTCGCCGTCCATGGCCTTGCCCAGCGTGGAGCCCAGGAAGGCTCCGGCAATGCCAGCGACGGTGTACATGAGGGCACAGCGCCAGATCACGTTGCCCTTGCGGGCATGGGTGACAAGGTTGGTGGCAGCGTTGGCCGCAACGGCGAAGGCACTCGTTCCGATGGCCACGTGTGCGACAGGAACCCCCACGACATAAACCATGAGCGGTACGGCTAGAATGGAGCCGCCGCCGCCGAAGAGGCCAAGGGTGAAGCCCACCAGGCCGCCAGACAAGGCACCGAACAGATATTGCAGGGGTTCCAGAAGCATCGTGCTCTTTCAGTCAGCGCAAGGCAGCGTAGAGAGTGCCCGCGCGGCCGCCGGAGCGGCAGTAGCCCAGGATTGGGCCATCGGTTTCGGCACGGGCCTGCTCGAAACGGATGAGCTGGCCTTCGGTCAGTGGGCCCGCAACAGGAATATGGAAGGCCTTGAGGCCGAACCGTTCAGCGACTTCAGCGATTTGGGCAAAGGAGGGCTGGCCTGGATCTTCGTTATCTGGGCGAGCGCAAACGATGGCCCTGTACCCCGCCTCGGCGATGAGCCTGACATCATTGGGCTGGATCTGGGGGGACTGGGCGAACTGGTCGTCGATCTTGTTAATTGCCATGGTGTTATTCCTTGGAAGTGGAGAGCCCGTTTATGGGCACTTTGAGGTAGGTCTTGCCGTCGTCATCAGCTGGGGGGAGCTGGCCGGCCCGCATGTTGACTTGCAGGGATGGGATGATCAGCTTGGGCATAGACAGGGTGCTGTCGCGCTCTTCGCGCATCTTGACGAATTCGTCTTCGGACGTGCCGTGACCGACGTGGATGTTATGGTCGCGTTCCTCTGCGACGGTCGTTTCCCACTGGATGTCGCGACCATTGGGACCATAATCGTGGCACATGAAGAGCCGCATCTCGCCCGGCAGGGTCAGCAGCCGCCGGATCGACTGGTAGAGGGTGCGAGCATCACCGCCAGGAAAGTCGGCGCGGGCCGAGCCGCCATCGGGCATGAACAGGGTATCACCGACAAAGGCAGCGTCGCCGATCACATGCACCATGTCTGCCGGCGTATGGCCGGGCGTAAACAGGGCAAGGGCCGTCATGGTGCCGATCTGGTAGCTGTCGCCATCCTTGAACAGACGGTCGAACTGAGACCCGTCACGCTGGAACTCGGTGCCTTCGTTGAAGATCTTGCCGAAGGTGTCCTGCACGACGCAGATCTGGTCGCCGATGCCGAGCTTGCCGCCGAGTTTGGATTGGATATAGGGGGCAGCGGAGAGGTGATCGGCATGGACGTGGGTCTCGATCAGCCACTCAAGCGTCCAGCCATTATCCTGGATGTGCCCGATGATCTTGTCGGCACCTTCATACGCAATGGTGCCGGAGGCGTAGTCGAAGTCCATAACGGAATCGATCACGGCGCAGGCGTCGGAGGCTGGGTCCTTGACGATGTAGCTGATGGTGTTGGTCGGTTCGTCGAAGAACGCGACAACTTCCGGTTTTACGGTCAGATCGGGTGTAAATGAAATCGGCTGGGTAGACATGGAAATCTCCTTTCCGTTTCGAAGTTCAGGCCAGCGCCTGGCGGCGGGCAGAAACCGCCCTGAACGCATTGGCACCGAGAATGCCGCCGATCATGGCGGCCACGAAGATCAGTGCGCTTGGCTCCCCGGAGCCAAGTGCCGGGATGGCGCCGCCGGGGCAGAACCCCGCTATGCCCCAGCCAATGCCGAACAGGGCCGAGCCTGCGATGAGCGGCACGTCCAGATCGCGTTTGGTTGGCAGATGGAACTTGCGATCGAACGTCGGAGCGGGGCGCTGCAGCACGAAGCGGTAGCCGACAAAGGTCACGACCAGGGCCGAAACCATGACCAGCAAAAGGCTGGGATCCCAGGCGCCGAAGACGTCGAAGAAGTTGAGCACCTTGGCCGGGTTGGCCATGCCGGAGATGACAATTCCAAGACCGAAAACGAGGCCGACCGCAGCAGCTGAAGCAAGGCGAAGCATCAGAAGCCCCCCAGCAGGTGACGAACCACGAAGACGGTGATGAAGGTCGTCACCATGAAGGTCAGGGTGGCAGCAATGGAGCGAACTGAGAGTCGGGCTATGCCGCATACACCATGCCCAGAGGTGCAGCCGCCGCCGAAGGTCACGCCAACGCCCACCAGAAAGCCACCAATAATAATGGCCAAGGATGGTATCTCTGCCTGAAGCGGTAGGGATTGGCCCGTCAGCAGCAGGATCACAACTGGTGCGGCGACAGCGCCGAGCAGAAAGGCAATGCGCCAGTCCCAGTCACCCTTTTGAAGGATGACGCCAGTCAGGATGCCGGTCATACCTGCTATCCTGCCGTGCAGGGCCAAAAGGCCAACAGCGGCGAGGCCGATGAGGGAACCGCCAAGGAGTGCTTGGATGGGTGTAAACGATGTTTCCATGTGCCTATGTGTGGTTTGCGCCTGCCGATCAGAGTGAACCCCTGATCCCGAATTCTGTTGCCCTATATATTCGAATATTCTAATATGTCAATGATGCAACCTGAAGAAGACTGCTGATGCACATCATCGACCTTGAACCCCGCGCCGAGGAGGCGTCTCAGTTGCTCGCCGCCATGGCCAACCCGAAACGGCTGCTGATTCTCTGCAACCTGCTTGATCAGGAGCGGAGCGTCAGCGAGTTGATCAAGATTGTGGGGCTAGAGCAGTCCCCGCTGTCTCAGCATCTCTCAAAGCTGCGGGCCTTGGGGCTGGTGAAAACGCGTAGAGACGGACAGACGATCTTTTACCGATTGGCCTCTGAGCCGGTTACGCGTGTGCTCACGACGCTTTATGGAATCTATTGCCAACCATTAGAGGCAGCGGGCTCCTGAGCATTTGTGCTTGCGGGTCCCGGACGTCTGGATTTTCAGGCTGGTAGCCAAAAGCGGCCTGTCAGCATTCCACCCCATTTCGTTCGAAGCGGTGATCAAAGCGAAAGGTCTGCTTTCAGGTTTTCGCTATTAAATTCTGAATGGCTGAAATGGGGCGCGAAGCTGCTTCTGAGGTGCGCAGCTTGGATACTGGACACTTTTCGCTCCCGAACTTCACCCACCAACTCCCCAAGGACGGGCAGCCAAGCTGTTGCCAACGTGGGGACAAAAAGCTCTACACCCTTACGCAGTGGTATAGAGCTTTGGAGAGGATGGCGCGCAGAGAGCGACTTAGGGCGGTGAACGTCCACGACTCGGTGCGGAGCTGACGACTAGAATCCCCGCGTATGCTCGGGTTTATATCAGTGAGCCATTGCGCAGAGAGCGGTTTGGATTGTGGAAGTGGCGGAGCAAGGGGCGCGGACAACAAACATTCTCCGCTTATCCCACAATTACTGGGGGTAGTGTTAGGTCAAACCGGATTATTGAGCCCTAAATGTCCGTTACGCGCCCCATTCCCGCCGTTCATGCGCCTGCGCCGAGTTCCCAAGAGCGGACGCTCCGCATGATGGTCAGGGAAGGCTGCAGAGGGGTGGGGTGAAAATCGTCTGCGCTTGCCAAGTAGGTTCCAAAACTTCCGTAAGCAGCAGCGAGGTTCTTGTCATAGCCGCGGCACCTACTGGTGAAGCCCATGGATGTCGTCGGCAATCCGGGTGGATAATCGGATGGAACGCCGTGCATTCCGAGGATGATAAAGAAGCACCCAGCGGCACCCCTGTTCCCTAGTCGCCGAACCCGTGTTCCAGGCGCTCGATCGCAGCGTTGTACGCCCGCTCGAACGCCATGGATGCCTGTTGCTCGTAGGTCACGTGTTCTGAGCTGGAGATGGCCTCAATGTAGGCGCTGCGCGTTTCCGCAGGATAACGGCCTAGAGTGGCTGCGAATACAAGGAAGGTATTCTCGGCATAGACCTCGGCAAACCCAGCTTCCCGGGCTTCCTCGACCCAGGACTCGACGGATTCGACCCCTGCATAGGGGGCAGCAGCGACGTACATGGCGCGTAAATACCCCTCCACCAGCGTTTCGGCGCTCTCGGGCCCACGGTACTGCTTGAACAAGTCCGCCGCGATACCGGCAATGTCGGTGGGCAAGGCGGCGACCTCCTGTTCAAGGGAAGCGCGCTGCTGCGGATCATCGAGGTTCATGGACAACAGCGCATCGCTGATGCGATCGCGCTGGTCGCGGAAGTCAGAAATGTTGAATGCAGTAGCCGTCTCGACGACCGCAGGGGAGAGCGCCGGCGCGAGCGCCGCCAAGTAATCCTCCCTGACAGTTTCGGCATCGAAAGCCTCGTTCAGGGCACTCTGCCATGCCTGGGCTGCATCGGCAGGAAAACCATACTCGCTCGCCATGATCATGTGGAAGTCCTCTCGCAATCGGATGAGGGCGGCGACGTTGCTGTCCTGTGCTACGATGCTGGCCATGCGTTTGTCAGCGACCAGGGCTGCGCCGGGGATGATGCAGGAAACGTCGTAGCCTGCAACCTCCGGAGTGGCTGACGCCCCACCTTCTCCCACCGTAACCACCGACAATTCGGCAAACTGGCCGGAATAACCGAAGCGGCAATAGCCAAATCCTGTTCCCGAGCAGGACTGCACCTCGTAGATGCCCGCCGCTTTCAGCTCTTCGCTCCGCAAGTCCATCGGCTCGTCCGACAGGATGCCCAGAACCGGTCCCCAACCGGCGGATTCAAGTTCCTTGCGTGCCTCGGCAATCGGGCTTCCATAGATGTTTGGTACCGACGCCTTGCCGTCGCAAAACCGTTCAACCGTGGCCAGCTTGCGAAGGGAAACGGCGCCGCTTGTGTCAATGTGCATATCCGCAACCGGCTGAGGAAGAAAGTCGCCACTCCAGATCCGGACAGCGGTCTTCTCAAAGGCCTGGACGGTCCCGATGTGTGAGGTTGCATCCCTTTCGCTATAGACCAGCCAGCGCAGCTGGTCGCCGTCGAAAAGGCCTACGTTGCCGTCGATCATCTGGCAAGACCCGCTGGTGCCCGGTTCAAAACCACCGACGAAGCTCACCACATCCAGGCTACCAAGGGAGACCTCTCCTGTGACGACCCAACCAAGGGCTTTCGCCACCTTCCCGCCTGCTGTGTGTGGCTCGACTGCCAGATGGTCACAGAACTCTGCGTTGACCGGTCGAGGTGGCGGTGGCAGCCGCGTCAGGGGGACAGTGACAAACCCACCTGTCTGCGAGGATGCGGAATGGGCTACGGCTCCGCTCACACTGACTGCGGTCCACAGCATCAATGCTGCTGCCGCGCTAACGAGGCGCTGTCTCATCGCTATTCTCCCATGCGAGGCGGTTCGGCCGGCGTTACCAAATTTCATTCTCGATCAGCACTACTAACTCCTGCCGCCCGTCGGCCGCCGCATCGACTTCGAAGCGCATCAACCTGAACAGGCCGAGGTAAAAGCCCCATTGGGTTCTGATGCGGATTTCGTCCGTGTTGGGCCAGGTTTCGACTGCAATCATGGTGCGGCCATCAGGTTCGTACGCAGCATTGAGCACTTCCCTGCGCTGCTGCCATTCTATGGCGGCCGCATCGATATTCGCCGCTTCTCCCGATGCGATGACGGGCGTGGAGAAGACTTGATCCGACACGGTCCCATACTGATCTGACAGCACGAAGACCGAGCTCTGGCCGGTGTCGAGGCTGCGGCAGGCAAACGCCACCATCAGCGCCGCGCGGGCTGCGGTTTCCTCACCCAGTCGCAGTTTGTAGCTCTCCGTCGGCGTGGCATCGGCCTCGCAAACGTCCGGCCGGCTCGCCTGACAATAAGAAATTGCTCGCTGCAGGGCTGCCTCTTGCCAGCCATCTTCCTCCGCCTGACCAGAGCCTACGACCAGCAACGTTGCGATCACAACGGTTAACCGGAAGAGGATCCTACCTCCCCCACGCGGCGACCAGACTTCAGAATGCAAGGCAGCCATGGACTTGTCTCCTGGGATTCATGAATGAGACGCCCCTAGCAGCCATGATATTGGTCTCACGGCCGAGAGTGCCCGCAAAAACACGTTCGCCCAAGAATTTGGTGCGAAGCGCCGTCCTACTGGCGAAACCAGCATGGAGGCTATCTTGCGACCGATCCTGACCACCAGCATTGCAGCAGCCATTGCGGTCTTGTCGCTACTGCCCAGCGCAGCACAATCCGACCTGCTCGGCGTGCCGGGACCCATTGCCTTCCAGGGCGAGAGCTATGCCCTGGCGTGGACATCGCAACCGTCTGCCGGATACTTCAAGCAGGAATATTTGCCGAATGGGCAGGAAGCGGAAGTCTACCGGGACATGATCCTGGTAGAACCCGTTTCGGGGGAACTGACGCCCATGGATACAGCCGCGGCGCAGATTCAGCATCTTGAGGGACGCAAAGCCAGCGACCCGATGCCCAACTACGATCTGATCCAGAATGACACTACGGGCGAGGTCCTGCTCGATTTTCTGATAAGTGACCTGCAAGCCAATCCGGCCATCGTCGAATGGAACGCCTATCGCTACCAGACTCTCGGTAAGGGTAAAGGCGTTGCGCTCATCGGCATTAGTCGTCGCGGCTATGGCCAGGATGGGGCCACCAGCTTCATGACCGGCCTCGGTGCAATGCGGAGCGAGGCCATCAATGCCTTGGCTGCGCTTTCCTTCCCCACGATAACCGTCGCTCCATGAAGTCGACCCCGCGTTCTGCACTTCATAGCTGGGGCGTTTGGCATCCTCGAGGCAAGAAGCGTGACGATCGTGTGAGAACTATCCGGGCTGACCGGCTAGCGTTCTGAAGCCTCGATGTCACCAATATCCGCTGCCAACCCGAAAAAGTGTTGGCGGAGGCCTTCACAATGGCCGAGGATGTTCCTGTCGCGCCCGCGATCGAAAGCGGACCCCAGCGTCTCGATGATCTCACCCCGTCCGGTCTGGTAGCTGTAATATCGGAAGCCACGGCAATAGCCGGAGCCCTCGACGGGCCGGTCGCAGGTGAGATAGCTGCTGCCCTCGAAGCCACCGGGGGCGATGCCGCAGCGAAAGCCTTCCGCGAGCAGTAACGGCAATTGCTGGTCGAGACTGGCATCGACCGGCACGAAACGCGCGAAGACGGCCGTGAGCCTATCCTCATCGGGCTCCTCAAGTAGCGCCTCGACCAGATCGCCTCTGGCGAGGGACTCCTCGTGGAAAACCAGCCCGTAGAGTGCGGCCCCGGCAAGCCCGATTGCCGCGACGATCCCTATGGCCAATACCGTCCTGCGCATCACCACTACTCCCTTCGCTGGTTCTCGATCATAGGACGATCGACAAGGCTCAAGATTGGCTTTTTGTCGAGCAACAGCACAAATGAGCTGGGGAAACCCAAGCACTGACCTCAGTCCGTCGTCCTATTATGAAAGAAACCACGTCCGGGCCTACCGACAGAGGGACCAGACCATGACAGCTTTGCCTGATCTTGGAAGTATCAGAGCCGGATTGACTGGCCTCTGCGTCGCGATTTGCCTGCCGGTTATCGCTACCGCCGGCCAGATGGACATTGAGCAGCGAGACAGCCAGCAGGTTGCGGCGGCGTTTGCCGACCAGGTGGAGGCGATTGTCGCCACAATGCCGGTCGAGCGCGAGCATCTCGAAATTCGGATCAATCGCTGCGAGGGCGCACGGGGCGAAATGCGCGACGATGTCTACGCCGTCTGGGCAGGAGCCCGGCTCGTTGCCGAGCAGGATGATGCTGATCGAGTGCTTTTCGCGGTGCTCGACGACTGGCGGGAGCGGGGCTGGGAGATCACTCGGAATCGTGTGCTGGACAATGGCGGCGTCAACATCGCCTCCGTCGAGCCCGTGGCCGGCAATAGCCATAGCTTCGACTCCGGCTTCTCGCCCCATCCCGGACGCTACATCGTCGGTTATTTCAGTTCGCCCTGCTTTCGGGACCCATCCGGCGCCGCCTCGTTCGGCCCCGTGGAGGTGAAGTGACGCGGGCGCCGTGGCGTAGCGGAACCCGTTGAAAGGGCATGGCCTTGCCGGCGCATCCCCTGAGTGCGGCTGGAGCGTCGCATCGCCGGGTGCCGCTTTTCCTTCTCATTCAACAAGGACCAAGAATGGTGGCCACGTGGAGAATGCCGTGCTGGAATTGGCCGCTGATCAGAGTGCAATGCTCGCGGTAGTGCTCAAGAAGATAGCTCCGGTCCTCGGTTGTTCCCCGCATGGGTGGGGGCGTCTCACCGCTCCAGAGAAGGTCGTGTGGAGCGACAGGAAGGCCGGCGCGTGAGATGCCGTTCCAGGGGCACGGCTCCTGATAGCAGAGAATGTTGGTCCGACCGACCCGGAGGTCGGTGAAGCTGCGAACATCTTGGGAGGCCTCGTCCAACAGGGCGAGGGGCGCGACCAGCAGGCCGCAGCCCGCCGCGATGAAGGCCAGAAGCTGATGTTTCATGGCGAAAGTCCCTGATAGTGGCAATGCAAGTAGGACGACCGGGCCCGGCGTGCATTGGGGAACTGGTTGTCAAAATCTTTTCTTGGTCTGGCCCAAGAGACTGCCCGTCAGCGGCGTCATAAGGTCATCAGACCGACAGGACTCCATCAAACTCTGCTGAGTTGCATCTTGGCCGCCTTGATCCTGTCCAACGCCGCTCCCGTCCAAGCGCACGCACCACGGGAGGATAGAATCGTGGAGCTACACGCGCGGGCACCAGACCTGCACGTCTCAGGAGACACCGATGGCCAACCGCTTCACCGATCTATTCGTCAGTCGCGAGTATCAGTTCAGCCTGGGTGTCGATGAGCAGGCGGGCTCGCGTTACCTGTCCACCCCCATCACCAAGAACGGCCTGCACCACCTGGCAGAGTACGAGGCGTACTATCGTATCGAAGCGGAAGAGTTCGCGCGCTTTCGTAACGATCCTGCTTCCGCTGTAGAGTTCATCGAAACCTGCCGCAAGAACGGGCATCGGGATCGCCTGATCGGCTAGCTTGTTCGGAGGCGCTTTTCGACCTCGGCACTAGCGGTTGCATCCCAGATCTGGTGGCTGAGCGCTGCCGAGAGCTCAAACCGCGGCCCCACCTCGATGAAGGCTTCCCACCGCTGCAAACCACCGACGCCCGATCGAATAGCCAGCACGTCCTGTCCATTCCAATGGATCAGCACGGCATTGGAAATACCCACCCGTTCATTGACACTCTTGCGGCCTTCGACCAGTTGCTGCTCGAGGCCTTGCTCGTCGACATGATAGATCGCAAAGCGGTCATCGACATTGCGCACGCCCAGGCGCAGATCGCCGAACCTGGCGGGCTCCAGATCGGTAATCATGTCCAGATCGGCAGGCCGAAGGCCCTGCCTGGATACCATGTCCGTGCGAATGGGCCGGGTCTGTGCCGGCTCAGGCGCTGGTGCCGAGGGGGACAGCATGAACGCCGGCGAGAGCACGAAAGCCAGCACACAGGCGGTGGAGAAAAACCCCGCCCCAAGGATGGCTTCCATCCAGGTGCGCCCGAAAAAGGCGCGGCGGCCCACAACCTGGCTGCCTGGCATCTGCACCGGCTGGCGTGCGAAAAGCTGCTGGGCTGCCGCAATGGTTTCCTGCATCCGGCCGAACGAAGGTTCCGGTATTGGCTCCTGCGGCAGCCGGCTCAGTGAATCGTGTGACACGGGGCGACTCATAGCAGATCCCTCAGCGCCTTTCGGGCATTGTGCAGGTGCCAGGCGACGGTGACCTTCTTGCATGACATGATGCGTGCGGCTTCTTCCTGACTAAGCTCTTCCCCGTGGACAAGAATAACGGCGTCCGGCCAGGTGCCCGCCAATTGAAGGTCGAGCCCGCCTCCGAGACCAGCCATTATTGCTGAAGATGCCAAACCGCCCAGCCGGGCCGGCGCCAGCGATCCGAAAAGCGCCCTATTCAAGCAATTTGACGGGATTCGGCTCTCGACAAACCTACTGGGACTGCACCAATTGCGCGGCCTCCTGGCCAAGTCGGTAGGCTTCCTGGCTAAGCCACCGGTTGGCAGCGCGCAGACCATCTCGTTGCACGCGCCACTCGTATTCCGTCCGCAGCCGCGCCATGTGTCGTGCCTCAGGAGCCTGGGCCTCGGAGTCCATGTCGTCAGACTGCTGCCGCGGGTACCCGTCATCGTTGTTTGGCGCAGTCTGCTGCTGCAACAGCTGGTGCTGGTGCTGTTGAAAGGCGAAGCCGCCAGCATCAAAGGCAACTGCGGGTAAGGCCAGCGCTGCCGAGGCGATTAGCAGGGTCAATATGGAACGTGGCATCTGCATTCTCCAATTTGGGTCATTCTCACAGCTGGACGCCTGGCAATTGAGTACTCTTGGTCGCCTCACGCAGCCGAGGTGCAATTTCAATCCATCCGAAATTCACTGGAGGTTATGGCACTGCGCTTGCATTCTCAAACTGCACGAGGCTCCTTTGCCAGCTGCACGACATTGGTTTTTGGTCACTCAGCCTTGCCGATTTGAAGGACTTCGACATAATGTCGGTATCTGATGAACGCATCGAAGGTGGAATTGCTGAGGCCGTCCGTGCTGGTGCCAGTCACGTTAAGGGTTGCGGCGCAGAGGCCCGCCGATGCTTCGATCGCAGCCTCTGCCACGTCACCCCGGAGATCCTCCGGCATGATATCAGCCAAGCGCTCGGCCATCTGTGCGGCAGCGCGGTCGGCCGTGGCGCAGTCGGGATACGTAAGTGAGATTAGAACGCCCGGTTGATCTCCCTGCGCGTCGGCGATGAAGCCCCCGAGATAGGAAGGAATGCCTTCCGTTCCAGGCTGCAGCTCGGCCTCTAGCTTCTCGCGCATTTCCTCGAGAGTTGGCCTCCCATTGAGCAGCATCTCTGTGTCTACGCCGCCGAGGCCCATGAGTGGGTTTACCAGCACGGCTTGTACCAGCATCCCATCTCCAAGCGCCGCCTCGATACCGCCCAGGGCCGCACTCACGACTTCACTCTCGGCCATATTTGGTTCATCACGGAGCATCGCCTCGACCAGGCCTCGTGCTATCGACTGGACGATTGCATCTTCCTTGGCTGCAATAAAGGATCTATGGCGACCAGCGGATCGCCAGGGGTTGAAAGACTCCACTTCGACAGGATCGCTGTCCACGTCTCCACGATTGCTGAGCATGCCTTCGATCTCAATGGCATCGAAGTCAGCGGCGTCAAGAGCTGCGATCGTGGACGTGGCAGTATCCTCGCTATCAAAGCCCCAGATGACAGGCTGAACGCTTGACCCTGCGAGATAGCGGATGCTTGCCAGATCCACCAGGGATCTTTCGGCCCAATATTCGACGCTACGAGCCCGGAGCGCGACAAAATGCGGAAGCGCATCTCCGACTATTGCCCGTGCCGCTAGCGTCCGGTGGATACGCTCTCCACCCCCCAGCTTACGCAGCGCCGCCACGTCCACGAAGCTGAATTGAGCAGAGGGGGTGTTCAGCAAGAATTTTGGCATCTTGGTCAAAGCGTCCCGAATAGATCCTACACCTTGAGCATGGGCGGCAACGCTGGCCATTAGAAAGATGACAAGGGCGGCTGCAATGTGCATGACTGGTTCTCCAAAGGTTCCTCTATAAGATTAGACGCTCGTGCCTGCCTAAGAATTGGCGAAAAGCAATCCGCTTGGGATCGAACCGGAGTAAGAGGATTTGCGGTCCGCCGCCTAAGATGCGACCGATTCCACAGGTGGTGAACGTCCGCAATCCACATGCGGATGCCGAAGAGCAGCCTGACTGTTTATGGCCTGCGTCCAGATCTTCTTGTCACCGATCACCTCATGCCAGGAATGAACGGGACGCAGCTAGCCCGCGAACTTCTTCAACAAGGCACAATAGGCAAGGCGCTGGTTATTTCGGGCTACGCGGAACTTGAGGGGGTGGACCCCACCCTCCCTAGGCTCAATAAGCCGTTTTGCCAGGCAAGACCTTGCTCAACAGCTTGCGCAGATGGCAGCTCAGGGAGAGTGATCCGTAGGAAGCCTTCGACATCCGGTATAGGTGAGCGCTCTGAATTGACGCAAACTTTACCCACTGGACCGCAGGGTGGCTTGTGGAGGAAGCCATGCAGACTGAACGTCAGATCTTTGATGAGGCGACCGCGGAGGCGGAGCGACTCTCGGCGTTGCAGGAATTGGACGTGCTCGATACGCCCAGTGAACTTCCCTTCGATCGCATCACGGAGCTGATCAAGCTTGTGTTTGATGTCGAGATCGGGATCGTCTCGATGATCGATGCGCATCGTCAGTGGTATAAGTCGGTTGTCGGCCTGCCTACCGCGGAGGCGTCGCTTGATGGCACCTTTTGCCGTCATACGCTGCAACTGGGCCGCCCGGTCATTGTTCCCGACGCTACCAAGGACACTAGATTCTACGACAATCCACATGTGACCGGCGGACCTCGTATCCGCTTCTATGCAGGCGCACCGATCACCACAAGCGAGGGGCACGTGATTGGCACCATCTGCGCCATCGACAAGAGCGTTCGGGAGTTTGGCGCTCGCGAAATTGCGATCCTGACTCACCTTGCGGCGCTGGTGATGCGTGAACTTGAACTACGGATGGAAGCCACCACAGACGTGTTGACAGGGGCAGGAAGCAGAAGGGCACTTAAGGAGGAAGTCCGCAAGCATCTCGCTCTTGCAGCGCGTCATACTATGCCCCTCAGTTGCATTGCACTCGACATCGATCATTTTAAGCGCGTGAACGACACCTACGGCCATGCCGCGGGCGACCAGGTGCTGACTGGCACCGTTCGGGCACTGAAGGAAGCACTCCGCCAAAGTGACTTCATCGGCCGGGTAGGTGGAGAAGAGTTTGTGATTGCGCTGCCGCAAACCGAGCAATCCACGGCGATACAGGTCGCCGAAAAATTGCGTAAAATCGTCAGGTCCCTCCGCTTTGCCGGCAGCAACCCGCCTATCACCGTGACGGCCTCGTTCGGTGTCTCGAGCCTTGCTCCAGGCGATGACATTGAAAGTCTTCTCAGCCGGTCCGACCAGGCCCTCTATGAAGCGAAACGCACCGGGCGCGATCGGGTCTGCAACGCTGGTTTGCCGAGCGAGCCAGAAAAGACCAACCGCCGGCGGGTACTCAAGGCGGGGCAGATCGTCTTCGACAATGGCAGGTCGACTTACGACTGCACCATCAGAAGCCTGTGGGACCAAGGAGCGGAGCTATCTGTTTCATTGCCCACCAGCATTCCCGAGAGCTTCGATCTGCTGATCAAGGGCACAGCCGAGTGGCACTCTTGTCGCCTAACCAGGCGTGCTACGGGCTCGGTGGAAGCCGCGTTTGCATCCACGCCGCTGCCCTGCGTAGGCGCGACATCCCCGGGAAAGCGGACGAACTCGTCGTCGTAGCCCCCCGTTTCAAGAAGGGCCCCATCCCGAACCGACAGGATGCCGGAGCGCTTGCCGTCATTCGTGCATGGGGTTGGACCCAGGCAGGCAAAGACTGCCTTGTTGCCATCGTCGGAGAAGGTGAGGTGTCCGAAGCTGTCTCCCAGGCCGAGCGTCGACCGGGACAACTCCGTCAGGCTGTCGAGATCGAGCCGCACCATGCCGGGCGCCCACTGCTCATCGTCCAGCACATATCCGAACAGGCTTGCCTCCCGATCGGCATCCTGCGGCGACATCGCCGCGGCATCGATCAGCGTGAACCGGGAGACGACGAGATTTGCCTCGCAGCCGGAAATGCCGAACATCCGGTCAAGTGGCTGGCAGGGCAGGGACAGCAAGTACGCAGCATAGCCCGCTACCCCCAGGCCCAAGATAACGGCCAGTGTAGCCAATCGACGCAACATGCTCTTCTCCTCGGGTCTTGGCGTTGGCCAGTCGAATGTTCTGTCTGTTGGACGACGCGCTGCTGCACATTCTTGGCCGGCAGTTCAACCGGAAGCGGAAAAATGCGAGCTGCCGACAAAACATGGCGATCTTTGGCGCGTCATATGGTCGAGCCAACGTCGAGGAGCACATTCATGCGAGCAGTAGCCCTTTCAGCCGTTCTGATGATCGCCGCCGGCAATCCTGCCGGTGCAGCGGAGATCGACAGCCTGCAAAAGGCCCTCGGTCACTTGCCAGAAGCGGTCCTCACCAGTCCGGAGCCCGAACTGGCGCAGTTCGTCGACCTGAGCGTGCTGGGTGACCTTGCCGGTGCGGAACTGACGCCCAGGTCGTTGGACCGGGCCCGTCTCGGGCGCTCGATCCGCGCCCTGGAGGCCCTCGGCATTGCCGGTCCACAGGCATGGAGCGAAAAAGCGGGCATCGCCGTGGACGATGTGGATTTTTTCCTCGGCTTCGGTCAACCGCCCCAGACCATGACGATCTGGGGCCTTGAGAGCGAGGCCGTCGCCGAAACGCTCATGATCGCTCTTGGCGACCGCGATTTCGCGCCGGCCGACCGCGACACTCTCGGCAATGGTGAGCCCATGGCAATGGACCCCACGAAAAGAGATCCCGCCAGTCCTTGGCGAAGCATGGTCGGAGCCGCCAGTTTTGTGAGCCATAGCGGTGACGCGATCGTTCAGGGCCCTGCTCCCGAGGCCGTCGCGGCACTGGCTGGGATGGCCGGAGCCGCCGACACTGCGATCGTCGCAACCGCCCTGGCCGGGCTGTCCGAAGCCGGGGGAAGCGCTCCCATCGTCCAGGCCATGCTGGTCTCGCCGGCAATCGGTCTCGGCGGCCTCGATCCGGCCGCGTTGATGACCCCGTCGACGGACTTGGAGGCCATGAAGGAGGCTCTGCTGCAGCAGGTCGAAGCCGCGGGCGACGGGATCCCGCCCTATTTTTCCGGCATTGTCGCCGACATTGCGGCTGACCAGCCTGCCGTTGCCATCTCCCTTGCCTACCCCGACTGCGACATGGCGGAACACGCCGCCGAACTGCTCGGGGAGCGCTGGGCATCGACCATGCCCGACGCGGCGCAAGGCCAGTTGGAAGGCGGTGTGACCCAAGGGATGGACGCGCTTTGCGCGGCAACCCTTACCATCACCGCCACGGAACCCTCCCCCGTAGGCAATCCCATCTTTGATGCGGTGCTCAACGCCCATATGCGCGGTTCCCTTGCGGCGCTGCAGATCAGCGCATCACCGGCAGGAGAGGAACAGTGAGGGCGCGTTCGCTAGCCTGGCCTGTCCTGCTCATCCTGTCCGTCTCCGGCGCGCCTGTAGCCCAGGATAGCGCCTGGCAGACAACGGCCATTGACGCGGCGGTGCAGCATCACCTCGACAATCCCCCGGAGATTTGCGAGGCACCGAGAACGGCCTTGGCGCCAATTGCCGTTCACGATCTGCCTATCGGCGAGGATACGGCCGCGCGCGAAGCTGTCCTGGTTCAGTTGCCGTGCACGGCCGAGACTTCAGTCTATCTACTCGCCGATGACGAGGGAACGGTTTCGGACATCCGGCTGCTGACACCCTTCGTCGCCAATACGGCGGAAATCGACACCGGCTTCGGGCCAGCCCGGGATCAGGTGCGGATCGATTGGACGGAAACCCGCCAGGTGAGCCTCCCCACCTATGACGAGGGTGGCCGCGTCCTCTCGTCGAAAGTCCCCTGGCCGGGCGACGGCGGAAGCTACAGCGCAACGCTCTGGGGTTTTCGGGACGGGCGGTTCCAACTGATGCAGTTCGCGGTGGATGCCAGCAGCAACGGACAGGACGACCCTGAAATCCTGTTCAAGAGCCAGTTGTGGTAGGTCCGCCGCAACATGCCTTCGGATTTGTTCGAGTATTGGAGAATAGGATGCGCTTGGTTTCAATGATTGCCGCCATCGCCCTGGCCGGCACGATGCCGCTCGTCGCCCAGGAAGATGTGCTGGGCCTTCCGGGACCCATCACCTTCCAGTCCCAGCAGTTCGAACTCGCCTGGAGTTCGCAGCCCTCCGACGCTTATCGCAAGCACGAATATGTCCCAGCGGGCCAGGCTGTCGAAACGTTCGAGGAGATGTTCCTTGTCGAGGCTGTCTCCGGTTCGCTGACACCCATGGAGGCCGCTGTCAGCCAGGTCCGGTCGCTGGAAACGCGCCGCGGTACGGACCCAGTGCTCAACTACGATCTGCTGGAAAACAAGGCGACGGGTGAGGTCATGCTCGATTTCCTCATCAGCGACCTCAGCGCCGAGCCCATCATCGAATGGAATGCCTATCGCTACGTGCCGCTCGACGAAGGCGGTGTGGGCCTCTTCGCCATCAGCCGCCGCGGCTACGGTGATGAAGGCGCAAAGGCATTCCTGGAAGGTCTGGGCGCAGTCCGCTCTGACTCCATCGCAGCGCTGGCGGCTTTCGAGGTGCCAGCCTTCACTCTGGCGAAGTAGGGGTAGCGTAGGATGTTTGCTCGCTTCAAGGCGCCGGTTCTGGCGCTCACTCTCGGCCTCGTACCCTTCCTCGCCTTCATCGGCACGTCCAGCACCGTCAGCATCAACGACGAGGTGGTGCGCAACGAGCAGTTCAATCTGCTGGGCTTGGCCTGCGCCATTATCGGGCTGGGCATTGTCTTCACGGCTCTTCGCCCCTCCGCCCCGCGGGATCTGCCTCGCAAGCTTTTCGCCGGGTTGGCAGGTGCAGTCTGTCTGCTCCAGCTTACCGCCTCGCTGTCTCTGGTCCGCCCGGCGGACTGGTTCGCACAGGGTGCCGGTTTGCCCGAACTCGCCTATGACGGCCTGAGCGAGGCCAATCGCAACATCGTCGCCTCCGTCGTGGAGCGGGGCGATACCAACGAGATCGCACGGGACTTCCAGAACCGCGCGACCTTCACGCTGGACAAGATCCACGAGCATCAGGATTACGCCGACGTCTGCCACGAAGGTCGATATCGGCTCGACCCCGAGACTCTCGCCGACCTTATCGCCGTCCTGCCGGAAGCCCGGCAGAACGAAATCGCTATCGAAGCGGAGCAGATGCGGCGGCAGCCTCCCGCACCCCAAGACTGCTCGCCTGTGCGCACCGAATACGCCATGGGTGAACTGGTAGACGATGTGAACCAGCAGTTGGACATGCTGGCGATCCTGCGGGATGGCTATGCAGCAACGGAGCCGTGAGGCTGGCTTCCGTCGGCTCAGTCGGCGGAAACCCGACCCGTCCGGTATTCGTCGCGCGGGCCGCCGCACTGGCCCAGGAGATCCCTGTCCCTGCCGGCATCATATGCTGATCCAAGCGTTTCGATGATTGCGCCGTCAGCAGTCTCATAGGCGTAGTAGGTAATGCCCCTGCAATAGCCGGTGCCCGGTGTCGGACGCAGGCAGCTGAGATAATGGCTGCCTTCGACATTGGCGGGTTCGACGCTGCAGCGGAACCCATTCTCATCGAGAAGGGACTGGCGGTTGCTCAGGGTCATGTCAGTAGGCAGATGCTGCGAAAACACGGCCGTTAACGCTGACGCGTCCGATGGTGCCGCCAGCAGCGCCTCGCTGAGTTCTCCCCTCGCGACCGCCTCTTCGCGGGTGCCGAGGTACAGGCCCACTGCACCAAGCGCGGCCACCGCTACGACGGCGACAGTCATCATTGTCTTGCGCATGAAATCCTCCGTCCGGTCTTGACCGTCGTTCCACCAACCAAAGGCGTATTTTATGAACTTGTGCCGCGATCAGCACGCACCGATGATCTTGCTCACGGCGAGTACGCCCTCCGAAAACTGTGCTTCCACCAGGGTACAGCGCTCGAGGTAATCAGCGCGGATACGTTTAAGATCGGCCGCGTTCCCGGTCATTGCGGGCGGCTTGGGTCCGCTCCAAACCAGGTTGTTCGGCTGCGCTGCCTGGTCCGCGGGCCACACCCCATTCCAAGGGCAGGGTTGGGTATAGCACTGGAGCGTCGTCCGTCCGACGTTGAACGGCTCCGAAAGGGCCGGAGTAATGGCCGCTGACACTCCTGTCGCGGTTAGGACGGTGAAGGCGGAGAGCAGCCTCGATCGGCGAAGGGTCATGGTGGCACCTCGTGTCTGTCATCAGTGAGACGACGCGGAAGCCATCATTCTTGGTCTTGTCACTGTGCAGGTGCCGTCGCCGCGAGGCGATCCTCGATATCCTGCGCGTCCGCAGCGTCCCAGATGATGCGGCTCAGCCCGGGCGAGATCGTGAAGCCGAACTCGTCCTCCACGAAGGCGTCCCAGCGCTGCAGGTCGCCAAAACCGGACCGTACGGCCAGGACACGCCGGCCGTTCCCATCGACCAGTACCGCATCGGTGACACTCACGGCCTCGTCTGCGGCCTTGTTACCGGAAAGCAGTGTCTGCTCCAGCCCCTTGTCGTCGACCCGGTAGACACCGAAGCGGTCGTCCACATTGCGAACCCCCAGTCGCAGCTCGCCGAAGGTTACGGGCTCGAGCGGCACGATCAGGTCGAGGCCCGGAGGCCGCATCGGCGGCGTCTGGCGCATATCCGTTCGGAACGCCTCGGCCGGGAGCCGTTCATGCTCGGGCGCCACCGTTCCGAGGAAGGCCGGCGACAGGGAGAAGGCGATGATCCCCGCCGCCGTGACGAGACCTGCGCCCAGTATGGCCTCCATCCACGACCCCGCGAAGAATCGGCGCCGGTCGGCGCCGCGCTTGATGTCCGTCGTGGCGGGTTTCGTCGTGAACAACTGTTGCGCGGCCGCGATGGTCTCGTTCATCCGGGTGTGGGATGGCTCCGGGATGCGGTCGGGAGGCAGGTTCATCAGTGGGTCGGTTGGCATGGAAGTGATCATAGCAGGTCTCGCAGCGCCTTGCGCGCATTGTGCAGGTGCCAAGCAACTGTGACCTTCTGGCAGGACATGATCCGAGCCGCTTCTTCCTGGCTCAGGCCTTCGCCGTGAACGAGGATCACGGCATCCCGCTGTTTCTCCGGCAGCGTTCTGATGATGTTCCAGATATCGTGGAGCTGGCGGCCCGCTTCCTGTTCGGCTTCAACATGGTCCGGCACGAAGGCTGCGGCTCCGTCGGCCAGGTTCTGCCGGCGCTTTTGGGACCGCTGCAGATCCCGGGCAGCATTGATGGTTATGCGATAGAGCCAGCTGGTGAAGCTGGCCCGCCGATTGAAGCTGGAAAGCGCCGTCGCAAGACGCATGCAGACCGTCTGCGTGACATCCTCGGCATCACTCTTGTGACCCAGCACTCTGAACGCTACCCGGAAGATGAAGCGATATTGCTCGGTTATGAGCCTGTTGAAGGCTTGCTGGTCGCCGTCCTGCGCACGCGAAACCAAGTCTTCCACATCACCGGGAGCGACCGCCGCTGTTTCCTCCAGCATCATCCGTTTCAGTCACCCAATAACGTCGACCCGATCTGCGGCATGATACGACAAGCGACCATCATGAAAACCCAGATAATTGCGCTGGCTCAATAATTGATTGTCTCAGGCTCCTGCAGCGGCGCATCGGCACAGCGAACGCGCCCCCTCTTTGGGCAGGTTGCACATTGCAGTCTTCGCTTATTGCCAAGAACTCTCGCGCCACGAGCGTCACATGGTCGAAAGCACATCAGCAGGAGGGGCAGGACCGTCATGCAAACTTGCCAGTTTATTCTGGGCAATACGCCCGGCCATTGGTTTGCGGCCCTGTGGCTGGCAGCAGCATGTCCAGCCACTGCAGCACCTTCAACTGCAGCAGAACACGAGGCCTGTATGGCGCTGAGCGGTGGCGTAACCTCGGCCATGCTGGATTGCCTTGTTGAAACCAATGACCGGACGGACGCCGAACTCGGTAGCTCCCTTGACGCTCTCACGCGCGCACTCGCAGGAGCGCAGGTCAATGCCTTGTTGCAGTCGCAGGACGACTGGGAGAGGTTCAGGCAATCGACCTGTGCGTTCGAGGCCCGGATTGCCAGCGAGGGCAGCTTTGCCTCGGTTGCCTTTGCCGATTGCTGGCTGGCCATCACGCGACAACGCCTGGTCTGGTCAAAATCGCTCGCGGGGGAATAGTCACGATGGTGCGGCGGATTCAATGACAACAGAACTATACGTATTCCAGGTGAGGTAAACCGCTCAAAAGCGCGGCCATGGCAAAGGTGCCAGCGCGCTGATCCCTGACGCGCTCTTCACTCCAGGCACCGCCAGGCCCGCATGCCACTTGATAGGCTAGCCACCGATGGATGGGCAAATTCATTTCCGGCGCAGCGCTACTCGGCCGCCGCATTCGCATCGAGCGGAATGCCGTTCTGCTGCAACCATTCCACTACCGCCCGGCGATCGGCCAAGGCCTCGTCGTTGAGAAGTGAGTGATCGTAACCAAAATAGAGGGTCTGAAAGGTCGTGCCATCCGTTTCCGCAAGCGGAGAAGCGCCGGCCTCGAGCAGCGCGAGGATCGCCTTGCCATTGTTGGTGCGGGCCGCGGTGTGCAGTGGCGTGCCGCCATTGGGATCGGCTGCATTGGGGTCTGCCCCTGCAGAGAGAAGAACCTTTATTTTCTCGATCGGGTGAGAGGGGGATAGGATCGCATCGGTCAGCGGGGTGGTGCCTGACGCTCCCCGCGCATTCGGATCCCCACCGCGAGCAAGGATCACCTCGAGAAATCGCGGATCGTCGGCAAAGGCCGCGCGGTGCACGGCAGTCTTGCCACCGGAATCGACCCGGTTCGGTTCGGCACCGGCCGCAAGCATGGCTTCAAACTCCGCCAGGTTCCCCGCAGTCACTGCGTCCCGAAAGCGAGTGGATAGCTCTTCGGACGACCCTGCCACAAGGGCGGCCTGGCCAAGGGCGGCGGCTGTCCCTGCTGAGGTCAACATCAATACGGCGAGCACCCTGCCAATTTTTTTCATCATGACGGTTTCCCTCTCCTTGGTTGACTGCGGACATAAATCGGTTCGCCGGGCATATGCCGCAAGCAATTGGGACCGACACATGTAGGACGTACGAACCCTATGTTTTCTTGGTGCAAATCCAAGGCGCCCTAGGCAATTAGCCGGTGCCGGTTGCCGTTCCTGCGGCAGACATCGATAAAGTCCTTTGCCGAAGCAGGATCGGTGCGAAAGCGCGCGAACTCCTCGGCGTCGATGCGATAGTACGCCTCGTATTCGGCTAGATGATGCGCTCCGTCCTTGGTGATTGGCGTGGATAGGTAGTGCCAGCCCGTCTCCTGCTCGACTCCGAGGCTGAACTGATGCTCACGATCGATGAACAGGTCGGTGAAATGATGGG
This sequence comes from Pseudomonadota bacterium, assembly GCA_023391095.1. Lineage (GTDB taxonomy): Bacteria > Pseudomonadota > Alphaproteobacteria > Rhizobiales > Devosiaceae > Devosia. The sequence goes on from JAEWBN010000016.1 coordinate 130,740, forward strand.
TCATCGCTCCCTCCATGCACTTTTGTTGATTGCGGCCTGCGCGCGCCAGGAGGCTATTGCGACAGCATTTCTGCTGCCTCCTGACCGAGTCGGTAGGCCTCCCTGCTGAGCCACTGATTGGCAGCGGTCAGACCGTCACGATTGACGCGCCGCTCGTATTCGTCCCGAAGTTGTTCCATGGACTGTGCATTGAGCACCGGAACGTGAGAGTTGTCGCCAGACTGCTCCCGTATCGGGCCGACGCCTTGCGCGTGGGCGGTAGCACTGGCTGTTAGGGAGATGACGAGGGCGGCAACAATCCGCATGGCGGGCGGCTCCTGAGTTCGATTGTGAATTAGACGCACGTGCCCGCCGCACAATTGGTCAGAGCCTTGGGGCACGCCGAAACAGTTGGGCCTTGATCATGCCGTCGCCATGCCCAGCTAGAGCACGCTCTCTCGAATCTGAACCGCTACCTGCACGGGAGTGCCAAGCGCCATCACGCTTCGGCACTCGCCATTCAGCTCGGCGTCAGCCGATCGACGGCTTTCGTTTCCGCCTGCCGCATGGCCGCTTCTGGACTTAGTCTCGTCAACAGCTGCCTGTCCGCAACCGGCCCCAGATGAGCCACCGCACGCCTACATGCCGAATGGCGTTTTCAATTAGGGCGCGCCAAGGCCGGACAGGCCGCTTCTGGCCCGGCAAGCCGGCTAAGGCCAAGCTGCAAAGGAGCCTGCAGAGTTGACCTGCTCTCGAGTAGCTTCAACCCTGAATTGCCTGGGCGAGCGTCCACTGTGCCGTTTGAAGAAACGAGAGAAATAGGCGGGGTCTTCAAAGCCCAGCGACGAGGCGACCTCGGCGATCTGCAGGCCTGAATCTTCCAGCATCTGCCTCGCTTCCTTCATCAACCTGGCATGGATCAGGGCAAGCGGAGTCTGACCGGTCGCCCTCAAGATAGCGCTATTGAGGCGGTGGCTGCTCACCCGCAAGGAGCGTGCGTAGTCGGCCACAGACCAGTGGCGGCGCATGTGTTGATCGACCAGGTGGAGAAAGCTGCCGACCAGCGCGCGCGGCGCCGGCTGCCGCACTGCGGCACTGAGGTCCGAGTGGCGCCACAGCAGGATGGACACGATGGCCAGTTGGTGGCGCACCATTTCTGCCGCGGCGCCGCCATTGTCGCGCAGCTCGTTTTCCATGTCGCCGAGCAGGGTCATCAACTGCGCCGCTGCCTTGCGGTCGATACGTGTGCCGAGTTGGGGGCGCATGGAAAGCCAGCGCACATCTTCGGAAATGTTGCCGGGGAGCCCGACCTGCCCAAGTGCCGTATCCGACGCTGCCATCCAGGCGCCGCGTGAGCCCGCCTGCAGGGTCAACTGAGCGGGTGTACCGGTTGGAATCCAGAGCAGGGTAGGGGCCTGCAGCGTGGTCGCTTCCCCGCGGTAGCTGACCTCGCCGGCTCCGGACATCAGCACGAACAAGCGATTGCGCCTGCCCTGAAGCATCCACTGGCCTTTGTCGAGGGTAGTCGCAATGGCCTGGCTCTCCACCTCTTGGGCGAGGTCAAGCTTTTGGCGGGCGACATGTTCTGATCCGCGCATGGCGTGAATGCCTTAAAAGTACAAGTTTCTCCGCAAATAGTCTATTTCATGCACAGGGCAGGTTGGCTAGCCTTGGCCCAGGCGCTTGAACAGGGAAAAAGCCTGCAGCGCTCCGACGCCCCGATCTTGGGGCAAGAGGAGGTTATCCATGACATTCGTATCGCGCAGGCTTGCCCTGTGTCTTCTCGGTGTGGGCGCCACGCTTCTGGCAGGTGTCAGCCCAATCGCGGTGAGCGCGCAGGAGCGCGACTCCGTCAAGATCGGCTATGCCGTGTCCATGACCGGGGGCAATGCGGGCGGCGCCGGCATCACCACCGTCCCCAACTACAAGCTGTGGGTCCACGAGGTGAACGAGGCCGGCGGTCTTGAACTGCCCGATGGTTCGCGGCTGCCCATCGAGGTGATCGAATATGACGACCGCTCGTCGGCTGAGGAAGTGGTGCGCGCGGTGGAGCGGTTGGTCACGCAGGACCAGGTCGATTTCGTTCTTTCTCCCTGGGGCACCGGCTTCAACCTTGCAGTGGCACCGTTGCTTGACCGCTTCGGCTACCCCCTGATCGCCTCGGCTGCCGTGACCGACAAGGCGCCCGAGTTTGCCGAGCGCTGGAAGCGCAGCTTCTGGCTCCTCGGTGGTGGTGCCGACTATGCCGGCGCCCTCGCCGAAGTGCTCAGCGCTGCCCATGAATCGGGCGAGATCAACGGCGACGTTGCGATCATTTCGGTGGCCGACGGCTTTGGCATCGACCTGGCCAACGCCGCGCGCGAGACATTCGGCGAGGCCGGCCTTAACATCGTCATGGACCGGACCTATCCGCCCGGCACCACCGACTTCACGCCCATGCTCAACGAGGCTCAGGCCTCCGGTGCCGACAGCTTCGTGGCGTTTTCCTATCCGCCCGAGACCTTCGCCCTGACCCAGCAGGCGCAGGTTGCAGCCTACAACCCGGATGTCTTCTATCTCGGCGTCGGCACGCCATTCCCGACCTATCTTGCGGCCAATGGTGACAATGCCGAAGGCGTGCTCAGCCTGGGCGGCATCGACACCTCCAACGAGGCGCTGATGGACTACCGCCAGCGCCATACCGATTTTATCGGCCAGGCCCCCGACTTCTGGGCCTCACAGATGACCTATGCCGGGCTCGAGATGCTCGAGGAAGCAATCAAGCGCGTCGGCCTCGACCGCGACGCTGTGGCCGAAGAGCTCTCGACCGGTACGTTCACCACGATCCTCGGCGAGACCAAGCTCGAGAACAACCAGCTTCGCGACCTGTGGTGGACCGGCCAGTGGCAGAGTGGCGTGTTCGTTGCGATCGAGCCGTCCGGACGCAAAGGCGCAAGCGATATCGTGCTGCCCAAGCAGGCCTGGAAGGCACAATAACTTCAATCACCGGCTCCGCGCTCCTGAGCGCGGGGCCCATGCTGCTTTGGAACTTATGTTCATGACCACCTCACCGCATCGAAGGCGAGGGAAGGGTACTCCATGTTGTTGACAGCGCTCATTTCGGGCCTGGTACTGGGCGGCACCTATGCCCTCGTCGCCATGGGGCTCACCCTCCAATACGGCATCTCGCGCATCATGAACCTGGCATATGGCGAGGTGACCATCTTTGCTGCTTTCGCTGCCTTCTTCCTGTTTTCGACCTTTGGCATCAATCCGCTCCTGGGCCTGTTTGTCGTGCTGCCCGGTGCGTTTGCCTTCGGCTACCTGATCTATGGCATCATGATGCAGCCGCTGGTGCGGCGCTCGGCGAAAGGGGGGACCCTGGAGGTGGATTCGATCCTCGCCACCTTCGGGCTGCTATTCGTCATCCAGGGCGTGATGCTGGTCACCTTCGGATCCAACTATACCAGCTACAACTATCTCAATTTCGGCGTGAACGTGCTCGGCGCCAACATCGCGGCGAACCGGCTCCTCGCCTTTGTGTTCGCGGTGATCATTGGCGGCACGCTGTTTCTCGTGCTGACCCGCACCCGCTGGGGTACCACCATTCGCGCCATCGCCGTTGCGCCGAATGCGGCACCGCTCGTCGGCATCAACGTCAACCGCACGGCCCGCTTCGCTTTTGCCTTGGGCACGCTGCTGGCCGCGTCGGGCGGGGTCATGATCTCCATGTATCAGACCTTCAATGCATCGATGGGTGTGGTCTTCACCATGAAGGCGCTGGTCATCGTCATTATGGGGGGGCTAGGCAACCTCATGGGGGCGCTCGTCGCCGGGTTGCTGCTCGGCGTCGTCGAGACGCTGGTCGCCACCTATGTGGATCCCGGTCTGACCCTCGCCTCCACTTACTTCATCTTCCTGGTGGTCCTGCTCTGGAGACCTTCGGGCTTGTTCGGAAAGGCTGCGGGCCGATGACACGTACCGCCATCGGCTTCGGACTGATCGGCCTGGCGCTCGTCGCGCTCGCCCTGGCCCCCACCCAACTGGGCGCCTATGGCGTTGGCCTGCTGCTGGGGATGACCGGCTACGTCGTCCTTGCCAGCGCCTGGGCACTGTTCTCCGGCCCGACCCGCTATATCTCGCTGGCCACGGTCGCCTTCTTCGGTATCGGCGCCTATACGGTGGCCGTTCTCTCCGAGAACCTACCATACCCCGTGGTGCTGCTCGTTGCAGGGCTGGTCGGCCTTGTGGTGGCCCTGGTGGTCGGCCTCGCGACGCTTCGGCTGGCTGGCGTCTATTTCGTGATCTTCAGCTTCGGCCTCGCCGAACTCGTCCGCCAGCTCGTCACCTGGTACGAAGTCAACGTTACCGGCACGCTCGGGCGTTACATCTTCCTGCCCATCACCGCCGAGCAGATTTACTGGCAGCTGCTGGCGCTGGCCGCGGCCACCCTCGCCATCGGCTTCTGGATTTCGCGCTCGCGCATTGGCCTGGCACTGAAGGTCATCGGCGACGACGAAACAGTGGCCGCTCATATCGGCGTCGACATCTCCCGCGTCAAACTGGCACTGTTTGCCATCAGTGCCACCATCATCACGCTCGTCGGCGCCATCCAGGCGCCGCGCTGGACCTATATCGAGCCTGCCATCGTGTTCAATCCGACTGTCTCGTTCCTGACGGTGATCATGGCTCTGCTGGGCGGCGCGAACCGCCTATGGGGGCCGATGTTGGGTGCCATCCCGCTGTTCCTGTTGTTCGAGTGGCTGAGCGCCAACTTCCCCAACCACTATTCCATCATCCTCGGCCTCATGTTCATCGCCATTGTCTTCGTGGTTCCGCGAGGTCTTCTCGCGCTGGGGGAAGAGCTCATGGGGCGCGTGCGGCGCAAGGAGCGGGCACAGTGAACCAGTTCCTCGAGGTCAAGGGCCTGACCAAGCAATTCGGCGGCCTTACCGCCGTCAACGACGTCAGCTTCTCGGTCGATGCCGGTGACGTGGCGGCGCTGCTGGGCCCGAACGGCTCTGGCAAGACGACACTGCTCAACATGATTTCAGGAGCCCTGGCACCCACCCGGGGCACCATCGCTCTCGGCGGCGAAACGATCTCCGGCCTGCCTCCGCACAAGATCGCGCGGCGGGGCGTTGCGCGTACCTTCCAACTGGTCAAGATTCTCCCCTCGCTCACTGTGGCCGAAAACGTCATGGCGGCCCTGGCATTCCGGCCCAACCCGCTTTGGGGGAGCGCGGCGCGCGACCAGGCGCATGCGCTACTGGCCGAGGTCGGTCTGGCCGGCCGTGGCCGCGAGCACGCCGACGATTTGACCTATATCGACCAGAAGCGCATGGAACTTGCGCGGGCCCTCGCCGCCGAGCCGCGCCTGCTGCTGCTCGATGAGTGGCTCTCGGGCCTCAATCCTACCGAGCTGCGCGTGGGGATTGACCTCATCTTGTCGCTGCGTGATCGGGGCATGACCATCATCCTCGTCGAACACATCATGGAGGCGGTGCGGGCACTCTGCGGCCGGGCGGTCGTCATGAATGTGGGCACCAAGATCGCCGAGGGGCCGACCGCCGATGTGTTGGCCGATCCGGCCGTGATCGCCGCCTACCTCGGAGACGGCCATGCTTGAGATCAACACGCTTTCCTTGCGCTACGGCCGGCATCTGGCGCTGGAAAATGTCTCCGTCCAAGTCGCGCCCGGCGAAACGGTGGTCATCCTGGGTGCCAATGGCGCCGGCAAGTCCTCCCTGCTCAAGGCGATCGCCGGCCTCGCGACGCCCGGAAGCGGCTCGCAGGTAACCCTGGACGGCAAATCCCTCCTCGGCCTGCCGCCGCACGAAATCCCGGAAGCCGGTATCGCCCTGGTTCCGGAGGGACGAGGCGTGTTTGGTGATCTCAATGTCGGCGAAAACCTGTTGCTGGGCGCCAATCCGCGCCGTGCCCGCGCCACCGAGGCGGAGCGCCTCGGCCTGATCTACGAGCTCTTCCCGCGTCTGGCCGAACGCAAGCGGCAGATCGTGCGGACCATGTCGGGCGGTGAGCAGCAGATGGTTGCCATCGGGCGCGCCCTGATGAGCAACCCCAAATATCTCATGCTCGACGAGCCTAGCCTCGGGCTTGCGCCGATCGTCGTCACCGAACTGTTCGCAGCGCTCAAGCGGGTGCAGCAGACTGGGGTGGCCCTGCTTCTCGTCGAGCAGAACGTATCAATTTCCCTTTCGATCTCGGACCGCGGCTACCTCATGGAGGCAGGGCGGATCGTGGGGTCGGACACAGCCGAAGCGCTCAAGACGGACGCAGCGGTGCAACAGGCATTTCTTGGCGGCTCTGCCGCCTGACACTCAGAAGGAGATTTACCGATGGATCAGCTCGGCTTGCTCATAGCGAATGAAGACCAGCAGGCATCCGGTGGTGCCGTGTTTGAGCGTCTCAATCCCATTTCCGGCCAGGTTGCCACGCGCGCCGCCGCGGCCACGGTGGAGGACGCCCGTCGCGCCGCCGACGCCGCCGCTGCTGCGTTTCCGGAATGGTCCAGCACGACTCCCAAGGAGCGGCGCAAGGTTCTGCTTAAGGCGGCCGACGTGCTGGAAGGCAAAGGACCCCAGTTCGTTGAGGCCATGGGGGCCGAGATCGGCGCCACGGCCGGCTGGGCAATGTTCAATGTCATGCTCGCCGCCGACATGCTGCGCGAGGCGGCCAGCCTCGTCACCCAGATAAAGGGCGAAATTATTCCTTCCAACCGGCCGGGGAGCCTGGCCATGGCGGTCCGCCAGCCCGCCGGCGTGATACTCTCCATGGCGCCCTGGAATGCTCCGGTCATCCTCGGCGTCCGCTCGCTCGCTACCCCGCTCGCCTGCGGCAACACGGTGGTGATGAAGACCTCCGAGCTCTGCCCGCGCACCCATCGCCTGATTGTGGAAGCCCTGCTCGAGGCTGGTCTGCCCAAGGGCGCGCTCAACGCCATTTCCAACTCTCCAGACGATGCCGGCGAGATCGTGGAAGCGCTAATCGCCCATCCGGCCGTCCGCCGCGTCAACTTCACAGGATCCACCCGTGTCGGCCGCATCATCGCCGAAAAGGCTGGCCGTCACCTGAAGCCGGCGCTGCTGGAACTCGGCGGCAAGGCTCCGTTCGTCGTCCTCGACGATGCGGATCTCGATGAAGCCGTCGCAGCGGCAGCCTTCGGGGCGTACATGAATCAGGGCCAGATCTGCATGTCGACCGAGCGCATCGTTGTGCTCGAAACGATTGCCGACGCGTTCGTCGAGAAGCTCTCGGCCAAGGCGAACACGCTGGTCGCCGGTGATCCGACCGAAGGCAACACTCCGCTCGGTTCGGTGGTCGATGCCGGTGCCGCCCAGCGCCTCGAGCAACTGATTAAGGACGCCACCAACAAGGGTGCGGTGCTTGCCGCCGGCGGCCGTATCGACGGCACGATCATGGACGCGACCCTGCTCGACAAAGTCACGCCGTCTATGAGGATCTATAGTGAGGAGTCCTTCGGTCCCGTGGTCACTGTGGTGCGTGTCGGGTCCGTGGACGAGGCGGTGCGTGTTGCCAACGACACTGAATACGGCCTGTCGGCCGCAGTGTTCGGCAAGGACGTCAACCGGGCGCTGTCGGTGGCCCGCCGCATCGAAAGCGGCATCTGCCACGTGAACGGCCCCACTGTACACGACGAAGCGCAGATGCCTTTTGGCGGCGTGAAGGCTTCTGGCTATGGGCGGTTCGGCGGAAACTGGAGCATCGCCGAATTTACCGAGCTACGCTGGGTGACTGTTCAAGATGGCCCTCTTCACTACCCCATCTAGGGTAGGCTTACCATCAAGTGCACGGTGCCATGTGCGAGACATCGACCTGCGGAGACCGATTGCAGGATCGAAATGCCGTGAGCGAACATTCCGCTCACGGCCCCCAATGCGGCGTCAGTGCGACTAGGCGCCAGAAGCCAGCTTTCGTGCCGCGTCGACCTAAAGCTGCCTGACCGCTTTCGGCCCCATTTCAGACATTAACCTGGTGATCGCTAGCCTGTAGGCCATATAGTGGTTGGTAATCTATCCAATAAATCGGCGAGCATATCGTCGCCTGCACGGCCATCGAGAATAGCTTCAACGGTGGGCGGAGGCAGCAGTGTGAGCCGCAGAATGCGCCCGGCATAGCCAGCGCTGATCTTTTCGGCTGCCGCGAGTTCGGTGATGGTCGCATATTCGGACCTCGTTGGCCAGGTGCAGGGACGCACGCCTGAATTCGCCTGCGTGGTCGTGCCGCTCTCGGATTTCGAGCCAGAGGTCTTCCGGCTCAGCGACTACCTCGCTTACTACCGAAGCGTCCGATCGCAATTCATCAGCTCCCTAAGCGAAGTCAAGCCTACATACCCTGAGCCAGTTGGGCATAGCGACGCGTGCCGGTGGCGCAGGCAATGCGACGACCGGCGCCACGCCGACGATCACTTGTCCTTGGTCGCTGGCATCTCCGCCACGCAACGGAACGAGTTGGCGTCGCAGGACGTCACGATCATGGCTCAACTCGCGGCGCTGCCTCTGCCGCTTCACTGGAATCCGACGCGTGGAGCGGCGTCCTCCTATGAGCGTATCCGCGAGCAAGCGCGCATCCAGGTAGAGGGCCGAAACTCGAGCAAGATGCTCCACGAGGTGATGACCATCGAGCGCGAACGAAGCGCCGAGCGGGTTGCCTACCTCACCATGGCGACCGCGCTGCGCGACCACTTGCTGGACCGCGAGAATCAGCGTGGCAGCGTCTTCTCCTGGGGATGGCGCCCGGCCATGTCGTGGATGTTGCTGTTCCTCTGGTCATGGAACGGCGTGATATTGCCGGTAGCGAACGCAACCGCCGGCACGTCAATCGTGCCGATACCATGGGAACACCTGCTAGGCTTCGCCGGCCTCTGGCTCGCGATCTATGGCGGCGGTCACACGATCAAATCGGTTCTGGGAAGGTAGGCGCACTAGCATACTGAATCGCCGGCGCCGGTCTGTCGCAACAGCTTTCCGTGCTATCAGTGCTGTGCCCGACCGGCGCGCAGCACTATGGGCTGGCCGAACGGAATTTGGAGTAAAGAGAGCTGCAACGGTGCGCCAAGATCACGTGAGACGACTGCTGCAAGAAAATCTATCCTTCGTCCTGACCGTTTCGACAGTCCTCGGAATGCTGCTGGCCATCCTTGGACTATGGCCCCTCCGAGGTGGCGCAGCCGACATCTCGTCCCTATCAGGCCTCACGATTGTGTATCTCGCTGGCGGCCTACCGGCAGCTTGGAGAGCAGTTTCCGTCCTGTGGGATGAGCACATTCTGGACATCGACCTGCTGATGGTCGTCGCGGCGCTTGCGGCTGCAGCGGTCGGTGCACCGTTGGAGGGCGCGATCCTTTTGACGCTGTTCAGTGTCTCGACCACTTTGGAGGAGCGGGCGATGGGACGCGCCCGCCGGGCCATAGAAGCCCTAATGGCGCTTCGACCGGAAACTGCATTACGCAAGGGGCCCGACGGCCTGGTCACCGAAGTCCCGGTTGCCGAGCTGGCAGTGGGCGATACTTTCGTCCTGCGGCCCGGGGCGCGGGTCCCCGCGGATGGAATCATTACCAGCGGTCGCGGCGCTCTCGACGAGGCAAACATCACTGGCGAGTCCATGCCGGTCACCAAGGAACCCGGGGCCCCAGTATTCGAGGCGACGGTAAACATCGACGGTGTGCTTGAGGCCGCCGTAACGAAGACGGTGCAGGACAGCACCGTCGCGAGGATGATAGCTCTTGTCACCCAGGCCCAATCGTCCAAAGCTCCCTCTGAGCGGTTCAGCGCCTGGTTCGGGCAGCGCTACACGATTGCGGTGATGGCCGGCGCCGTCCTCGCCTTCGGCGCCTTCTACCTCCTCGGAAGCACTTGGGAGGAAGCGCTGTATCGGTCGGCGACCCTGCTGGTTGCAGCCAGTCCTTGTGCGATCGTTATTTCTGTGCCGGCCGCCATTCTGTCGTCGCTGTCTGCTGCTGCGCGTGGAGGCGTGCTGTTTAAGGGCGGTGAAGCGCTCGAAACGCTTGCGTCGGTCGACACCTTTGCCTTCGATAAGACAGGCACACTGACCACGGGAAAGGCGGCCGTGACTGGTGTCGTGGCCCTTGATGACGACGAGCCGGTCTTCCTGGCGCTTCTCGCGGGGTTGGAGGCCCAATCGGAACACCCCAGTGCAGCCGCAATCCGGCGAGAGGCCGCCAGCCGCGGCCTGCAGCCTGCCAAGGTGCTGGACGTGGTCAACAGACCGAGCGAGGGTATCGTCGGCAATGATGGGCAATCCCGGTTGTGGGCTGGCAATCCGCGCCTTGCCACGCTTATGGGCGCGTCCATCGATCACCCAGCACTGCTGGCCTTGGCCGCGGACGCCCACTCGGTAATCTATGCCGGGCGGGATGGGCGGGTGCTCGGGGCCGTTACCATCGCCGATGCGGTGCGCGCGACCTCGCGGCCGACACTTGCTGCGCTAACGGAGGCCGGGATCGGCAGGATCGTCATGATGACCGGCGACCGCCGTCCCGTGGCGCTGCGGATAGGCGAAGAGCTCGGGCTACAGCCAGCGCAGATCCATGCTGACATGCTGCCTGAAGACAAGGTCAGCATGGTGGGCGAACTGGCAGCAACTGGCAAGGTTGCTTACGTCGGCGACGGCGTCAACGACGCAGCCGCGCTTGCACGCGCCGACGTGGGAATCGCCATGGGGGCGGCGGGCTCAGAGGTTGCGCTTCAGGCAGCTGACGTCGCCCTCCTGTCGGAAGACATGGGGCGGCTTGCAGAAGCGCATCGGCTCGCACGTCGGACGGCGGCGATCATTCGCCAAAATCTCACATTCGCCATAGGGGCGATGGCAGTGCTCGTGACCGGGGGGCTGTTCTTTGAACTGCCTCTGCCGATCGCCGTGATCGGACATGAAGGCGGGACGGTGCTGGTGGTCCTCAATGGATTGCGGCTGCTCCGTGATCCTATTCGGCGAGGCAAGGCGGTGACGCCGCCTATGCGGATGTCCAGGTCGGCCTCCTCGGAGCAGGTCCGACCAGATGCGAGCCGGGCATATCGCAGGAAGGTGACCCGATCCGCAGGCTGAAGCTTCCATAGGACGGCTCCCCCCTGAATTCAGGAATCTGCAGATTGACTTGGATTGAACTCATCATCGGTCTTGCACTGCTGCTCGGCGGTGGCGAAGCCTTGGTCAGAGGCAGCGTCAGTGTAGCGACGCGCCTCGGTGTCTCTCAGCTGATGATCGGCCTGACGCTTGTCGGCTTCGGAACCTCGATGCCCGAGCTTGTTTCGAGCATTCAGGCTGCGGTGCGCGGAGCACCTGCAATTGCGGTCGGCAACGTCATAGGCAGCAACATCGCCAACGTCTTGCTCATCCTGGGGGCGTCCGCACTGATCCTGCCAATCGCGACGCGCGAGGAGGCGTTCCGTCGTGATGGGATCGTCCTGATCGGAGCCAGCCTGTTGTTGCTTGTGCTTGCCCTGAGGGGCGAGATCGGCCGTTGGGAGGGCTTGATACTGCTGGTGCTGTTGGTCGGTTACATCGGATACACCTACACAACCGAGAGGATGTCACCAGACGCAAGCGCGGAAATGCATGGTGCTCAAGCCGAGGCCCACGCGGCGCCAATGTCAGTCTGGCTCGCGCTGACGCTCGCCGTTGGCGGTATCGTTGGAGTTGTGTTCGGGGCAGACCTCCTGATCGGAGCGGCTATTGAGATAGCGCCGCGCCTCGGCCTGTCCGAAGCGGTAGTTGGCCTAACACTAGTGGCGGTTGGCACGTCGATGCCGGAGTTCGCTACATCGGTAATGGCTGCGATCCGCGGAAATGGGGATGTTGCCTTTGGGAATGTTGTCGGCAGCAACATCTTCAACGCGCTCGGGATCCTTGGAGGGTGTGCGCTGATCTCGCCGGTGGCAGTCAGCTCAGAGTTCCTTCGCTTCGATGTTTGGGTGATGGTGGGTACGGCTGTGCTGCTTGTTGGATTTGCAACGACTGGTTGGCGCCTAAGTCGACGCGAGGGTGTCGTCTTCCTGGCCACATACGGGCTCTATTTAGTGGCGCAGCTCGCCACGAGCGGGCGCGATGCGGTCGCCTTGATCTGATCGTTGGGCCCCGATGGTGCCTTGGCAGGACCCTCGTTCGGTCTCCGGCTAACCTAGTTCGAGCAAGCGGCCGAGAACGTCTTCGCGGCGCAACAACCCGATGATCTGTCCTGATCGAAGCACAGGAAAGGCTCGGTGCGGCTCTGCAAGGAACATCTCGGCGGCGGCGACGATGTCCGCTTCAGCCTCGATGGTCTTGACAGAGCGGCTCATCTGGTCGCCCACGGTGCCCCGCCACTGCCGGTAGTAGCTCGCCATCATGGCGGGGCGGAAGCAATCCTTCTGCGTCAGAATTCCGACGAGGGTTCCTGCAGCGTCCACGACCGGTGCTGCTTCCTGGCCGTTCGCGTGCAGCAGGCCGGCCGCCTGACGGATCGGCATTTCGGTGTCGAGCGTCAGATAATCCGTTCGCATGACGCTGGCGATAACGTCAGTCATCGCCGTGCACCTGCTGAGTCCGCTTCGGGCATCCCGCACAACGGGCATCGTCAGGCAGGCAGGCTAACCCGCCGCAGGAGGTCTGAAGCACGCGGCCCCGAACCATCAGTCCCAGGGCAAGACCGCCTGTTGCCAGAATGACGATCAGTGGCGCGATGACAAGCTCCATGTGCGTTCCTCCTCAGGCCAAGTGCTCATCGAAGCGACCGACTGCGACACGTCGAAGGCTCGCTTCCTCGTTGAAGAGGAAAAGAGCGTCCAGCCCATTTCGCTGGGCCAGTGCAGGGCCTTTGACGCCCGCGGACACGAGCGCAGTTGCCCATCCGTCGGCCAGCATGGCGTTGTCGGCGATGACGGAGACCGATGCAGCGGCCCCCTCTACGGGCTCGTCTGTGGTCGGATCGATAATGTGGCTGTAGCGCCTTCCGCCAAGCGTATAGCCGTTGACCTTGTCGCCGGACGTGGCGATTGCCCGCCCAGCGAGGGCGATGATGTCGGCCGAACCGAAATGGCCGTGGCGGGGATCCTCCACCGCAATCTGCCATGAACGACCGCTCGGATGATGTCCAAGCGCAGCGACTTCACCGCCCAGGTCGACGACAAAGTTCTCCTCGCCGCGTTCACGCAGCACGCTCACCATCTGGTCAAGCGCATGACCCTTGGCAATGCCACAGAGGTCGACGGTCACTTCGGGGTGTGACTTGCAAATGGCAGCATCCGAAGCCAGAATCTCGGCGTCTTGGGGAACCTCTGCTGCCGCCATTGGACCGAAGCCCCAGCGTCCTACATGCGGTCCGACCGCGATGTCGAAAGCTCGCTCGCTGGCGCCCCGAACCGACAATGCCGCCCGAACGACCGTAGCGATTTCGCTGTCGATCGGCTGCCAGTCCTGGCTTCGCCTCTCATTGAATGCTGTGATGACGCTGTCGCGGCGCCATGGCGACATCAGCCGGTCGATCCGAGCAAGCGTCTCCTGCAGGGCGGTCTGGAGCACGCCCGCGTTGGCCTCGGCGCTCAACGTGGCCTTCCAGGAGGTGCCGAAGGCCGGTCCGCCAATCGCCAAAGTCGGAGATGCGGAGCGGGCGAGCGCCGGACAGGCAAGTGCCGTTGCCGCTGCAAGGCCGCCCGCGAGGACCTGACGCCGGGTGAGATGGATCTTGTTCATGTCCTCAGCTCCCGAAATCGTCGTTGAAGATGGATTGCGGCTCCACGCCCAGATCGTCGAGCGTGGAGAGCACGGCAGAGATCATCACCGGGGGTCCGCAGAGATAGTATTCACATTCTTCCGGCGCCGGATGGTCGCGCATCGCCTTCCGCAGGACCTCATGAATAAAGCCAGTCGCGCCTCGCCAACGGTCACCCGGCGCGGGGTCTGAAAGCGCCACCGTCCAGTCGAAGTTCTCGTGCTGCGCAGCTAGTGCCTCGAATTCCTCGACATAGAAGAGATCGGCGACCGACCGGGCGCCGTAGAAATATGACATCTTGCGGCTTGTGCCGCGGGCAAGTTGCTCATGGATCATGGCGCGAAGCGGTGCCATACCCACACCGCCGCCGACGAAGACCATCTCCCGCTGAGTCGGCTGGACGTGGAATTCCCCATAGGGGCCGGACACGTCGATGCTGTCGCCTGGTTTGAGGCCGAAGAGGTACGATGAGACGATGCCCGGCGGGATCTCGGCTTCGCGCCCTGCAGGCGGAACTGCCAGGCGGATATTGTGAACCAGGCGGCCGCGGTCCTCCGGTCGCCCCGCAAACGAGTAAGCGCGCGACGTGCGCTCTGTGGTAACTGATCGCAGCCCCGACCAACCCGAAATCCGCCAGGTCAGCTCGTGCTCCGCATCGATCTCGAGCTGCGAGAAGTCGCGTTCGTAGGGGGGGGCGGTCAGCAGCATGAAACCGCCCGCGCGAAAGGTCAGGTCGCGCCCGTCCGGGATTTCCAGCACCAACTCGCGGATCAGTGGAGCGAGCATACGGTTGCTGATGACCCGGCATGTGAAGCCCTCCGCCGACATGACCTCAGGTGGCACGGAAACATCCACCGTGCCGCGCAGGTTGAGCTGACACGCCAGCCGCACCTTCTCGCGACGCTCCTTCGCCGACAGTAGACCGCGCTCGGTCGATCGCAACTCGCCTGCGCCGTCACCGGTGACGGTGACGCGGCATTGCCCGCAGGTTCCGCTGCCGCCGCAGGCTGCGGGAATGGGGATGTCGGCGCCATGGAGGACCTCGAGGAGCTTCGCGCCCCGCTTGGCTGTGATTGCCTGCCCCCCATTCACGATCACCTTCAGAGCGATGTCTGGCACCAGTCGCGACCGCGCTGCGAGAAGGCCCAGGGCAAGTCCTAAAATGAGGAGGACGATCAGTGCGCTGCCTAGAGTGATCTCGATCATGGTACTGCCACCTGGGCAAAGGTGGCGAAACCGAGGGACATCATGCCCGTCAGGATGAAGGCAATGCCTAGTCCCTGAAGTCCCGCCGGCAGATCCGCATAAGCCAGCCGCCGCCGGATTGCCGACAGCACGATCACCGCCACGGCGAATCCGGTGCCGGCTCCGATGCCAAAGACGGTGCTCTCGGCGAGATTGTAGCTGCGGTCGGCCATGAACAGGCTTCCGCCGAGGATCGCACAATGGACCGCGAGCAGGGAGAGAAAGACGCCGAAGGTAGCGAAGAGCGCGGGAAAGGACCGGTCGAGGACCATTTCGACCAGCTGCACTGCCGCCGAGACCACGCCGATAAAGGTCAGAAGGCGCAGATAGCTCAGGTCGAGATCAGGAAAACCGGCCCACGCCCACGCGCCCGGAGCAAGCAGATACGTGTAGAGCAGATGATTGAGCGGCACAGTCACCCCCATGACCGCAATCACCGCTACGCCGAGCCCAACTGCCGTTCCTGGTCTGCGCGACAGCGCCAGAAAGGTGCACAGCCCCAGAAACAGCGTAAGGGGCATGTTCTCGATAAACGCCGAGCGTATGAAGAGCGCCCCGAGATCGCTCATCCCCGCGTCTCCTCGGCAGGGGCCAGCGCGTGCTCGGAGACCTCCACCTGTTCCACCCGCCAGCTGCGGATTGCCCAGACCAGGCCGCCGAGCAGGAAGAACGCACTCGGTGCAAGAAGCATCAGGCTCAGGGGCTCGAACCAGCCGCCCTGTTCGGTGGTGCGAAAGACTTCAGTGCCCATGAGAGTGCCTTGGCCGAACAGCTCGCGCACGCTGCCGATGATCACGAGGACCAGTGAATAGCCAAGGCCGTTACCGAGCGCGTCGGTCATGGCGGGAACGGGCGGATTGTGGAGCGAGAAGGACTCGGTGCGTCCCAGGACGACGCAATTGGTAGCGATAAGACTGACAAAGACGGAGAGCCGTTGGCTCATCTCGAAGAAAAACGCCTGCAGAAACTGATCCACGACGATGACGAGTGACGCGACGATGATTATCTGAACGATGAGGCGGATGGAGGAAGGCAGATGCCGCCGGATGAGGCTGATGATCCCTGCGGCAGCCACTACGACGGCCGTCAGTGCCGCTGACATGGTGATCGCTGCAGCAAGCGTGGTCGTCACCGCAAGCGCCGAGCAGATGCCGAGGATTTGCAAGGTGACCGGATTCTGGCGCAGGATTGGATCGGTAAGGGTTCCCCAGAGCCGCATCAGAACTCTCCCCGTCGTATGGCATCGAGAAGCGGGCCGTACCCGTTTGGCCCGAGCCAGAATGCCAGCATTTGCGTCATGGCCGTGTTGGTTCGCGTCGCGCCGGTAATGGCGTCGACCTCGAATTCGGTCGTCGCTGCGCCGCGCGCAACGGCTAACTGAGGTGTTCCGGTGTCGTCCTCGATGCGCTTGCCTGCGAACTGCTGCCGCCAGGCGGGTTCATCGATCCGCGCACCCAGCCCCGGAGTCTCGTTGTGCGACATCACCGCGAGCCCCGCGACGGTGTTCATGTCGCCCTCGACTGCAATCATCGCCTCAATCGGGCCGCCGTAACCAGTCCCGCTGATCGGCAGAATTACCAGCTCCACTTGATCCTCTGGGCTGCGGAGCAGGTAAATTTGCTTGAAGTCGGCGCGGCTTCTCAAGTTGGCGATGTCCTCCTGCGGCGACAACTGCGTCCAGTTGGTGGAGTCCGTTAGGGCGCTCGCCAACGTCTCGGGTGTGACATCCTGTGCAGCCTCGGCGCGCCGGAGATCCACCACGACTGTCGACAACTTCATTTCATCGGACATTGCCAATATCGCCGATAGCCCCGGGATTTCTGCCAGCAGCGCCTCAAGTCGGGTCTGCTGTTCAAGCGCGCGGTTCTGCGCCTGGATCGGCCGCAGCACGACCGTAGCAACCGTAACCAGCAGAGCGCACACAATCGAAACGGTGAAGGCAACGGCGATGGTCTTGGTTCGGCTTTCGTTGGGCAGCGACAGGATCCCTCGCCACAGCTTGATCGGGTTGAGCTCAGCCATGACGATATCTCCGAACAGCCTGCCAAACGGCGATGGCCATCTCATCCAGTAGAGGTGCTGCGAGCGAAGCCAGGAGTGCTGCCGAAACAGCAATCTGCACGGGAGCTGTCTCCCAAAATGCGGCAAAGAGTGCGGTCAATGCACCAAACAGGGCTCCATAGAGCCAACGTCCTAGCGGCGTTGACGCACTGACCGCCGGATCGCAGACGAGGAAAACCAGAACAAATGCGACGGCACTGGTCAGCAGGTCGACGTTGAACCCACCCGCAGCGATGAGCACCACAAGTGCGCCAACCAGGACGCGCCACGGCAGCACGCCGAAGAACAAGAGAATTGCCGCTGCCGGGATTGCGGCCCAGCCGATCTGAACCGGCAGGTGAGGCCAATCCGCCGCGGGAAAGCCGAAGCCGAGGAACATGACCGTCACCACCGCGGGGCTGAGGACACTCCGCCCCCAGCCGCCAAAGACCAGTTCGCCGAAGACGAAACCGAAACTGACCCCTATCGCGAACTGAAGCGGCCCTACCTCGGGTGCCAGAACCGCAATGGCAAATGCGGATACAGCCCCGGCCGCACTCGGCGGCTGGGCGCGGAAAAAGGTAAACAGCGCCTGCCATATCCCACCCAGGATAAGGACGAACACGAGGCGACCGGTGCCCAAGACGCCTTCGTCCCAGATCCATGACACCGCAACTGGTAACAGTGCAGCCAGGAAAACCATGGCAACGGTCTCGCGAGTCCAGATGCCACGGATCATGTGTTTGCCTCGATGCGGTTCAGCGCGGCGCGCAGCAGATCCGAGAAGCGCGGGGATGCCGCGGTAACGTAATCGATGAGCGCCAAGTCTTCTTCGACCAGCGAAAGGACATCAAGGTCGATTGCGGCCTCGTCGTCCCCGACAGAGAGCGCTCGCAAAAGGGCCATCCCCGGCATGGCGCCCCCCAAAGCCTGCTCGACGGCGGCCGTGGCAATGACTGGTTCCGGACGCGATGCCCGGCGCAGGCCCGCTTCCAGCCAGTGTCGCGGCGTTGGCTCGCGACGCTCGAGCACCGTAACCTGCCGGTCGTGGAAACCGAGCCAGCGCGACTCGCGCCCATCGAGCAGCGAGCCGGAAAGGATAATGCGCGGACCAGGTGACATGAAGGCGTAGCAGAGCTCGCGCAGATCGGCTCCGGGAGGGCAGCGGACGAGCCTCGCCTCGCGCAGTCCCGGCCCGGCAATGAACACCACTTGCGTTTCGGGCAGCCGGCCCTCGGACAGCAGTTGGCCGATGGCAACGACATCCTCCAAGGAAATGTCCCAGACCTGTCGGGCCAGACGCGCAGGGAACAGCCGGTGGATCTGGAGCCCCGCAAGACCCTGAGGGTGCAACTCGCCGGTCCGAACTATCTTCAATCTACCGTGCGCGTCAGGGATGTCCGGCCCTTGGTCCTGGCAGAAGAATAGCGGCCCGTCGCAGAGGCTTGAGAGCGCGCGTAATCCAAGATTGAGTCGTGCGATGTTATCCTCTCCGATCGCATGCCGCGGGTCCGGCGCCAGGGGACGAGTATCGACCGCCATGACAAATATCGCGGCAGGAGCCGCTAACGCTTCGGGCACTTTGCCGAAAGGCCGGCTCCTCAGTCGCATCCAGAGGCCGGAACTCTGAAGCAGTTGACGCAGCGCGGTTGATCCGTTTTCGCCTTCAAGCTCTTCGAGCGCCGATTGGGTGTCATACTGGTGCCGCTCGCCTGATCCTTCTCCCTGAATGATGAGGCTCGTAAGGCGGCGCCCCGCACCAGTCTCAAGTTCCGAAAGGCGGCCAGAGATGGGTGCTGTGATGATGCATTCGGGGCGCCGGCGATCTCTCAGGAGCGGCTTGCCTTGAGCAACACGGCTGCCGACCTCCGCCAGCGGCTCCACCCTGAATTCCATCCACGGGGGCAGGCTCACTCCCGCTTCGGCCGTAATGACGGTTTCAGGTGTTCCTGGCAGAGGTTGGGGCGATGCCACTCGTACGAACAGGCCGCGTTCCATGAGTCCCAATATGGCATGTCCCTCCGTGGCTTGACTGAGACGACGATCGCCCTTCCGCTTGACAATCAAGGACTACCAGAGAACTCTTGATGCTTCCACCCGTGCGAGGAAGGCCGCCCGTGCAACTCAGATCGATTCTCCTGTGGAGCAGTATTCCGGCCCTATTCGTGGTTGCGTCGGCAATCGGACAAACGCCGGAGCGGACCCCTAATATTGAAGAGATCACACAGTGGGCTCGATCTGGCCACGCGAATATACATTCTGAGTCCTTCGCGCATTGGGACGATACCGGCGAAATCCCGCCAGTATGCTCCACCTGTCACTCTGGAGCGGGGTTTCGCTCATTGTACGGGTTCGATGGCAGCACTCCGGGACTGCCGCAGAGTCCTATACCCGTCGGCGGGGTGGTGGACTGCGACACCTGCCACAATCCAGGCCTTCCGAGCGTAACCGAGATCCGGCTCCCTTCCGGCACTCAGCATCCCGTCGTGGGTGCTGAAGCCGCATGCATGACTTGCCACCAGGGCCGAGCGTCGACCGCAACGATTGAACGTGCAGTGGCGGAAAGCCTTGAAGACGAGGTCAATCCAGAGCTGTCCTTCATCAACCCGCACTACGCGGTAGCTGCAGCGAGCCTTCTAGGGGGTTCCGGCGCTTTGGGATACCAGTATCCGGGGAAGGACTACCAGCAGCGGTTCTTCCACGCCCGCCCGGTCTCTACCTGTGTGGGGTGCCACGAACCGCATAACCTGACCGTGGCGGAGGAGACGTGCACCACCTGCCATGAATCGGGCGATTCACGTGCAATTCGCATTTCCCGCCAGAGTTTCGACGGCAGCGGCAATCTTGAGCAGGGCATCTTCGCCGACATCGTCGCCAACAGGGAGCGACTGTTCGCTTTGCTGGCCGAGTACGCGCGCGAGATGGCTGGAACGGCGATGGTCTACGACGGAAATCGCCATCCCTACTTTTTTGCCGACCACAACGGCGACGGCTTGCCGGACCAGCGGGAAGGCTCCCCGGTCCCGTATGCAAGCTGGACGCCACGGTTGTTGAAAGCAGCCTACAACTGGAAATTTGTGGGATCGGATGCCGGGATTCACGTTCACAATCCGCACTACGCGCTGCAACTGCTCTTTGACTCCGCCGAGGATATCTCGAACGCTCTGGGCAGAGACCTGACGGGTATGGCCCGATGATCGTTAGCTCCGGCGACTAGACACAGGGACATCGATAACTGAAGGACTTGCACGCCGACCCGACGTTCCCAGCCAAGTATCTGCTGCTGGCCGGCATGGCTGCACCCCTGGTCTATGCTGCCACGGTAATTTTGGGCGGGGTGCTGACGCCGAACTACAGTCATGTCGACCAGGCGATCAGCGAATTGACTGCAACCGGCGCTTCACGGCGTCGCCAACTGGAACCGGGCTTCGTTGTCTACAACGTGCTCGTCGTCCTGTTCGCTGTCGGTCTGCTCTTCCACAAGCGCCACTGGGGCCGCTTGTTCCGCTGGGGTAGCCTGACGGTCGGCCTGACAGGCGTGCTGGGTCTTGCTTCCACTCCCTTTCCGAGGGACCCGATAGGCGAGACCGCAACAGCGGCAGGAATCCTGCATCTGGTGACTGCCGGATTCTTGTCCGTTGGCACCATGGCGGCGATGCTTCTTTTTGGGATGGGTTGGTGGAGTCGCCCAGATAGGCAAACTTGGTCCTTTTTGACCTTGGCGGCGTTGGCAGCCGTTTTCGTTTCCGGCTTGCTGGCTGCCATGGCAGCGGCGCAAGGCTGGCCCGCTATGGGGCTTTGCGAGCGGATCACGATCGGCATTTTCTTGGTTTGGATGTTCTTGACCGCACTCCACCTGTGGCTTGAGCAGCTGGATTTGCGCCGGTGAAGGGCCGGTAAGACATGGATATCTTATCCGCTCTTGCGGGTGGCGACAGGAGATCGATTGGTCGCGTCAGTGCCGTTGTACCATTCGTGCTCGATCATCCGGAGCAGCTCCCGGTTCTGATAGACGGAATGGAGAGCGAGGACGAGGTGCTCCGGATGCGCTGCGCCGATGCTGCTGAGAAGATTTCGATCAGCAAACCTGATTGGTTCGTTCCACTCCGGTCGCGGCTTCTCCGGTTGGCGCGAACCAGCGTCCAGCAGGAACTGCGCTGGCACATTGCCCAAATGCTGCCGCGCATCGGCCTAGATGCTTCCCAGAGAGATGTCGCGATTGCGGTTTTGCTGGAATATCTCAGCGACAAGAGCCGCATCGTCACGACTTCAAGCATGACGTCCCTGTTCGAATTCGCCCGCGAAGACCCGCCTCTTCAACGAAAACTCGGGCCAATCTTGGAACGCTTCTTTGCGCATGGGAGCGCGGCAGAGCGCAGCCGGGCGGGAAGACTCCTCAGAGGACTGGGCAGCTCCGCAGGTAGAGGAGAAGGAAGGTCGGAGAGTGCGCGCAGGAACAGGTAAAATGGCCAACCGAACCCAGTACTCTTGATCGTTTGCCTGCCGGAGAGTTCGTATCTTAGCGTCGCGGTGCTCGGCCGTTGTCCGGTCATTGCGCAGCTGCGCGGAGCGGGCGATGGCGTCAGGAAGCGCTATGCTATAGTTGGCGCCGGCGCGCGGCACGTGATGTTTCGCGAGGCCATCCTGGGGCCGCATGCCCATGCGGCCGAGCTGGTAGGGATCTGCGACAACAACCGGGCCCGGGCGGACATGTCGGAGGGGGCCGTCGCTGAGCGCGGACAGGCGCTTCCCGTTTATGCGGCCGACCAGTTCGACCAGATGGTGGCCGAGCAAAAGCCCGACGTGATCATCGTGTGCACGCCCGACCACCTCCATGACGACTACATGGTCCGCGCCATGCGCCCCGGATGCGACGTCATCACTGAAAAGCCGATGACGACCGACATCGACAAGCTCGAACGGATCATCACGGCACAGCGGGAAACCGGGCGATCGGTCACGGTGACGTTCAACTACCGCTATGCGCCGGCGCGTACGCAGGTGAAGCACCTGCTGCTCGATGGGGCCATTGGCGAGATCACCGCGGTGGACTTCCGCTGGCATCTCGACCGCGTGCACGGGGCCGACTATTTCCGGCGCTGGCACCGCTACAAGCACCTTTCGGGCGGTCTGCTGGTGCATAAATCCCCCCACCACTTCGACCTTCTGAACTGGTGGATCGGCGCGGCGCCGAGCATGGTGCGCGCGACGGGTCGGCGGGCCTTTTATACGCCACAGACCGCTGAGGCGATGCGGCTGACGCCCCGTGGGCCGCGGTGCCTCACCTGCCCGTCGGCCTCGCGCTGCGCCTTCCGGCTCGACATTGCCGCCGATGGCAAGCTCGGTCCGCTCTACCTCGAAACCGAGGGTCACGACGGATACTGGCGGGATCGGTGCGTGTTCGACGAGGACATCACCATCGAGGACACGATGCAGGTGCAGGTGGACTACGCCAACGCGGTCTCGCTCAACTACTCGCTGGTCGCCTATAGCCCATGGGAGGGCTATGAGGTGGTGTTCCACGGAACGGAGGGCGAGCTCCGGCACAAGACGGTGGAAGTGCATGGCGTGTTCGGCGGCAAGCGCAACAAGCCGCAGGACGACGCCACCACGACCGAGGTGCATCGCGCCGGCGAAACGCCCTATCAGGTCGAGGTGTGGAAGGGCGAAGGCGGGCATGGCGGCGCCGATCCGGTCATGCTGGGCTATATCTTCGACCCCGCTGGCATGGAGCCGGACCGCTATGCCCGCAGCTCGAACCAGGAAGCGGGCGGCCTTTCGATCCTTACCGGGATTGCCGCCAATATGTCTATTGCCAGCGGCCAGACGGTTCCGGTGGCGCCGCTGATGCAGCAGGCCGGCATGCGCACAGCCTAACGCGCGGCCCTTAGGCGACTGCCCGACTCTGGGGGATAACCCCCAGAGAGGGTGCGGGGTCCGCCCGGTGTTGCCGAGCCCATATCGGGATCATCCTGAACCTATCGAAACAAGAGGTTCAGAGATGAAGACGATACACGCAATAGCCGCATTGGCGCTGGCCATGGCCACGCCCCTGGCGGCGCAGGAGCCGGCGCCGACGGGCGCTGGGGCGCCGCAGCTGAGCAAACAGGATGTCGATGCCTGGCTCGACGGGCTCGTGCCCTATGCCCTGGCATCGGGGGACATGGCCGGGGCCGTGGTCACGGTCGTGGCCGATGGAGCGGTTGTCACCAATCGAGGCTTCGGCCTCGCCGACATGACGAGCGGTGCGCCGGTCGATCCGGCTTCCACGCTGTTTCGCATGGGCTCGATTTCCAAGCTCATGACCTGGACAGCGGTGATGCAGCTGGCCGAGCGCGGTGCGCTCGACCTTGACGCCGACGTCAACACCTATCTCGACTTTGCCATTCCCGCCTTTGCGGGGGAGCCGGTGACGCTGCGCCAGCTCCTGACGCATACGGCCGGGTTCGAGGAACAGCTCAAATTCATCCTTGCCCATGACCGGGCGGATCACCTGCCTTTCGAGCGGCTGGTGCGCGAGCATGTGCCAGACCGCATCTTTGCGCCCAGCACGACACCGGCCTATTCCAACTATGGGACGGCACTGGCGGGCTATATCGTGCAGCGCGTTTCCGGCATGGCTTACAACGACTATGTGGACGCGGCCATCTTCGCGCCGCTCGGCATGGATACGGCGACGTTTTCCCAGGACCTCTCGGCGGCCCAGCAGGCGGCCCTCGCCAAGGGCTATGCCACGGCCAGCGGGGCGGAAAGCCCGTTCGAATGGGTTGCCGCAGCACCGGCCGGCGCCATGACCGCCGCGGCGCCCGACATGGCGCGGTTCATGCTCGCCCATCTCAATGGCGGCGCCCT
This sequence comes from Pseudomonadota bacterium, assembly GCA_023391095.1. GTDB lineage: Bacteria > Pseudomonadota > Alphaproteobacteria > Rhizobiales > Devosiaceae > Devosia. The sequence goes on from JAEWBN010000016.1 coordinate 154,582, forward strand.
GGACGGCGAACGCATTCTGGCGCCCGAGACGGTGCAGGCAATGCACGCACCGGCCCATCAGGCGATTGCCGGCCTCAACGGCATGGCGCTCGGGTTTTACGAGAGCTCGCTCAATGGCCGGAGGGTAATCAGCCATGGCGGGGACACGGAAGTCTTTCACACCGACCTCAACCTCTTTATCGAGGCGGGTGTCGGTATCTTCGTCGCGCTCAACAGCACGGGGACGGACGGTGCGGCGCACCGGCTGCGCGCGCTGATGCTCAGCCAGTTCGCCGACCGCTATTTCCCGGAGGCGGAAGCCGGTCCGCTCGAGGCGATTGCCGAAAACCATGCGCCGGAAATGGCCGGGCAGTGGACCGCGAGCCGGCGGTCGGAAGGCAGCTTTTTCGCGCTGACCGACCTTTTGGAGCCGACGGTCCTTGCCACCGATGATCAGGGCCGGCTGGTGGGTGAAAACCTGCCGATCATGGGTGCGGCGGTGCGTGATTGGGTGGAGGTCGAGCCCTATCGCTGGCAGGCCAGCAATAGTGGCGAGCGGCTCGGCGCAGTGGTCGAGAATGGGCAGGTGACCCGCTTCAGCCTCAACACCATGGCGCCTATCACTGTCTATGACCGGGTGCCCTGGCAGCGTGCCGCCAGTTGGGTGACCCCGGCCTTGCTGGCAAGCCTTGGCGTGCTTGTGCTGGGTGCAGTGCAATGGCCGGTGGCCGCGCTGGTGCGTCGCCGTTATGGCGGGAGCCTTGAGCTGACGGCGCCGGCGCGGGCGGCCTATCATGGCGCGCGGGGCTTCGGGCTTCTGGTGGTTGCCGTCTTTGCCGGCTGGATGGTGTTTCTGACCTCGGTCTTTGCCGACCTGACGCTGCTCAGCGCGCAGTCGGATGGCGTGCTGATGGCGCTCCAGGGGCTCACCATTGCCGGTGTGCTGGGGCTGGGCGCGAGTGCGGCGGCCAATGGCGTGCTTGCCGTGCGCGAAGGGCGCGGACTATGGTCGCTGCTCTGGGCGGTGGCATTGGTGCTGGCGACGGCCGTGGTGATCTGGGTCGCCTCCTTCTTCAACCTCTTGACCTTCGGCGTCGGATACTAGGGAGCGCTCGGATGACCCAAGATGCACATTCCGCACCGCCCGCCGGCGCAAAGGCCAGCCTCGACGCCCTGTTCAGCCGGCAGCGCTGGGCGCCGGTGGGGTGGCAGACGCTGTTCCTCCTCACCGCACTGCCGCTGGCGCTGGTCGTGCCGGTGACAACAATTGCGCTGGTGTCGGTGGGGGCGGGCCTCGCCGTTCTCGGAGTGGGGCTGTTGCTGCTCCTTGGGGCGGCGGCCCTGGCCCGATGGTTCGGTGACCTTGAACTGCGGCGGCTGGCCTGGGCCGGCGCGGCGCCGATCGAGCCGCCGGACTGGCCGGCGCTTTCCGGCCTCTCCCTTGGGCAAAAGATGCGGCTGGTGCTGCTCGACCCCAAGCAGTGGAGCTATATCGCCTATGCGGTTCTCTACCTCCTGCTCGGCACCGCGAGCGGCAGCCTGGCGCTGGTCTGGGTGTCGAGCATCGTCACCGGGGCCACTCGGTGGATATGGAATGACTGGGCAGCGACGACGCCGGAAGAACTGGCCGAAATCGGCTGGAGCCTGCCTGTGCTGTGGAGCCCGCCGGCCTTCCTTCATGGTCCCCTGACCATCCTCGCCTATACCGTGCTCGGCGCCATTGCGCTGGTGACCCTGCCCTGGTTCAGCCGCACCCTGGTTGGACTTCACGACCGGCTGGCACGGGTGTTTCTGGGGCGGTACAGCCCCGAAGAACTGGATGCCCGGATGGAAGGCCTGCGCCGGTCCCGGCGGGCGAGCGTTGCTGCCGAGGGCCGGGCCCTGCGGCGGCTGGAGCGGGATCTCCATGACGGTCCGCAGCAGCAATTGCTGAGGTTGCAGCTCGATCTGGCCGCCGCGGGGCGAAAGATGGCCAGTGACCCCGATGAGGCCGCGCGGCTGATCGCCGATGCCGGGCGCCGATCGGCCGAGACGCTGACGGAACTCCGGCATCTGGTGCGGGGCATTGCGCCGCCCCTGTTGCAGGACCGGGGCCTGGTGGCCGCGTTGGAGGCACTGGCCGAGCGCAGTCCCCTCCCCACTAATGTCGTGGCGCAGGTCGAGGCGCCGGAGCACATCGAGCCGGCCGTGCAGCAGGGCGTCTATTTCATCGTTGCCGAACTGCTGGCCAATGCGGCCAAGCATAGCGGCGCCAAGGCAGTGGCGATCCGCTGCGAGACGGTTCGCGGGGGGCTCAGCGTCGTGGTCAGCGATGATGGTGCAGGCGGCGCCTCGGTTGTGCCAGGGCATGGGCTTGCCGGCCTCGCCGAACGCATCGAAGGGCTGGGCGGACGCTGGACGCTCGACAGCCCGGCAGGCGGGCCCACGCGGGTCAGCCTTTTCATTCCGGACGAAGGTAAGGACTGACATGGCGGATGCACGGCAGCACCGGATCGCGGTGGTCGAGGATTCGGTGCTGCTGCGCGAAGGCATCGTCCGGCTGATCGAGGAAGCCGGCTTTGCGCTTGCGGGCGCATTTGGCGGCGGGGACGCGCTCATTGCGGCCCTGCCCACACTCGAGGCCGATCTCATCATGCTCGACGTGCGCATGCCGCCCAGCTTCACCGACGAGGGGGTCAAGCTCGCCATCGCGCTCCGGGCCGAGCGCCCGGGCTTTCCGGTCCTCATTCTCAGCCAGTTCATCGAAACCATCTATGCCAAGGAATTGCTGGCCGACGAGCAGGGGTCGGTGGGCTATCTGCTCAAGGACAGGCTCGCTTCCATCGATACGCTTTACGATGCGATCGAGCGGATCATCGCGGGTGGGACCGTGCTCGATCCCGAGGTGGTGGGCGCACTGATCAGTGCCCGCCGCGATCCCCTGATGACGCTGACGGAGCGGGAGCGCGATGTGTTGGGTGCCATGGCGGAAGGGCTGACCAATCGCGGCATTGCTCAGCGCTTCGGGATCGGCGCCGGCACAGTCGAAAAGCATATCTCGGAGATCTTTTCCAAGCTGGGGCTGATCGAGCAGGGGCATGAACATCGGCGCGTCCTCGCCGTGCTCCAATGGCTGCGCCAAAGTTAGGCGGCGGTTCGAGGCTCTTGCAACTTCGCGGCGCGCGCCGTCAAATGCCCCTTATTGCCGGATGGGAGACCGGCATGGGAGGAAGCGCGCTGGTGGAGAGATCACGCTTTGGCCGCGTTGGTGTCTGGGTGCTGTTCGCGGCCCTGGTGGCGGTCGTGGCCAGCGCCAGCTGGGGCTTTGCCCATCGCCAGGGCGTCGAGCGCCTGCGCAGCCTTGTGCAGGACCGCTTGACCGTCAACCTGCGTGCGGTGGAAAGCGAGATCGAACGGTTCCGCTACCTGCCCGACGTGATCAGCAAGGATCAGCGCATCATCGAGCTCCTCGAGGCTACAGGCCCCGGGGCGATTGACGTTGCCAACGGGTATCTGCAGGTGGTGCGCGCCATGTCCGGCGCGGACGAGCTTTATGTGATCGACCTGGCGGGCGAAACGCTGGCTGCCAGCAACTGGAACGAAGAGGGCAGCTTCGTCGGTCACAATTACGGTTTCCGCCCCTATTTTACCGAGGCGATCGTCAATGGGGCAGGGCGGTTCTATGCGGTCGGTGTCACCACCGGGCGGCCGGGTTATTTTCTCTCCAGCCGGGTTGTCCATGAAGATCGAACCATTGGCGTGGTCGTGGCCAAGGTGGATATGGGACCCTTGGCGCGCACCTGGGCGGAAGCGGGTGACCTCAGCGCGATTGCCGACCGGGAGGGGATTGTCTTTCTCTCGGGCGAGCCGCGATGGATCTATCGGCCGTTCCATCCCTTGCCGGCCGAGACGGTGGCGCTGCTCGATGCCGAGCGGCGCTATGACGGGATCGACCTGGCGCGGGCCGAGCCTCTGGCGCCGGTGACCAGCGGGGATGCCGATCCCACGATCCGGCTGGGCAACGAGCATTATCTGCTCGGGGTACGGGAGTTGCAACCGGATGGATGGCAAGTGCTGTCTGCCCTGCCGCTGGGACCGGTCGAGACAGAGGCGCGGCTGGTCGGCGGGTCAGCAGCGCTCGTTGCCATGCTGGCCCTGGCGGTGATGCTGTTTTTGCGCCAGCGCCAGCAATTGATCCGGATGAAGCTTGAACAGAATGGGGTGCTCGAAGGACGCGTGGCGGAGCGAACGGCGGCGCTGGCCCATGAGGTCGAAGAGCGCAAGCGGGCTGAGCAGGACCTGCGGACCATGCAGGAGAGCCTTATCCATGCGGCCAAGCTTGCCGCTTTGGGCCGGATGTCGGCGGCCATCGTGCATGAGGTGAGCCAACCCCTCTCGGCGCTTGATAATACGCTGGCAGCGGCGGGGCTTCATGCCGAGCGGGATGCGCGGGCAGAAGTGCAGCGCAATCTGGTTTCGGCGCGATCCCTGCTCAAGCGGATGCAGCGCACCGTCAAGCATCTCAAGACGTTTTCCTCGCGGCGCGATGCGACCCCACCCGAGCCTGTTGACGCCAGCCAAGCCATCGAGGCGGCCATCGATATCGTCCAGCCCCGGGCGCGCGAACATGGGGTGGCCATCGGCTATAAACGCGACGGGGGCCTGCCAGCGGTCAGTGGCAACGCTATCCGGCTCGAGCAGGTGCTGATCAACCTTCTGCTCAATGCGGTCGATGCCAGCGTCGCCGCCAAGCAGGACCGGATCGAGGTGGCTGCCGCCATTTCGGGGGATGCGCTGCGGATCACCGTGTCGGACATGGGCGAGGGCATCAGCCCGGAAGTGCGGCAGCGGCTGTTCGAGCCGTTCTTTACCACCAAGACGACGGGGGAGGGCCTGGGACTGGGCCTGTCGATCAGCAAGACCATTATCGAGGAATTCGGCGGCAAGCTCAGCCTCGCGCCCATGGACGCGGGCGGGACAGAGGCCTTCGTGGAATTGCCCCTTTACGCGCAACAGCAAAGGCAGCTTGAACCGGCATGACCAGGGGACGGATCGCATTCATCGACGACGAGGTGCAGCTCTGCGAGGCGGCCGAGGAATGGCTGGGCGTGTCGGGGTTCGAGGTCACCACCTTCACCGATCCGGTTGCGGCAATGCGCAGGATCGAGGTGCACGCTTTCGAGGGCGTGGTGACCGACATGCGCATGCCGGGCGCAAGCGGGCAGGATGTGCTGGCCCATTTTGCCACCGCCGATCCTGACCTGCCGGTGGTATTGCTCACCGGACATGGCGATGTGGGCATGGCGGTCGAGGCCATGCGCGGGGGCGCCTATGACTTTATCGAGAAGCCCTATGATGCGGACCATCTGATTGCGGTGCTGGACCGGGCGGTAGAGCGTCGGCGCATGGGGGTTGAACTGCGGCGCCTGCGGCAGATGGCGGGCGCAGAACTCGATACGCGCCTCGTTGGCATATCGGCGCCGATGGTGGCGTTGCGCCGCTCGATTGCACAGCTGGCCGATGTGGATGTCGATATTCTCCTCAATGGTGAGACGGGCGCAGGCAAGGAAGTGGTGGCGCGGGCGCTGCATGATTTCGGTCATCGCAGCAAAGGCCCGTTTGTGGCGATCAACTGTGCGGCCATCCCCGAATCCGTTTTCGAAAGCGAACTCTTCGGGCACGAAAAGGGGGCCTTTACCGGCGCGGCCGGGAGCCGTCTTGGCAAGCTCGAATTCGCCAAGGGTGGCACCGTTTTTCTGGACGAAATCGAATCCATGCCGCTGGCGCTGCAGGCCAAGGTGTTGCGTGCCATCCAGGAGCGCGAGGTCGAGCCGCTGGGCTCCAACAGCCTGCGGCAGCTGGACGTGCGGTTCATCGCCGCCACCAAAGCCGACCTCAAGGCGGAAAGCGATGCGGGGCGTTTCCGGGCCGATCTTTATTTCCGCCTCGCCACGGTGGAACTGGCCATACCGCCCCTGCGGGAGCGGCGTGAGGATATCCCGCTGCTCCATGCGCTTTTTGCCGGGGCCGCCGCCACCCGCTTCAACGTGGCAGCACCGGCGCCGCCGCCAAGGCTGATGCAGGCTCTGCAAAGGCAGGAATGGCCAGGCAATGTGCGCGAACTGAAGGCGGCGGCGGAGCGATTTGTGCTCGGTCTGGGCAGCCCGGTGCCGATGGCGACGGATGGAGCCGAGATGGGCAGCCTCAACGCGCGCGTGGCCCATTTTGAAGCCGAGGTCATCGCCGAAACGCTGAGGGCCTGTGGTGGCTCCAGCGCCGAGGCGGCACTCCGGCTGGGCGTACCGCGACGGACGCTCAACGAAAAGATCGCCCGGTATGGATTGCGGGACGAGGCGAGCGGAAACTCGCCAGCCTCCGTCGCCTAGCGGGCGGATATTTGCCAGCCGGTGATCCTGCAGTAACAGAAAATGCCGGTTTTCCGGGGTTCCGGCGTTTGGCATGGGGATTGCAATTGAACTGGGACAGCCGGTTGAGGAGCCGGCCGTCTTCATAATCATGCTAGAGGAGGATCAGCATGACCGTACTTTCCCCGCGTCTTTTGTCGGGCGTCCTGGCCACAACCATGGTGCTGGGAGCAGGCGTCGCTCCGGCGCAATCCCAGGAATTCATCAACGTGCTGACCGGCGGCACTTCGGGCGTTTATTACCCGCTGGGCGTGGCGCTGTCTGAAATCTATGCCGAAAATATCGATGGCGCCCGCACGCAGGTGCAAGCCACCAAGGCGTCGGTCGAAAACCTCAACCTGCTCCAGCAGGGCAAGGGTGAACTGGCCTTTGCCCTGGGTGACTCGGTCAAGGCCGGCTGGGATGGTGTCGAGGAAGCGGGTTTCCCCCAGCCCCTCACGGAAATCCGCGCCATTGCCGCGATCTACCCCAACTATGTGCAGATCGTCGCCAATGCCGAGTCTGGCATCAAGACGCTCGAGGACCTCAAGGGCAAATCCATTTCGGTCGGGGCCCCCGCATCGGGCACCGAACTCAATGCCCGCGCCATCTTTGCGGCGGCCGGAATGAGCTATGAAGACATGGGCAAGGTCGAATACCTGCCCTATGCGGAATCGGCCGAACTGATCAAGAACCGCCAGCTTGACGCAACGCTGCAGTCCTCGGGGCTGGGCGTGGCCTTTATCCAGGATCTGGCCGCGACCATGCCGATCAACATCGTGGCGATTCCGGCCGATGTGGTCGAAACCATTGGCGCGCCCTATGTGGCCTCCACCATTCCGGCAGGCACCTATGATGGCCAGGCCGAGGATGTTTCCACTGCGGCCATCGGCAATATTCTGGTCACCCATGCCGGCGTCAGCGAAGAAACCGCCTACCAGATGACCAAGCTCATGTTCGAAAATCTCGACCGCATGATCGCCTCGCATTCGGCGGCCGCCGATATCGATCCGGCCGCGGCGCTGACGGGTCTTTCCATCCCGCTGCATCCGGGTGCCGAGCGCTACTATCGCGAAGCTGGACTGCTCTGACCGTGTCGGCCTGCCGGGTCATCCGGCGGGCCGCATCCCGCGCTTAATCCGATTGCCATGATCCGTCCGCCAGCCCCTTGTGGACGCGGGCGCCTGCACGAGTTGTCTGGGAGGAGACTCGATGTCGACTGCAACCACTGACGCCTTTCCCAATACCCCACCAGCCAGTGTCGAGGAGGCCGTCGAAGGCCTGCCGCCCGGTTTTGGCGTGGGCCTGATGGGCAAGATCGCCTTCGGCATCGCCATTGCTTTCTCGCTTTTCCAGATATGGACCGCCGCCTATGGCACGCTGCCCAGCCAGGTGGTGCGCGCCATGCATGTGGGCTTCCTGCTGCTGCTCGGCTTTGCGCTGTTCGGCAATCTGGTGGCCAAGACCCTTTGGGGCCGCATCTGGTTCTGGGGGCTGGGCATCGCCGGGTTCATGACCGGGGTCTATAACTGGGTTTTCTATACCGACCTCATCAAGCGCAGCAGCTTCATGACCACGCTCGATATCGTGGTGGGAACGACGGCCATCGTGCTGGTCTTCGAAGGCGCCCGGCGGCTGATGGGGTGGCCTCTGGCCATCATTTCGGGGATTTTCCTCGCCTATTGTTTCTTCGGCCAGTATGCGCCGGGGCCGCTGGTGCATCGCGGCTATGACTTCACCCAGATCGTCGAGCATTTCGGCTTTGGCACCGAAGGCATCTACGGCACTCCGGTCTATGTCTCGGCCGCCTATATCTTCATCTTCGTTGTGTTCGCGGCCTTCCTTGAAAAGGCGGGCATGATCGCGCTCTTCAACGATTTTGCGCTGGGGCTGGTCGGCGGATGGCGGGGCGGGCCGGCACAGGTGTGCACGCTGTCTTCGGCACTCATGGGCACGATTTCCGGGTCGGGCGTCGCCAATGTGGTGGCGAGCGGGCAGTTCACCATTCCACTGATGAAGAAGTTCGGGTTTCGCTCTGCCTTTGCCGGCGGGGTCGAGGCGACGTCATCCATGGGGGGGCAGATCATGCCGCCGATCATGGGCGCCGTGGCCTTCATCATGGCCGAGACATTGAAGGTGCCCTATAGCAGCATCGTGCTGGCTGCCATCATCCCGGCGCTGCTCTATTTCGGCAATTGCTTCTGGATGGTGCATCTGGAAGCCGGCAAGGCCCGCCTCCGGGGGCTGAGCAAGGACGAATTGCCCAATCCCTGGCATGCCGTGCGCGACCACTGGCCGCTTGTCTTGCCGCTGGCGGCGCTGGTTTATCTCCTTTTTGCCGGCTACACGCCGATCTTTGCGGGAACCATGGGCCTGGCGCTGGTGATCGTGCTGATCCTGGGCACGCCGCTGGCCGCCATGATCGGTCCGCGGGCCTTCCGCTATGCCTTCTGGATTGCACTGGGCCTGGCCTCGGCAGCCTTTCTGCGCTTTGGTGTCAACTTCCTCGTTATCGTCATCAGTGCACTGGTGCTGGCCTGCGCCATCACCAAGGGCGGCCGCCAGACCCTGCTGATCGTGCGGGACTCGCTGGCCGAGGGCGCGCGCAATGCCCTGCCCGTGGGGATCGCCTGTGCTGTCGTGGGCATTGTGATCGGCACGCTGACGCTGACCGGCATTGCCTCGACCTTTATCGGCGCGATCATCAATATCGGGGAAAACAACCTGTTCCTGTCGCTGGTCCTGACCATGCTGACCTGCCTGGTGCTGGGCATGGGCATTCCTACCATTCCCAACTACATCATTACTTCCTCGCTGGCGGGGCCGGCACTGCTGGAGCTGGGCGTGCCGCTTCTGGTCAGCCATATGTTCGTCTTCTATTTCGGCATCATGGCTGACCTCACCCCGCCGGTGGCGCTGGCCTGCTTTGCCGCGGCACCCATGGCCAAGACTTCGGGTCTCAAGATTTCTCTGCAGGCGACCAAGCTGGCCGCCGCCGGGTTCATCGTGCCCTTCATGGCCGTTTATACGCCCTCGCTGATGCTGCAGGATGGCGGGGCTATAGCCGAAACCTTCGGCTATCCGGTGGAAGTCATCTACATCATCGTCAAAGCCTGTTTCGGTATCGGACTGTGGGGGGCGGCGATTGTCGGGTTCCTGTTTGCGCCAATGAATGCCGTCGAACGGCTCCTGGCCTTTGCGGCGGGCCTGTTGCTCATTCTGGCGCTGCCGTTCACGGACGAGCTCGGCTTTGGGCTGGGCCTGCTGCTGGTCGGCTGGCTCTGGTGGCGGCGCGGTGCGGCCGCGCCACAGGCTGCCGCATGAGCCTTTGCGTCGCCTCGGCGGGCGGGGTTCTTGCCCTAGTGGCAGGGAGCTTTTCGCTGAGCTGGACCCATTCGGTGGAAAAGACCGAGTGGGTCGAGCAATGGCAGGTCGAAAGCGGCGAACTGCTGCTGGTTTCGGCCAAGGTCAAGGGCTCGGGTGCGGGGATCGAGCTGCCCGAGGATGCTGTCTGGGAGGGGGATGGCTGGCGCTATACGCCAAGTCTGCCAGCGCTTCCCAAGATCGTACTGGCCGCCTCAGGGATGACGCCGGGTGGCTGGTCGCTCTGCACCCCAGAGCAATGCGTGGTGCTTGGCGACAACCCGGGCGAGCCGGTGAGCATCTGGACGGCCGAGAGCTGTACGGGCCCTGTCCCTTAAGCTGTCCTCTGGTCAGCCGGTGCGGAACTGCCACGGCTTGATGCCGAAGGTCTTGATGCGGGAGGCAAGGGTGGTCGGCTTGACGCCCAATAGGGCAGCGGCTCCGTCCTTACCGGACACTCTGCCACCCGAAAGCCGCAGGGCATTCTCGATATCCTGCCGCTCGGCGGCGCGCCGGTCGCTCTCACGGCGCAGGGCCGGAGTGGAAGGCTTTGCGGCGTCCATGGACGCGCGCGGCTTGTCGCGCTCCGGGCGGCCTGTTTGCGGCAGGTCGATATGGAGCCGGCCATCCACAGCCAGGATAATGGCGCGCTCGAGCACGTTCTGCAGTTCACGGATATTGCCCGGCCAGTGATAGGCGGCGAGCCGCTCAATGTCGGCAGTGGCGATGCGCAGGTCCTTGCGGCCGCTGCGGCGCTGGGCGCTTTCGAGGAAATGTGCGGCGAGCAGCGGAATGTCTTCGAGCCGGTCGCGCAGCGGCACCAGTTCGATGGGAAAGACGTTGAGGCGGAAATAGAGGTCGGACCGGAAGCGGCCTGCGGCCACTTCGGCCTGGAGGTCTCGGTTGGTCGCGGCGACGATGCGGACGTCCACCTCACGCGTCTTTTCCTCGCCGACGCGCTCATACTGGCTTTCCTGGAGGATGCGCAGAAGCTTGCCCTGGAGTTCGAGCGGAATTTCGCCGACTTCGTCGAGAAAGAGGGTGCCGCCATGGGCGAGTTCAAACCGGCCGGCGCGGTCGCGCAGCGCCCCGGTAAAGGCGCCCTTGGCATGGCCGAAGAACTCGGATTCGAAGAGGTCTCGCGGAATGGCGGCGCAATTGACCCGGATCAGCGGACGGTCGCCGCGGCCGCTGGCTTCATGAATGGCGCGGGCCACCAGTTCCTTGCCGGTGCCCGATTCACCGGTGACCAGAACCGCCGCATCGGAATCGGCGACAAGTCCGATGCGCTTGCGTAAAACCTCGATGGCCATTGAACGGCCGACAATGCCGTGGTCGCGGTATTCCTTGCGAATCTCCTCCTGAAGGTAGGCATTCTCGAGCTCGAGCCGCTGCCGCAACTGGTCGTTTTCCCGCAGCGCGGCGCGCAGTTCCGCCTCTGCCTGGCGCCGCATGGTGACGTCGCGAAACACGATCACCGCGCCTACGATGACACCGCGCTCGCGAATGGGCGTGGAGGTATATTCAACTGGAAAGCTCGAGCCATCGCGGCGGAAGAAGACTTCGTCGTCCACCGTATGGACGGCGCCATCGCGGAAAGCCGCGTAGATGGGACAGTCTTCCTTGGGATAGTGCGAGCCGTCGCCATGATGATGGTGGACACTTTCATGCATGCCCCGCCCCACCAATTCTTCTGCGGGCCAGCCCAGAAGCCGCTCCGCCGCGGGGTTGAGAAATGTGGTCTTGCCCTCGGCATTGACCCCATAAATGCCCTCGCCGGCGGCCTTGAGAATGAGCTGGTTCTCGCGCTCGATGTCCCGAAAGATCCGGTCGACGCGTTGCCACTCGGCAATGCCGGCATCCTGGAAGCGGTTGGCGCCGGTATCGGTGGCGTGGCGGGCCTGTTCGTTGAGGTCGATTGCCGTCAGCACGATAAGCGTGCGCCCCGCCTCGTCTTCGATCCTGTCCCCCCGATATTCGACGTCGAGCTCGTGGCCGGCCGCGTGGCGGGGCTTGAGGTTGCGTGTCCAGTAAAAGCCCAGCGTCAGGACAGCATCGCTGAAGACGACGAGCGCCGGAAGCTGGCCGGGATGGAGCGCGGAGAAGCGCGCGTCATTGAGCTCGCCGGGGGCGGCGCCGAAAAGGGTTTCGCCTGCCCGATTGATCCCCACGATGCGATCCGTCTGCGGATCAAGGGCGATCACGGCCAGTGAAGGTGGAGTGACACTGAGTGTATTGGCAAGCATGAACACAAAGTAACGAAAATTCGTCTTTTGGCGAAACGAAAAATCGTAGTTTTGCGAGATTTGCGTCGGCGCGAACCCAGTAACGCTTGGAAGCAGGGCCCTCGAGAACTTGGCATCATCCTTGCAATGACAAGGCAAGATAAAGTTCAACCGGGGTGCCTTCCATGGGTCTTTTCGATAATCCGTTCCGCCCGACCACCAAACTCGGGGCCTGTTCCTGCGGGCGGCATGCCAGCCAGGCCGAACATGATGGCGCCGCACTGCGCGACGTCTCGGCGGTGGCAGCATCAAACGAGGGCCAGGTCACCCGCGTGGTCGAAAGCGCGGTGATGCGGGCCCTGTTTCCGCATGACGCATCCCGGCGCCGCTTCATCAAGGCGGTGGGCGCGAGCACGGCGGCCGCGGCGGTGTCGCAGTTCCTGCCGCTCGGTCTTGTGGCCGAGGCCTTTGCACAGGGAACCGGGCAACTGGAAAAGACCGACCTCAATGTCGGGTTCATCCCCATTACCTGCGCCACGCCCATCATCATGGCCCATCCGATGGGCTTTTATGAGCGGCAGGGGCTGAACGTGAACGTGGTCAAGACCGCCGGCTGGGCGGTGATCCGCGACCTCACGCTCAACGGGGAATATGACGCGGCCCATATGCTGGCACCCATGCCTATCGCCATCACCATGGGGGCGGGGGCCAACCCCGTTCCCTATACGATGCCGGCGGTGGAGAACATCAACGGGCAGGCGATCACGCTGGCTATGAAGCATCGCGACCGGCGCGACCCCAAGGACTGGAAGGGCTTCCGCTTTGCCGTGCCCTTCGATTATTCGATGCACAATTACCTGCTGCGCTACTACCTTGCCGGAGCGGGGATCGACCCCGACGCCGACGTGTCGATCCGCGCCGTGCCGCCGCCGGAAATGGTGGCGAACCTGCGCGCCGACAATATCGATGGTTTCCTTGCGCCCGATCCGGTGAACCAGCGCGCCGTTTATGATGGCGTGGGCTTCATCCACATGCTGTCCAAGGAAATCTGGGACGGGCATCCGTGCTGCGGCTTTGCGGCCTCGCAGGCCTTTGTGCAGGAAATGCCCAATACTTATGCAGCATTGCTGCGCGCGATCATGGAAGCGACGGCCTATGCGACCGACGCCGCCCATCGCAGCGAGATTGCCGCCGCCATTGCGCCGCAGGAATATCTCAACCAGCCGCAGACCGTCGTCGAGCAGGTGCTGACCGGCACCTATGCGGACGGGCTGGGCAACGTGGTCCGCGACCCGGCCCGCGTCGACTTCGAGCCCTTCCCCTGGGAGAGCTTTGCAGTCTGGATCATGACGCAGATGAAGCGCTGGGGCCAGATTTCGGGCGATGTCGATTATGCCGGCATAGCCAAGCAGGTCTATCTCGCCACCGACGCGCGGCGGCTCATGGAAGACGTAGGCCTCGACGCGCCTGAAGAAGACACCAAGGGTTTCGAGGTGATGGGCAAGCCGTTCGACCCGGCCGATCCCGAGGGCTATCTCGCCTCCTTTGCCATCGGCAGGGCCTAAGCGATGACGGCTTCCCTCAATCTCAAAGCGGCAATGCTGTCGCTTACCCTCCTCGTCATCGGCCTCTTGGCCTGGCACCTCGCCGTGTCGGGGCCGGGCACGGCTGCGCAAGGCCTCGATCCCGAATATGCGGCGCTGATGGGCGCGCAGGTGACGGAAGGGGCTTCGGCCATGCCGGGTCCGGTCGAGCTTTTCCGAACGCTCTGGGGGCACCTTTCCGACCCCTTCTACGATCACGGCCCCAATTCCAAGGGGATCGGCCTGCAATTGCTGTTTTCGCTCGGACGCGTGCTGCTCGGCTTTAGCCTTGCCTTTGCTGTGGCCGTGCCGCTGGGCTTTCTGATCGGCATGTCGCCGCTCCTGTCCAAGACATTCGACCCCTTCATCCAGGTGATGAAGCCGGTTTCTCCGCTGGCCTGGATGCCGCTGGCGCTCTACACGATCAAGGACTCCACCATCTCCGCGATCTTCGTCATCTTCATCTGCTCGATCTGGCCGATGCTGGTGAACACCGCCTTTGGCGTGGCCAATGTGCGCAAGGAATGGCTCAACGTCGCCCGGACGCTGGAAATCCCGCCGCTGCGCCGCGCCCTCACCGTGATCCTTCCGGCCGCAGCGCCGACCATCGTTACCGGCATGCGCATTTCCATCGGCATTGCCTGGCTCGTGATCGTGGCCGCGGAGATGCTCGTGGGGGGCACGGGCATTGGCTACTTCGTCTGGAACGAGTGGAACAATCTCTCAATCGTCAATGTCATCGTCGCGATCCTGATGATCGGGCTGATCGGCATGGTGCTCGACCAGCTGCTGGCCGCAGCGGGACGCCTTGTGACCTTTGCCGAATAGGAACGCGCCGATGAACTATGTTTTTCCGGGCGCTGCCCAGACCATCCGAACGGGAGAAGCCATGCAGCCGCCTCTCATCTCCATCGAGGGCATTGCCAAGCGATACCCAAGGCGCGGCGGACCGCCGGTCACCATTTTCGAAAACCTCTGGCTGCCGATCCACAAGGGCGAGTTCGTCTGCATCATCGGCCATTCCGGGTGCGGCAAGACTACGGTGCTCAATATCCTGGCGGGGCTGGATGAGCCCAGTGAGGGAGCCGTGATCGCCGACGGCCGGGAGATTGCCGGCCCGTCGCTGGATCGCGCCGTGATCTTCCAGGGGCATGCCCTGCTGCCCTGGATGAGCGTTCTAGGCAATGTTGCCTATGCGGTTTCGGCACGGCACAAAGACTGGTCGCGCGACAAGGTCCGGGCCCATGCCATGGGGTTCATCGAGCTGGTGGGTCTTGCGCATGCCGCCCATCGCAAGCCCGCCGAACTTTCGGGCGGCATGAAGCAGCGGGTCGGTATCGCCCGGGCCCTTTCGATTGAGCCCAAGACCCTGCTCATGGACGAGCCGTTCTCGGCGCTGGATGCCCTGACGCGCGGCACGCTGCAGGACGAGGTGCGGCGCATCTGCACGGCCTCGAGCCAGACCGTGTTGATGATCACCCACGATGTCGACGAGGCGATCTACCTGGCCGACAAGATCGTGCTGATGACCAATGGGCCCGATGCCCGCGTGGCCGAGATCGTCCAGAATACGCTGCCGCGCGACCGCGCCCGGAACGAATTGCACCGGCTGCCGGGCTATTACGGGCTGCGCAATCACTTGATGGATTTCCTGGTGACGCGCTCGGCAACCTTCAGGGACGAACTGGCACAGGGGCTCGCATGGGAGGCCAAGGCGCCGCCCCTGGTGACACCCGCCGGAGACGGTGTGGCGCAGCTCACCCTCCCCCATGCCGCCAGCCCGGCCGGGCACACTGCATCCTGATATTGAAACAAAGGGAAAGACGATGAAGCGCACCGATCTGGTCGAGAAGATTTTCGACATGAAGCGGGAAAAGAACCTCACCTGGAAGGCGATTGCCGAAGAAATCGGCGGCTATTCGCAGCTCTATATCATGACCGCACTGATGGGACAGATGCGCCTGCCCAAAGTGCAGGCCGCGAAGGCTGCGGCGCTGTTCGGCCTTGATGAAAGCGAAGAGAAGATGCTGGGCGAGGTGCCCTATCGCGGCGAGCAGAGCCTGGTACCGCCCACCGACCCAACGCTCTATCGTTTCCATGAAGCCATGATGGTCTTCGGGCCCACGATGAAGGAATATATCCACGAGGAGTTCGGCGACGGCATCATGTCGGCCATCGACTTCGACCTCAAGATGGAACGCGAACCCAACGATGCCGGCGACCGGGTCCGCATCACCATGTCGGGCAAGTTCCTGCCCTATCGCTACCACCAGCCGGAAGGCAATTTCCCGGCCCTCGGGTACAAGGAAAAGGATGTCTGAAACCCAGATCCGCCAGGCCGGGGGCGAAGTTCGCCCTCCGCTTCCGCCCTTTACCGCCGATACGGCCGCGCTCAAGGCGCGGCGCGCCGAAGATGCCTGGAACAGCCGCGATCCGGTTGCGGTTTCCCTGGCCTATACGCCGGGATCGACCTGGCGCAACCGGTCCGAATTCCTTTCCGGGCGGGAGGCCATCGTGGCCTTCCTGACGCGCAAGTGGGAAAAGGAGCTCGACTACCGGCTGATCAAGGAAGTCTGGGCGTTCACCGGCAACCAGATCTCGGCGCGCTTTGCCTATGAATGGCGGGACGCGGCGGGAAACTGGTTTCGCTCATATGGCAACGAGCAGTGGCGGTTCGACGCCGATGGGCTGATGGAGCGCCGGGAGGCCTCGATCAATGATGTCGCCATCAAGGAGAGCGAACGGCTCTTCCTGTGGCAGGGAGAACGGCGGCCCGACGATTTTCCGGGGCTGACTGCCATGGGCCTTTGATGCAGTGCCTCCCATCGGGGGAATGATGCCGCACGGAAGGCCTGCGGGGGGCACTTGCGGCTGCACGACACCGAAATCTCCAGTGTCCGCGCCCTTCGCCCCGGTCATAGCAGGGCTGAGCAGGCCGGCCGGCCCATGGCTGGTCATTGCCGGCCCTCTCGTCTATCTTGCGGCCGCATTCAAACAGCACAAGGATCAATGTCCGGCTCATGAAACTGGTCGATCTCGTTCCCGCGGAGCGCATTTATCTGGGCGTCACCTTGTCCAGCCGCGAACAGCTTCTGGACTTCCTGGCCCAGCGTGTCGCCGAACTTGGGCTGGTCGAAGCGCCCAAATGCGAGCGCGCGCTCGAAGACCGTGAGCAACTGGGCTCAACCGGTCTGGGCAGCGGCGTTGCCATTCCCCATGCGCGCATTGCCGGCATCACCGACCCCATCGGCATGCTGGTGACGCTGGCCAAGCCAATCGACTTCGAGTCCTCCGACCAGGAGCCGGTCGACGTGGCATTCATGCTGCTCATGCCCGAACATTCCGGCGCCGAGCAGATCAAGGTCCTGTCGCGCGTGGCCAAGGTTGCGCGGGATGAGCCGGTGGTGAATGCCCTGCGCCAAGCGACCGATGCGGCGCAGGCTGCCGATATTCTCGACGGCGCCGACGAGCTCTAAGGCTGGCGTTCGGTCGCCTCTTCGTCCCAGCCGGGTACTTCCTTGGAGCCCTCTGCGCGATCGCGATAGAGGGCTGCCCGGGCGAGAAGCATCAGCGTGACCGGCGTGGTCACGCTGACGAAGATGAAAATCAGCACTTCGTGGACGATGAAACGCCCCTCACCAATGGAGGAGAGGAGGGCCGACGCCGTCAGGATACCAAGGGCGCCGAAGCTGGTGCCCAGCGTGGGCGCGTGGATGCGCTCGTAAAACGAGGTCAGCCGCACCAAGCCGATGGCGCCCATCAGGGTAAGGAATGCCCCGCCGACGACAAGGAAGGCGATGAGAAGCGCTGCCCAGAGAGGAAAATCTTCAAAACTCATTCGATGACCTCCCCGCGCATGAGGAATTTGGCAAGCGCCACAGTGCCCACAAAGCCCAAGAGGCCGATCAGCAATGCGGCTTCGAAGTAGATGACCGAGCCCACGCGCATGCCGAAGGTGATCAGCATCAGCAGGGCCACGACATACATCGAGTCCAGACTGAGCACCCGGTCCTGCGCCCGCGGCCCAACCACAAGGCGGACCAGGGTGATGACCATGGCGATGCCCAAAAGCAGCTGAGCGATGATGATGCTCCAGGAGATGATGGTCGCGCTCATTGGAAAATCTCCAGCAGCAGGCTTTCGTAGCGGGTCTTGACCGTATCGATCCATTCCTGCTCGTCGATCAAATCGAGCACGTGGATAAGTACGCTGCTCTCTTCAAGGTTGTATTCGAGCCATGCACTGCCCGGCGTGGCCGTGATGATGCAGGCCAGGACTGCCAATCCCATGGGGTCCTTGAGCTCGAGCGGCACGGTAATGAAGCCGGCAGTGGTTTCCCGCCTTTCGCCGGCCAGCAAGATGCGCGTAACGGCGAGGTTGGAGCGCAGGATGTCGAGCGTCACCTCGAAGAAGAGCCGCAGGATCTTGAACGGCCGGCGCACCTTTGGCTTGTGCGGCTGCAGGCGGGCCATGGCGTGGGACGCAAAGAAGGCGACCACGAAGCCGAAGAGAATGTGTCCGAGGCCGGCAGATTGCTGCAGCACCAGCCACATCAGCGTCAGTGCCAGCGTCAGAAGCGGATAGGGCAGGATACGGCTCATGGCGTCCCTCCGAAGGCTTCGAGGGTGGAACTGCTGCCCAGCACCTGCTGGACGTAGAATTCCGGCACGCTGACCAGGGCTGCCGCGCTTTCCATGAAGCTGAGAACAGGCTCCGGCACGACGCTGAGGACCGTGCAAAGCCCGATCAGGACGACGATGGGAAGAACCTCGCTCAGTCTGGCCTGGGCCGCGCCGGGTTCGAGGGTGGCCCAGAAGATGTTGATGCCGCTACGGGCCATGGCGACCAGCACGCAAAGGCCGGAAACGATCAGGGTGCCGGTGAACCACCAGGCGCCGGCGCTGGGATCGGCTTCGCCGCCCAGTGCCGTGCTGAGCATGGCAAACTTGGCCAGGAAGCCGGAGAAGGGCGGCAGGCCCGCCAGGAGCAGGCAGCAGAGGCCGAAGCTGATGCCGAGGAAGGCGGTGCTGGCCGGAATGACAAGCCCGGCCTCTTCATGCTCGGGCTCGGGTTCTTCCTCTTCGCTGCCGAAGGCCTCCATGGTGACCGCGAGAACGTCGGCACCGATGATACGGGAGCGTTCGATGATCTCGATCAGCAGGAAAAGGGCTGCAGTCGCGAGGCTCGATATGACGAGGTAGAACATGGCGCCCGCCATGACCCCGGTGCCGCCCAGGCCAATGGCGGCCAGAAGCGTGCCCGATGAGACGAGAACAAGATGGCTGGCCATGCGCATGCTGGTCTGGGCGGCCAGGACGCCGACCGTGCCGTAGATCAGGGTGGCGATGCCGCCGATAAAGAGCACGGTGTGGCTGAAGCCGATGACGCCATCCGCTTCGGCTGCAAAGAGCAGATAGGAGAACCGGAGCAGGGCATAGACGCCCACCTTGGTCATGATGGCGAAGACGGCGGCCACCGGCGCTGCGGCGACGGAATAGGCGCCGGGCAGCCAGAAGCTGATCGGCCACATGCCGGCCTTGATGAGGAAGGTCAGGCCCAGGAGGCCAAGGCCCGCATCGAGCAGGGGACGGTCTTCGGCGGCGACCAGCGGGATGCGGACGATGAGATCGGCCATGTTGAGCGTGCCGGCAACGCCGTAGATGATCGCCGCGCTGATCAAGAAGAGAAAGGACGCGACGAGGTTGACGGCGATGTAGTGGAGGGCTGCCTTGACGCGCGCCGTGCCGCTGCCGTGGAGCAGAAGGCCGTAGGAGGCGGCCAGCATGACCTCGAAGAACACAAAGAGGTTAAATAGGTCGCCGGTCAGGAAGGCGCCGTTGAGCCCCATCAGCAGGATCTGGAGGATCGCGGGAAAATGGGGGCCGGCATTGTGCCAGCGGGCCAGCGAGAAGGTGAGCGTCGCCATGCCCAGAATGCTGGTGACCAGCACCATCAAAGCCGACAGGCGGTCGGCAACCAGAACGATGCCGAATGGCATCGGCCAATCGCCCAGTGCGTAGGTCTTGATGAGCTCGCTATCGGACGGTCCGATATGGATGGTGGGGACGACAAGCAGCAGCGCCACGCAGACGAGGATGGCGGTGGAGACGAGGCCGGTCACCATCTTGGCGGTGCGGTAGCGGTCATCGAGCAGGGTCACGGTGACGGCCGTCGCCAGCGGCAGGACGATGGGGAGGATGACGAGGTGGTCGAGAATTGAGTTCATGGCGTCAGTCCCGTCCATCCACATGGTCGGTGCCGGTCAGGCCACGAGCGGCCAACAGCACGACGAGGAACAGGGCGGTCATGGCAAAGCCGATGACGATGGCGGTCAGGACCAGGGCCTGAGGCACCGGGTCGGTATAGGCGGCGGGGTCCATGTTGGCGCGATCCAGAATCGGCTCGGCGCCGACGCGTAGCCGGCCCATGCTGAAGATGAAGAGATTGACCGCGTAGGAAATCAGCGACAGGCCGATGATCACCTGGAAGGTGCGGGGCCGCAGCACAAGGTAGACGCCCGATGCAGCGAGCACGCCGATGGCAATGGAAAGAATGAGTTCCATCAGCGGGTTCCCTCCTCGGCAGGCTGGGCGCTGGCCTTGCGGGCGCGTGCCTCTCGGGGCGAACGCAGCGACTGGTGCGCCAGCGCGATCAGGATCAGGACGGTCGAGCCCACAACCAGCAGGAAGACGCCGAGGTCAAACAGAAGCGCGGTTGCAAGCGGGACGCGGCCGATCCAGGGGATGTCGGCATACTGGAAATAGGTGGTGAGGAAGGGCACGCCGAAGAGCCAGGATCCAAGCCCGGTCAGGAGGGCAATGCCCAGGCCCGAGCCGATCCAGATCACCGGCAGGATGCGCAGGCGGTCTTCCACCCAGCGGGTGCCGCCGGCCATGTATTGCAGCAGGAAGGCGATGGACATCGTGATGCCACCCACAAAACCGCCACCCGGCAGGTCGTGGCCGCGCATGAAGAGATAGACGGCGACCACGATGATGACCGGAAAGAGCCACTGCATGATCTGTGAGGGGACAAGCAGATAGGCGGCAACGGTTGCGCCCACGGTCCGGTCCGGACGGGCTTCGTCGAAGGCATTCTGGGTCAGCTGCTGCTGCGGCTTGCCGATGCTTTCGGCCGCCGGACGGAAGCGGCGGAGCAGGGCAAAGACGGTCAGGGCGACAACGCCGAGCACGGCGATTTCGCCGAAGGTATCGAAGGCGCGGAAGTCCACCAGCATGACGTTGACGACATTGGTGCCGCCGCCCTGGCTATAGGCGTTTTCCAGGAAGAAGCTGGAGATGCCGTCGATCTGCGGGCGGGTCATGATGAGGTAGGAGACGAGCGCCATGCCCAGGCCCGCCATGCCGGCGACGACCATATCGCGATAACGGCGGAACCTGTCGCGACGCTGGGCATCCATGGAGAGGTTGGGCAGGCGCTGGGGCAGCCAGCGCAGGCCGAGGAGGATCAACACAGTGGTGGCGATTTCGACGACCAACTGGGTCAGCGCGAGGTCGGGCGCCGAGAACCAGACAAACGTCATGCAGGTGACGAGCCCGGCGCCGCCAAGCAGGATGAGTGCTGCAAAGCGGTGGAACTTAGCCTGGTAGGCAGCGGCGAGGGCGCAGGCGCCGCCGACGAGCCACATAAGGGCAAAGACAGGATCGACCGGAGAAATAGGCGGGACAAGGTTCTCGACACGGTTCCACAGCGGCAGGGCACCGGCAAGGAGGGCCAGCGCCACGATGATCAGCAATTGCGGCTGGAGGCGGCGAGTACCCAGAAGCGTGTTGAGTGCGCGCGCCCAGCGGCCGGTCACCGTGAGCAGGATATTTTCAAAGATGCGCTGACCGCGGAAGCGATGGAGCAGCGGTGTGCCGTCATGGCCCTGCGAGAGGTATTTGAACAGAGCAATATAGAGCAGCACGCCGCCCACAAGCGCCACCGCGCTCATCAGCAGGGGCAGGTTGAAGCCGTGCCAGACCGAGAGACTGTAGTATGGCGTGTCGTCGCCCAGCACTGCGGTGACAGAGGCGGCGAGATAGGGCGCGATGCTGATGCCCGGAATGATGCCCACAGCCAGGCAAATGAGGACAAGAAATTCGATTGGACGGCGCATGAGCGCGGGCGGTTCGTGCGGCTCCTTGTCTAGCCCGCTGGGCGGGGGGCCGAAGAAGACGCCATGCACGAATCGCAGCGAATAGGCGACGCTGAACATGCCGGCCAACGTGGCGCCAATGGGCAGCGCTAGGTTGACGAACATGTTGGGATTGTACGCCGCCGTCTCGGTGAAGAACATTTCCTTCGACAGAAAGCCGTTGAGAAGCGGCACGCCGGCCATTGCGGCAGAAGCGATCATGGCCAGCGTGGCGGTGAACGGCATGAAACGGTAAAGGCCGCTGAGACGACGGATGTCGCGGGTGCCGGTTTCGTGGTCGATGATGCCGGCGGCCATGAACAGGGAGGCCTTGAAGGTGGCGTGGTTGGCGATGTGGAAGATCGCGGCCACCAGCGCCAGCGGCGTGCTCATGCCGATCAGGGTGGTGATGAGGCCAAGATGGCTGATGGTCGAATAGGCCAGAAGCCCCTTGAGATCGCGCTGGAAGAGCGCGGCGTATGCACCGATCATCAGGGTGATCAGGCCGGCAAAGGTGACGATCCAGAACCAGCCATCCGTTCCCGACATGACAGGCCAGAACCGGACCAGCAGGAACACGCCGGCCTTCACCATGGTGGCGGAATGGAGATAGGCCGAGACCGGGGTCGGTGCCGCCATGGCATGGGGCAGCCAGAACTGGAACGGGAACTGCGCGCTCTTGGTCATGGCGCCGAGCAGCATCAGGATCAGGGCGAGATTGTAGAGGCTGTGCTCGCGGATCAGTTCGCCGGAAGCCAGAATGATGTCGAGATCGTAGCTGCCGACGATATGACCGATGACCAGGAGGCCGACGAACAGTGCCAGCCCGCCGGTAGCCGTGACGATCAGGGCCATGCGGGCGCCATCGCGAGCGTCGCTGCGGTGATACCAGTAGCCGATCAACAGGAAGGAAATGAGGCTGGTCAGCTCCCAGAAAATGGCGAGCTGGATAATGTTGCCTGCGGTGACGAGGCCCAGCATGGCGCCCATAAAGGCCAAGAGGAAGCCGAAGAAACGCGGCACCGGATCCTTGGGAGACATGTAGTAGCGCGTATAGAGCACCACCAGGAAACCGATGCCGGTGATCAGGACGCAGAACAGCCAGGCAAAGCCGTCGAGCCGCAGGATGATGTTCAGCCCAAGGGAGGGAAGCCACTCGATCTCATGCCGAACCACCCCGCCTTCGACGATTTGCGGGAAGAAGGCGAAGGATAACCCCAGCAGTGTCACACTCAGGATACCGGACAGCCAGGCTTCAAGATTGCGGGCATTGGCCGGGAGAGTGGCAGCAATCAGACCCGTGACAAACGGCGCTGCGACAATAAGCAGGAGTAAGGAAGATGGCATTGTCGCTTGGTGATCTCCAGTGACGCGGATGGGACTTCAAAAGCGCGGGTGACGCGTTTGCATTTGGGGGAGAAACCCCTATCAGATCAACCCCTTGCAAGCGCTCAAAACCACAATACAGGCAGACGCGCCGTGTCCAAGGCCAAATTCGGAGATTTTTCCGCGGCATGGGCGCGCATGAGGGGCGGGCCGACCGATGACAGCAAGCGCGCGTGTCGATCCACACCGTTCAACCTTGTGTGACGAACAAATGCGCGTCAGATTTGCCATCGGGTGCGTTAGAGCCATCAAAGGTGCCGGCCCCTGAGGAAGCGTGATGAGTGAGAAAACCCCGCGATACGAGACCTATAAGCATCCGGCCGGAGGCTGGGGTGCCGCTGCGGCGACGGCCAAGGTCTTGATGGAACAAAGCGTTCTCACCAAGGGGTCGCGCGCGCTTCTGGAGATGAACCAGCCGGGTGGATTCAAGTGCCCATCCTGCGCGTTTCCCGATGCCGATGAGCGCAAGCGTCTTGAGTTCTGTGAAAACGGCGCCAAGGCGCTGGCCCATGAGGCGACGCGGGCGCGGGTGACGCGGGAATTTTTCGCCGAGCACAGTGTCACCGACCTCATGGCTCAGTCCGACTACTGGCTCGAAATGCAGGGGCGGCTCACTGAGCCCATGCGCTATGACGCGGCAACCGACCATTATGTCCCCTGCAGCTGGGACGAGGCCTTCGCCTTGATAGGCAAGCATTTGCGGGCGCTCGAAAGTCCGCATCAGGCGGAGTTCTATACGTCGGGCCGGACGCCCAACGAGGCGGCATTCCTCTATTCAATCTTCGTGCGCGAGTTCGGGACCAACAATTTTCCCGACTGTTCAAACATGTGCCACGAGCCGACCAGCCGCGGACTGCCGCCGGTTCTGGGGATCGGCAAGGGCTCGGTTGTGCTCAAGGACTTCGAGCACGCAGAGGCGATCTTCATTATAGGGCAGAATACCGGCACCAACTCGCCACGCATGATGACCAATCTGGTCGAAGCGCGCAAGCGCGGCATCCCTATCGTGGCGGTCAATCCCATGCCGGAGCGGGCGCTGCTCAAGTTCACCGAGCCGCAGGACGTGGTGCAGATGGCGACCTTGGGCTCGACGCCGATTGCCAGTGAATTCGTGCACATCAAGATCGGGGGCGACCTGGCGCTGCTCAAGGGCCTGATGAAGGTCATGTTCGAGCGTGAGGATGCCGGCGAGGAGGTTCTCGACCGCGCCTTTATCGACCAGCACACGGCCGGGATCGAGGCGTTGCGCGAAGATGTTCTGAAGCAGGATTGGGCCGAGCTGGTCGCTGTGTCGGGCATCAGCGAAGACCAGATCCGGCGCGTTGCGCAAATCTACATCCGCTCGAAGGCTACGATCATCTGCTATGGCATGGGGCTGACCCAACACCAGCAAGGCTCGCGCCTGCTGCAGCAAGTTGCGGCCTTGCTCCTGCTCCGCGGCAATATCGGCAAGCCCGGAGCGGGTATCGCGCCCATCCGCGGACACTCCAATGTGCAGGGCGACCGCACCGTCGGCATCGATGAAAAGCCGAGCGAGGCCTATCTCGATCGCGTTCGCGACGTGTTCGGTTTCGAGCCGCCGCGGGCGCATGGCCATCATACGGTGGAATCGGTGGAGGCCATGCGCCGGGGCGAGGCCAAGGTGTTCATCGGGTTGGGCGGCAATTTCGTGCGCGCCGTGCCTGACACCAACGAGGCCTATGCGGCCATGCGCAAGCTGGCGCTGACCGTGGGCATTGCCACCAAGCTCAATCGCGGACATCTGGTACACGGGCAGGATGCGCTGATCCTGCCGGTCGTCGCGCGTTCCGAACATGTGCGCACCAGGCTCGGCGAGCAGATCGTCACTATCGAGGATGCGATGAGCAATGTGACGCCATCGCGCGGCGTACTCGAGCCCGCCAGCGAACATCTGCTGCCGGAAGTTGAGATCGTATGCCGCATGGCCATGGCAACGCTTGCGGACAGCAAGGTCGACTGGGCGCGCTATATCGATGACTACGCCGCCATTCGCGACAAAATCCAGGACGTCTATCCAGAGATCTTTGCCGGATATAACGCCAAGCTCAAAAATCCCAAGGGCTTTCACCTCGATGTGCCGTCGCGCCGGCGAGTCTGGAAGACGCCGAACGGGAAAGCGAATTTCCTCGTTTTCGAGGGGCTGCACGTCGATGCCCCGGTCGAGGACAAGGACATGCTGCGCCTCGCCACGGTCCGCAGCCATGACCAGTTCAACACCACGATCTATTCCAATTCCGACCGCTATCGCGGCGTCTATAATGACCGCCTTGTGGTGTTCATGAATGCCGAGGACCGCAGGGAACGGGGGCTGGAAGCTGGGCAGAAGATCAGCCTTGAGACCATTTTTCATGATGGTGTCTCCCGACGCGTGGATGATCTGACCGTGCTGGACTATCCCATGCCGCGCGGCTCGGTAGCCGGCTATTACCCCGAGTTGAACCCGCTTCTGCCGCTCGAGCACTACGACCGGGTGAGCGGGACCCCCGCGGCAAAAGCCATTCCGGTGCGTGTGGTTCGTTAATGATGAGCAATGGCAAGGGGGCGGTGGGGCTGGATGTCCTGCGGCTGGGTTTCGAGCAGGAAGCTGACGCCGACATCGTGCGCGCCGTGCCGGTGGAAGCCCCGATTGCCATCGACGTGGGCGGCATCGGCTATGCGGTAATGATGGCGACACCGACGGAGCTTGAGGACTACGTGACCGGCTTCGCATTGTCCGAGGGGTTGATCGCGCGGGTCGATGATATCGCCAATCTTTCGATTGCCGAAGTCGAGGGCGGGTGGGTTGCGCGCCTGACGCTGCCGACGATGGGAATGGCCAAGGCTGTCAAGCGGGCCAGGAACCGGGTCAGCGAAAGCTCTTGCGGGCTTTGCGGCATGAACAATATCGCCGAAGTGCTGCGGCCACTGCCAAAAGTGGTGGCTCGCATCGAAACCACGCGCGCAGCAATTGCCACGGCGCTCGATGGTCTCCCCGCCCATCAGCCGCTCAGCCGCGCAACGGGGGCGGTGCACGCGGCCGCCTTCTGCCTGCCCGATGGCACAATCCGGCTGGTGCGCGAGGATGTGGGGCGGCACAATGCCCTTGATAAACTGATTGGGGCGCTGGCGCGCCAGAACATCGACCCGGCAGAGGGGTTCTTTCTGCTTACCGCGCGCTGTTCCTACGAGCTTGTGGAGAAAACCGTGCGCTCGGGGTGCTCCATGCTGGTCACGATTTCCGCGCCAACCGCCCTGGCTGCTGAACGGGCGGCTCAATCCGGTCTGACGCTTGTGTCGTTAGCGAGGCCGGATGCAGCGCTGGTTGTCACTGGTCGCGATGCGATCAGAGGTTAGTCCAGCCTGTGGGATGTGAGGATGCGTCTCACCGCTCAGTAGCCTGACCCGCCAAGAAACTCCTTCTTAAGCGTCAGAAGGATGATCTTGAGGTCAAGCCAGATCGAGAAGTGGCAGATATAGGCAATGTCGTGATCGACGCGAGCCCGAGCGAGTGCGGGGCTGTCGGTGCCACCCCGATAGCCATTGGCCTGAGCCCAACCCGTCAAACCGGGTCTAACCTTGAGGCGCAAATCGTAATAGGGAACGAGGTCGCGATAGAGCCTGCCAGCGGCGCGCATCCCGGGCACGTGGGGGCGCGGCCCCACCAGGGACATCTCGCCGCGCAGCACATTGATGAGCTGTGGTAGTTCGTCGATGCTGGTTTTGCGAAGAAACCGACCCAGGGCAAATATGCGAGGATCATTCTCTACCGTCTGCTGCACCCCCGAGGGATCCCCGATCTCAAGATGCATCGAACGGAACTTGAGGACTTCGAACAGCCGACCGTCGATGCCTTCGCGCCATTGGCGGAAGAAGATCGGTCCTGGGCTTGCGATCTTGATGGCAACTGCAACCAACACCATGAGCGGAAGCAACGCCACTAACGCGAGTGCAGTCGCAACAATGTCCAGAACCCGCTTTGCCCGAAGCGCTATTTGGTGACCGGGCCCGAACGCAGGGATGGACGGCACGCCGTGGCTGAAGGTTATCGGCAGTCCGCTCTGACGCGCAATTCTGCGGATATGGGACTCTCCAGCCTCCACTGCCGGATTGCGGCCGAAAAACAAGGTGTCGGTCTCGGGAGTAACTAAACTGAAATTTTGAGAGGCGTTCAAGTCTGTCATGCCGAACTCTTCGCTCACAATTGTTCTTGTCGCCGCGCAGTTTTACCTTACCAAACTCTTAATTCTTAGCAAGCAGGAGATGAGATGACTCTCTTTAACGGTTAATGGCCGGCATGCACAAAGTAGATTCAGATCTCTTCCAAAGCCCCATTTCAAAGGAGTTTCTAAACGCTATGCGCAGACAGCAAATCAGTCTTGCAGTTGGCGCGAAGGCAGTTTCTGAGGCTTGTGTCCGTTCTAGATATTAAGGCTGGAGCAGACGACGCCGACCGCGCTAAACGTCATTGCTATGCCGTTTGCAGGATGCGAAGGAATGATGTACGAAGCCCCCGCGCCGGTATAGCTCAGTTGGTAGAGCACCTGATTTGTAATCAGGGGGTCGCGGGTTCGAACCCTGCTGCCGGCACCATATTCGAGGCGCCGCTGTCGATCCAAAAAATTGTTGAGTCGATTCCAAAGCTTCGTGAGTCGATCCCAAACAAGTTTGAGTCGGTTAAGCTACGGTGGCGATGTGGTTTTCTTCCGAAAATGCCACCCGGAATCGCCTTCCAAAACCCATGTCTAAATGGTGGATTTAGCAGCTCTCGCCTTGCGCTGAGCGTAGTACCCGTTGTTCGGGTCGAAGCCGGGCTTCTGATTGGCGAACCGCCTCGGGTAACCAGGCACTTTCAGCAGACTCGGCCAACCTTTTGGCTTGGCCCAGATTGGATGCAGGTCGTCCGGCAAGGCGTTCGCCACTGGTGAACGTCCGTCCCAGGGCTGAAGGTCGAGATAAGGCTCTACTTCAACACGACGAAACACCCGCCCCGAGGTGACATCCAAGTCAATAGCTGGCTTCAGTCGGCGCTCATCCGCCCAGGATGCAACTTTCAATCCTTTGATGCCGGCGCGAGCGCCGATCTCTCTCTGGAGGATATATTCCTGTGAGAATGTCATGATCTGCTCGACGGGCAACAGCCCGTCCTCGTCCAAAGTCAAATGCTGCTTGGCCAGAAGGGCTGTCAGCTGGTCGTACTTGGTGATGTTGAGCATCAATTGGGCTGAAGTCAGCGGCACGGCTCCTTGTGGTGCCGTATGGCGCAGCAAGCGCTGGCTGAGGGCATCGTAGACCTCATCGGCCCCGCGCACCGACAGGGCATTCATCAGCCCCTTTGTCGGCTCACGGTGCAGCCGCACTTCGACAAGGCCCCGGACCATGGCCTCAATCATCGACGACCAGGGTTTCCAGCCGGCCGGATACCTCAGCATCACCTCGGATACCGGCACGAAGTCCGGCTCGCAAGCCCCAGGGACCAGATCAACCAGATCCCTGTCCTTCCGCAGTTTCAGGATGAGCCGATCAAGCCCTCTGGCAGAGTAGCTCCCGCCCCGATCTTCACGGTAGGCTGCGTGCGCCTCTTCCGTGGAACCAGGACCAACCAATGGAGTCGCGACGTCCCGGTGCACCAGATCGACACAGCGAGACATCGCAAGCCGGCGGCGAATGCCGTCCGTCACATGCGTGGGACAGAACCCGGATTTAGATCAATGGCTTTGAACCGCGGCTTGGGATCCAACGTGTCGTAAATGTCCACCAATGCCAATGACGCCGAGATTTCCGGTAGCGGAATGATGTCAGCCAAGTCCTCGTATCGTTCAGGGACCCAGGTGGCGTCCACACGACGATAGGCCTTCACGGAAACATGGGATGGATCGACCAGAAGCACGACCCGAATGTCGGGATGTGATTGATAGTCGTCGAGCTTGTCGGTGTGGTCGATTGCGTTGGTACTGTCCGAGAGGACTTCTACAACCACCGTGGGACCTGTGGCATGGGTCGCATTCGAGTCTTTTGGCCCGCAGTCCACGACCACGTCGGGAAGTCGACGGTTTCCGCCGGCCAAAACATAAGTGTCGCTCCCCGTCGCCCTGCACCCTTGGTTCTTAGCGCTAGGGGCCAAACTGGTAAGGATGTTGCTTGCGGCTACAGCATGGTCCTGCTTGGCTCCAGCCATCATCTCCAAGGGATAGCCATTGACGAACTCGTATCGACCGGGCTGAACTGCGACCCACTCCATGAATTCTTCGTCTGTCATGGGTTCGTATTTAGGCAATCCCATGTCTGGCTCCAGTTGGCTTAGGTCAGGTCAGTTTGGAGCTGAAGTATGCCGCAAATGCTCGAAAATATCGATATCGGAATCTCTCAGGCCCGATGTAAGCAATATGCGTCTCAAGCAGCTCGTCGTCGGCACCAACAATATGGCCACTACCACGCATCTTTTCGAGAGGCTTGAGCCGCCGCTCGCCACAGCGATTTCCAATCTGAAAGGCGGCAGTCGGGATGCACGCCAAAAGGAGAAGGAAAAGCAGTTGCGCCGGCTTGCAAAGGACAGGCTTGTCCTCACGATGAAGCGTAAGCACGAGTAGCTTGTGCTAACCATCACACAAGACCGCCCCACCCAAGACCGCGTAGAGAGTGACAACAAGGCCAAGGTCGCCATTCATCCAGGCTACGTACATAAGGGGCGAAAAGCCCACCAGATAGCAGACCAAGGCTGGAGAGTTCGTCCACCCCTGCAGAAACCAGTTCTTTAACTTCTTCATTTTGTGTTCCACTGACCGACCAACATAAGGCAGAGGTCGCCCCGGCGATGCCAGGAACCTCAGTTCTCTATGGTGGGAAAGGTGCGAACCCCGAGTCAAATCCAGTAACGGCCAAATGCCAAGGCAAAAGACGTGTTATCGGGGAGGAATTTTGGCTGAAAAGCCTAAAACAGCGGTTACTCAGTGTTCCTAAGGCGAAACTGCGCCGTTTTCGAGTTCCGGAATCATAGATTTCTGGATATTTCAGCTCTAGCTGGCGTCCTGCGAACCTTCGGGCGTTTTACTGGGGTTTCCGAGATGTGATCACCCCCAAACACCTATGAATCGAGGTGTTGCGCCGACACTCCTTGCCCTCCCCAACCTACATCTACATTGACCTTGCGAACAACATTACGTAAGTTACGGGAAAGGGGATTATTACATGTCCAGCGTACCGGCTTCAGAGATCCAGAAAAATTTCGGCGAATGGCACGATAGGGCTTATGAGGGGCCCGTCGAGATCACGCGTTATGGCAGGACCACCGCATATTTGGTATCAGCGAAGCTGTTCCGCGATATGTGGGCATCTTATCGTAAAGTCGTTGCTGTGGAGGAGTTATCGGACTCCGACATGGCGATGATCAGAAAGGCAACAGTAGAAAGCTCTGAGCCTTTTAACCTCTCAGACATCCCCGATATCGAAGAGACGCCCGATGCGCCACGTATGGGGTGATAAACCTTGGATATACCTCCCAAGCCCCCAGTAGGTCACCTAATATCGTATGAATATTTGTGGAAGTCGCAGGCACACGAGACGGACGAAGGGCGTACTGCCTATCCCGCAGCGATCGTTATGGCTAGGGATGATGTTGGTCCGGAACCGATAGCCTACGCACTCGGGATCTCTCACAGCGAACCCAGAGAAGGCGACCGGGCAATGCAGGTTCCGCCAAAGCTCAAACGCTACCTCGGGTTGGACGACGAACCTTCCTGGATTTACACCGACCAGTTGAACATCTTCGTATGGCCCGGGCCTGATCTCCGTCCTGGCGAGTGGCTCTCCAGCCCACCAGCCGCCCTCGGGACGTGTGTCATCTCTCCGCTGCCAACCGACTGGTTCGAGGAGGTCAAGGAACATCTTGCCGAGAGCTACCGGCTGCAAATGGTAAAAACTGTCAAACGCACCTAGGCCGGCTCCTCAGGGTTGATGTGATCGCTGAAGGCGTGGAAACCGAGGAGCAGTTCGAAAGCCTGCGGCAGATGTCCTGTGCTCAGGTACAGGGTTTCCTGTTCGATCATCCTCGCCCAATGGCCTTGTTGCGGCCAGAGCATCGGCCACTTCGAGCAATGACCAGTTTGAAGCGGAAGCGTCTCGCTTAGCTGCACTGCATGCTTTGCGCTTAACGGCCCAATGCAGCGTGTAGCCTCAACATCGTGCCTGCTCAGTTGTGGCTACATGGCTCGAGAACGATCACCCGCTTGCGTCGCGCGGCCGGCGTCCTGCCCACCACCACCACTGCCAGACCCATGAAGGGAAAGCGGGCACGGGTGGGCGCATGCCAAGAGTTACACCAAGTTGAGGCGCGAGGACGTCCTTCGGCATGCCGACGTGGAGCGGCAAGAACAACCGCTCGGGTTCTACAGCAGGCCCACGCGCAGCAGCGGCGGCGGCACGGTCGCGGCAATGAAACTGGGGTTCCTGGGCGAGAAGCTCAATATCGAAGCTACATAAGAGTTCTGACCGCCTGTGCGGGTGCAATAGAGAGTCAAATTCAATTGCCCGGTTTTGTTTTCACGGCGATAAAGCCGTATGCCTGACGCGCTTTCAATTCTCCTAGTCGACGACAACGCGATCCGTGCTTCGATCATCGAGGCCG
Organism: Pseudomonadota bacterium; assembly: GCA_023391095.1. Lineage (GTDB taxonomy): Bacteria > Pseudomonadota > Alphaproteobacteria > Rhizobiales > Devosiaceae > Devosia. The sequence goes on from JAEWBN010000016.1 coordinate 186,258, forward strand.
GGCTCCGCGAGGCAGGGCACGGTTCCGTGCGCGTCATCAGCGATATAGAGGATGTTGCCCGGCGCATCGGCGAGATCGCGCCCGACGTGGTGATCATCGATCTCGAAAATCCCAATCGCGACGTGCTCGAACACTTCTTTGCCCTGAGCCGCGCCATCAAGCGGCCGATCGCCATGTTCGTTGATAAATCCGATCCGGCAGAAATCGAAGCTGCGGTCGATGCTGGCGTTTCCGCCTATGTGGTGGACGGGCTGCGCAAGGATCGCATCAAGCCGATCCTCGACATGGCCATCGTCCGCTTTCGGGCCTTTTCGCGACTACAGGGGGAGCTCGAGGCGGCCCGCTCCGAATTACAGGGGCGCAAGGTGATCGACAAGGCTAAGGGCATCCTGATGTCCACCCGCGGCTTGTCCGAAGACGACGCCTATACGCTGCTGCGCACCACGGCCATGAACCAGAACCGCAAGATCGCCGAGATTGCTCAAGCGCTGGTCACAGCGTCGGAGCTCTTGGGACCGTGAGGAGGGAGTTCGCATCATGGGCCTGACCCAGATCATCGCCGGATATGTGCCGCTCCTCGATAGCGCCGTTCTGCTCGCCACCGAAGAATTTGGCTTTGCCGAGAGCGAGGGCCTGCACCTCAATCTCGTGCGCGAAACCTCCTGGGCCAACATTCGTGATCGCGTCGCCATTGGCCATTTTGATGTCGCCCACATGCTCGGGCCGATGCCGCTCAGCACCAATCTAGGCCTCAGCCCGCTCGATGCCGCTGTGATAGCACCTATGGCGCTCGGCCTCGGCGGCGCTGCCATCACCATGTCCAATTCTGTTTGGGCCAAGATGGCCGGGGTCGGCGCACCCGGGGACGGCTCACCCGGCCCGGTCGGGGCCGCGTTGCGCCAAGTCGTTGAAGATCGAACGCGCACTGGCGAACCGCGCCTACGCCTCGCCGTCGTGCATCCCGAAAGCGCCCACAATTACGCCCTGCGCTATTGGCTGGCAGCCTCCGGCATCGACCCAGACCAGGACGTCGATATTGTCATCGTACCGCCGCCGTTTCAGGCCGACGCGCTTGCCGCCAAGCGCACGGATGGGTTTTGCGTCGGAGAACCCTTCGGTTCCGTCGCCGTAGCGCGCGGCGTCGGGCGAATCGTCACCACCAAGGGCCAGATCTGGCAGATGAGTCCCGACAAGGTTCTGGGCACCCGACTGCAATGGGCTGAGCGCTTTCCCGAACAACTGGCCGCCCTGCTGCGCGCCGCAACGCGAGCGGCTCGGTGGTGCGAAGATCCAGCCAATCACGCCGCCCTGGCCGCCATGCTGGCCCGCGAGGACCGGCTGAATCTCGACGCCGATCTCATCCTGCGCGCCATCACCGGCAGTCTACAATTCGAGCCAAGCGTCAAAAAGTCCATTCCGGATTTCTTCGTATCCTATTCCCGCGCTGCCAATTTTCCCTGGGTCAGCCACGCGCTCTGGTTTTATTCGCAGATGGTTCGCTGGGGGCAGGTCAGCCACACGCCCGAAAACGCGAAAAAGGCTGCGGCGAGCTACCGGCCCGATCTCTATCGTGCCGCCCTTTCCTGCATGGGTATCCCGGTACCTGGTGCGAGCAGCAAGATCGAGGGCGCGCTGACGGAGCCGACCGAGGTTGGCGCTATCGGCGGGCACCTGACTCTCGGCCCTGATGGCTTTTTCGACGGCACCGATTTCGACCCTGAAAAACTCGATGCCTATATCGCGGCACAATATCGGCCATGATTAAAATATATGCACGGCGCTGTGCCGCCGTGCAAAATGGGCAATCTGGACAGGTCCGACAACCGCAAGGCGATGTGTGTAAACTCCTGCATCATTTCAGAATTCCGTGTGCCGATCGGGTTGGCACAGTTTCTGCAATAATATTCCCGAGCGCATCAGCGCGGTAAATTCAGGCGTCCAACGATGGGCGCCACATATTGGCAACGCCGCCAACCTTCAGAACCCTCGTTTTTCGACGAGGTGCCTGCTGGTTGGCGGCGTTTTCGTTTTGGGAAGAACATGGCCGAAAAACTCGTCATCATCGGTGCTGGCATGGCTTCGGGCCGCATGCTGGAACATCTCTTCGAGGCCGAACCCGGTCGCTTCGACGTCACGCTCTTTGGCGCCGAACCGCGGGGCAACTACAACCGCATCATGCTCTCGACGGTACTAGCCGGAGAAAAGCGCTATGAAGACATAGTCACCCACGATGCCGACTGGTACGCCGCCAACAATGTGCGGTGCCGCTTCGGACAGACGGTTACCAAGATCGACCGTGCGGCGAAAACCGTCTTCGCAGATGGTGTCGAGACGCCCTATGACCGCCTGGTCATCGCCACCGGTTCAGCCCCGTTCATCCTGCCCATCGCTGGCCGTGATCTGCCTGGTGTCCGCGCCTTCCGCGATCTCGACGATGTCGAAGCCATGGTTGCTATGGCTGGCAAGCCCGACGCCAAGGCCGTGGTTATCGGGGGCGGCCTCCTGGGCCTCGAAGCCGCGGCTGCCCTGCGTGGGCGCGGCATGGAAGTCGTCGTTCTCCACCTCTCCGGCCACCTGATGGAGCGCCAACTCGACGCGGCCGCCGGCTATCTGCTCCGCCGCGAACTCGAACGTCGTGGCATCAAGGTGCACTGCAAGGCGCAGACCAAGGCGATCCTTGGCACGGACCGTGTCGAAGCCGTTGCACTCGATGACGGCACGATCTACCCCGCCGACCTCGTGGTCATGGCTGTAGGCATTCGGCCCGAAACGCGCCTTGCTACCGACGCCGGCATCGAGATCAATCGCGGCATCGTCGTTGACGATGCCTTGGTGACGTCGGACCCGGACATTCTCGCGCTGGGCGAATGCGTCGAGCACAATGGCGCCGTCTACGGTCTTGTCGCGCCCCTCTACGATATGGCCAAGGTCGCGGCCAAGACGCTGTCCGGCACGCCAGCCGCTTTCAAGCCGGTCCAGACCGCCACGCAACTCAAAGTAACTGGCGTCAGCCTTTATTCGGCCGGCGACTTTGCCGAGGCCGACGATCGCGAGGAGATCGTGCTGCGCGATGCCACAGCCGGCATCTACAAGCGCATCGTGCTCAAGGACAACCGCGTGCTCGGAGCCGTGCTCTATGGCGATGCCGCCGATGGGTCATGGTTCTTCGATCTTCTGAAGCGCGGCACTGACATCACGCCGATGCGCGACACCCTCATTTACGGCCAGAGCTTCGGCGGCGCTTCTGCCGACCCACTCGCCGCCGTCGCAGCCCTTCCCGCCGAAGCCGAAATCTGTGGCTGCAATGGCGTCTGCAAAGGCACCATCTCCAATGCCATCACCTCCAAGGGGCTAACCGCGCTCGACGACGTGCGCGCCCATACCAAGGCATCGGCGTCCTGTGGCTCCTGCACGGGGCTCGTCGAGAAGCTGCTGATGGCCACCCTGGGCGACAGCTACAATCCGGCCTCCATCCAACCCATGTGCAACTGCACCGAACTCGGACACGACGAAGTGCGCCGCCTGATCGTGGCGCAGGAGCTCAAATCCATTCCTGCAGTGATGCAGGAATTGGGCTGGAAAACCTCCTGCGGCTGCGCCAAGTGCCGCCCTGCGCTTAATTACTATTTGGTCGCCAACTGGCCCGGCGAATACGAAGACGATGGCCAGTCGCGCTACATTAACGAGCGCGTCCACGCCAATATCCAGAAAGACGGCACCTATTCGGTCGTGCCGCGCATGTTCGGCGGCCTCACCACCGCCAGCGAGTTGCGCGCCATCGCCGATGTCGCCGACAAGTTCGAGGTTCCCACTATCAAGGTCACAGGCGGCCAGCGCATCGATCTTTTGGGCATCAAGAAGGAAGACCTGCCCGCCGTCTGGGCGGATCTCAACAAGGCCGGCATGATGTCGGGCGCTGCCTATGCCAAGGGACTGCGGACCGTGAAGACTTGCGTCGGTTCGGACTGGTGCCGCTTCGGCACCCAGGATTCGACCGGTCTTGGCGTCCGCATCGAAAAGTTCATGTGGGGCTCCTGGACCCCGGCAAAACTGAAACTCGCCGTCTCCGGCTGCCCGCGCAATTGCGCCGAGGCGACCTGCAAGGACATCGGCGTAGTCTGCGTCGACTCTGGCTACGAAATTCACTTCGGCGGCGCTGCAGGTCTTGACATCAAGGGCACGGAAGTCCTCTGCCACGCAAAGACAGAGGACGAGGCGATTGAGCTCATTGCCGCCCTCACCCAGCTCTATCGCGAACAGGGCCGCTATCTCGAGCGCATCTACAAATGGGCCAAGCGCGTCGGCTCGCACTCGATCAAGGCCAATGTGGTCGAGGATCTCGCCAAGCGCCGCCAACTTTTCGAGCGTTTTGTCTATTCGCAGAAATTCGCTCAAGTCGATCCCTGGGAAGAGCGCGTCAACGGCCGCGACGCGCACGAATTTGCGGCCATGGCCGATTTCCAGATGTTGCAGGCAGCGGAGTGATGGCCATGAACGATTGGGTCGATATCGGCTGCCTGGAAGATGTTCCCCGCCGCGGCGCCCGCTGCATCAAGACGCGGATGGGCAAGATCGCAGTCTTCCGAACTGCCGATGACAGAGTTTTTGCCATCGACGATCAGTGCCCCCACAGGGGCGGCCCCCTGAGCCAGGGCATTGTCCATGGCGCGCAGGTCACGTGCCCGCTCCACAACTGGGTGTTCTCGCTCGAAACCGGCGCCGCCCAGGGCGCCGACGAAGGGGCGGTGCGGACCTATCCGCTCCGCCTCCACCAGAACCGCATCCTCATCGATGTGCAGACATTTGCCGCCGCCACCGCGGCCTGACTGGCCCTCCCTCGACACACCTTCGATCTTCAGGAGTAAACTCAAATGGACTACGTCGCCCCAACAGACTTCATCAAGAAGATGATCGACGCCGGTGAGGTAAAGGTCTTCATGTCCACCAGGGACACGCTGATCCGCGCCTTCATGGCCGGCGCCATCCTGGCCCTAGCAGCCGCCTTTGCGATCACCATCAGCGTTCAGACCGGCCAGCCGCTCGCTGGAGCGATCCTCTTCCCCGTCGGCTTCTGTCTCCTCTATCTCATGGGCTTTGACCTCCTCACCGGCGTTTTCACCCTCGTGCCCTTGGCCCTGATCGACAAGCGCCCCGGCGTGACCATGGGCGGCGTGCTGCGCAATTGGGGTCTTGTGTTCGCCGGCAATTTTGCCGGCGCGCTGACTGTCGCCGTGATGATAGCAATCGTCGTCACTTTCGGCTTCACCCAGGCGCCTGATGCCGTAGGCGAACGCATCGGCCATATCGGCGAGGGTCGCACCCTCGGCTATGCCGCCCATGGCGCCGCCGGCATGCTGACCCTCTTCATTCGCGGCGTACTGTGCAACTGGATGGTTTCGACCGGCGTCGTCGCCGCCATGATGTCCAATTCGGTCACCGGCAAGGTTCTGGGCATGTGGATGCCCATCATGCTTTTCTTTTACATGGGTTTCGAGCACTCCATTGTGAACATGTTCCTCTTTCCCTCGGGCATCCTTCTCGGCGGCCAGTTCTCCTTCTGGGACTATATGGTCTGGAACGAGATCCCCACCGTCGTCGGCAATCTGGTCGGCGGCCTGACCTTTGTCGGCCTGACGCTCTATGCCACGCACAGCCGCACCGCTCCCTCGCGCAAGAAGCCATTCACCGTCGGTACTGAACGCGAAGTCGGCGCCAACCCCGTCGCCGCTGAATAGCCACCGAAAAGGAGACCGGAAGATGCACATCGTCACACGCCAGCCGAGTGAAGCACAGCGTCCACGCCTTGCGGCCCTCTCGATCCTTCCGGTTTTTTACACCCTCACCGGCAAGCGCGTGCTGCTTGCCGGTGGTTCGGAAGCGGCGGCCTGGAAAGCCGAACTGTTGGCGGCGACCGGCGCCATAGTCGAAGTTGCCGCGCCCGAGGCGGAGCTATCGGAGGAAATGCAGAGCCTTGCGTCCACCGGTCAGGTGACACTTCTCGGTTGCCATTGGACTGTCATCGGTTGGGATGGCTACGCCATGGCGACCGGTGATTGCGAGGACGACGAGGAAGCCGCTCATTTCGCCAGCGCAGCGCGCCGCTGCGGCGTGCCGGTCAATGTCGTCGACAAGCCCGCCTTCTGCGATTTTCAGTTCGGCTCCATCGTCAACCGCTCGCCGCTGGTGGTGGGCATTTCGACGACAGGCGCCGCGCCAATCCTCGGCCAGGCAGTGCGTCAGCGCGTTGACGCCATGCTGCCCAAAAGCCTGACCAATTGGGCCGGCCTTGCCCGGCAGATCCGCGAACGCGCCACGAGCCTGCTTGATCCCGGCCCGGAACGCCGCCACTTCTGGCAGCGCTTCGCCGACAAAGCGTTTCACACTCCCGCCGAAGCAGCCGAACTCGAAGGTTGGATTGCCGAGGCCAAAGGCGCCGCAGGCGGTCGCGTTACCTTCGTCGGCGCCGGTCCGGGCGATGCCGAATACCTCACCCTCAAAGCTATGCGCGCCCTGCAGGCCGCCGACGTCATCCTTTTCGACGATCTCGTCTCCGATGACGTGCTCGAACTGGCGCGGCGCGAGGCCAAGCGCATCCTCGTCGGCAAACGCGGTGGTCGCGATAGCTGCAAACAGGAAGACATCAACCACACCATGATCACCCTCGCCAAGGCGGGCCGCCACGTTGTTCGCCTGAAATCTGGCGATCCGATGGTTTTCGGCCGAGCCGGCGAGGAGATTGCAGTGCTGGAGGCCGAAGGTATTCCCGTCCAGGTCGTGCCCGGCATCAGTGCCGCCATGGCGCTAGCCGCGAGCCTCAATATCTCTCTTACCCATCGCGATTACGCCCAATCCGTACGTTTGGTCACCGGCCACTCTCGCCACGGCGGTCTGCCGGAAAATCTTGATTGGCGCGCCCTGGCCGATCCGTCCACGACGCACGTCTACTATATGGCAGGGCGCAATGGAGCCGCTATTGCTCGGCAATTAATCTCCTACGGAATGTCACCACAAACAGGTGTGGCCATCGCAAGCGACATAAGCCGCCCTGAGCAATCAATCGTCCATATGACGGTCAACGACATGGCAACTATGGTCGACGCGACCTGGCCAAAGGGCCCTGTTCTGATTCTGGTCGGCGACGTGCTTGACGTTGCGCGTGCCAGGCTTCAAGCAAAAGTAGCTCGGGCATCGTGAGCTCGTGCGGGTGGCCACCTTGAGCACCGTACTGCGCGACACATGCAACTCGTGAGCGATCTGCTTTGATAGTCTTGCTGGCCACGAAAATTATCGCTGGATTCGCGCAATCGTATCCATGTACTTCATCCTGCCACCCACCTCACTCCATGCGAGGGCGTGGGGCCATCGGTACCGGCAGACACGCAGGTAAGGTTAATAATAGCTGAATATAGCTAGATGCCGAGGGTCTTGTTACGCATGGAATGAGCCTGGCAATGCCTGGAACGCCCCCGAGATCGCTAGATGCGACCTCGGTCCACTTGAGAACGCGCCAGGGCTCCGCCATGCTTACGAAACATTTCAAAATCGCCGCCATGTGGCTGTTCCTGTTGCCCTTGATAATCATCTTGGGGACGCTGGATGCGATGACAAATGGCCGAACGCGTAAATGGCCGTTCCCGGACTAAGCCTTAGGTCAGCACTGACCAGACCAGCCAGCCGAACCCAATGAAAATTGCCCACGCGCCGACCGCAAGAATGATCAGATTGTAGGTGCGAGGCATGGACGGTTCTCCCTTCGCCATACCTTGGGCAGTCTCGTGAAGATAGGATTGCGAGTTTGGGTACAATTGCGCTCATCCACAAAAGGCGTTGGGGCGCGGCAGATAAGGTTACTAGTTTGTAACTTTCCGTTGTTCTTGCGCCCTATTGTAAGGTGTAGCCATGACTTTGACCGTTCTAGCAACTTGCGTAGTTTGGGCAGGCGCGCTGAGCGCATTGGCGCTTAGCATGTGGCTCTATCGGAGCAAGCGTAAGCGCGCCCCTGAGTCTGCCACTCCTTTATCCTGCCAGGCAGTGGCACCCAAACATGAAGATGCGTTGGCCAGATTCGCTGCTGCCCTCGAAGAAAGTTTCTCCGAGAAGTAGTCCTTTCCTTTAAAAATGAAAGGCACGTCGCCACTCGGTGTGAGGCTTGGCCCGACCCGTGGATTATCCAGCGTTTCTACAGCAACGGTATGGCCGTCGATCCATTGACGGGCAGAGGATTTCCGATGCGACATAGTGCAAGCCGACGGTTTCGTCACACGCGACATTACCGGCGTTGCTCTGGAGGGCGAAGGCGATGCCATGCCATGCGTCTGGCCGCCCTGACGCTGGTCGAAATCCTGCAAGACCATTCGTTGTGAGTGTTGCCGCTACGCCTGCAGGTGGTTATGAAGGGCGCCAAAGGCGACCTGATCGGAATTCGATCTGCGGAGATGACCGGCGACCCGCCGGGTCCACACCAGCAAAGCCCATTGAAGTAGCCTTAAACTTGCATCACTATCGCCGGAAAGGAGGACCATTCGATGCAAGTCAATGTCTTCATTTCCCGGGCGCGCCAAGATGGATCACCGACCCAGACATTGATCCTGCCGGCCGTTCCAGATGCCGTGATTCCCAAACATCTCCAGAACATTGAGTGGCGCTACTTCGCCACCACCGATTGTTCGGACAGCTTGCTCAGGGCCCATCCCTCTGAAATACTGAATGCGCTCAATTCCGTTGGATACATGGTGTTGGCCCGGCGCTTCCTCTGAGGTGCTAACAGCTAGTCCGCTCTCGGTCCTTTCGCTGGCCGGTAGGCTCACAGATGATTTGGGATGGCAGGCTAAAGCGGCGGCTAGGCCAAGATCGGTTCGGATCGCAGCCCGCAGCCCAGCAGCCCACACATCATCAATAGCCTGATCTGGATGCGTGCCAGCCACTTTGGTGAAGCTCACGCCATTGGTATAAAAACCGTAGGGCGGGGCGACTGGCGGCTGCATCACGCAGCATCTTGCGCACTGTAGGGCGGGCTCGGTCAGTGTCGATGCTGTCGGGCTGTCGGCGCCAGCGGGAACAGCTGTTAGCCGTGGATAACGGCAATGACGATTCAGTATCACGCGACAAAGGGTGATTGTTATTGTTGACTTTGATCAGGGTTCTCGCACGCCAGAAATGATCAATCGGCGCCTGGCTCTGGTTATCTGCCCTCCGATCGCCACACGTTAGATCGTGGCGTATACTCCGCCCAACCAAAGCGGTTTGGATAAACGCCCCGAAGCGGCCCGCAAGCCGACCTTGTCTGGGACGGAAGGGATCGGAGATCCTTTTATAGGTGCCGTCCGGCAGCCGCTCAGCAAAGAGAGAAAACTCGTGGTAGACGCTGGAGAGGTCGGGCCACCCTTCCCACCTCCAGCTTCATCGAAGCTGGGGCAAGCGCCGCGACCAATCCATCACCCCCGGACCTGCGCCATAGCTCGCATGTAACCTTCTGAGAAGAGCATTGGTTGGTCAAGTAAACGCATGGCTACCAGCCAAAGCGTATCGTGCTCGTAAACTACTACAATCGCATGAGTTGTCCTGCTTTGGTGTGCTAACCATTAACAAAAGTGGAGACGTCTTGCGGCTTCTCGACCAACCATCTTGGGTATAATAAATTACTAGGCATACTTGGGGGTGTTTCGTGCATATCGCGATGATTGGTAGCGGTTACGTCGGCTTGGTCAGCGGTGCCTGCTTTGCGGATTTCGGCCATGACGTGATCTGCGTCGATCTTAATGACAAGAAGATCGAGGCCCTGAACAATGGGAAAATACCCATTTTTGAGCCTGGTCTTGATAGTCTGGTTGCAGACAATGCGCGGGCAGGCCGCCTGACGTTTACAACAGATCTTTCAACCGCCGTGGCAAAAGCCGACGTCGTTTTTATTGGCGTGGGAACACCCTCAAGACGCGGTGACGGGCATGCGGACCTTTCTTATGTTTACGCAGCCGCGGCCGATATCGCCCGAGCTATACAAGGCTTCACAGTGGTGGTGACGAAATCCACCGTTCCTGTGGGGACGGGTGACGAGGTCGAGCGGATCATCCGCGAGACCAATCCGGCCGCCGACGTGGTTGTGGTCTCCAATCCCGAATTCCTTCGGGAAGGCGCCGCAATCGAAGATTTCAAGCGTCCCGACCGAATCGTAGTCGGCCTCGAAGACGAGCGCGCTCGTGAGGTGATGACCGAAGTCTATCGTCCTCTTTACCTGAACCAGGCGCCATTGATGTTCACCGGTCGCCGCACTGCGGAACTGATCAAATATGCTGGCAATGCGTTCCTTGCAATGAAGATCACGTTCATCAATGAGATCGCCGATCTTTGCGAACGCACGGGGGCGAATGTCCAAGACGTGGCGCGCGGCATTGGCCTTGATAACCGTATTGGCAGCAAGTTTCTCAACGCTGGTCCAGGTTATGGCGGATCGTGCTTCCCCAAAGACACGCTGGCGCTTGTCAAGACGGGCCAAGACCACGACTCTCCCCTGCGTCTTGTAGAAGCGACGGTTGAGGTCAATGACCGTCGCAAGCGAGCAATGGGCCGCAAGGTCATTGCGGCCGCCGGAGGCAATGTCCGCGGCAAGACGATCGGGGTACTCGGCCTGACCTTCAAGCCGAATACCGATGACATGCGCGATGCGCCCTCGCTTTCGATAATCCAGGCGCTCAAGGATGGTGGCGCCAGGATTCGTGCCTTTGATCCGGAAGGCATGGAGATGGCAAAGACCATGATTGAAGATATCGAATACGGTGTGGATGCCTATGACGTGGCTGCGGGCGCCGACTGCCTGGTTCTGGTGACGGAATGGAATGCGTTTAGGTCGCTCGATCTGGCGCGCATCAAAGACGTGATGACGGTCCCTGTCTTTGTCGACCTGCGCAATGTCTATCGCCAAAAGGAAATGGAAGCCGCCGGATTTGACTATTGGAGCATCGGCCGAGTCGTTCCCGGCCATTTCTCCAGCAAGGTCGAAGCAGCTTAATGAAGATTTTCATTACCGGTACCGCCGGCTTCATCGGATTTCACCTGGCCAAGCGCCTGCTCGCCGACGGGCATCAGATCTGTGGCTACGATGGGCTTACGGACTATTATGACGTCGCCCTGAAGCAGCGCCGGACGCAGATCCTGCGCGGCTCGAACGCCTTCTCTTTCATTGAGGCCATGCTTGAGGACAAGGCTTCGCTTGAGGAGGCCATCGGTGGGTTCGAACCAGAGATCGTCGTGCACCTGGCAGCTCAGGCGGGCGTGCGGTACAGCATCGAGCATCCGGACGCCTATATCGGATCCAACCTTGTCGGTACCTTCAACATTCTGGAAGCCGTCCGTACGCTGAAGCCGCGTCACTTGCTGATGGCATCCACGTCCTCGGTCTATGGCGGCAACGAAGCAATGCCGTTCGGGGAGGCGGACCGTACCGACTTTCCGGTCTCCCTCTATGCTGCGACCAAAAAGGCCGGTGAGGCGATGAGCCACTCCTATGCTCATCTGTTCAAAGTTCCGACCACCTGCTTTCGCTTCTTCACCGTCTATGGCCCATGGGGGCGTCCCGATATGGCGCTCTTCAAGTTTGTTTCGGCAATTGAAGCCGGCTTGCCTATCTACGTTTATGGTGAAGGCCGCATGCGGCGGGATTTCACTTATATCGATGATCTTGTTGAGGCCGTCATACGGCTTATGGATGCGGTGCCGGCTGAGGGAAGGCCGGTTGTCGGCGAAGGCTTCCAGGACTCACTGTCTCCGGTTGCGCCCTGGCGCGCGGTGAATATTGGCGGCGGGCAACCGGTCGGTCTGGTGGCGTTCATAGAAGCAGTGGAGTCGGCTCTTGGCAAAAAAGCCGAGCGAACATTACTGCCCATGCAGCAAGGCGACGTCGCCGAAACCTTCGCAAGCTCATCTTTGCTCGAGGCCCTTACGGGCTATAGACCGGCAACGGGTATTGATGACGGCGTCCGGCAATTTGTTTCCTGGTACCGGCACTGGAAAGGAACCTGATAAATTACCTTCTGCCAGGTTGGGAACGCGTTGCGGCTATATGGCCATTACCGGACCGCGTGCGGACGCGGTCCGGATGATGGATGACAGTGGCGCAATGCGATCCTGTCTGGTCGAGCTTTTTTGCCCTCCGCGCCAATACCGACAGTGTGCCGCGCTCGTTCTCAGGTCATTGAGACGGCGCCACCAACTCACTTCGACGGCGCAGGGTGTCAAAGCCCACGACCACCAGAATTTCGTCCGCGCCCGATCAGGTCATCGGAACGGGCCCCGAGCAGATGGTCCCGCAATTTTGAGGTAATCCCCAGTCCCTGCTAGGGCGGTCGGGCATTTTCCGGCGCAGACGAGGGGGAGCCAGTTGCACCTCACATCGCGCGAATTCTCGTGGCGCAGCGAGCGGTGGATCCTGCCAATGCCGCAGAGGCGCCCTCGGGCATCTCGACGGCAGGATTTCTTCATCACAGTCTGGACAATCTGGCCGTGCACATCACGGCACGTCGGGTGCTCATTGCCGTCGCCTTGGTGATGGCCGGCGGACGCGTTCGGGTCGTTCGGCTTCGAGGGGGCGCGGTCGTTGTTCTGGTCCTGTCTGCCACGACCCTGCGCGGTCTTCGCGGTTGGTGGCGATGGCCGAACCCGACCTCAGACTCCTGGCCTTCAATATGCTGCGCGCCAATATGCAGAACGGCCCAGCCATGGCTGACTATCTGCTGCTGTCGGATGCTGACCTCGTGCTACTGAACGAGACCCGTCGTGCCATTCCTGCGGCGTTTGAAGCCCGCTACCCGTTTCAAATGAGATGCGGCGGCCGGGGCGAGGGCGATGTGATCATGCTCTAGCGCCTTGAGCTGATGGCGCAACAGTCACAGGGTTGACCGGAGCATCAGGGCACCAGACCGTCGTTACCAGGTCGCTATCGCGGGCAGGTCGATCAATTTGGTCGCCACACATTTGCTGCGCTCTTTGGCGAGCAGCAGGTCGGCGGGTTCGGAGCGCTGGGGCGCCTTCTGCCTGGGCTTGAGAGAACTACGCCTGTCGCGGGTGAGTTCAACGCTCCGGCCTGATGCGGACTTTTCCCGACCCGCTTGAAGCGACGGGGCCCAGGCGCGCTTCTCGAGCCGGGGACCTGGCCGGTGGATTTGGGCGGTCTGGGCGCACCGATGAACCATGTCCTGGGCTCGGCGACGCCGCGTTCACATCGCTCTCGGCTTTGCCCGACCATTTCGGATCCAACCATAGCTGATCGCCGAACCGCGCTCGCGCCGGAAGGACATAGTGCGGTTCACAGACCTTGGTCACCAGGGCGGCGCCACTGCGAGCGACAACCTTCCCTTTTCCAAGTCCCATGATGAGGTTGTCGAACATCCCCCGGCGAAGGGACGTTGTCCGACAAATGCCGTTATCAGACATCCGCCAGAATTCCGGGCAGGGGCATCTCGCCACTCATCCAGGCGCGCTATGCCCCTGTTAACCATAAAAAATTTGCCGCTGAAAAAATTGCGCCGCCACCCTTGCGGAACAAAAGACGAACTACTAGCTTGACAATCGCAAGGCCCAATCCCGGGTCTTTCACGCTCGGTTGGTCGCCTCGGATAAGAGGGCGGCTACCGGTCCCGTTGGCGCGGTTCCGGCAGCCTGACCACCCGTAGCCTGCTTGAGAGGTTACAAATGGCTGACATTAATGTCGGCGCTTCGGCGTCCGCGGGCAAGTGCGCCTGCTCCTCCTTCCACACTCTTGATCACACCGAGGGGGGCCTCGATATCGAGGGCCTCGCCCAGCACTGGGCCGTCGACTATGATGTCCAGATCCGCATCATGGGCGCGGTGTTCGATACCGGTTCGGCCGCGATCGGCGACATCATCGCCGAACTGCCCGGTCATCCCGCGCCCGCCGCCGCTGTCATGGCCCTGGTCGATGCAGGTTTTTTGAAGCGCGAACCGGGCCCGATCACGCCCCATACCCGCATCAGCCTGCCGCTGGCCGACCGCCCGGCGCCGCTGGCGCTGGCGGCACCCGCAGGCGGTGGTGCGCCGCCGGCGGGCAAGAAGAGCAAGAGGACCCCGCCTTTGCCCGACACCGTTGCGGAAATCGAAAGCCGCCGCGTCGCGCCCATTGTGAGCGTGGTCAAACTCGAAGATCTGCTCGATCTGCCGCGTTTCGAGGGCCCGGCGGTCTATCTCGGTCTCAAGGGCAAAATCCTTTATCCGGGCCGGACGGACAAGGGCTGGCCGCGCATCGCCGCGCCCCATCTCAAGGGCTATGACAAGGTGGCGGTCCTGCGCGATGCATCGGGGCAGCTGACCCCGCGCCTCGCGGCCGTCGCCGAGCGTATTCTGGGCCTCCACGCCCAGGCCCTGGACGGCTATCGCCTAGCCGGGTCTTTGCCCATCGGCTCGCCGGTCGGGCGCGAGGAATATATCGCGGCCCGGCTCTTTGTGGCCGAGGGTCTGATCCTGGCGCAGCGTCTGGGCTTTGGCCTTGCCGGGGTCAGCGACCAGGATTTCATGACCGGCGCCCGGGGCCCGCTCGATCAGTGCCTGGATATCGATGCCATCCCGGAGGGGGATGAATACCACCTCTATGCCTGTGGCGTTGAGGCGCGCGCCGTGGTCAGTGACGGCGACTGGATCGTGTTGCCGGGCAGCGAAGTGCGCAAGAAACTCACGCCCACGGTTGGCGCCGTGGTCAACAGTCTGCGTCAGGAATGGCTGTTCTCCGGGGTCCTCAAGGACGAGGGCGCACGCTATCGCCTGACCGAACCGGTGGTGTTCAATACCGGCACGGCAGCGGCCAATTTCGTGCTCGGCAGCAAGGGCCCGAACCTGGCGGCCTGGAGCGGTGACGGCTCTTCGCCCCTCGAGCGCATGCCGCAGACGCCCTGAGGCGCCCGCTTCTCCCTTCCCTTTTCCCCTTTGCACGCGGACCTCCCCAGGCGGGAGGTCCGAAGGAGCAGTCATGACCCTTTCCCGCATCTCCATGCCCAAGTCGGATGACGAGCCCACGCCCAACAGTACCGAAATCCTCTCCCGGCTGGCTCTTGATCAGTTGATTGCCAAGACCCTCGACGCACGCCTCAAGGCGGAGAACCCGCTTCTCGTGCTGATCGGGGTCAAGAGCCCCAGCTGGGCGCGCGCGTTGCGCGAACAGTTGGCACGCCGCTATCCACAGAGCTGCGTCCGCAGTTACAAGGGCGACAAACGCTCGGCGTCCAGCCAGGAAGAGGACCATTTGCTCCTCGCGCTCAATGACGGCCAGTCGGGGATCGGCGTCAGTACCGATATCGTGGCCCAGGTCCCCGAGGCGCTGCGCAACAGCGCCGATTTTACCCTGCATTTTGCCGGCCTCAGCCCGGCGAGCCTGCGCAAGGCCATTGGTCTTGTGACCGGCCAGCCGGTCCGGCGCCTGCCCCAGCTCCGTCTCGATGGGCTGGACCTGGCCGATCTTGCCGCAGCCATTCGTCCCGGCTCGACGCCGGCGCAGTGCATCAAGCGCCTCAAGCTCACGCTTGAGCGCAAGGCCAGTGATCTGGGCGTGCCCGATGATGCGGTGCCGGTGAGCGCATTGCCCTTGAGCCCGGAGGTGCGCGCCTGGTCCGAAGAGGTGCTGACCAGCCTGCGCCTCTTGGAAGAGGGCAAGATTTCCATGCGCCGCTCGCCCTTTTCGGTGCTGGCCGGTCCCACCGGTAGTGGCAAATCAAAACTCGCCGAAGCCATTGCCAAGGCGGCCGGCTGGCAGTTGATTCAGACCAGTGCCCAGGACTGGTTTGATCGCAGCGACGGCTTTTTGGGCGGCGTGGCCCGCCAGACCAACAGCTTCTTTCAGAGCCTCGAAAACAACCCGAAAACAATCGGATTCGTGGACGAAATTGAGGCGGCCATCCCGGATCGGGCGACCATGGATGAGCGCAATCGGGAATGGTGGACCACGATCGTGACCGGCATTTTGGTGCAGGTCGACCGGCTGCGTCGTTCGCCCACGCCGGCTTTACTGATTGGCGCGACCAATTACCCCGAGCGAGTTGACTCCGCTTTGCTGCGTCATGGGCGTCTGGGGCGCCTCGTTCGCGTTGAGCCGCCCCGGGATCTGGCGGCCATCACCGACATCTTTCGCTATTATCTCAAAGAGGACTTGCGCGAGGACCAACTCCTTCGTCTCGTCCATGTGAGCATGGCTTTTGGCCACCCTACCCCGGCTTCGGTTGAGAACTGGGTGGGTGCTGCACGCGTTGCGGCCATGGCGGCGGGGCGGCCCCTGACCCTGCTCGATCTCGAAACCGCGATCGGCGGCACGGATGATCGTCCCCACGCGGAACGCTATCGTGTTGCCATCCATGAGGCAGGTCACGCGGTGATTGCGGCGCATCTTGATGTGCCGATTTCTTCGGTGTCGATCATTGGCCAGCCCGGCTCTGCCGGCAGCATGCTCGCAGAGATCCGCACCACCGATCTCGACCGTCACAGCCTTGAGCATCTGGTGACAGTCGCACTGGCCGGGCGCGCCGCCGACCAGATCCTGCTTGGGTTGAGCGACGCGGCGGCAACCAGTGATCTCAAACTGGCGACGCGCCTTCTCTTCAATGCGCATTTTGTGTGGGGTCTCTACGATCACCTCACGGCGATCGAGGGCGATACCAAGGGTCCGCTTGTGCTCGACCCTGAGGCGCGGGGCGTCATCGACGCAAAAATGCACGAATTGCTGGTTCGGGCGCAGTCCCTGGTGGGGGAGCATCGCGAGGCCATCGAGCGGCTGGCGGATGCGCTTTTGCGAGCCCGGGTTATTTCGGGGACCGCGGTGCGCGATCTGGTGCTGAAGTCGCGGGTCTGGGGCCCCGCGCCGCGCGAAAGGGCAAAGCCGTGATCGATCTCCAGCAGATCATGGAAAAGCTCGAAGGGGCTTATTCCGACTACACGCTGCGCGGCTATCGCACGGACATGCAGCAATTTTTACGATGGTGCGAAGCGGCTGGTCACGAACCTCTGCCGGCAGCACCGGCCACGATCGTGGCCTATGTCAAAGGGGAGGGGGAGCGCTTGCTCCCCTCTACCATCAGGCGGCGCCTGTGCGGCATTGGCCGGATCCATCGCCTCATGCGCTACGATGATCCGACGCGCGATGAGGAGGTACAACTTGCGCTGCGTCGGGTTCGCCGCCAGAAGCCCGGGCGCCCGAGACAGGCACTGGGCGTTACCGCGAAATTGCGGGATCAATTGATCGCGGTCTGTTCCGACGACCTGATCGGGTTCCGCGATGAGATCCTTGTGCGTGTGGGTTTTGATACTCTCTGTCGTCGGGGTGAATTGGTGGCGCTTCGTGTCGAGGACCTGTTTGAGAACGAGCGCGGCAATCTGTCGGTCTTGGTGCGCAGGGCAAAAAACGATCAGACGGGGCAGGGTCGTATTGCACGGCTGTCGTCTACCACCTCAGACCGCGTCCGGAAGTGGTTGGACATGACCGGAATTGCGCGTGGGCCATTGTTGCGTCCCGTGTATCAGGGACACGTTCTGCAACGGTATCTGGAGCCGGTGACGATTTCGCGTGTGCTCAAGAAGCTGTCGGAACTGGCGCATGCCGCCTTGTCAACCAAGCAGAATGTTTCCGGGCATTCACTTCGGGTCGGAGCTGCCCAGCAACTTGCACTGGATGGATACGGGGCCTTGCAGATCATGCGAGCGGGCGGGTGGCGCTCCATGGCCGTGGTCGCGCGCTACATCGAAAACGTCGATCTTGATCTGTGGAATTGAGGCAAGAGGCCTTGGTGACAATGTGCGCCAATTCGCATTTTCGCACATGCCCCAGGCGTTAAAGCCGTTTGTGCCATAGCCAATTTATATGACCGCATAACCCGACGGTGTGGCATGGTCCTCGCGCGGCTTTCGCTCTATCGGAGAGGCCGGAATGACGCCGTGTGCCGCATCTGGACTGCCCCGCGCATGGCCCCGGGCCTGCTTGATCTCCAAGGGGCTACCCCCCTCCTACCAAAGAAATCGGCGGGCCGACCGGCCCGCCGTCACGCCCGATCCTGCTTTCGGGCGCCCTGTCTTGTCACTGCCTCTTCTGTCTCAACCGGCGCGCGGCGGCGCCATCCCGAGGCGGCGGCCCAGGCCACCGGTCTTTTTGCCTTCACCCTTGCCGATGTCTGCGATCGGCGCGTCATCCTGCCCCGGCCGATAGATGAAGGCCTTTTCAAGAGTTTCATCAAGCGTCCAGATCGCCTGGCCGTGGAGCTTGGCGAGTTCAAGGAGCGGCTCGGGCAACGCCTTGGTCTTCAGCGTTGCAAAGCGCGCCGAGCGGGTCGAGAACTTGCACCGATGGCCCTGGATTGCCTTGCGATAGGCATCCGACACCCCGTCGAGGCCGATATAGAAGATCTCAGCAGGACGCCGCTCCGCCTCGCGGTCGCTGGCCGCCTTTTGCCCCAGCTCGGACCAGCGGGCGCGTTCCGCCGGGTCCGACATGCGCCCCGCGAGGTCGACAAAGGCCCCCTCGAGTTCAAAACTGGTCAGATCAACGAGATTGTGGCTGACCGCGAGGCTCCCCACTTCGGTCTTGAGCGCGCGCATGCGCGCCGCATGCGATTTGCGGGCATTCTGCTGCGCACGCCGGTGGCGTTCGGCCTGCTCGGCGAGCGCCTCTTTCTGGGCCACGAGGGGCGCGCCCAGCGTGTCCAGGGCCGGCTTGGCCTTCTCGTTGCCTGCCGCCAGTCCGCTGCCGTCCGAATGCGCCTCTGCGCCATTGACCAGGTCATCGGTCGCGGCATCGGCATTGTCGGCGGCATCGTCAGTTGCCGCGACTTCGGTGGTCTGCCCGACCACGCCAGCGGGATGTGCCGCCTCCGGGGTTTCGCGCTGACCCTCTGCCTCCTGGCCGGGCTCCGGTTCCTTGTGCATGTTCAAAACTCCGCTTTTTTGGTTGCAATTTACGAATCCACTCTGGACACGCGACTCAAGCGTGACTCGGATCCAACAAAGCTCAAGCCAAAAGATTCCCGAATCAGACCCGCCCAAGTGCTTGGCAAACCTCACGTTTCAGACTATCACGCGCGCCGGTCGATTCGTGCGCATGGTTGCCGCGCGGCGCGCCTGCGCGCCTCAAAGTTAACGCGCCGCGCTAGCATCGCGCCGGTTCGGTCCCTATCTCATGGGTCATGCCGGACCGGGCAGCGGGCGCGGCAGGGACCAAGGGCCTTCCGGGAAAAGGGGTGCTGATGCCGATCGGCTTTGCACGCATGCAGATATTGCGGCGCGCTGCGGGTCATGATGCGCGCCAGCGATACAATTATATCGCGCGGCTGGGCGAGCATGCCTATCGCCGCGACCTAGCCCACGGGCCGGTGACGCTCGCTCCAACCGGTGCTCCGGTTGAATTGACCGGCGCTGGTCTCTGGAGCGCGGTCGAAGCGAAGGCGGGACGCAAGGATGCCATCGTGGGTGCCGAACTGGTGCTGGCACTGCCGCGCTTTTCCGAACTTGGTGCCGATGCAGCCATCGCGCTCGTCGACGCCTTCTGCGAGGCGATGATCATCAGCCATGGCCTTGGCGCGAGCTATGCCATTCACGGCGCGCATGAGCTGGAGGATGCCGGCCAGGACGCGGTCATGGCGATTGAAGAAGACGATGGTCCCTCAATCGCCGATCTGCTTGACACGGTCTCGAGCTGGCCCCACGCCCATGTCCTGGTGACGCCCCGCTCCCTCGGGCCCGAGGGGCTTTCGCCGCTCCGCAGCACAATCCTCGAGCCGCTTGTACGCGGCGCCGGCAAGAACCGGACGGTGCTCTGCGCCGTGCCTTGGCCTAAGATCTGGACGCGCTATCTCAACGCGGCGCTGATTCATGCCGGCTCCGACCAGCGCGTGCGGCTCAGGGCACCTCATTCCGGCCAGCATGTCGGCCCTGCCCGGGCGATGGCCTTGCTGCAAGGCGACATTGAGCGCGGTGAAGTGCCAGAAGGTCAGATGTGGCCAAGGCTCAACGCGAAAATCGAAGCCCGCAATGCCCAGACCCTGCTGGCGGCGCCCGAGTTCAGCGAACCGGTCTTTACCCGCGCCGAGGTGGCCGATCTCCTGTCGCGCTATCTCGATCTCGGAGGTCCGGCGCTCGCCGCCCGCACCGACAAGACCCTGGAAGCGATCGGTGCCCTGACCCTGCCCAATCCCGTAACCGGCGAACCTACATCGTGGATGTCAAGCAGCGCGACGCTCGAGAGGGCTCGGCGCATTGCCGGCCTTGCGCAATCCCTCGCCCGCAATCCCGCCCCGTTCGTGCTCTCCAAAGCGGTGGTGGCCAGCACCATTGCCCGTCTCGAACGGGACCCCGATCTCACTCCGGCCATTGTCGACTGCCTTGCCTATGGTCACCGGCTGGTGACCATCGAAACGGGCGATTTCGGGTCGATCCTGCCGGCGCTGGATGAAGTCGCAACCCATGCAGGAGTGGAGGCAATCCATCTCGGTCACAATTCCATGACTCTGGCTGCGCTTGGCCGGCAACGGGTCCGGTTCGTGATCCCGGGCCAGATGGAGAAAAAACTCCACGCCGGGCATTTGGTGATTGTGGACAGGCCCGATGCGCTCGAACTGGCTGATCTCGAAACACTGCTCGACACAGTACGGGGCCACAATTGTCGACTGCTGCTCGTCCGCCGCCCGTATACGCTGGTGTTTCCGCGCAGCCCGATCCTTGATCGCGTCGCGGCCTGCGGGCCGACCCACGCTTTGCCGGACAGCACGGGCGCCATACTGCCCAGCCGGATGGCGTCGGTTGATCGCGACCTCGCCGCCCTTGCCGAAATATTGCAGCGCGGCCACGCCAGGGTGTTTGCCGATCACGCATCGCGTCTCGCCTATGCCCAAAGGACACTGGACCATGAGCAGCCGACGCGCCTCGTCGGGCTTTCTGCGGCAGACCGCCAGGCCCTCGGTCTTGATGAGCAAATATCGGACCAGATCAGGGGTGCGGATGCCGCTGCCGATCGAGCCGACGAAATCATCGTTGTCCTCACCGATGCCGAGCGCCTCACGCCACTATATGGCCATTTCCCCCCGGAACGCACGGCGCTGCTGATCGATGCCGGACGGACACCGACCCTGGCGCATCTGATCAGCGCGACTGCGCGCGCCGCAGGAGACCAAAGATTGTTCCTGGCAGCCGCGGCATTCGCGACGGAGCAGCCCCTCGCGGGCGAGACTGGCTTTGATTTGGCAGGTGAGATTGCCCGGCTCTACGGCCATCATATCCGGGCGATCCTGGGCCCTTTCCGTACGCCGAGCTCTACGATCATGCCGGGCATGGAAGAGGCACTCATCATGCCGATCACCAAGCTAGTCGAACAGCTCAATTCTGCGTCGAGCCTGGCCGGCCAATTGCCCACCGGAAACGAAGATATTGCCGACGACTTCGGTATCCCGCCCGATGACGATGTTCGACCGGAAGATTTCATCGACCGCAAGGACACCCATGACGACGACCCGTCGCATGAGCCCAGCGTACTCGACGAGGCTTTCGACGAAGACGACGCCTTGCTCCACATTGACGAACCGTCTGACGACGTGACGCCTGACGACTGGGATGAATCCGAAACTCGGTAAACGCCGCCACTCCGGAATGCCCAGCCTCTCATTGCTTATGGTGACCTGGTCTTGTCGCGAACTAGGAGTGCTATATGGGCGTGGCCGAACCTTCACGTCGCTCCATTCCGCATACCGATAAACCGCATTCAGACTCGTCGAGGGCGCCGATCGTCGCTGCAGTTTTCTTGCTGGTCGATCACCTTTACGTCGGTTTCTGAATCCGACGCATATTGCGTTAAGGATAATCCAATCGACCGGGTCGTCAGCAACCTGCTGTGGGACGACAAGGCCATGGCTGCTAAAACGTGTCGCAGGCCCACATCGTTTGCACCAATGCCAGGCCAGTCGATGGAACCAGTCGCCGGGGACCCAGCGCTTCGCGGGCAGTCCGGCCGTCACATGCTTGAACACGCGCTGAGCCGAGCCTCGTGCCTCCTGGGCGTATGCTGCCCCTTGCAGACGCGCAACGAAATCGCCGAAATCGACCGCAAAGGCACGCTGCGGCGGAGCGTGCCTGGCCGCGCTGGCGCGGCATGCCCACGCGATAAAACGGCTCGACGCCGCTCAGTCCGGTCTCGGCGGCACCAACGAGGCGCAAATCGAGCGCCGCCATGTGGGAAAGGGACGACAATCGAGATGCTGGCCGACGGAGGCTGGCTATGCTGCGCCGTAAAGCACGCCCCGCAGATAGTCGATATGGGAGTTATGGACTATGGGCTGACACCCGGGCCCAGCATGGCCTTCAGAAATCATTGAAGCGTCAGTTCCAGACATTGACTTAGGTCCGGTCCACAAAGCGAAGGCCCGTGCTTGTCGATTTCCAGGGGACTGCCGTCATAAAACGCAGCAAATCCTGACCGTCACCAGCCGGGTCGGGGCGGCGCCCACGCGCTGGGTGGCCGCTGATGGCTGATATGGTCCCTGGGTCGATCCGGCTCTCTTGGCGATGGGCTTCGGCAGACGCGA
Organism: Pseudomonadota bacterium; assembly: GCA_023391095.1. Taxonomy (GTDB): domain Bacteria; phylum Pseudomonadota; class Alphaproteobacteria; order Rhizobiales; family Devosiaceae; genus Devosia. The sequence continues at coordinate 208,805 of JAEWBN010000016.1, forward strand.
AATGGAGAAGCCTGCCATGTGAAGCGCCCATGCTGTCCCGCCATCGAGCGGCGGGATCAGCGTACCGTCTTCAATCCCGGCGGCGGCGATCCAATCCACCAGGAGGCCGGCAGTTGCTTCCGACAAGGTGAACACGCGGCCTTATCCATTCTGGTCCGCCCTGCCTCGGCGAATGAGTAGGGCAAGTTGACCGCAGCGGTTTTCAACCACATCCGTATAAGTCAATGTGTGGTCGCCAGAGGAGCACCAGCAGTCGATGCCCCCGTTGAGATATTTGGCGAGCGTTTCGGGCGAGGCGGGCAGGGAACGGTACCCCTGCTCAACGGATCCGGCCCCATCGTACCATTTCTTGAGAGGCTTGAGGCGCGCTACCCGTTTGGATTGGCATGCGGCGGAGAGGGCGAGGGACGATGTGCGCATGCTCTCGCGCCTCGACCTTTTGGAGCCAACAATGACACGGCTGACCGGAGCGTCTGAGCCCGCCATGGCTGGTGGAACTGGCCCATCTTGCGCACCGATCAACCATGTCCTGGTCTCGAAGATGCGGCGTTCACCGCGCTCCGGCCATGCCCCACAATTTCGGATCCAAACATAGAGGGCTGATCGCAGAAATCGCGCTCACGCCAGGTGGACCATAGTGCGGTTCAAGGACCTCGATTGCCAGCGCCGTGCCACTCCGATCGACAAGTCGCGTTGCAGACATGCCCTCGCAGAGTGGCGATGTGCGCGACCGACAAGTGCGCTTTCCGCACGTTTCCTGCATACAGCCGGGCAGGGCCGGGATGGAGCTGGTGCTTGTGGCGACGGCGTCTCCGCGCCACAACACATAGGTGTGGGCTCAAACGGACGGGCCGCATTGCGCCCGGTCAGCGCGGCCGTTGCATGAGCCGTCCGCGGCCAGCGCCTGCGATCGTGACTCCGGGGGGGCGTTGCGGTCCGGATCACCGGGCGGGAAGGGGCCTCACGGGCGCAGGACCTCTTGCCGTTCGAGATCGATCCCGTGGTGGGTGGTGCGAGACCAGCGACCGCCGAGCGGTCTTACCGCAGCTGGCGCGGTTCGCTGATCTCTTCGGCGTCGCCGGTGGCCTCATGCACCTCCTCGCGGATGATCTTCCTCGTGACTTCGTGCAGGTGCGCCGTGAGGGCGCGGCTCAAGTCCTCGAATTCGGGCCAGAGGGTCACATGCAGGAAGCTGGCCGGGGCCCGGACCAAGACGGTCTGGCGGTGCATGCGCGAATAGCGAAAGGGTTTGATGCCGTAGCGGCGGCAAAGCGCAATGAAAAGCTGACGCGACCAGGGATCGGCAATAGAGAATTTGAACTCTTCGGCCTCTTCCTTTTTGCTGGCCGCCTCAAGTTGTTCGCGAATGCGTTCGGCCGCCTCGCCCGCGGCCGATTTTTCGCCTGCTGTCGCCGCGCCAGCATAAAGCGCCTCGATCTTGCGCAGTTTTTCGCGTAGGCGGTCTTCGGATTGCATGGCCATCAATGCACCGTTGGTCTTGGGGTGAGAATGGTTTCGAGCATCTGGCGTCGAGCCCGGGTGCAGGACAGCACCGCCTCATGGATCTCGGTCTCCATGATGCGGGTGAGGTTACGCAAGAGCTTGAACGCCATGTCGAGCTCGGTGCGGTCATCGACATGGCTATGGCGCGCCAGGACGTCGCAGATACCGGCGAGGGTGATGCGCAACTGGGCGAGGATGATGACTGCCTCATGCGCCCGCTCCGGCAGATCGATACTATCGGCTCCCAAAAAGAGCCCATCGAGGAATCCGTCCAACTCCTCGATACGGATACGCGCGTAGAGTTCGAGATTTGCGTTTGTCTCTTCCATCGGCGTGCGGGTCATACGGAATGGCTGGCTGCGCTTCTGGTGCCTCGTCAATTCGTTCCACAGGCCCTGCACCAGGGCCTCGAGCAGTGCGTTGAGCTCATCAATGCTGTCAAAGACGGGGAGCTCTCCACCCCAAAGGCTCTTGATCACCACCAAAGGCGAAATCGCCATCTGCGGCGTCGCGATCTGCCCGAGAAACAAGGTTCGCACCTTGTGGTACGGCATGGGACAGGCATATTTATCGAGCAGGGCCTTCACGGCCATCTCGTTCCCAGCCTGCGCGGTTTTTTTCATGGCGATCCCGGATATCGACTTGGGCCGATCGCCCGCAAAGGAGCGATAGTTATCGCTAGCCTTGTCAGGCTTGCGCGTGCAAGGCCGAAGCGGGCGCGAGTCACAATTATAGAGGTGGCTCGGTTTGTCTGAACAGCTATCGGGGCTGCGCTAAGTGGATTTCTGCCCTGGTTATGCCGCTGCCGGGATTGGCATCAGCGCATGGAAGTAAGCGGTGTCGGGCGTCTTTCGGTCAAGGCTCGAGTGGGGCCGTCGACCATTGTAGAAGGCCAGATAGCGGCCGATCGAGGCCCGTGCGTCGGAGACGGTGTCGTAGTGCAGGTAAACCTCTTCATACTTGATCGATCGCCAGAGCCGTTCGACGAAGACATTGTCACGCCATGAACCTCTCCCGTCCATGCTGATGGCGATGCCGTTTTCGCGTAAGAGGCCGGTGAAGGCCATGCTGGTGAACTGGCTGCCTTGGTCGGTATTGAAGATTTCGGGGCTGCCATATCGGCCCAGAGCCTCCTCGACCGCTTCGATGCAGAAGCCTACGTCCATGCTGATCGAAAGCCGCCAGGACAGCACCCGGCGACTGAACCAATCCACTACTGCGGCCAGATAGACGAAGCCGCGCGCCATGGGGATGTAGGTGATGTCCATCGCCCAGACCTGATTGGGTCGCGTCACCGCCAGCCTGCGCAGCAGGTAGGGATAAACCTTGTGGCCTGGGGCGGGCTTGGAGGTGTTGGGCTTGCGGTAGATCGCCTCGATGCCCATCCGCTTCATCAGTGTCGAGACGTGCAGCCTGCCCACCCGAATGCCTTCCCCAGCCAGCAGGTCACTCAACATTCGGGCGCCAGCAAAGGGATACTCCAGATGCAGTTCATCGATCCGGCGCAGCGCCAGATCATCTGATGATGTCGGACGTGGTCGATAATAGACGCTGCCGCGGCTGATCCCGAGTTCACGCGCCTGTCGCGAAACGGGAAGGTCGTGATTGCGGTCGATCATCGCTTTACGCTCAGCAAACCCGCTTTTGTGAGCGCACCCTCTAGAAAATCATTCTCCAGCGTCAACTGGCCGATCTTGGCATGCAGCGTCTTGACGTCCACCGCTGGAGCTGATGCTTCCGCGCGGGCTTCACCAAACACATCGGCGGCGCCCTCCAGAAGCTGGCTGCGCCATTGAGTAATCTGGTTGGCGTGCACATCAAACTGCTGCGCCAACTCCGCCAGGGTCTTCTCGCCCTTGAGCGCTGCCAGGGCCACCTTCGCCTTGAACGCCGGGGTGTGGTTGCGGCGGGGTCGTCTCGTCATGGTCTCTCCTGTTCGCGGCCATATTGGCCGCCGTCAGGCAGAAAATCCACTCATCCCAGTGTTCAGATTTCCCGAGCCACCTCTTTATAGAACAACCAACAGGGCCAGATGGCGTATCGATCCGATTTGGTGACTATTCGCTTCACCACTGCCGTCGCCGACTTCTGGTTGGTTGAGCGCAAGGATGCGCCATTGACCGGAAGCCCCGCTTGGCACGGTCGCGCGTTAAAAGTTGTCCGTCAGCGCCAGACACTGATCTCGGTGCGGTCAACATATCGCAGGACGGTCGTGGCCGACTTCCAGCCGCCAGCTTTCATCAGACGCAGGAGATCATGCCCGTCCTCGAGCAGTGCTTGCGCGGCACCGACCCTCAGGGAATGTCCGCTGATCTGATTGACAAGGTCGCTTGGCAGGCCGGCACCCGTCGCAATGGATTTGAGGAGGCGTGAGATCGAGAAACCAGACATGTGGCGCGCCACGGCACGCTCCCGATAAACGGGCCGGATCAAGGGGCCGTGTTCGATCCCAGCCGCCTCGACCCATTCAAGAACGGTCCTGGCCGTCTCCGTTGAAAGGGTGACGATGCGGCCTTCGCCCATCTGGTCGGCTTTTCCGCGGCGGATGAGCAGGGCCAGATGTCCCTGGCGATTGTGGACGACATCATCGAGGCTCAGGGCGGCAAGCTCCGAGCGTCGGCAAAGCCCTTCAAAGCCCAGGGCGACGAGAACCTTGTCGCGCTTGCCGGCAAGCGTGTCCGTGCAACTCGCGAGCATTTGGGCGCGCAGGGCCCGGTCGATGCCATGGGCCTGGCGCGGGCGATTGGGCCGGTAGCGCTGGATGCGCCGCCGCGCGAGGCGAACGCGTTCGCTGCCCGCAGGAAGTGCCCGATGGACCCGAACGACCGCTGCCAGCCGCCGGATAAGGGTGGCGGATTTGAGTGTTTCGATCATTTCGTCGAGATAGAGGGCCAGGGTCTCAGGTGAGGAGGGCAGGGGACAGGCACCCTTTTCCTCGCACCAGTGGGCATAGAGCGAGAAATCCTGGGTATATCCGGAAATCGTTGTGGTGGCATAGGCGCCCTCCAACGCCTTTAGTGCGCCTCGCCAATCGTGGCCAGCCGAAGGAACCCCGGGCGCAGATGCGCCCGGGCCATGCGAAATCTCCTCGCTCATGCCCGTTCCCCCGCCTTTTCATTGGTGACGGTCCGGCCTTGGGCCGGCAGACCCGGAATGACCGACACCGCGTTACGAAACAGCCGGCAAGCGCGCCGCCAGGCAGTGTGGACCAGCGGGCGACCTGCAAAGACCCAGCCCATGGCGAGCACAAAGGCCGGCTCATGCTGCAGGGACGGCCTTGCTACGAAGCGCGGCAGGACATCGCGCTCGATGGCCGTGACCATGGAACAGGCGTCGGTTGAGAGCACCGGCAGTCCGGCCCAGACGACCGCGGCAGCGCCTGTTGCTTTGGCAATGTCGCGCCGGAAAAGATCGGGGTTACGCACGAGGCCGCACTGGAACTTGCCCGCACCGTCAGCAACGACCACGATCATCTTCATCGCGTGCCTCCCATGCGGAAGCCGCGTTGTGCGCGGGCGGCGTCAAATGGGGAAGGATAGGTGAAATAATGGCGGAAGGACGCAAAGACGCCTTCAACAACGCGCCAGAGCGCGATAGGGCTGATGTCAGCCATGGTCGACTCCAGTGTCTGCAGGATTGATCTGGTCAGGCCGCTTCGGTGTTACCAGCACCGCTTTAACCACATACCAGCATTCCGTCTTTCCGGTCTTTGCGAGTGTCTAAGTAGGTGTTATCGCTCCTACATTGCGTATCTAGGGCAGTGCAGTACATGTCGAAGTTGATTATGCCTGTGATACTTGCTGGCGGGCAGGGCACGCGCTTGTGGCCGATGTCGCGTGCGGCTCGGCCGAAGCAGTTCCTTCCACTCACAGGAAGTGAGAGCCTCTATCAGCAGACTTTACGACGTGTTGCCGATCGGACGGTGTACTTCCCACCGGTAGTGATTACCAACACCGAGTACCGCTTCATCGTAGCCGAGCAGGCTGCCGAGATCGAAGAAGCGCTTGCGGGAGTCTTGCTTGTGCCGGTAGCGCGGAACACCGCTGTGGCGGTTGCAGCCGCAGCGATCTTTGTGCAGGACAAGTTCGGGCCGGACGTCGTGCTTCACATCCTGCCATCGGACCATGAGGTGGTTGTAACATCCAGCTACGAGGAGGCGGTCCAGCAAGCTGCAACTAGTGCAAAGGCTGATCAATTGGTGATGTTCGGTATCGTTCCGGCTCACGCGGAGACTGGACACGGTTACATTAGGGCTAACGCGGTAGTTGGCCAAGGTGCGCGCCCGGTCGAACGTTTTATTGAAAAGCCAGATGCTAGCCGAGCCGAGGAAATGCTGGCTCAGGGGGGATACTTCTGGAACTCTGGAATGTTTATGATGTGCGTCAGCACGTTCATCCGCGAGTGCGAAGCGCTAGCTCCCGATATTTTTGCTGCTGCAAGACGGTCAGTGGGTCAAGCCCGGATGGACCTCGACTTTGTACGTCTAGATGAAAAGGTGTTCTCCGAAGCGCCAAACATTTCAGTAGATTATGCGATCTTCGAAAAGACGCAAAAGGCCGCTGTCGTTGCTGTTAACTTTCCTTGGTCCGACTTGGGGAGTTGGGACGCGGTTTGGAGGACCAGCACCAAGGATACTGAAGGAAATGTCTCGCGAGGTCAGGTCACCCTGAACGATGTCAGCAGGTCCCTGGTCGTCTCGGATCACCCGCATGTCGCCGTTGATGGGCTTGACGACGTAGCCGTTATCGCCGCTGACGACGCCATCTATGTCGGTCGGCTTTCCCAGGCACAGAAGGTGGGCGCTATGGTCAAAGCGCTTCGAGGCTGCAAGAATACGGCGAACCTCACGGAGCTCCATAAAACCGCCTACCGTCCCTGGGGCGGATACGCCTCAGTGCTCAATGGCGACCGGTTTCAAGTCAAGCGGCTCTTCGTAAGGCCCGGCAAGAAGCTCAGCCTACAGAAACATCATCACCGGGCGGAGCACTGGATCGTCGTGCGCGGCACTGCCGAGGTTACGGTTGACGGCTCGGTTACGATTCTGTCTGAGAACCAGTCCATTTATCTTCCGCTCGGCTGCATGCACCGCCTAGCCAACCCAGGCAAGATCGAGCTTGAACTCATCGAGGTTCAGACCGGCTCATATTTGGGCGAAGATGACATTATCCGCGCCGAAGACGAGTTCGGGCGAGCTTAACACCGTTACAAGGGCGATGACGAAGATGCCGCGTTCAAGATGTGGCCTTGTCGAACCCGCCGCACAGTCGGCTGGCCGGACCGCAGGGGAAGATAGGTGAAGTACAGCACATACTACTCCTTTATGCTGTCTCTCTTCATCGTGGCCACCACTACGTCGCTGGTGCCATTTACACCTAGGCAATCGTTAAACTCGGTATTTTCGACAGGGGAAGGGGACATATTCCGTCAACTTTCCTATTGTGGCATATTTATAGCGGCTATTGTACCAGCAGTTAGACGGCGCCCATCCCTCATAATCGCGGCGCTACCGGTGAGCATGGTAGCGCTATTTCTTTGGTCCGCCGCGACGTTATACTGGTCTCCTGTTCCCCTCATCGGAGCGAGGAGGTTAGCGCTCACGGTGATAATCGCTTGGACGGCCTTCATAATTGTTGCCAATCTCACTTTGGAGAGAGGATTACAAGTTATCGGTCAAACTCTGATCGGTTTGGCCGTTGCTAGCGTCTTGACAGGAGTGCTGGTTCCAACCTTGGGCATCCACCAGCCCGGAGATCCGGAGAGCCAAATTGTGGGCGCATGGAGGGGTGTATTCTACCACAAGAACATCCTTGGGAGCGTGTCTGCGCTCGCTGTTCTTTTCTCCCTGTATTTCCTACCTAGAGACAGGCGCCCTCAGTTCCGAGAGATGCTGTCCGTGCTTCTCTCCGCCGGGGCGCTAGCTTTGGCAGGCTCGAAAACATCGATTCTACTTTGTCTGGTAGCTGCCGTATGCTTCTGGCTCGCAAGCAATCATAGAGGCGCGGCTCAGGTAAAAGGAGTGCTTGTACTTTTAGTTTTTCCAATCACCTTTGTACTCGTGCTATCTCTGCCGTACGGGCTGGAGGCCGTCGAAGAAATTGTAGATGATCCCCAGCTCTTTACTGGCAGAAGCTTGCTTTGGCAGCTGACGTACGAAGTGGGAATGCAAAACTTACTTTTCGGAGTCGGCTACCAGTCTATTTTCCAGGTCGGACCTGAAAGCGCGATGGCGCGCCTTACGGGAAGTTTGTTTATCCAGACCATCACGCATGCACACAATGCTTACCTCGAGATATGGGCGTCCACAGGGATAATTGGCCTATGCCTCTTTGGCTATGCTGTAGTTGTGCGCCCTCTACTTGCGATAACCTCAAGGCACTTCGATGAGCAGCGCCGGATATTCATAGCAGTGTATGTATTCGTTCTTTTACACGCACTCCTTGAATCAGGCCTATTGGATAGAGAACGTGGGACATGGGTGGTACTTCTGTGCATAATGGGCCTACTGCACTCCGCCTGGCGCAAACGAAAGGTCCAAACGGTAGTTCTCAGCAACCACAAACCGGTTTCTGCTGATGCTTGATTTTGCTCCCTGCGTGCTCGGCCTAAGTCCTTATTCATATAACATCAAGCTCAGTACATACTGGCGGAGTCACTTTGACTAGATCAGTCTCGCTCCGAGTAACTCCGAAACTTCTAGGTCTCGCAGGTACTTTCGCCTACTCTATCTCGAACTTTTTCTTGTTGTTCTCTCTGCAACAGAACGTACCGCCTTTCGAGTTTGGCTTATTCGCACTAGCGCAGGTTTTTCTGCAGTTCGGCATATCCCTGTCCAACGCGCTTTTCTGTTCCCCCATCGTCGTGGTTGTCTCCAGAAATCTGGAAAGTAGCCGCGCGGTCTCTAGCTTCTCCAAAGCCAATCTCGTTTTCTGCACGGCGGGCGGGGGCGTTATGTTTTTCGCGGTGCTAGCGTCAGGGGGGCACGAGAGGATCGCTTTGATTTTTGGCGCATTGTTCTTCGTGAGCTCAATGCGATGGTTCTTCCGGGCGGTCGAGTTGGCGCATGCTAACTACGTGGCTCCGGCCTTAGCCGATATTATATATAGCGCTGTCGTTGTATTCTGCACTTTTACCTCTCTTTTCGTAGGCGAACTTGAGGGCAGTTTAGCAGCTTCCATACAGACTCTCGGCTGTATTGCTGCTCTGCTAGCCACCTTACCGAAATTGGGCAGAAGCATCCCTAAGACTTTGAAGGCTTCCCTTGCCCCATTTCGTGAGAGTCTGCGGAAACACGGTGCTTGGGCGCTACTAGGTGTAGTCACCACTGAAATGTCCGGAAACGCTCATGCTTGGATACTTGGCGTACTCGTCAGCCCTGCCGCGTTCGCCCCGGTTGCCGCAATAACGCTTTTCTATCGCCCAGTACCTATATTAACCCAAGCTCTTACACAATATGAGCGGCCGAAGCTGGCGTTTTCCATAGAACGCAACGACCGACGGAAGATTAAGGAGACTGTTCGGTCGTTCCGAGTTTACGCAATGGCGACATGGTTGTTGAACACCGGCGCCATATTTTCTCTTTGTTGGTTCGCTCCAGAATTTTTTGGTTACGGCGCTTGGGAAATACAGATTGCGGCACTTCTATTGGCGGTGGTATTTCTCGCTAGAGTCTTGCGGGCGCCCGAGAGTGCCGCTCTTCAGGCGGGCGGTAAGTTTCGGCCTTTAGCTCTGGTCACCGCTGCAACGGCCCCGGTTTCTCTAGTCGGAGTCGCACTGCTGCTGTACCTGCTGCCTGGCGCTGCGGCGGCTTCCCTCGTCGGAGTTGCAGTTGGAGAAATTCTGATGGCTGCGCTAATCGCGATATCCTACCACAAGCATCTTCTTCCGGCAGCGAAGTCTTAGGCATATGAAAGTTCACATGTACCCAGCGGCCGTCCCCAAGGACGACAACCCGTTCATCCCCATCTTAGTGAACGCTCTGCGGGCCAACGGTGTAGAGGTTAGCAACTTTCGCCCCTTCGTACCGGTCGTCGGCACACCTGAGGTCCTGCATCTTCACTGGTTAGAGAAGATTTTTTGGGGCCCTTTGGCGCAGAGATTACCCTACTTTCCGGAGTGGCAAGCTGAGCTGTTGGTCCGAGTTGCGCGGCGTGTCTGCAGAGCGGGCGGGAAAGTGGTTTGGACCGTGCATAACTTGGCTCCACACGATGTGCTGTGTTCACCGCAGAAGAAGCTTTGGGGCGCGATGCTAACCTCGCTCTTGCCGTCAGTCACCGATGTAGTTGTGATGAGTGAAAGTTCTTCTCCGCTCGTTAGAAGCACCTATCCAGCTTTGACCAACGCTCAGTTCCACGTTGTGCCGCATCCGCACTACATTGGGTACTTCGCCTCTCGGCGATCTGATACAAATATCCGAGCGAAGCTGGGCATCAGTACGGGGACGCCATTCTTTGTATGTGCGGGGAAAATGAGGCCCTACAAGCAAATCGTCGAGATTATACGTCTGCTACGGGAGGACAGTACTGTCGACTTTCGGCTTCTGATTGCTGGTGATGGAGACGAGCACTACTGCAACCTTATCAAAAAGGAGATTGCTAGTGATGCAAGGTTTACTTTCGATAATCGCGTTATCCCCGAGTCGGAGTTGGCGGATTACCTAAGTAGTGCGGACGCAGCGATTTTCAATTTCGCGTCCATATTGAACTCGGGCAGCGTCTTAACGGCTCTCTCGTTGGGCACGCCGGTGCTTTGCCCTCGTGCCGGTGCACTGACAGAGCTTGCTGCTGCGGTAGGACCCGACTGGGTGCGAGCATATGAGGGCTCGCTAACTTCGGAATGGCTGATGAGAAATCTAGCAGAACTAACACGCCCTACCTCCAGCCGTCCTGACCTCGAGTTTCTATCTCCGCAGAATGTAGCTCGCAGCTATGCAAAAATTTACCGGAGCCGGTGAAACTGCATCAGATTTGCACAGTGTGGTGAACTTGGGATAGGCCTAGTAAGTGGAATTTCTCGGTTTAAGGTTCTACTCGGGAAGTCAGATTGCCCTCCTTGAAGAAATAAAGAGAGCTGCAGGGCTTGAATACTCCTTCTTAGTTACCCCAAACATTGACCACTTGAATCTATTAAGTGGAAATGACGCGCGGGGTAGCCTAATGCGGGAGTGCTACGGAAGTGCGCGGTACATTGTGTGCGACAGTCGTGTGTTGCAGGCTATTGCACGGATACTTGGGAGGAATATATTCACCTACCCCGGTTCTGACATTGTCAAAGATCTTCTTGAATCTGGGGAGACGCGTGGTCTCAGGATTGGTGTTGTTGGTCCCAGTCCAAGCGCTTTCGGCGTCCTTGCTGCTCGATACCAGGATCATGAGTTCACGTTCATACCTTCGCATCAAGCCATGGCCATTGGTTCTGATGAGTTTAACCAGTGTCTGAAAGAAACCGCAATCGCCGATTGGGACGTACTGGTGGTTGGTTTCGGAGCTCCAAAACAAGAGGTTTTCGCGAAGCTGCTTGGGGCGCAGCGACAAAGCGGTGTCGCCTTGTGTGCTGGAGCAAGTATAGACTTTCTTACAAGCAGGCAAACTCGAGCCCCTCTGCTTCTTCAGAGGATGCGACTCGAGTGGCTTTTTCGCTTGTTATCTGATCCGAAAAGAATGTGGCGACGCTACATTCTAGGGGCTCCTAAGTTCGTCAGAACCCTGTTTACAGGCATTGAATTGAACCGAAACGACGAGGCAGAGTAGCTTGCACGACTTTAGCGTTGTAATTCCCGTTCGAAACCGAAGTAAACTCCTAGCTCGCGCGCTTGTGTCGCTCGGCAAGCAGAAGTACCGGAATTTCGAAGTGATAGTCGTGGATGATGGGTCTGCAGAGGACATCCGCTCGGTCGTATCACTTTTCTCTTCTGAGTTGGAAGTCCGAGTGTTGGATGGACTTGGAAAGGGAGCGACCTCTGCTCGCAACCTAGGCACGGACGCCGCTCTGGCGCCCTTCGTTGCGTATCTAGATAGCGATGATGTCTTTCTTCCTGATAAGCTCCAACACGTCGTAGAGCTTTCCAGCGGCGATGAGGCAGAGATTTTTGTTTCGCCTTTGCACGTGTGGAGGGGAATGCCTCAGGTGCAACTTCGGCCTAGTCGGCCGCCATTCCAGGAAGAGGACATTAGCGAATACTATTTCGTAGCCGATCAGAGAATGCAAACCAGCAGCTTCGTAATCCTAACTGATCTAGCGAAAAGGGTTCGCTGGAACGAACAGCTCCGGAAGGTCCAAGATCCCGATTTTATGATCAGACTAGTAAGAGCGGGCGGAAGATTGCGCTACGTATCAAAACCTCTAGCCGTTCTGTACGACATCAATGATGGCCCACGAATATCCAGTTCGTTGTTCGAAGATAATATCAGGGAATGGCTCTCGTTATCGGATGGAATTCTGACCGAGAAAGCCAGGAAGGGTTTCATGTTATATGTGTTGTCCTATGAAACGCGGAAGCGAAGCTTGCCCGAGGCATTCAGGTTGGTCGTCGATAACATAACTGCCGTTCATCCAAAAACAACAGCGAAAGCGGTTACACGTTTGCTTTTGAGCGAGGACTCCGCCAAATACCTTGCTAGTCTTAGTACTAGTCTTTCGCGTCGACGCTCGGAATCGAGCGCCCTTGTCAACTACCTGACTGACATAGAGTTGGAGGTTCATGAGCGCCTAGCTTCCCTGCGTGGCTAAGGTTTGCATCAGCTGGACGCCCGCAAAAACCCTCGCGCCTTTGATGCTGTCGTGATTCACTGACGATGCTTGATCATTGGGCATCGTCTATGGACCCACAGTCGCTGTTCAGCCTGAACGATCACTTTGAGGCGCTGAGCCAGCATGGTGATACGCTCGAGGTGTTGGAGCGAATGATCCGCACCGGGTTTACCGGAGACCGTTGGTGTTAAGTTATGCGGCCATGGCTGCGTGTTCCAGCGCAGCGTAGTAGTTGGCCTCGGCTTCGGCCGGCGGGATGTTGCCGATCGGCTCGAGCAGGCGCCGATTGTTGAACCAGTCGACCCATTCCAGGGTGGCATACTCTACGGCCTCGAAGCTGCGCCACGGGCTGCGTCGGTGGATGACTTCCGCTTTGTAGAGACCGTTGATGGTTTCGGCCAAGG
>JAEWBN010000018.1 GCA_023391095.1 Pseudomonadota bacterium
GCCTTGGCGCCAGGCGCGGCCGGGCGCTGGGCCGGCGGTGGCGGCGGCGCGGCCTTGGCGGGAGCGCCAGCAGCGCAGGGCGCCACGGGAGCACCGGCAGCGCAAGGCGCCGAGACGGTCACCGCTCCGGCCGAACAGGGCGAACCGGCAGCGCAGGGGGCGCCGCCCCCGGCCGTGCTGGTCTGTCCATAGACCGGGCGCGGCGGCACGGGCTTGGTCAGGTGATCGGCGGCGATGGCGCCGGTGGCAACGGCGAGCGCAGCGCCGAAAAGCAGAGTGTTGCGACCGCTCATTTCTTGAAACCGTCCAGACCGAAGAAGGGGCGCAGCCAGATGCCGCCGATGGAGCCGACAAAGGCGGCAGCGAACCAGAGCCAGCCGTGAAGGCTTCCGGTGGCGATGCCCGAGAACAGCGCACCGATATTGCAGCCGAAGGAAAGGCGCGCGCCGTACCCCATCAGCAGGCCACCGACGATGGCTGCCAGCAGCGAACCGAGCGGCAGTGCAGCCTTGGGCGCGAACTTGCCCGCCAATGCGGCTGCCAGCGCAGCACCCAGCACGAGGCCGAAATCCATGACGGAAACCGTGTCAGCCAGAACGCTGGAATTGAGGGCCTGCGCCTGGGCCGGCCAGGTCCAGAATTCCCACGATGCCACGGGAATGCCGACAGCCTGACCGATCTTGGCGCCCCAAAGGCCAAAACCATAGGTGATCGACCACGGGTGGCCGGCAAGCAACAGGGTCGCGATGTTAAGAAGGGCAAGGATGAGCCCTGCCCCGATCAGCGGCCAGGGACCGTACAGCAGCCACGACCACCCCTGACGGGCCGGCGCGGGTTCGGGCTCGAGATTGCCATGAACGCGGCGTTCAACCAAAGCCGTGATCAGCGCAACAAGGCCAAGACCGGCAATGGTGACGGCAACGGCAAAGCCGACACCGAGCTCGGCGCCGATGCTTATGGCCGGCAGAGCCGGCTGTTCGAGCCAGAACGGCAGGTGAGCCGTGCCGACGACCGCACCGATGATGAAAAAGACCAGCGTCACCAGCATGCGCGCCGAACCGCCGCCGACGGTAAAGAGCGTGCCCGAACCACAACCGCCGCCCAGCTGCATGCCGAGGCCGAAAATGGCTGCGCCGAGAAGGACAGAGACGCCGACCGGCGCCATGGCGCCGACCATGGCCTGGCCACCGATATTGCCGGCGGCGACGAGCGGGATCATGGCAAGTGCGGCAACGCCGATGGTGAGCATCTGGGCGCGCATGCCGCGGCCGCGCTTTTCAACCACCATGCGTTTCCAGCCGCCGGTGAAGCCGAACGAGCCGTGATAAAGCGCCACGCCCAGCCCACCGCCGATCAGAAACAGCGCGCCCTGACGCAGGTCGACCTGCCAGGTGATGAAGGCAAAGCCAGCCAGGAGAAACAAGGCGGCGACGAAAAGCGGCGCGCGGTCCTGCACTGCCGGAGGCAGGAAGGTTGGCGCCGGTGCGGAAATATCGCTCATGAGAGTGGAATGCCCCAGGGTATAAAAGGGTTTTGGATGCTGCAGCCTTTGGTTGCAACATCCAAATGGGTCTTGCAGAAACACCCCCGGCAAGGCTGGGGGTGTGTTGTTTCAGTAGGGGCGCCTCGGGCGCCCGACGGGCTTACTGGATCGGGCGAGCCGGATCAGCAGCCCATTCGGCCATGGAGCCGTCATACATGGCGGTGTTCTTGTTGCCAGCCACTTCGCTCAGAGCGAACCAGGCAATCGAGGCCCAGTGGCCGGTGTTGCAGAAGACGATGTTCTTTTCGTCAGCGGCAAGGCCCAGGCTCTGGGTCAGCGCGGCAATGGTTTCGGGTTCGGCGAAGCTGGCATAGTCGGCGCTGTAAAGCTTGGAATGCGGCAGGTTCTTGGAACCGGGGATGGTCCCCTCGATGCGCACAACCGGGCTCTTGGACTGGCCCAGGAACTGCTCTTCCGGACGGCCATCGATCAGCGCCACGCCTTCGGCGAGAGCGGCTTCCACGTCAGCGGTGGTGGCGCGGTATTCCGGACGCACATTGATCGGGAACGTGGTGGTAACCGGCACTGCCGCCTCAGCCACGCGCTCCAAGCCGGCCGCATCATACTGGCGCCAGCCACCATCGAGAATGGAAACGGCATCGTGGCCAAGATACTTGAAGGTCCAGTAGACGCGGGTAGCGCCACCGAACTCGGACGAGTCCGTGCCCCACGGCACGATCACGACATGGTCGTCGCCGTCGATACCCAGGCCGCCGATCAGTGCGGCGATCTCTGCGTCGCCCGGAATCTGGCCCGGAACGCCTTCGACTTCGGTGCGCCAGCCATAGCTGCCATAGGGAGCGACCACGGCATTGGCGATATAGGGGAATTCGCCCAGATCGGTTTCGGCGATATTGTCGCGAATATCGATGATCTTGACGTTTTCATCGCCGGCATTGGCCTTCAGCCACTCGGCGGTGACCAGCGGGGTCACATCCTGGGCGAAAGCGACAACCGGGGTGACGGCGACAAGGGCCGCGGCAGTAATGAGCGATGCGAAACGCATGGGAGACTCCAGTCGGTAACTGGCGCCATACTAGACCAAGCTGCTAAGCAAATCGAAGCAGCGGACCCCAATTTGCTGTGCACGGCAGCAAAACTGGGCTCAGGAGAGGCCGGCAAAGAGAACGTTATTCTCTTTTCGCCCTCGACCATCGGCTTATGCCGATGATGGATCAGCGCGAGGCGGGCAAGGCTTCGAGGGCCCGGCCGACATCGTCGCGGGTATAGGGTTTAACCACGACGGGATGGTTTTGCCACTCTTCGGGCAGACCACCCGAGCCATAGCCGGTGGCAAAGATGAGCGGCACACCGCGCCGGGCCAAGATTTCGGCGACCGGGAAGATAGGCTTGCCCCCGATATTGACATCGAGAATGGCGCAGTCCGGCATTTCGACGGAAGCGGCCTCCCGCTCGGCTTCGGGCAGGCGCATTGCCTGACCAACCACGACACATCCTAGATCGTTGAGGATGTCTTCCAGGTTGAACAGGACCAGCGTTTCGTCCTCGACAATAAACACGCGCTGCCCTGAGGGATTAGACAAGCTCATACTCCGATGCACGATAGGCCTGGGCGGGGATTTCGAGATCTGCCTCAAAGCCTGTGGGTTCATAGCGCGCGTCAAGCGCCCCGCTGAGTTCGCCGGTGACGACCGTTTTCAATAGGCGGGTGCCGAAGCCGGTCCGTTCGGGAGGCGTGGTGCCCGGCCCATCCATTTCACGCCACTGGATCCACAGCTTGCCATCGCCCTCCTGCGACCAGATGATGCTGACGCGACCTTGGGGAACCGACAGGGCGCCATGCTTTGCGGCATTGGTGGCCAGTTCGTGGATCAGAAGCGCCAGGGCAATCGTCGCCTTGGAGTTGAGCATCAGCACAGGCCCGTCCTGACGGATCCGCTCGGGCCCAAAGGCTTCCAGTTGCTGGCTGAAGAGTGCGCCGATCTCGGTCTGGCGCCACTGCTTTTCTGCCAGAAGGCTATGGGCCTTGGAGAGCGCGATCAGCCGATCCTCAAAGGCCTTGCGGGCCACAACCGGATCGGATGTGGAGCGCAGCGTCTGGCTGGCAATCGACTGCACGGCCGCCAGCGTGTTCTTCACGCGATGATTGAGCTCGTCGATCAGGAGGCGCTGGCGCTGCGTGGCGCGGAATGCCTCGGTGCGGTCCATGCCCTGGACGAAAACTCCGGTGATCTGCCCGGCACTGTCCCGGATCGGATGATAGGCGAAGTCGAGAAAGACTTCTTCAGGATCCTTGCCCGCCTCACGCACCAGCATGACGCGTGCGCCTTCTTGATTGTGGATATATCCCTCGGCAAGAACGCGGTCGAGCAGGCCGATAAAGCCTTGGCCGACTACTTCGGGCAGGGCCTCGGCGACGCTCATGCCGATGACGTTGCGGCCGACCAGCCGGACATAGGAATCGGAGGCAAAGGTGAACACGTGGTCCGGACCGGACAGCACGGCGAAAAAGGCCGGGGCTTGCTGGAACAGCCGACGGAAATTGGCGCTTTCTTCCTCCGCCTCACGGGTGCGCTCCAAGAGGCGCGTCTCGGCCGAAAGGGAGGTAAAAGGGAGCGAAGCGGCTTCCCTGATGCGCGCAAAATCGGTCACGTCAACCGTGTTCTGCAGGATACCGACAACCTTGCCATCGGCGGACAGCAGCGGCACATGCACCGCGGTCCAGTATCGGTTTTCGACCACCCCGTCATCGCTGGCGATCGGATAAGGCAGATAGGCGAGCGTATCCCGCTTGCCGGTGGCCAGCACCTTTTCGAAGGACTGCCGCAGGCGGATGCCGCTCTCGTCCTCGTTGGGAAAGAGATCGAAGATATTGCGCCCGATCAGCGCCTCGAGCGAACGGCCGACCGTTTCAAGATAGGCAGGGTTGGCCGTGACATAACGAAGGTCCTTGTCGAGAACCATGAATGGGCTGGGCAGCGCCTCAAAGATGCGCGCATAGTCCAGCTCGACCATATGGAATGCCCCCGAAAGATGCCGGCGTCGCTTGCCAGATGACGTACGCCCATCAAGCACTGGTAACGCAGCGATACCACAGGGGTTCCGGAAAACCGCAAAAATAATCGGCGCGGGGTGACCGCGCCGAAATATAGTGCAGCGTTGGCCCGAGACCTTTACCGCGTCAGCGGCTTGTAGGTGGCGCGCTTGGGATTGACGGCGTCGGCGCCCAGGCGCCGGACCTTGTCGGCTTCGTAGTCCTGGAAGTTGCCTTCGAACCACTCCACATGGCTGTCGCCTTCAAAGGCCAGCATGTGCGTGGCCAGACGGTCGAGGAACATGCGGTCGTGGCTGATGATCACGGCGCAACCGGCGAATTCCTCCAGCGCCTCTTCGAGCGCGGCCAGGGTTTCGGTGTCGAGGTCGTTGGTCGGTTCGTCGAGGAGCAGGACATTGGCGCCGCTCTTGAGCATCTTGGCCAGGTGCACGCGGTTCCGCTGGCCGCCCGAAAGGTTGCCGACCTTCTGCTGCTGATCGCCGCCCTTGAAGTTGAAGGCGCTGGTATAGGCGCGCGAATTCATCTCGCGCTTGCCCAGCATCAACACTTCGTCGCCGCCCGAGATTTCTTCCCACACGGTCTTGTTGGGATCGAGCGCGTCGCGGCTCTGGTCGACATAGCCCAGGTGCACGTTCTCGGCGACGGTGATCGTGCCGCTATCGGGCTGTTCCTGGCCGGTCAGCATCTTGAAGAGCGTGGTCTTGCCCGCCCCGTTCGGCCCGATAATGCCCACGATGCCGCCCGGAGGAAGCTTGAAGCTGAGGTTGTCGATGAGGAGCCGGTCACCGAAGGACTTTGAGATGCCGTCCACGGTGATGACGTTCTGGCCCAGACGTTCGCCCGGCGGAATGATGATCTGCGCGGTATGGGACTGGGTGCGGGCCTCGTTGAGCTTGACCAGTTCGTCATAGGCCTTGATACGCGCCTTGGACTTGGCCTGGCGGGCCTGCGGGCTCTGGCCCATCCATTCCTTTTCGCGTTCCAGCACCTTGGCGCGGGCGGCGTCTTCACTCTTTTCCTGCGCAAAGCGCTTGGCCTTGGCGTCGAGATAGGCCGAGTAATTGCCCTCGTAGGGCACGCCGCGGCCGCGGTCGAGCTCGAGAATCCAGCCCGTGACATTGTCGAGGAAGTAGCGGTCGTGGGTGATGATCAGCACCGCGCCGTCGAATTCGCGCAGGTGCCGTTCGAGCCAGGCGGTGGTTTCGGCATCGAGATGGTTGGTCGGTTCGTCGAGCAGAAGCAGGTCGGGCTTGGAGAGCAGCAGCGCGCACAGGGCGACGCGGCGCTTTTCACCGCCCGAAAGGTTGACCACCGAGGCGTCGCCCGGAGGGCAGCCAAGGGCTTCCATTGCCACTTCCACCTGGGACTCCAGATCCCACAGGTTCTGGCTATCGATGACGTCCTGGAGCTTGGCCGCTTCGTCGGCGGTCTCGTCGGAATAGTCCATCATCAACTCGTTATAACGGTCGATGACGGCCTTCTTTTCCTTGACGCCGAGCATGACGTTGCCGAGCACGTCGAGGTTGGGGTCGAGCTGCGGCTCCTGTGGCAGGTAGCCGACCTTGGCGCCGTCGGCAGCCCAGGCTTCGCCGGTGAACTCGGTGTCGATGCCCGCCATGATCTTGAGAAGGGTGGACTTACCCGAGCCGTTCGGCCCCAGGATGCCGATCTTGGCATCGGGGTAGAAGCTGAGATTGATATTATCCAGCACCTTCTTGCCGCCGGAATAAGCCTTACTCATTCCGTGCATGTGATAAATGAACTGGCGCGCCATGGCGTCGAGACCTCTTCGAAGAATTCTGCGTGATTTGGCGCCTATGTAGGCCATGCCGCTGCGGCAGGCAACATGGGTGACCTTCGCCAGGCCAGGCTGCGTCAAAACTGCCGTCGCGGAACCATTCCCAGTCCCCAGCCGTTGAAGCAAGGCTTGGGAGACCACCAAATTGACAGACTATATCGCCCCGCCCGCGCCTGCGCGTCGGCGCCTCAACGCGTTTGAAAGCGTCGCCACCTTCGCCATCACCGCCGTGCTGCTCTACCTGGGCGCAGGCATTGTTGTTCCGATGGTGCTGGCCATTCTGCTGGCCTTTGCACTCAATCCGCTCGTCAACTGGATGACGAAAAGGCTGCACCTGCCAGATCCCCTCGCGGTGATCCTGGCAGTGCTGCTGGCCATTGCGGCGCTCGCAGCCTTTGCCTTCATGGCGGGGACCCAAATTGCCAATCTGGTACAGGAGCTGCCCGGCTATCGGACGGTGATGCAGACCAAGCTCGAAGGGCTACAGGAACAGTTTGGTGGCCTCACCTGGCTCGACCAGATCACCGGCATGCTCTCGAGCCTGGGTGAAGGGCTGAACGGGGGCTCGGAAGCCACGCCGGAACCGGGAACGATGCGGCCTATTCCGGTGACCATTTCCAACGAGATCGGCCCGCTCGCCGTGATCAGCTCGGTTGCCGGGTCGATCGTCGGGCCGGTGGCCACCGCAGCCATTGTCACGGTGTTCCTGATTTTCCTGTTGCTCGGCCGGGCCGATATGCAGGAGCGCTTCATCCGCCTCGTCAGCGCCGGTCGCTATTCGCTGACCAACCTCGCCATTACCGATGCCAGCAAGCGCGTGGGCCGCTACCTCATCATCCAGTTGATGGTGAACACAGCCTATGGCGTCCTGTTCGGCACGGGCCTGTGGCTGATCGGGGTGCCGAGCGCTCCGCTCTGGGGCCTCCTGATCATTCTGTTCCGCTACATTCCCTTTGTGGGCGCGCTGATTATCGCCATTGTG
Organism: Pseudomonadota bacterium; assembly: GCA_023391095.1. Classification (GTDB taxonomy): domain Bacteria; phylum Pseudomonadota; class Alphaproteobacteria; order Rhizobiales; family Devosiaceae; genus Devosia. The sequence continues at coordinate 7,340 of JAEWBN010000018.1, forward strand.
CCGTTCACGCTGGCCTTTGCCGTCGATCCGGGCTGGAACATGCTGCTCATGGCCGTGGGCATGTTCCTCGTCATCGATCTCACCACCGCAAACGTCATCGAGCCGCGCCTTTATGGATCGAGCACGGGCGTGTCGCCCATTGCGATCCTGCTTTCAGCTATGTTCTGGGCCACGCTCTGGGGGCCGGTCGGGCTGATCCTTGCGACGCCCATGACCGTGTGTCTTGTGGTGATCGGCCGGCACCTGCCGCAATTCCAGTTCCTCGAAACCCTGCTGGGGAGCGAACCGGTACTATCTACCCACGAGCGGCTCTACCAGCGCATGCTCAACGGCAAGGCCGAGGACGCCATCGACATCTCCGAGGATTATATCGAGGAGCACGACAAGCAGGACTGGGCCGACAAGGTCATGCTGCCCGCGCTCCGGATGGCCACGCACGAACTGCCAGACCGGCCGGAATCGGTGCCGCAGCGGCGCCAGCTGATTGCGACCTTCGAGGCAGTTCTGGACAATGTGGTCGAGCCCACCTGGACCGAGGATGCCGCCATAATGCTGATCGGCGGGCGCACGGAAATCGACGAGGCCGCGGCGCGCCTGCTCGGCCTAAAGCTGCTCGACAGCAACATCGCGGTGGATGTTCTGCCGCCCGGCGCCATCCGGCAGGAGGCCATCGGCCGGCTGGAATTGGAGCCGGTGCATACGCTGCTGCTGGTCTTCATGGGCGCCGATATCAGGGGCCAGTGCCGCTATGTGGCTCGTCGCGTGCGGCGCATGGACCCCGAAGTGCGGATCGCCGTCTGCGTACTCAATGAACTCGCCTCAGAGGAAACGGCGGACTTGCTGCATGTGGATGCGCTGTACCGCGACATGGATGCAGCCGTTGCGGCCATCCGGGAACAGCAGGCGCCGCCCAAGGCCAGCCGCGCGGTGCCCGTAAGCCAGCCCTTTGCGGGCTTGGGACGAGGGGACGACGCCCTGGGCAAGGCACTCGACGAGATTGCCGAAGGCTTCGATGTGCCGGTGGCGCTGATCAACCTCGTGGATGACGAACGCCACCAGGAGGACGAGGACGCGGCCGAACTGACCCGGCTGGTGGTGAACAAGGGCGAGGTCGTGGTCATCCACGGCGCACAGTCCGAGGATATCGAGGGCGACAACGCCTATCTAGTGACCAATGGCATCGACTTTTATGCCGCCGCGCCGCTTGTTCTCGGCGATGGGACGATTGCCGGCGTGCTCGCGCTGCAGGACTATGATCCGCGCGAATTCAGCGAGGCCGAGGTGGCGCTGCTGCGCGAGAAGGCGGCGGAGCTGGTGGCCCGGTTCGGGTGACGGCTGCGTTCCATTTGGGGTCGTCCCGCACAGGCGGGCGGCCCCGGTGCGCAGCGCCCGCTCAGCCCGCCTGGTCGGAATGTCCGACGACGCGCAGCGCCTTGCGGCGGCGCCAGATCACGGTGTTCCGGCCGGCCGCCTTGGCGGCGTAGAGCCGGGCATCGGCCTCGCCCATCATCTCGCGTCCGCGCAATTCGCCTGTGTCGACAACGCCGATGCTGGCGGTGACGACGTGCCCCAGGAGCAGGTCGGACCAGGACGCGGAGGCTATGGCGATGCGGATAGCCTCGAGAATTTGGGCGGCTTCACCGGCAGGCCGGTTTTCAAGGATCAGCGCAAATTCCTCGCCGCCCATCCGGAAGGCGTGCGCGACGCCTTCATGGGCCAAAAGGATGGCTCCCACACGCACCAGCACGGCATCACCGGTCATATGCGAAAAGCGGTCGTTGATGACTTTGAAATGATCCAGATGGAGGAAGGCCAGCGAGAAACTCCGGCCCTCAAGCGCCTTGAAGGAAATTTCGAAGGCACGGCGGTTGGCCAGACCCGTCAGCGGGTCCTGCATGGCCTCGGCTTCGAGCCGGCGGGCGGTTTCGCGCAGCTTTTCGTTCTGCAGCTTCATTTCCGCAAACTGGGCGCGCCGACGGGTTAGCTGGCCCATCAGGCCCACAAAGGCCTCGTGGTAGGCACGGAAGTGTTCGAGGGCGGCGCGGTGATCGCCCATGGCCGCCTCGACCTCCGAGAGCCGGCGCAGGCCCGCCGCGCGATGCTCGATCTGGCTGCCGGTTGCAAGGCTCACTGCGCGACGGCAGACTGCCAGCGCCTCTTCGAGCCGGCCTTCGGCCGTCAGAACTTCGCCCCGCGTGCACAGGTAATGAATCTCTTCGCGCGGGCCGGTCTGGCCGCCCAGCGCCTCCCAGCGGTCAAGATTGCCATGCGCCAACGCCAACTTGCCGAGAAGTTTATAAGCCTCAGCGCCATTGCACAGCGCCGTCCGCAGGTTCCACAGGTCTCCATAACTCTGCGCTGCATCGACGGCTCGGTCGCTCAGCATGGCCGCGCGTTCACGCAGGCGCGTCGCCTCGGCCGGGTCGCCATTGGCCAGCGCCAGCTCGGCCTGGGACATGAGCGAATAGCCCATGTTGATGAAGCAAAGCGCCATGGTGCAGATGTCGCCCGCCGTCTCGCCCAGGGTCAGCGAGTGCTCCAGCGCGGGAAAGGCCAGCTGGTCTTCCCGGCAGATCATCAGCGCCATGCCCTTGCAGCACATGGTGAAGGCATGGAGCGCCATGTCGTCGGTGCGCTCGGCAGCTTCCACAGCCGCCAGCGCTTCGTCGAAGGCCAGATCGCTCAAACCGATTTCAAGCAGGAGCCAGGAATAAACGGCCCGGGACAGCGCCTGCCCCCAGTCGTAACCCAGCTCTTCGTAGAGAAGGCAGGCCTCGCCGATGGCGCTGATGCCCTCGTCGGGATAGCCCAGTTGCAGGCAGAACCAGGCATTGCAGGTGAGTGCGAAGGCGATGGCCGGGCGGTCCGCCTGCTTGCGCGCCTCGACGAGAAGGGCCTGCGCCGTCGCGAGCCCCTGCGTGGACTGCCCTGTCCGGCCCATCTCCCAACAGGCATCCAGACGGGAAATAAGATCAGCAGCCGGCTGCGCCACGGCATTCTCCTTCACCCGGAGGATGACCGCATCGTGTAAATAAAGATCGAATCCGATTGCTAAAGCCGGTCGGCTATTCTGGCGCCGACCGCGCGATTACACTTTCACCACTTTCCGCGTCTCACCTTTTTATTCAATGACGACGATAAGATGTGAATGCCACTGGCCGGAATGCCGCCCGGGCACTAATTGGCCATGGTGGAGCGGTGGGCCCAGCCGGTCATGCGTTTTTCAACCCAGGCCATCAGCGCGTACATCGCGATGCCCTCGATCGCGAGCATCAGCAGGCCCGCGAAAACCAGCGGCACGTTGAAGTTGGATTGGGCGGACGCCATCATATTGCCGAGGCCGGAATTGGACGCCACCGTTTCGCTGACCACCGAGCCGACAAAGGCCAAGGTGATGGCAACCTTCAGCGAGCCGAAGAAATAGGGCATGGACCGGGGTATGCCCACCTTGAGCATGATATCCAACTTCCTTGCGCCAAGCGCCCGCAGGACGTCCTCGGTTTCCGGCTCAATGGTGGCAAGGCCGGTGGCGACATTGACGACGATGGGGAAGAAGGAAATCAGAAACGCCGTCAGCACGGCTGGCACCGTGCCGATGCCGAACCAGATGACGAGAATGGGGACCAGCGCCACCTTGGGAATGGCGTTGAAGCCGACCATGATTGGGTAAAGGCCGGCATAGATGGTTTTGGACCAGCCGATGAAGAGCCCGATGCCCAGCCCGGCGACCACGGCGATCAGGAAACCCAGGACCGTCGTATAGAGGGTCTGCATCGAGTTTTTCCAGATGGGTGACCAATACTGCACGATGGCTTCGAACACGCGCGACGGCGCGGGCAGGATAGTGTGCGGCAGGCCTGAGAGGCGAACGCCGATCTCCCAGAGGAGAAAGAGCGCAATTGTATAGAGGACGGGCGCCAGGCGAACCCAGTTCACCTTAAAGGCCGGGCGCGGCGGGGCAGCAACGGGAGTGGCGGTTTCGAGCGCGGTCATGCCACAGCCCTCGCAGCTGCGATCTCGCCATGCAGCTTTTGCACCATGTCGTTGAATTCCCGATTGTAGAGAAGGTCAAGCTCACGCGGGCGGACAAAGGGCACAGTGTGCTCGGAGATGACGCGGCCCGGCCGGGCGCTCATCACCACGACCTTGTCGGCAAGAAAGACACTTTCGCGCAGATCGTGGGTGACAAGCACGATGGTGACGTCCTGGCTGGCGTGAAGATCGCGGATGACGCACCACAGCTCTTCGCGGGTAAAGGCGTCGAGCGCACCGAAGGGCTCGTCGAGCATCAGCAATTCCGGTTCGTGGATCAGCGCGCGGCAGAGATTGGCGCGCTGCTGCATGCCGCCGGACAATTGCCACGGAAACTTGTCGCCAAAGCCTTTGAGACCCACCGTTTCGAGCAGTTTTTCCGCCTTGGCGACATATTCCGCCTTGTGGGCGCGCAGGCGATGACGGTGCCGTTCCACGATTTCGAGCGGCAGGAGGATGTTTTCCAGCGTCGTCCGCCAGGGCAGCATGGTGGGGTTCTGGAAGGCCATCCCGACAATGGAAACCGGCTTGGTGACGTGGTCATTGGCGACAATGACGGCGCCCGACTGGGGGATATGAAGGCCAGTGGTGAGCTTCATCAGTGTAGACTTGCCGCAGCCGGAGGGCCCCACCACGGCGACGAACTCGCCGCGGTTGATCCTCAGGTTGAGCCCGCTCACGGCCAGCGTGCCCTCGGCCCCGCCATAGCGCATGTCGACATTTTCAATGGAAACGAGAGGCCTGGTCATGTGCAATTCCGCTGGCACGAGAAAAAGACCCGTCCCGGTCCGCTCTCGTTCCCTCGATTGAACGGACCGGGACAGAACCCAGGCGCCCTTACCGCCCAGGCCGGGTTTGGTGACGCCGGGCCGAAGCCCGGCGCAAAATCAGGGGAGCTGACGCTCTTCGACGGCAGGAAGATACTGGCTGTCGAACACGTCGGCGGCAGTGACATTACCGGCCAGGCCCATGGAGATCTTGAGAGTTTCGATGGATGCCGCCAGACGCGCTTCATCAATGCCGCCAAAGCCGTTCTCGACGACATAGGGCGTTTTGATGTTCATCGCATTGGCCATTTCGAGACGCGCCGTTTCCGTGGCGAGATCGAGGATCTCGTTACGGGCGAGCACGGCAGCGGCACCAGCGGCAGGGTCGGCGACCGCGTCAGCAAAGCCCTTGGCAAGAGCGCGGAGGAAGCCCTTCACGGCTTCGGGATTTTCCTCTGCAAAAGCCTCATTGACCATGATGGCATTGCCATAGAGGTTCAAACCGTGGTCAGCGAACAGGATGGTGGAAATGTCCTCGTCGGGCACGCCATTGGCCTTGAGGTTGAGGATCACCGAAAAGGCAAAGCCGAAGACGCCGTCCACATCGCCGGAGGCCAGCATCGGTTCGCGGACCGGGAAGCCAATCGATTCCAGCGTGATGCCCGACGTGTCGATGCCGGCGGCTTCCACAAAGGCGGGCCATTGTGCAAAGGCGCCATCGGGCGGCGGCGCGCCGAGCTTCTTGCCTTCCAGCGACTTCGGATCGTCGGTGACGCCCTGCGACTTGCGGCCGATCACCGAGAAGACCGGCTTATCATAGATCATCATGATCGCCTCGACGGGCTGGGCCGGGTCCTCGTCCAGGAACTTGATCAGCGAATTGATGTCGCCAAAACCCATCTGGTAGGCGCCGGTCGCCACCCGCGGAATGGCCTCAACCGAGCCATTGCCGGTGTCGATCGTGACGTTCAGCCCTTCTTCCGCGAAGTAGCCGTTGTCCTGGGCGAGGAGAAAGCCGGCCGCGGGACCCTCAAAGCGCCAGTCCAGCGTCAGCTTGATGTCGGTCTGGGCATAGACCGGAGCGGCAAAAGCCACGCCGGCACTAAGCGCCAGGGCGGAAAGGAAGAGGCGGTGAGATGACATAGACGACGTCCCCAGAGATATGGTCCGGGGAAATCAAGCGCAGCACGAAGCGATGCGCAAGGCAAAACAGCACAAATTCGCGCCAAAAATTTAGTATGCTTCTTTTGTGTGCAGTTTGGCTAGAAATGGGGCGAGCTGCCCATACGGAATGGGCAGCTCTCGCAGCAGATCAATAGACAAAGACCGTCAGCTGATTGCCGGTGCGCTGCACCGCAAACACACGATCCGGACGAAGGCTTGCACGGCTCAGCGACGTCGCCAGCAGGGGATCGTTTGCAACCGCCGACTGGAGGTTGCTGCCCAAGCCGGTGCTCGCCAGAGCTGCGGCCAGCCAGGTCTGCTCGCTGGGGCAAATCTGCACGCGCTGGACGGCAACGTTGCTGGCGCGCTGCCAGGACCCGTCGATGCGGGTGCTCCGCAGCAGGCGGTCCAGCTCGGAAACGGAAACCCCGGCGCAGGTTGCGGCCGAGCCGGAACTGCCGGTGCTGGCTGTCGGAGGCAAGCCATTGTTGCCGCCGCCATTGTTGCCACCGCCGTTATTACCGCCGCCGTTATTACCGCCGCCGTTGTTACCGCCGCCGCTATTGCCACCGCCGTTATTGCCCCCGCCGTTATTGCCGCCGCCAACGCCAACCCCGACATCCACAAGGCCGTTGTCCCCGCCGACATTGGCGTCGACCCGGACTGTCTCGTTCAGGACGTCCACATTGGCGTCGACAAGACCGCGGTTGCCGCCGACGGTGGCATCTACCTTCACATTGTCATCGAGAAGTTTCACATCGGCATCGACGAGACTGCCGCCCCGGCCAGTTCCGACATTGACCTTGCCCACGTCACCATTGCCGACATTAACATCGAGCAAATTGTCGCCGCCACCGACGCCAAGGTTGACGAGGCCTTTGTCCCCGGCATCGCCGGACCCCAAGGTAATAAGCGTGGAGTCGTCCGATCCGCCGATAATACCAAGCAGACCCTGGGCGCCAGCCGGGACGGCCAGACCTGCCAACAGGGCCGAAGACATCAATGCTAGGGTTAAACTCTTCATGTTAGTCTCCTCCTGCGACGGCATGTCGCTGGGAGTAAGACGACCCACGGCTTAGGTGGTTTCATCACATAAATCGGCGCGGCGCCTAAAGAAAATTTTGCCTTACGAAATTGGGTGGCCTTTTAGATTTCGGCTCTGACGCACGGTCAGCAAAAAGAAGGACGCGAAACCGAAGTTTCGCGTCCAGCCGGGGAGGCAACAAAGGAGCGTCAGCCTTTGCCGCCGTCCGCCGTTCGGGTGACGGAGGCTCTGTTGGCGTTCCGTCAAAACTGTGTCCAGGCAGCGCCTGGTTCGCGGATTGAACGATGAACATGCCGCCGGGTTCCCGGCTGATCCGCATGAAAGAAATTTGTGATCGCGGAAGCGGCGCGTCTCAAAGTTCGAACTGAGCCTGCAAGGCTTGGATGGCCTTGATGGCGGCTGACGCCCGGTTCTCGACACCCAACTTGGCATAGACCTGCTCGAGGTGCTTGTTGACGGTGCGAGGGCTGAGACCCAGGATTTCCCCGATGTCGCGATTGGACTTGCCCCGTGCGATCCAGAGCAGCACCTCGCTTTCCCGCTGGGTGAGCCCAAAGTGCTGGCGCAGGTTTTCCTCCTGCCCGGCTTCGGCCGCGCCGGACAGGCGGAACAGATATTCATCGCCCCCGACCACGCCCAGAAAGGCCAGTTGCAAGGCAGGGGCACCGGGCGCGACAACCTCGAAGCCATTGCCGGGCGAGAGATTGTCCCCTTGCCGCGACCGCCAGGCCGCAAAGCTCTCCGACATGCTGGCCTGCGCATCGGCCTGGAGCCCGGAGCGCTCAAGCAAGCGCGTCGATTGGGGCGTCGACCAGAGGACCGCGCCCTCCCCGCCAAAGGCCACCAAATGACGGCCGGCAGCATCGAGCGCGATGCGGGCACTTTGCGCACGGCGGGCATTGGCGAGATGGACGCGGATGCGAGCGCGCAACTCGTCCACGTTGATGGGCTTGCTGAGATAGTCCACGCCGCCGCTTTCGAGCGCATGGACGATGTGTTCGGTTTCGGTAAGGCCGGTCATGAAGATGATGGGCACATGCGCCAGCGGCGCCATGGCCTTGAGACGGCGCGAGGTTTCAAAGCCATCAAGACCGGGCATGATGGCGTCCATCAGCACAACATCGGGTGTGATGCGCCCGGCAATGCCCAGAGCCGCCTCGCCGCTGCGGGCGACAAGCACGGTGACGCCGGAATCTTCGAGGGCGCTGGTGAGAAAGCCCAGCGATTCCGGGGAGTCATCGACAAGGAGGACAATGTCCTGGTCTTTTTCAATCCGGCTCATGGCCCACCCGTTCCAGCGTTTCGGCATAGCGGTCGAAATCGAAATTGCGCATATGCTCGCGCAGCACCTCGACCAGCGGCCGGTTGGCCGGATCCTCGCCCAGCTCGGCCAGCTTGGCCTCAATGCCCTTTACATGGCCGATCTGCCCCAGATTGGCGAGATCCTGGATATGCGCGGGACCGGGTGAGCGCAGCGCGCCGCGATCGGCGGCCAATTGCGGCCGAGAGGCTTCATATTCCCACTCTAGTCCGAGATGAGTGCCGATCCGGTCCAGCAGCTGGGTCAGATCGAAGGGCTTGGCCAGTGTGTCGCTGTGGCCCGGCTCCATGCCGACGGGGCCTGAACCGTCGCCGATATTGGCCGAAAGCATGATGATCGGCGCGGCCACGCCACTCACGCGCAAACGCTGCGCCAGCTCCCAACCGCTCATCGCGGGCATGCGGATGTCGAGGAGATAGAGGTCGGGGTGAGATGGTCTGCCCCGCTCTGAACCGTCGAACTCTTGTCCGGCCTGCCCACCTGTCTCCACATTACCCCGCTCGTCACCCTCGGGCTTGACCCGAGGGGACTGTGTTTGCGGATCGTCCGGCAAGTGCAACGCCCTCGGGTCGAGCCCGAGGGTGACGGCTGGTGGGAGGGCGATTTGGCGATCAGGCACGCCATCTGCGCTAAGCTGTGCGAGACACGCTTCCCCGCCTTCTGCCGTGAGCACCAAAAAGCCCAGTGGCTCCAGCATGGCGGTCACGAGCGCACGATGGTCGGCATTGTCATCCACCACCATGATGGTGCGGCGCGGACCGGCATAACCGATGACGGTGCGCATATCGGCGAGCGGGCGCCGGGGCCGCTCGACCTTGGTCAGCATCAGGCGGGTCTGGAAGCGGGTACCCTCGCCCAGCGTGCTGGTGACGGTGATCTCGCCACCCAGGGTTTCGGTGAGGAGCTTGGTGATGGTGAGGCCCAGACCAAGGCCCGGCGTGAACCGGTTCTTTTCGGCTTCGCCGCGCACGAAGGGCTCGAAAATGTGCGGCAGGTCGTCGGCGGAAATGCCGCTGCCGGTGTCGGAAACGGTGAAGGTCGCCACCTGCATCCGGTAACCGATATCGAACCGGACATGGCCCGCCGCGGTGAACTTGACCGCGTTGGAAAGGAGATTGACGAGGATCTGGCGCAGGCGCTTCTCGTCGGTGCGAACATAGACCGGCAGCGCCGGGGCGCGGCTATGGTGGAATTCCAGCCCCTTGGCCTCGGCCTGCATGCGGAACATGTCCACCAGCTGATCGAGGAAATCCTGGATGTTGATCTCGTTGGAATAGACCTGCAGCCGCCCCGCTTCGATGCGGGAGATGTCGAGGAGCCCGTCAATGAGACCCGAGAGATGTTCGGCGCTGCGCTTGATGGTCTGGACCGACCCCTTGCGGCTTTCGGGCACCTGCGGATCGCGCTCGAGAATTTGCGCATAGCCCATGACGGCATTTAGCGGCGTGCGCAATTCATGGCTGAGCCCCACGACATAGCGGGACTTGGCTTGATTGGCCGCCTCGGCCTTCTCCTTGGCGCGCTGCAGCTCGGCATCGGTGCGCGAATGCGCGTCGATTTCCTTGAGCAGCAGCGTGTTCTGGCGCGAACTTTCTTCCTCGGCCACCAGCCGGCTGTCATGGGCAAGAACGAGGAACCAGTTCATCACCCCGGCGGCCACCGCGAGAACAAAGAATACGACCAGCAAGGTGCCACCCACCACATCTGCCGTGTGCGGCGCGGCGCGGACGGCGAAATAGTGGATGAGGCCGAGCATGCCGGCCAGTACGGCCAGGGCAATGCCCATGGAAAGGCCATAGCGCCCAAGGCGGGACTGCAGCTTTTCGAGCGCCCAGCCGGGCAGGATGCTGGCGGCGACGGCATGGCTCTGGGCCCGCACATGCGCATGGGGCTTGCACATGTCATGGCAGCGCGCGTCGAGCGAGCAGCAGAGCGAGCAGATCGGCGCCGCATAGGCGGGGCACCAGGCCATGTCCTCGGGCTCAAAGGGATGCTCGCAGATCGAGCAGGTGAGCGAAGCCTTGCTGGCCCAGGCCTTTCGCGGCTTGCGGGCGAGATAGTATTTGCCCTTGGTGGCCCAGGCGATGGTTGGTGAGGTGACGAGACAGACGACCAGCGCGATATAGGGCGCAAGCGCCGCGGCCATGTCACCGAAAGCGCCGAAATGGGCGGTGAGCGCAATCGCGGTGGCCAGCAGCATCGAGCCGACGCCGACCGGATTGATGTCGTAGAGATGGGCCCGCTTGAACTCGATGCCGGGCGGCGCGAGACCCAGCGGCTTGTTGATGATCAGGTCCGCCGAAATCGAGCAGAGCCAGGCCATGGCGACGATGGAAAAGATGCCCAGCGTTTCCTCGAGCAGCCGGTAGATGCCGAGCTCCATGAGCAGAAGCGCGATGGCGACGTTGAACAGGAGCCAGACGACGCGGCCGGGATGGCTATGGGTGAGACGGGAAAAAAAGTTCGACCAGGCGAGCGATCCCGCATAGGCATTCATGACGTTGATCTTGAGCTGGCTGATGACCACGAAGCCCGCCATCAGCATCAGCGCAAAGAACGCGTTGGGGATCATGTAGCCAAAGGCGACGGCATACATATAGCCCGGCTCGGAGGCATGCTCGGGCGCGGCGCCTGCCGACAGGGCGAGGAAGGCAAGGAAGGACCCGGCGATGAGCTTGGGCGCGCCGACCACGACCCACCCTGCCCCGGCGAGAAAAATGCCCAGCTTGTGCCGCCCCTTCGGTGCGCCCTCGGCCGGCAGGAAGCGCAGGAAGTCCACCTGCTCGCCGATCTGGGTCATCAGCGCCAGAATGACGGCCGAGGCGGCGCCGAACTTGGCAACTTCAAAGGCGGCGATTGTGCCCGCGGCGCCTTCGGGTTCGTCCAGCCCGTTGAAGGCGCGCCAGAGCTCGAACTTCTCCCAATCCATGAAGGCGATGAAGAAGAAGGGGAGGATGTTGAGGACAATCCAGAAGGGCTGGGTGATGAGCTGGAACCGGCTGATCATGCGAATGCCGTGGGTCACCAGGGGAATGACCACGATGGCCGAGATGATGTGCCCGATCCAGAGCGGGATGCCGAAGGCCAGCTCCAGCGCACTCGACATGATCGAGGCTTCGATGGCGAAGAGGATGAAGGTGAAGCTGGCATAGATCAGCGAGGTGATGGTCGAGCCGATGTAGCCGAAGCTGGCGCCGCGGGTGAGGAGATCGACGTCGACGCCATGGCGCGTCGCATAGCGGGCAATGGGCACGCCGACGAGCAGAATGGCGATGGAGGCGACGACAATGGCGATCAACGCATTGGTGGTGCCATAGCTCAGCGTGATGGCGCCACCAATGGCTTCGAGCGCCAGAAACGAGATGGCGCCGATGGCCGTCTGGGAGATTCGGTCGTTGGAAAAGCGGCGCGCCGACTTGGCGGTAAAGCGCAGTGCATAGTCTTCCAGGGTCTGGTTGGCGACCCAGCGGTTGTATTCGCGCCTGACCGGAATGATCCGCTGCCGTGCCATATTCCGCCCAGACCTTAACCAGTTCCTGGATTTGCCCAAAAAATCGCCAGAGCCTGAATAGCACGATTTCGCGGTAAATCACGCGGTTTCTGAGGGGGTTGGCCGTTTGGGCGGAATCATCTCGTGAGCCAGTTACGTCAATCGACGTATAGGGCCCCCGCAAAGAACGTCCCAGTCTCCGCCCAGACGCCTCCCTTGGTGTCTTGGGGCTAAACGGTTCACAGGGACATTTCACATGACAACCATCAGCGCAAAACGCGCTCTGCTCGCAGCGGCATTCTCGGCCAGCGCCTTCCTTCCCATGACGCCGGTCATGGCGCAGGACGACACCATCAAGGTGGGCATCCTCCACTCGCTTTCCGGCACGATGGCGATTTCGGAAACCACGCTCAAGGACACGATGCTGTTCCTGATCGAGCAGCAGAATGCCAAGGGCGGCGTGCTCGGCAAGCAGCTCGAGCCGGTCGTGGTCGATATCGCTTCCGACTGGCCGCTGGCTGCCGAACTGGCGCGTCAGCTGATCGAAGTGGACGACGTAGACGCCGTGTTTGGCTGCTGGACCTCGGTGTGCCGCAAGTCGGTGCTGCCGGTGTTCGAGGAACTCAACTCGCTGCTCTTCTACCCCGTCCAGTACGAGGGCGAGGAAAGCCAGCGCAACGTGTTCTATACCGGCGCGTCCCCGAACCAGCAAGCAATCCCGGCCGTCGACTACCTCATGAACGAGGAAGGCGTGGAGCGCTGGGTGCTGGCGGGCACGGACTATGTCTATCCGCAGACCACCAACAAGATCCTCGAGCAATACCTGCTCGACAAGGGTGTGGCCGCCGAAGACATCATGATCAACTATACGCCTTTCGGACATTCCGACTGGCAGACCATCGTTTCCGACATCAAGGCCTTTGGCTCGGCCGGCAAGAAGACCGCCGTGGTCTCGACCATCAACGGCGACGCCAACGTGCCGTTCTACCGTGAACTGGGCAACCAGGGCATCAAGGCCGAAGATATCCCGGTCGTCGCCTTCTCCGTGGGCGAGGAAGAGCTCTCCGGCTTCGACACCACGCCGCTTGTCGGGCACCTGGCGGCCTGGAACTACTTCATGTCGGTCGATACGCCTGAGAACGCCGAGTTCATCGAGGCCTGGCAGACCTTCATCGGCTCGGAAGACCGCGTCACCAATGACCCGATGGAAGCCCACATGATCGGCTTCAATCTCTGGGTTGCCGCGGTTGAAAAAGCCGGCTCGACCGACGCCGATGCCGTGATCGACGCCATTGTCGGCCTCGAAACCCCGAACCTGACCGGCGGCACCGCTACCATGCTCCCCAACCACCACATCACCAAGCCCGTGCTGATCGGTGAAATCCAGGACGACGGCCAGTTCTTCGTGGTCTGGGAAACCGAAGACCTCGTTCCGGGTGACGCATGGTCCGACTTCCTGCCGGAATCCAAGATGCTGGAAGCTGATTGGACCGCCCCGATCAACTGCGGCAACTACAATACCGAGACCGAGACCTGCGGCGCAGCCGCCCAGTAAGGGGTCTCTGCCCCCTCCTAACCTCCCCCTGAAGAAGGGGGAGGGACCGGGCTGGTGGTCGGCATAATTCCCTGCCCAGCCCACGACCTACCCCTCCCCCCTACCAGGGGGAGGCCGGGTGGGGGTCAGACCCCAAGACTTTCTTGAACCGACAAGGACTTGCCAAGCGATGCTGACTCATCTTCTCCGCCTGGTGCTCTTCGCCCTGACCCTTGTCGTTCCGCTGCACACGGTCGCCGCGCAGGACAGCACCGCCGACATTCCGGCTCTCGTTCAGTCCATGGGCGAAGCAAATCTGAGGGAACTTACTGCCCTCGTTACCGAGCTGGCTGCAACGGGTGATAGCGCAGTTGTTCCGGCACTGACGGCGCTGGCCGATGGCAACCTTTACCTCGACGAAACCTCCGGCCGCGTCGTGGTGCAGAGGGGCGGGAGCGAACTCGATCCGGTGACCGGTGAAGCGGTCGAACTGGGGGCCGATGCCGACCTTTCCCGCATCCGCGTCAACAATGGCCTGCGCCGCGACATCGCCACCGCACTGGCCGGCATGACGCTGATGAGCGACAATCCGGCCACGCGCCTCAGCGCCGCCAACGGCTTCCTCGCCAAGCCCGACCCAGCCAATATTCCCCTGCTCGACGAAGCCATCGCGGCCGAAAAGGATGCCACGGTGCTGCGCGCCATGGAGGCTGCGCGCGCCGTGACCATTCTGGGCGACGAGGCGGCCGGCATCGAAGAGCGCCGGGCGGCCGTTCCCCTCATCGCCAGCGGCGCCGGCCGCTCGGCCATCACCATTCTGACCGGCGCGCTCACGACAGCGCCGGACGAACTGAGGCCCGCGATCCAATCCGCGCTGGCAGGTCTTGAGCAGGAGCGCGCCGTCTGGGGCGCCCTGCAGAATGTCTGGTTCGGCATATCGCTGGGTTCGGTGCTGCTGCTGGCGGCCATCGGGCTTGCCATCACCTTCGGCGTCATGGGCGTCATCAACATGGCGCATGGCGAAATGGTCATGCTGGGCGCCTATACGACCTTTATCGTTCAGCTCATCATCCGCCAGAATTTCCCGGGCCTGCTCGACTACTCGCTGCTCATCGCCCTGCCCGCCGCCTTCTTCGTCACCGGCGCGATTGGTGTGGGTATCGAGCGCGGCGTCATCCGCTGGCTCTATGGACGGCCGCTCGAAACGCTGCTGGCCACCTGGGGCATTTCGCTGATCCTCCAGCAGTCGGTGCGCTCCATGTTCGGGCCCACCAATCAGATGGTCATCGCCCCGACCTGGATGAGCGGCTCGTTTGAATTCTATGGCCTCTCCATCACCTATGGCCGCTTCTGGATCGTCATCTTTGCCCTTTTGGTCTTTGCCGCCCTGCTGCTGGTGCTGAACCGCACACCGCTGGGCCTGCAGATGCGCGCCGTGACGCAGAACCGGCGCATGGCCTCATCCATGGGCATCCGCACGCCCTTCGTTGATGCCATGACCTTCGGGCTGGGCTCCGGGATTGCGGGCCTGGCCGGCGTGGCGCTGACCCAGATCGACAATATCTCGCCCAACCTAGGCCAGAACTACATCATCGACAGCTTCATGGTCGTGGTCTTCGGCGGTGTCGGCAATCTCTGGGGCACGCTGGTGGGCGCGCTGACGCTGGGCATCGCCAACAAGTTCCTCGAGCCCTATGCCGGCGCGGTGCTGGGCAAGATCCTGATCCTGGTGCTGATCATCCTCTTCATCCAGCGGCGGCCTCGCGGGCTGTTCGCCCTCAAGGGTCGGGCGGTGGAGCAATGAGCTTGGTGACGATGAAGGCCCCCTCACCCGCCGGCTCCGCCGTCGACCTCTCCCCCAAGGGAGAGGTGTCGCTCCGCGACTTTGGCCACCCTCACATCTCCCTATGGGGGAGAGGTCGGCGCAACGCGTCGGGTGAGAGGGCCTTTCTGAAAGGTACAAAAGCATGCTGACCCAAGCCCTGTTCCGTGCGCTCGACAAGAAGGCCATATGGGTCATCGGCATTTTCCTCGCCGTCGCGGTCCTCGTGCCCATGGCGAACCTGCTGATCCCGCCCGGCCAGTTCGGCCACGTGCCGACCTACATGGTCTCGCTGATGGGCAAGTATCTGAGCTACGCCATCCTTGCCCTCGCCCTCGATCTGGTCTGGGGCTATTGCGGCATCCTCTCGCTGGGGCACAGCGCATTTTTTGCGCTCGGTGGCTACGCAATGGGCATGTATCTCATGCGCCAGATCGGCAGCCGAGGCGTCTATGGCAATCCCGTGCTGCCCGACTTCATGGTTTTTCTCAACTGGAAGGAACTGCCCTGGTATTGGCAGGGCTTCGACAATTTCTGGTTCGCCTGTGCCATGGTGGTGCTGGTGCCGGGGCTTCTGGCTTTCGTCTTCGGCTTCTTCGCCTTCCGCAGCCGCGTCACCGGCGTCTATCTTTCGATCATCACCCAGGCGATGACCTTCGCCCTGCTGCTGGCCTTTTTCCGCAACGACATGGGCTTTGGCGGCAATAACGGCCTGACCGACTTCAAGGACATTCTGGGCGTGCCGGTGCAGGCGCAGACCACCCGCGTAACGCTGTTTGCGGCGACCGCCATCGCGCTGGCGCTGTCGTTCCTCGTGTGCTCGGTCATCGTCAACTCCAAGCTCGGCAAGGTCATGGTGGCGGTGCGCGACGCCGAAAGCCGCACAAGGTTCCTCGGCTACCGCGTTGAATATGTGAAACTCTTCGCCTTTACCGTATCGGCCATCATGGCCGGTGTGGCCGGTGCGCTCTATGTGCCGCAGGTGGGCATCATCAATCCCGGCGAGTTCGATCCGGCCAATTCCATCGAAGTCGTCATCTGGACGGCAGTGGGCGGTCGCGGCACGCTGATCGGGCCGATCATCGGCGCCATCGTGGTCAACCTCGGCAAGTCCTGGTTCACCACCACCCTGCCCGAACTCTGGCTCTTTGCCCTGGGCGCGCTCTTCGTTTTCTCGACGCTCTTCCTGCCCAAGGGCATTGTCGGGGTCTGGAAACAGGTGTTCCGGCAGGGCCGCAGAGGGGCCGTGCGGCCGCAGCCGCCCACGCCGGCCCAGTCGGCCGATATCGAGCGCGGCGAAGACGCCGCCAGTTTCGGCACCCCCCAGATCAAGCCCGCGGAGTAAGCCATGAGCACGGCACAGGATACCATGCTTTACCTCGACGGCGTTTCGGTTGCCTTCGACGGGTTCAAGGCGATCAACAACCTCTCGATCATCGTCAAACCAGCCGAAATGCTCGCCATTATCGGGCCCAACGGCGCGGGCAAGACCACGATGATGGACATCATCACCGGCAAGACGCGGCCTGACGCCGGGGCGGTGCTGTTCGATGGACGAACTGATCTCACCAGGATGGACGAGGCGGCGATTGCCAATCTGGGCATCGGGCGGAAATTCCAGAAGCCCACCGTTTTTGAAAGCCATACCGTCTGGGACAATCTCGAAATGGCGCTGAAAACGCCGCGCGGCATCTTCTCGACACTCTTCTACAAGCCCAGCGCCAAGGATCTGGAGCGCATCACCGAAATCTTGGAAACCGTGCGCCTGCTGCCCCGCAAGGATGAGCTGGCGGCCAATCTCAGCCACGGGCAAAAGCAGTGGCTCGAAATTGGCATGCTGCTTGCACAGGACCCCAAGCTGTTGCTGGTCGACGAACCTGTCGCCGGCATGACCGACAGCGAGACCGAGGAGACGGCCAAGTTGCTGCGCGAAATCGCCAAGACACGATCGGTTGTCGTCGTCGAGCACGACATGAGCTTTGTGCGCGAACTGTCCTCCCGCGTCGTCTGCCTCGCCGAAGGATCGGTCCTGGCGGAGGGATCGCTGGAGCAGGTCAGCGCCAACCCCGTGGTCATCGAAAGGTATCTGGGACGATGAGCGCCGCCCTGACAATCGACACCATCGACCTCCATTACGGCGCGGCGCAGGCGCTCAAGGGCATTTCGCTGACCTGCCAGCCCGGCCGCATCACGGCCGTTTTGGGCCGGAACGGGGTCGGCAAGTCATCGACCCTGCGGGCCATTACCGGAATCAACCACATCACGGCCGGCCAGATCGCTTTTGGCGAGGATGTGCTCAAGAAAGCCCCACCCTACAAAAGGGCGCGCATGGGCATTGGCTATGTGCCACAGGGGCGGGAAATCTTTCCCCTCCTCACCGTCCGCGAAAACCTCGAAACCGGCTATGCCGGACTAGCCCGGGGCGAGCGGAACATACCGGACTATATTTTCGACCTGTTCCCCGTGCTCAAAACCATGCTCAACCGGCGCGGCGGTGATCTCTCTGGCGGACAGCAGCAGCAACTGGCCATCGGCCGAGCGCTGGTCACCCGTCCCGAAATCCTGGTGCTGGACGAACCCACCGAAGGCATTCAGCCTTCCATCATCAAGGATATTGGCCGCGCGCTGCAATTTCTGCGCGACGACAAGGGCATGACGATCCTTCTAGTGGAGCAGTTTCTCGATTTCTGCCGTGAGATCGCGGACGATATCTACGTCATGGACCGCGGGGAAATCATGCATGCCGGCCCTGCCAGCGACCTCGATCTTCCCGAGGTCCGTCGGCACCTGATGGTATAACAGCAAACGCCCGGCACGAAGCCGGGCGTCATGGGTAGTCTATGTCCGAACGATTACTGGATCAGACCAGCAGTACGGCAATCTTCGAGAGTGATCAGCTCGAGGTCGATGGTGGTCGACGCATTGCGAGCGGAGGTATCGTTCTCGAGGTTGGTGTTGCCGTCTTCATCGGTTTCGGGCTCGGTCGGGTCAGTGCCCGCGATATCGCCATTCTGCTCTTCAAGAGCCAGCGCATCGCACTGCGCCTGAACCTTCGGCAGGTCGGCATCGGAAACGTCAAAGCCGGCGACCGAGGTCTGGGCATAGGCGGAACCGGCAAAAGCAACACCGGCGACGAGGGCAAGTACACTAAGGCTCGACTTGATGGTCATTGGAATAACCTCTTGAAATGTCTTTTTGAAAGAGCGTTTGCTCGACCACTTAACGAGCGTATTGGCGTATCGTTGCAATGAATTCTATCGCCAAAAAAAATGTGATTACGCATTCCTTGCAGCGGGCACGCGGAATTGGCCGCGTTGCTACCATCCAGCTTGAGGATCGAACGCGGCTGACAACCCTGTTTCAGGAGGGATGCGCAAAGATCCGCCTGCCCAACACCCATACCGGCGCCATGGAGGCGGTGCTGATCAATACGGCAGGCGGCCTGACCGGCGGCGATCAGCTTGCCTGGGGCGCGGAGGTTGGACCGGGTGGACATCTCATTCTCACTACCCAGGCCTGCGAGCGCAGCTACCGCTCGACCGGAGACACCGCGCAGGTCGAAACCACGATCCGGGTCGGCGAGAACGCCCATCTCGACTGGCTACCGCAGGAAACCATCCTGTTTGCCGGCAGCAAACTGGCGCGCCGTCTCGACGTGGATCTGGGAGAGGGCGCGACACTGACCGCCATCGAAGCCGTACTGCTTGGGCGCGACGCCATGGGCGAGGACGCCCGCGATGCGCTTCTGACCGACACCTGGCGCATCCGGCGCAACGGCCGGCTGGTGCATGCCGAAGCGACCCGCCTTTCCGGCCGAGACACGGAACGCGATGGGCTCTCCCTCCTTGCAGGCTGCAATGCCTTTGCGTCCATCGTGCATATCGCGGCCTCCGAGGACGGCGCCCAGCGCCTGGGTGACCGGCTCAAAGCCGATTTGCCGCAAGGACGTGGCATCGCGCTCAGCATAATGGGCGAAAGGATCGTCATCCGGGCCCTGGCCGAAAGCGGGCTTGCCCTGCGCCGGCTGATTGTTCCCGCACTTGTTACCCTCGCCGGCGCCGGCACGCTGCCGCGCCTCTGGCATCTCTAAGGATACGCAGACCCATGAACCTCACGCCTCGCGAAAAGGACAAGCTGCTGATTGCCATGGCCGCCATTGTGGCGCGCAAGCGCCTCGAACGCGGCGTCAAGCTCAATCATCCCGAAGCCATCGCCCTGATCACCGACTTCGTGGTCGAAGGTGCTCGCGACGGCCGCCCGGTGTCCGAACTCATGGAAGCGGGCGCCCATGTCATCAGGCGTGACCAGGTCATGGAAGGCATTGCCGAGATGATCCACGACGTTCAAGTCGAAGCCACCTTTCCCGACGGCACCAAGCTCGTCACCGTCCACCAGCCCATCCGCTAAGGAGCCGCCCATGTTCAAGCGCAGCCTGCTGGCCCTCGCCATCACCGCCGCCGCCACCATGCCCGCATTCGCCCATCTCGATCCGGGCGAGCACGGTTCCTTTGCAGCCGGGTTCAGCCACCCCCTTTTCGGGCTCGACCATATTCTGGCCATGGCGGCCGTGGGTCTGTGGGCCGCTCAGCAGGGTGGGCGCGCGATCTGGCTCGTCCCGGCCGCATTCGTGGGCACCATGGCGCTGGGCTTTGCGCTGGCCACTGCCGGCGTCCCCCTGCCCTTTGTCGAGCCGGTCATCCTGGCTTCCGTCATCTTTGTCGGCATAGCCATTGCGCTGGCCATGCCGGTGCCGGCGCCCGCCATCGCCGCCATGGTCGCCTTCTTCGCCTTTTTCCACGGACATGCCCATGGCGGCGAACTGGGCGAGGCCGGTGCCTGGCAGTTTGCCCTTGGTTTCATTCTCGCGACCATTGCGCTTCACGCTTCGGGCATTGCCGGGGGCCTGCTGCTTGGGCGCTTGGGCAAGGCGCTGCCGCGTGTGCTGGGCGCGGCAACGGCGCTTGGCGGCCTCTGGCTCGCCATGGGCGCCTGAAAGGAACCGCGCATGATCCCCGGACAAGTCATCCCCGCACAGGGCGATATCGAGCTCAATGCCGGCGCGCCGCAACTGGTCATCGAAGTGGCCAATACCGGCGACCGGCCCATTCAGGTCGGTTCGCACTACCATTTCTACGAAACCAATGCGGGGCTGCGCTTCGACCGCGAAAGCACGCGCGGCATGCGGCTCGATATCGCTGCGGGCACCGCAGTCCGCTTCGAGCCGGGCCAGACGCGCGAGGTGCGACTGGTGCCGATTGCCGGCGATAGGCGGATTTTCGGCTTTCGCCAGCTCGTCATGGGCGAGCTGTGAGCGGGCCGCTGCACATCTGCAAAACCGGCCCGGCGCCATGGCGCGCCGGGATAAAACCTGCTTTAAGGGCGGCCACCGACCCAGCAAGGCCGCACGCTCATGACCTCACAGACCGGTTCCGAAGACAAGATCGAACAGCTCCGTCAGCGGCTGGCTGCGGTTCTCAAGGATCTGCAGGACGCCGGTCTTCAGGACCCGGAAGCGGTGGCCATGGTCGGCAGCCTGGCGTCGGACATTTGCGCCAGCCTCAAGACATCCGGCTGGGGCGACGCCAAGCAATCCATGTCGGACGCCAATTATGCCGAGCTGCTCGCAGCGTTCGAGCGGCAGGGCAATGCGCTCTACAAGGATGGCAAGGTCAAGCAGGCCTATGCTGTCCAGGCGCTTGCCGTTTCGCTGGTGGCCAGCCGTCATCGCGGGCACAAGCGCATCACCCAGGGCGAGCAATTGCTCGATGGCGTGATCGAAGCCGCTATCCGGCACTATCAGCGCGGCGTGAAAGCCAGCGCCAACTAAACCAGACCCTTTTCATTGCAAGGCCGACCCCGACCCTGGCGCTACCTGCGCGCCGGGACGGCTCGTCATTGCCAATCCACCCGTTCTGAGCCCGGAGCCCACCATGCCCGCCCGCATTTCCCGCGCCACCTATGCCGACATGTATGGCCCCACCACGGGCGACAAGGTCCGGCTCGCCGATACGGAGCTCTTCATCGAGGTCGAGAAGGATTTCACCACCTATGGCGAAGAGGTGAAGTTCGGTGGCGGCAAGGTGATCCGCGATGGCATGGGCCAGTCCCAGCGCACCCGCGCCGAAGGCGCCGTCGACACCGTCATCACCAATGCGCTGATCGTGGATTATACCGGCATCTACAAGGCCGATATCGGGCTCAAGAACGGACTGATCGCCGGCATAGGCAGGGCCGGCAATCCCGACACACAGCCGGGCGTCGACATCATCATCGGCCCTTCGACCGAAGCCATTGCGGGCGAAGGCAAGATCGTCACGGCTGGGGGCATGGACGCCCATATCCACTTCATCTGCCCCCAGCAGATCGAAGAAGCACTGATGAGCGGCGTCACCACCATGCTCGGCGGCGGTTCTGGTCCGGCCCATGGCACACTGGCGACCACCTGCACCGGCGCCTGGCATATCGAGCGCATGATCGAGAGCTTTGACGCTTTCCCGATGAACCTGGCGCTGGCCGGCAAGGGCAATGCCGCGGTTCCGGCGCCGCTAGAGGAAATGATCCTTTCCGGCGCCTCCTGCCTCAAGCTGCACGAGGACTGGGGCACCACCCCCGCCGCCATCGACAACTGCCTTTCGGTCGCCGACGATTATGACGTGCAGGTGATGATCCACACCGACACGCTCAATGAAAGCGGCTTTGTCGAGGACACGGTTGGGGCCTTCAAGGGTCGCACCATTCACGCCTTCCACACCGAGGGCGCCGGCGGCGGCCACGCTCCTGATATTTTGAAGGTCGCGGGACTGCCCAACGTCATCCCGTCCTCGACCAACCCGACCCGGCCCTACACGGTCAACACCATTGCCGAGCATCTCGACATGCTCATGGTCTGCCATCACCTCGACCAGTCCATTCCCGAGGATGTGGCTTTTGCTGAATCCCGCATCCGCAAGGAGACCATCGCGGCCGAGGATATTCTCCACGACATGGGCGCGCTCTCGGTCATTTCATCGGACAGCCAGGCCATGGGGCGCGTCGGGGAGGTGCTAATCCGCACCTGGCAGACGGCCGACAAGATGAAGCGCCAGCGCGGTCGCCTGTCGGAAGAAACCGGCGACAACGACAATTTCCGCGTCCGTCGCTATATCGCCAAATACACGATCAACCCGGCCATCGCCCATGGCATGAGCCACCACATCGGCTCGGTTGAAGTGGGCAAGCGCGCTGATCTTGTCCTTTGGAACCCCGCCTTTTTCGGCGTGAAGCCGGAAATGGTGCTACTTGGCGGCTCCATCGCGGCCGCCCCCATGGGCGACCCCAACGCCTCCATCCCAACCCCGCAGCCGATGCATTACCGACCGATGTTCGGCGCCTATGGCAAGCTGGTCGGACGTTCCTCGGTGGTCTTCATCTCGCAGGCAGCCCATGACGCGGGCCTGCGCAACCGGCTGGGCGTGGAAAAGCAGCTCCTACCCGTCTCCAATACCCGCTCGGGCATCGGCAAGGCGGCGATGAAACTCAACACCGCCACGCCCGTCATCGACGTCCATCCCGAAACCTATGAGGTTCGTGCCGATGGCGAATTGCTGACCTGCGAACCGGCGACGGTGCTGCCCATGGCGCAGCGCTATTTCCTGTTCTGAGCGGATGATATCGGCTTGCAGCGTCGCGTTATCGACATGATTGTGGTCACCATGCAGGGCACTGGCGCGTCGCGCCATTGCCCCAGCCGAGGAGGACCGCCATGAACACGACCCGCATCCTATGCGCCGCCGCCTTCACCCTGCTTGCCGCCCCCGTCTTCGCCCAGGGAGAGGGCGAGGCACCGGAGGCCCAGGCGCCGAGCCCGGTGGTAACGCCGGCCACTTCGGCAAGCGTCGTCCTGACCCTCGAAAGCGCCGGCAATATCGAGCGCAATGTCGTGGTTTATCAGTGCGACACCGGCGAAAGCCTAGCGGTCCAGTATATCAACGCGGCACCCAATTTCCTCGCCATCGTCCCCGTGGATGGCCAAAACCATGTGTTTGCGACGACCATCTCCGCCTCGGGCGCGCGCTATGTGTCGGGCCCCTATGAATGGTGGAGCCACCAGGGCGAAGGCACGCTGCGCGACCTGATGCAGGACGAGGACGCCGAGCCGCTCGCCAGCTGCAACGAAGTCGGCAACACACCGTAAGATCAAGGACTATTCATGCACCGTGTCACTGCACTGCTCGAACCCGGCCAAGGCACAGGCCTGCCCTTTGACATGGTCGTGCTCGAGCATGACGAGCGCCGCGTTCGCCGAAAGCTCCTGCGGTGTGTGCATGGCGACGAGGTGCTGGTCGATTTCCCGCAGACGGTCACGCTGGAGCCGCGGCAGTTGCTGCAGCTCGAAGACGGGCGCACGGTGGAAGTCATAGCCGCCGAAGAACTGCTCTACGAAATCCGGGCGCGCGATGCTGGACATCTGCTCCGGCTGGCTTGGCATATCGGTAATCGCCATACGCCGGCCCAGCTGGAAGAAAGCCGAATCCTGATCAAGCGCGACCATGTGCTCAAGACCATGCTGGAAGGCTTGGGCGCGCGCGTGGTCAATGTGTCCGAACCCTTCTTTGCCGAACACGGCGCCTACCACAGCCACAGCCATGCCGATGCCGGCCACGCGCTGCTGGTCCGCCGTTGAGTGGTGATCTGCAAAAGCTGCTGACCTGGCTGTCGCCGGCCTTTCCGGTGGGCGCCTTTGCATGGTCGGCGGGGCTGGAAACCGCCATCGTCGACGGCCGCGTCCATGACCGCGCCACAGCGGAGGACTGGATCGGCGGCGCCCTGTCCCATGGCGGCGTGCGCACGGACGCGATCCTTCTCGCGCACGCGCACAGGGACTGGGACAAGGCCGAGACGTTGCGCGAGATCGCCGATCTCTGCGCGGCGCTGACCCCGTCGCGCGAGCGACTGGCCGAAACTCACCAGACCGGGAATGCCTTTGTGCTCGCCAGTGCGGCTTGGCCAGCGACGGCGACACCGGCCTATCCACGCCCATGCCCCTACCCCATCGCCGTGGGCGCGCTGGCCGGCAGCCACGCCATCGGGCTCACGGACACGCTGATCGCCTACCTCACCGCCACCGTCCATTCACAGGTGTCGGTTGCGGTGCGCCTCGTACCCATCGGGCAGAGCGACGGGCTGGCCATCATGGCCGCGCTGGAGCCGGCAATCGCTGCATTGGCGCAAATGTGCCAGCATGCCACACTGGACGAAATCGGCTCGGTAGCCTATGGCGCCGATATCGCCCAGATGCAGCACGAAGCGCTGCCCACAAGGATTTTCCGCTCATGAACATGCTCATCTCGTCACTCATGTTCATTGCCCTGTTTGCTGTCGCAATCGCCCACTTTTCCTGGGCCATTGGCAGCACCTGGCCCATCCGCAACGAGAAGCTGCTGGCCCAGACCGTCGTGGGCACGGCTGGCATCGAGCGCATGCCGCCGCGCCTGGCCTCGCTGGCCGTGGCCATCGCCACCATGGCGGCTGGCATCTTCGGCCTGGCGCTCGCGGACCATGACAGTGGCGGCGCCTGGCTCTCGGCCATCGGCGCGTTGATCGGGCTGGTGTTCCTCGCGCGCGGCGTCATCGGCTACACCCCTTGGTGGGCCGCGCTGACGCCGGAGCCCAACTTCCGCTTCAATGACCGGCGGGTCTATTCTCCGCTCTGCCTCGTGCTCGGCGTGGGCTTTTTCGCGCTCGTCATCATCCGCCACATCTAAGGGAACGCCCCATGTCCAAGAGCCTCAACGGTCCTCTCCGCATCGGAATTGGCGGCCCGGTGGGCTCGGGCAAGACGACCCTGTGCGAAATGCTGCTCAAGGCCATGCGCGACCGCTATTCCATGGCCGTGGTCACCAATGACATCTATACCCGCGAGGATGCGCTGATCCTCGCCCGGGTGCAGGCCATTTCCGAAGACCGCATTGTGGGGGTCGAAACCGGGGGCTGTCCGCACACCGCGATCCGCGAAGACGCTTCGCTGAACCTGGCGGCTATCGACGATCTCAATCGCAAATTTCCCGATCTCGACATCATCCTGATCGAAAGCGGCGGCGATAACCTGGCCGCAACCTTTTCCCCGGACCTCGCCGACCTCACCATCTATGTGATCTCGGTGGCCCAAGGCGAGAAGATCCCCCGCAAGGGTGGACCGGCCATTTCCCGTTCGGACCTTCTGGTGATCACCCATACCGATCTGGCGCCCCATGTCGGCGCCAGCCTCGAGGTGATGGAAAGCGACACGCAGAAGGTGCGCGAGGGGCGGCCGTACGTGTTTACCGACCTGTTGCGCCGGGAAAGCCTCGACCAGATCATCGGCTTTATCGAAAAGCATGGCGGTTTTGCTGCGCAGGCCGCCGAGTAGGCAGCGACGATGGCGTATCTCCGGCTGCGCAAAGACCTGACGCAACGCTCCGCCCCGCCCAGCTGGCCCCAAGGCGTCCAGCCTGTGCTCCTGAACCCGGGCAATTCGCGCGCCGTCCATGAGCTTTTGACGGACGCGTTCCCGGACTTTCCACTATATGGCCAGTGGTATTCAGCCCTTGTCGCGGACAGCGAATATGATCCAGACCTGTGCGTAGTGGCGCTGGGCGCTGGCGGCGCTATCGCCGGCTATGTGCAGTGCTGGACGTCCTGCTTCATCAAGGATCTGGTGGTCGCCCCACCCTATCGCGGCAGCGGCATCGGCCTGGCCTTGATGCAGCATGTCTTCGGCCGGTTCGCCTATCGTGGCGCCGCAGCGGTGGATCTCAAGGTCGCCGTCGATGCCCTGCCGGCGAGGCGGCTTTACAGCCGCCTCGGCATGGTTGAGGTGGCGCACTAGGCTTCCTTCGCCGTCGGACGGATCAGCGCCACGACAGAGCGCGGGGGCACGGTTGCGGTCCCGCCGGCAAAGCCGACCTCAAGCGTGGCGTCCGACTGGATGCCAACCGCCCAATCGCCTTCAGGCAAATGCGCGACAACGGGCTCGATGCGGCGATTGAACCACACCAGCACTTCGTCGTCCTTGTGGCGCAGATGCATGCCGAGGACGGATGCCCCGGCATCGTTCCAGTCCTCTTCGGACATTTCCCGACCGTCCGGATGCAGCCAGACCACGTCACGCACGCCCTGCCGGTCCTGCCCGCTCAGCCAATGGTCATGGCTGATGGCCGGGTGCTCCTTGCGGAAGGCGTTGACCGCCGCAACGAAATCGACCAGCGCACCGTCGGCATTGTCCCAATCGACCCAGGTGATTTCGTTGTCCTGGGCATAGGCGTTGTTGTTGCCCTGCTGAGTGCGGTACATCTCGTCGCCCTGCTGGATGAGCGGCGTCCCGCGCGACAGGAACAGCGTGGCGAGCATGGCGCGGACATCGCGCCGGCGGGCGGCATTGACGTTTTCGTCTTCCGTCTCGCCTTCGACGCCGCAGTTCCAGGACTGGTTGTTGTTGTGCCCGTCCTTGTTGTTCTCGCCATTCGCCTCGTTGTGCTTGTCGTGGTAGCTGACAAGGTCCCTCAACGTGAAGCCGTCATGGACCGCGAGCATGTTGACGCCATGATGCGGCTTGCGGCCGGCAAAATCGAACAGTTCCGCCGAGCCGGATACCTTGCCGGCGAGCGCCCCGATTTTGGCCGGCTCGCCCTTCCAGAAGGCACGGATTTCATCGCGATAGGTGTCGTTGTGCTCCTGGAATTCCTGGCCGAACTTGCCCACGGCATAGCCGCCCGGGCCCGGATCCCAGGGCTCGGCAACCAGGATCACCTTGCTCAGCACCGGATCGGCCTTGATCTTCTGGAGCATCTCGGCTTCCGGATTGAACGCCGGATCGCGGCCCAGCACGGTGGCAAGGTCGAAGCGGAAGCCGGCGACGCCCAGTTCCTCGACATAGTAGCGCAGGCTCTCGATCACCAGCCGCTGCACGGCCGGATGATCGCAGCGCAGGGTGTTGCCGGTGCCGGTGTCGTTGACGAGGTACTTTTTACCGTCCACGTCGACCCAGCGATAATAGGTCTGCGGATCAAGGCCCATCATGGAAAGGATCGGCCCCTGCTGGTCGCCCTCGCCGGTGTGGTTATAGACCACGTCGAGGATCACGTTGATGCCGGCCTTGCGATAGGCATCGGTCATCACCCGCAACTCCTGCGGCCCGCGCGGCACCAGCCGCGGATCGACCGCAAAATAGGCGACGGGATTGTAGCCCCAGGCATTGGTGAGGCCGAGCGCCGGAAGGTGGCCCTCGTCGATCCAGGCGGCGGTGGGCATGAGCTGCACCGTATCGACGCCCAGATACTTGAAATGATCGATCACGCGCTTGGTGGTCAGCGCCGCCACGGTGCCGCGCAGCGGACCCTGCACGCTCGGGTGGCGCATGGTGAAGCCACGAACATTGAGCTCGTAGAAGAGGTTCGGGATCTTCTTGCGCCGCGGCTTGGCCTTGTCCTCTGCCTCGCCGCGAATGATCGCCTTGGGCACCAGCGGGGCGGTGTCCACGGCCTCTTCCCGGCCCAGACGCAGGCGCGGCGAGCGCACGAATACCCGGTCGAGGTGGCGGGCATAAGGATCGACCAGAAGCTTGTTGGGGTCAAAGAAGAACCCCTGGTCCGGATCGTAGGGCCCATCGGCGCGCAGGCCATAACGGGCGCCCGGCCCGATATTGGCGATCAGGCCGGCGCGGATGTGGTCCTTGTGCACATCGAGTTCGAACCGGTCGATTTCTTGGTCCGCCTCGTCGAACAGGCACACCCATATGGTGGTGGCGCTTTCGGAATAGACAGCAAAATTCACCCCGTCGGGGGTCACCGTGGCGCCGAGCGCGTCGGTGCGCCCGGCATTGGGCACCAGTTCTGGTTTCATCGATAAAGCCGATCTAGGTAATGACGCTGGGCTCGGTCCGTCCGGTTCGCGCCTTGATCCCCGCCAGTTGCTCTGCGATCCCGATAAGGGGTTCGAGGGCAAGCTGGGTGTCGAGATCGTGGCGTCCATCGGCGGCCTCGTACCGTTCAAGATAAACGCGCAACGTGGCGCCTACCGTCCCGGTTCCTGACAGGCGCAGGACTATTCGCGATCCATCGGTGAAGCCGATCCGCACGCCCTGCCTGGCGCTGGTCGAGCCATCGACCGGATCGTGATAGGTAAAGTCGTCGGCATAGGCCACCTGGAGGTCATCGGCGAATACCTTGCCGGCCAGGGACGGCAGCTGGGCGCGCAGATCGTCCATAAGCTGATTGGCAATGGCGCTATCGACCTCTTCATAGTCGTGGCGCGTATAGTAGTTGCGCCCATAGGTCTGCCAGTGCTCGCGCACGATCTCGTCGACGCCCTGCCGGCGCACGGCCAGGATGTTGAGCCACAGCAGCACCGCCCAGAGCCCGTCCTTTTCCCGGACATGGTTCGAGCCGGTACCCGCGCTTTCCTCGCCGCAAATGGTGACGCGGCCGGCATCGAGCAGATTGCCGAAGAATTTCCAGCCCGTGGGCGTCTCGTGCATTTCGATGCCGAGCTTTTCCGCCACCCGGTCGGCCGCCGCGCTGGTGGGCATGGAGCGGGCGATGCCGGCAATGCCACTCTTGTAGCCGGGCGCGAGGTGGGCATTGGCGGCAAGCAGCGCCAGGGAGTCCGAAGGCGTCACGAACCGGTTCTTGCCGATGATCAGGTTGCGGTCGCCGTCGCCATCCGATGCGGCGCCGAAATCGGGCCCCTCGTCGGTCATCAGCAGGTCGAACATGTCCTTGCAATAGACGAGGTTGGGATCGGGATGCCCGTCGTTGAAGGACGGCGATGGCGTGCCGTTGATGACGGTGCCATCAGGCGCGCCGAGCATGCCCTCGAGAATGGCGTGGGCATAGGGACCGGTCACCGCATGCATGGCATCGAAGGTCATGCGGAAGCCGCCCGCGAATAGGCCGCGAATGGCGTCGAAATCAAACAGGGACTGCATCAGCGCCGCATAGTCGGCGACCGGATCGATCACCTCGACCACCATGTCCCCAACCGTCTGGGTGCCGATGGTGCCCAGGTCGATATCGGGCGTATCGAGTGTCTTGTAGCTGTCGAGGACCTTGCTGCGGGCATAGACCGCGTCGGTGATCTTTTCGGGAGCCGGTCCGCCATTGCCGATATTGTACTTGATGCCGAAATCGCCCTCCGGCCCGCCGGGATTGTGGCTGGCGGAAAGCACAAGGCCGCCAAACGCCTTGTAATGGCGGATGACATGGCTTGCGGCCGGCGTCGAAAGCAGACCGCCCTGCCCCACCATGACCTTGCCGAACCCATTGGCCGCCGCGATGCGGATGGCCTTCTGGATCGCAACGTCATTGTAGAAGCGCCCGTCGCCACCGATCACCAGGGTCTGACCCTCATAGCCTTCAAGGCTGTCGAAGATCGACTGGATGAAGTTCTCGACATAATTGGGCTGGCTGAACACGGGCACGCGCTTGCGCAGGCCTGATGTCCCCGGCTTCTGGTCGGCATAGGGCGTGGTCTTAATGATCTGCACTGTCATGTGTCGTCATTCCGGTGAGCGAGGCATAGATCTGGGCATAGCGGGCGGCGCTGGTGGCCCAGCTCACATCCGACTTCATCCCGCGTCTCTGCATTTTCTTCCAGGTTTTCTGGTCGGCATAGAGGGCAAGCGTCCGGCGGATGGCATTGCCGAGTGCCCCTTCGTCGGGCGGGGCAAACTGCACGCCGGTCGCGACTTCCGCCTGCAAAGCAGCGACATTGGCATCGATGACCGTGTCGTTGAGCCCGCCAACGCGGCTGACCAGCGGCACGCAGCCATAGCGCAGGGCATAAAGCTGGGTGAGGCCGCAGGGCTCGAAACGCGATGGCACTACCATCACATCCGCACCGCCTTGCACCAGATGGCTCAGCATCTCGTTATAACCGGTCACCAGCCCGACCCGTCCGGGATGGCGCATGGCGGCGGCGCGAATGGCGTTTTCAAGCTCGGCCTCGCCTGAACCCAGCACCGCCAGCTGTCCGCCTTCGGCGATCAGCATGTCGATATTGGCAGCGAGCAGGTCTATGCCCTTTTGCCACGTCAGCCGGCTGACCACGGAGAACAGGGGCCCGTCCGAAGCTTCAAGGCCGAACGCCTCCTGCAGGGCGCGCTTGTTGGCCTGCCGCCCCTGAATGGTGCCTGCGGTGAAAGTCTGGGCGAGCGACGTGTCGGTGGCCGGGTTCCAGGCCTCCATGTCGATGCCGTTGAGCACACCGAAAACAGTCGCGGAGCGGTTGTTGAGAAGACCATCGAGCCCCATGCCGAAGGCCGGCGTGCGGATCTCTGCGGCATACGTAGGTGACACAGTGGTCACCACGTCGGCGCATTCGACGCCAGCCTTGAGATAGCCGACACCACCATAATATTCGACGCCCTCAACAGAGAAGGCATGCGCGGGAAGCCGCAGCTGACCGAATATATCCGCCCCGAACGTGCCCTGGAAGGCCATGTTGTGGACCGTCATCACGGTCTTGAGGGTGGAGGACGGCCCGAACTTGACATAGGCGGGCACAAGCCCGGCCTGCCAGTCATGGGCGTGGATCACATTGGGCCGGTATCCCGGAACAAGGCCCAGGCCCAGTTCCGAAGCTACCCAGGACAGCGCCGCAAAGCGCTTCCAGTTGTCCGGCCAGTCCCAGCCGTCGGGCGACATATAGGGGTTGCCGGGCCGGTCATAGAGGGCTGGCGCATCGAGCACGATCAGGTCGAGCCCTGCCACGCGCCCGGCGATAAGCCTGCCTGTGACGCCGAACAGGTCTTCGAAACTGGCGACCTGCCGCCCGTCTTCCATCCGGGACGTGACGGAAGGATAGCCGGGCACCAGGGTCCGCATGCTGACGCCGGATTCGGCCAGGGCCGCCGGCAGGGCACCGGCCACATCGGCCAGCCCCCCCGTTTTGATCAGCGGGTAGAGTTCGGACGTTACCGAAAGAACTTCGATCATCGATCCGCCAGATACTTGTTGACCATGGCCTGGGTGATCAGCGTCACCCCGTCGGCGGAGCGCCGGAACCACTTGGCGTCGAATTCAGGGTCTTCGCCCACGACCAGTCCCTCGGGAATATTGACGCCGCGGTCGATCACCACTTTCTTGAGCCGCGCATTCCGCCCGATGTCGCAATAGGGCAGCACCACCGCCTCATCGAGAACTGAATAGGAATGCACTCGCGAGCCGGTGGAAAGCAGCGTCTTCTGCAGGTGTCCACCGGAGATGATGCAATCGCCCGAGACCAGAGAATTGACCGCCGAGCCGCGCCGGCCGTCGAAATCATGCACGAACTTGGCTGGCGGGGTGATCTCGGCATAGGTCCAGATCGGCCAGTCGCGATCGTAGAGATCGAGCTGCGGCTTGATATCGGTGAGGTCGATCGAGGCTTTCCAGTAGGCGTCGATGGTTCCCACGTCGCGCCAATAGCTGACGGACTCGTTGCTGGAGCGGACGCAGGAGCGCGGGAAGCGGTGAGCCCAGGCCGTGCCGTTCTTGACGATATAGGGAATGATGTCCTTGCCGAAGTCGCGGCTGGAACCCTCAGTCGCAGCGTCGCGCCGCAGCTGTTCCATCAGGAACCGCGTCTCGAAGACATAGATGCCCATCGAGGCCAAAGCCATGTCCGGATTGTCCGGAATGCCCGGCGGGTCCTTGGGCTTTTCGACGAATTCGACCACGCGGTCGCGTCCGTCCACATGCATCACGCCGAACCCGGTGGCCTCCATGCGGGGCACTTCCAGACACCCGATGGTGACGTCTGCGCCCGTGTCCACATGCTGGCGCAGCATGATTTCATAGTCCATCTTGTAGATATGGTCGCCCGCCAGGATGACGATATAGCGGGCGCCGGAATCCTCGATGATGTCCATGTTCTGGTACACGGCGTCGGCCGTCCCAGCATACCACATGTCCTCGCGCACCCGCTGCGACGCGGGCAGCACGTCGAAACTCTCGTTGCGTTCCTGACGCAGAAAGTTCCACCCGCGCGAGAGGTGCCGGATCAGGCTGTGCGCCTGATACTGAGTAGCCACCGAGATGCGTCGAATGCCCGAATTGATGGCATTGCTGAGGGCAAAGTCGATGATACGCGACTTGCCGCCGAAATAGACCGCCGGCTTGGCGCGGCGGTCGGTCAGTTCCATCAGGCGCGTACCGCGCCCGCCCGCCAACACATAAGCCATGGCTTCACGAGCCAGTGGTGACGGAACCCGATAATCAGCCATTTAATCCCTCCACTTGTGCCCGGGTTAAGCCGGGACGTATCACCCGCGAACCGTTTCAATCCGGCTCATATTTGAGAAACAGTGTCGACAGCGCAGGCAGATAGAGTTCCGCCTCCGCAGGCCAATGCCGCCCCTCAACGGCAAGGGCTGTCACTGCTCCCTGATTTCCGGTGTTGCCACCCGAATACCATCCCGCATCGGTATTGATGCGTTCGATCCACTTGCCCGCAACGGGCATGGGTACCTTGTAGTTGCTGCGCGGCACCGGCGTGAGATTGGTGATCACCAGAACCGGGTCGGCGCCCGGCGCCCGGCGCAGCCAGGCAAAGACGGAATTGGCGTGGTCATTGGCCACCACCCATTCGAAGCCTTCCGGCTCGCAGTCGCGCTCGTGGAGCGCCGGCAGACTGCGATAGGCCGCGTTGAGGTCGGCAACGAGACGCCGCATGCCCTCATGCGCCGGGGCATCGAGGAGCCACCAGTCGAGCGCCCGGCTTTCCGACCACTCGTCACGCTGGGCAAATTCCTGGCCCATGAACAGGAGCTTCTTGCCCGGATAGCCCCACATGAAGGCGAGATAGGCGCGCAGGTTGGCGAACTGCTGCCAGTCGTCGCCGGGCATCTTGTTGAGCAGCGACCCCTTGCCATGCACGACCTCGTCGTGGCTCAGCGGCAGCACGAAGTTCTCGCTATAGGCATAGACCATGCCGAAGGTCATGTCGTGGTGGTGGAAGCGCCGATGGATCGGCTCGCGGCTCATGAACCGCAGCGTGTCGTTCATGAAGCCCATGTTCCACTTGAAGCCGAAGCCAAGGCCGCCCGCATAGGTGGGCGCGCTGACGCCCGGCCAGGACGTGGATTCCTCGGCGATCATGAAGGCGCCGGGGAATTGGGCATAGACTTCAGCGTTGACGCGCTGGAGAAACGCCACCGCTTCCAGGTTCTGGTTGCCGCCATGCTTGTTCGGCACCCACTCGCCCGGCTGGCGGGAGTAGTCGAGGTACAGCATGGACGCCACGGCGTCGACGCGCAGCCCATCAATATGGAACTTGTCAAACCAGAACAGCGCATTGTTGGTGAGGAAGGACGAAACTTCCTTGCGCCCGAAATTGTAGATCGCCGTGTTCCAGTCGGGATGAAATCCCTGCCGCGGGTCTTCATGCTCGTAAAGCGCGGTGCCGTCGAAATGGCTGAGGCCGAAATCGTCGGTAGGGAAATGGGCCGGGACCCAGTCGAGGATCACCCCCAGCCCGGCTTCGTGGGCGGCATTGACGAGACGGGCAAAGCCGGCCGGATCGCCGAAGCGCGAGGTCGGTGCGAACAGCCCCGTGGGCTGGTAGCCCCAGCTCGGATCGAACGGGTGTTCGGAAATGGGCAGGAATTCGAGGTGCGTATAGCCCATGTCCGCCGCATAGGGCACGAGCTGTTCGGCCAGCTGGTCATAGGTCATGAAGCCGCCATCGGCGCGCCGGCGCCACGAGCCCAGATGGACCTCGTAGATGGACATCGGCATGCGGCGCCAGTCGCGGCTCGCCCGCTCTTCCATGTATTTCTCGTCGGTCCAGGTAAAGGGCGTCGGGTCGGGCACCACCGAAGCATTGCGCGGACGCACTTCGGCCTGGCGGGCGAAGGGGTCGGCCTTGAGCGGCAGCACCTGGCCATTGGCGCCCACAATCTCGTATTTGTAGATCGTGCCGGTACCCAGGACCGGGATAAACACTTCCCAGATGCCCTGGCGGTTGCGCATGGGGTGGCGCCGACCATCCCAATCGTTCCAGGGTCCGACAACGGACACCCGCTGCGCATTGGGCGCCCAGACGGCAAAGTGCGTCCCGTGGATGCCCTCGAATTCCATCTCATGGGCGCCCAGCTTGTCGAAAAGGCGCAGATGGCTGCCCTCCCCGATATAGTAGTCGTCCAAGGGACCGAGCACCGGGCCGAACGAATAGGCGTCGAACAGGGTCCAATTGCCGCCGGCATTGCGCGCCTCGTAGCGGATCGGCTGGCGGCGGTCGATCTGGACCTTCGCCTCGAAGAACCCGGCCGGGTGACGCGGGATCATGTGTCCCAGCGGCGTCCCGTCCAGAGTAAAGGCGTCGAGCAGCTCGGCATGGGGGACGAAGGCCCGCAATACCCAATCCTCTCCCACCTGATGTAGTCCCAGAAACCCGAAGGCGTCAGGATGGCGTCCCGCCACCACTGCTTCGATGTCCCTGCCGTCGGCTTGCCAGGCTTGCTTGTTGTTCGTCACGCCTGTTTCCCCCATGCCGTAGCCAAATCTGGCCCGCCTCGTCGCTGTCGCTCACTGGACATCGCACAACCGCTGATGCCCCAAATGGTTCTGCTATTGCGTCGATACCCCCCAAATATCTGTCGCATATTGCCGAATGGTTCGGTCCGACGAGAAAAATCCGACATTGGCGGTGTTCCGGATGGCCACGGCATTCCAGTGCGCGCGGTCTTTCCAGAGGTCATCGACCTTGCCCTGCGCGGCGGCATAGGCATCGAAATCGCGGGCCACCATGAACCAGTCATGGTCATAAAGGCCGCCGATAAGGTCGCGATACCGGTTCGGGTCATCGGGCGAGAACACGCCCGAGGCGATGGACTCGAGCGCTTCGCGCAGGCGCGGCGACGCATCGATGGCCGAGCGCGGCACCTCCCCGCGGGAGCGTTTTTCCTCGACCTCTTCGGCGGCCAGTCCGAAAATGACGATATTGTCCGAGCCCACTTCCTTGTGCATTTCGACATTGGCGCCATCCATCGTGCCGATGGTCACCGCGCCATTGGCCATGAACTTCATGTTGCCGGTGCCCGAGGCTTCCATGCCTGCCGTGGATATCTGCTCCGAAAGGTCGGCCGCAGGCACGATGATTTCGGCCAGGCTCACATTGTAGTTGGGAATGAACACGACCTTGAGCAGCCCGCGCACGGCCGGATCATTGTTGATGACCCGCGCCACGTCGTTGATCAGCTTGATGATCAGTTTGGCGTTCCAGTAGCTCGGGGCCGCCTTGCCAGCGAAGATCTTGACCCGCGGGACCCAGTCCTTTTCGGGATGCGCGCGGATTTCGGCATAGAGCGCGACCGCGTGGATGATGTTGAGAAGCTGGCGCTTGTATTCGTGGATGCGCTTGATCTGGACGTCGAACATGGCGTCCGGCGACACCTTGATGTTGAGCCGGTCCTTGATCAGTGCTGCCAGCGCCTTCTTGTTGGCGAGCTTGACCGCGGCGAACTGCTTCTGGAAGCCCGGATCCTCGGCATGGGACCGCAGCAGGTGCAACTGGTCGATATCGTCGAGGAAATCCGGACCGATCCGTTCGGTGATGAGCCGGGTGAGGCCGGGATTGCACTGCATCAGCCAGCGGCGCGGCGTGATGCCATTGGTCTTGTTGTTGATCCGCTCGGGATAGAGCTTGTGGAGGTCGGCAAACACAGTCTGCTTCATCAGCTCGGTATGGAGCGCGGACACACCATTGATCGAATGGGAGCCCACAAAGGCCAGTTGCCCCATGCGCACTCGGCGGCCGCCATTTTCATCGATCAGCGACACGGCCGCGACTTGCTGGTCGGTGAACTTGGCGCGGTTGCGCGCCTCGGTCAGGATATCGGCATTGATCTGGTAGATGATCTGCATGTGCCGCGGCAGCAGGCGCTCCAGCAGCGCCACCGGCCAGCTTTCCAGCGCTTCGGGCAGCAGTGTGTGGTTGGTATAGCCGAACGTGCCCTTGGTGAGCTTCCAGGCCTGCGCCCATTTGACCCCGTTGTCATCGACGAGGATGCGCATGAGTTCGGCGACCGAAATGGCCGGATGGGTATCGTTGAGCTGGATGGCGACCTTGTCCGGCAGTGAACCGAGATCGCCATATTGCTGGAGATGACGCCGGACAATGTCCTGCAGCGATGCCGAGGAAAAGAAGAACTCCTGGCGCAGGCGCAGCTCCTGCCCCGCTGCTGTCGAGTCCGCCGGATAAAGCACGCGGGTAATGGCTTCGGCCTTGGAGCTTTCCTGCAGCGCGCCGATATGGTCGCCGGAATTGAACTTGTCGAGCAGGATCGGGTCGATCGGCTGCGCACTCCAGAGACGGAGCGTGTTGACGCGCTTGCCGCGCCAGCCAACGATGGGCGTGTCATAAGCCACGGCGAGCAGATGCTCGTTGGGGTGCCATTCCTGGCGAACTTCGCCATCGGGATCGGTGACCGGCTCGACATGGCCGCCGAACCCAACCTCATAGGCGCTTTCGCGGCGCTCGAACTCCCAGGGATTGCCATGCGCCAGCCAGTCTTCGGGCAGTTCGACCTGCCAGCCCTCGCTCATTTCCTGGCGGAACAGCCCATGCACATAACGGATGCCGTAGCCATAGGCCGGGATATTCACCGAGGACATGGATTCAAGGAAACACGCAGCCAGCCGGCCGAGACCACCATTGCCCAGGGCAGCGTCGGGCTCGAGGTTGATCAGGTCGCCCAGATCGACATTGAGGTTCTTGAGCGCCTCGCGCACGGGATCCATCAGGCCGACATTGCTGATGGCGTCGCGCATCAGCCGCCCGATCAGGAATTCGAGGCTGAGGTAATAAACCCGCTTGTTGGAAGTCCGCCACGTTTCGCGGGACGACTCCATCCAGCGATCCATGACCCGGTCGCGCACTGCCAGGATCGTCGCCCGCAACCAGTCATGCGGACGCGCTACGATGGGATCCTTGCCGACCGAATAGATCAGCCGCTCGAGAATTTCGGCCTGCAGGGCCTCAACAGTTGGAGCGCTGCGTTCGAGCGTGGGAGCATCGTGGACGATTGGTTTTTGCGGCATGTCGCAATCCAGAGTTCATGACGATATTCCCCTCAGAATAAAGGTAGTCTTGCACTTTATTTGTGCACGGGAAAGCCCCCTCGGCGCGCAGCTGATCGGCGCGGCGTTCAGGCCCCTCAGGGCTCGTCCTCGTCTGCATTTGCCAATGGGCTCACGCGAATGCCGCCCTCGCGCGCCTGGTCCTCCGCATTGGCGAGGAGCAGCCCGCGGCCCGCCTGCGCACCGCCCAGCAACTGCGCCTCGAAGCGTGCGCGGTCTCGCGTGCGGATGCCGGCCACCGCCTCTTCGATTTCGATCTCGTCGGCCCCCAGGATGCGGATGGCCTGCGAGCCGAAGGCAATGGCCGACTCGAAGGTTTCGCGCAGTTCGAATTCCACCCCTATTTCCCGCAGCTCGATGGAATGCCCGCGGTCGAAGGACCGCGCCATGACCTTGGCGAGGGGGAATTCGTCGCGCATGAACTCGGCAATCCGGCTGGCCGCCGCCTTGTCGTTGACGCAGATCAGCACCAGCTCGGCGCGGTCCGCACCCGCTGCATGAAGGATGTCGAGCCTCGTGCCGTCGCCATAATAGACCTTGAAGCCGAAGGTCGCGGCGGCCTGGATCATCTCGACATCATTGTCGATGATCGACACCGAATGGCCCTGCCCCAGCAGCGCCTGGCTGGCGATCTGTCCGAAGCGGCCGAAGCCGATGATCAGGACGCGCGCATTGAGGCCGCTCGCGACATCGACGCCATCCAGCGACTGCACCCGGCGCGGCATCAGCCGGCGCATCGGAATGATGGCAAAGGGCGTGAGCACCATCGAGATGATCACCGTCGCGGTGAAAATGGCATTGGTGGGCGCGTCGATGAGGCCGGTTGAAGCAGCCGTGGTGTAGAGCACAAAGGCAAATTCGCCGCCCTGCCCCATCAGCACCGCCCGTTCCAGCGCCTCACCGTGATCGGACCGAAGGAGGCGCGCTATCACATAGATCGCCGCTGCCTTGACCAGCATATAGGCCGCAACGCTGATCGCGATGATCTGCCAATTGTCCGCCACGACGGCCAGGTCCAGCGACATGCCCACGGCCAGAAAGAAGAGGCCCAGGAGGAGCCCCCGGAACGGTTCGACGTCGGCTTCCAGCTGATGCTTGAAGGTCGAGGTGGAAAGCAGCACGCCCGCAAGGAACGCGCCCATGGCCATGGAGAGGCCACTGACCTGGAACAGAAGCGCGGCGCCCAGCACCACCAGTAACGCACCGGCCGTCAGCACTTCGCGCACCTTGGAGCGGGCCAGGATGCCGAAGAACGGGTTCATGATGCGGCGGCCGAGGAATATCAAAAGGGCAATGGCGCCCACCGCAAAGCCAAAACCGATGGCACGCGACAGCAGGCTTTCATCTGCCGCCGATGGCGAAATGAACGCCACTATGGCCAGAAGCGGCACAATGGCGAGATCCTCGAGCAGGAGAATCGATACCATCTTCTGGCCGTGCTCGGTCGCCAGTTCCCCGCGCTCCCCCAGGATTTGCATGACAATGGCCGTCGAGGTGAGCACAAAGCCCATGCCGAAGACAAAGGCCACCGCGGGCGCGAAGCCAAGCAAGATACCAATCCCGGTCAGCAAGGCGCCGCAGGTGGCCACCTGGATGACGCCGAGCCCGAAAATCTGCTTGCGCAGGGCCC
Source organism: Pseudomonadota bacterium (assembly GCA_023391095.1). GTDB lineage: Bacteria > Pseudomonadota > Alphaproteobacteria > Rhizobiales > Devosiaceae > Devosia. Next base: position 46,218 of record JAEWBN010000018.1, read on the forward strand.
AGAGCTTGCTCGGCTCCATCTCGAGCCCGATGATGAAGAGAAAGAGCACCACCCCCAGTTCCGCCGCGGCGAGCACAGAAGCAGGGTCCTGGATGAGGCCGATGCCCGAGGGGCCCAAAAGCAGACCCGCCGCCAGATAGCCGAGGACCGATCCCAGCCCGATGCGCTTGAATAACGGCACGGCAATCGCCCCTGCCGCCAGCAGGGCGACAATGGGCACGAGATCAACCCCGTGGTGAGCGGCCTCCGCCGCGTGTGCAACTACTTCGCCTGCCATGGGCCGCTCCGGCATGAATGGGGTACCGAAAGTGGAGCGGCCCCCATCCGCCGTCAAGAAGCGGCGACACGGTAATTTTGCAATAGGGGTGCTCTAGGGCGATGTCGGCTCGACGCCTGTGGGAGCGGTGCCCCGCGGCGGCTCCATACGGTCCTGCTTGCGCACCTGCTCAGGCGAACCCTCTTCCTCCCGCTGCTCGCGGATGGCCTGCGCTGCGTTCGCCAGCAGTTCCTCGCGCGCCGTCATGGCGACCGTCCGCCGGACCGGACGGCGCGGCTGCACCGGCTTGCTGGGCAGGGCGTGAATGATGATCGACTGGGCAATCAGCAGCGACGGTACGGCAACAAGCGCGCCCACCGGACCCCAGGCCCAGATCCAGAAGGTGATCGAGAGGAAAATGATGAAGGGGTTGAGGGTAAGCGTGCGGCCGATGAAATGCGGGGTCAGGAACTGCCCTTCGACGAAGTTGATCGCCCCAAAGCAGATCACCGGCAACAGGATGGCCGACAATTCGGTTTGCGTGCCCAGACCCACCGCCAGCAACACGGTGATCATGATGGCCTGGCCGACATAGGGCACATAGTTGAGCACCGCGGCCATGGCGCCCCAAAGCAGCGGCGACGGCATGCCGAGCGCCCACATGGCCAGGCCAACCGCCGTACCGGTTGCGAAATTGATGACCGTAACGCTGAGCAGAAACTGGCTGACCTTGGCTTCCACATCGCGGAAGATATGCGCGGTGCGCCAGCGCATGCGCCGGGTCACGCACATGGACAGCACGGAAATGCGGATGTGGTCGCGCGTTGCGACAAAGAAGTAGAGGCTGGCCAGGAAGATTGCGACCTGGGCGAGGATGGCCGGAGCCATCATCGCCATGCCGGTCACGGCGCTGCCGTCTTCGACCGTCACCGTCATGGCCTCGTTGCTGCCAAGCACCGAGCCGAGTTGTTCCTGGAACGCGCTGAGCGATTCCAGCGGCTCCTTGAGATTGGCGATCTGCTGCTGCAGCTTGGCCCAGATCAGCGGCACCCGCGCGATCCATTCGCTCAGCGGCATGGCGAACAGGAACCCAAAGCCCGCGATCAACCCGAGCAGCAAAAGAACCACAATTGCCGCCGAAAGCGCGGGCGGCACGCCCCATCCCTCCAGCCGGTCCGCCACCGGGCCGAACATGAGCCCGATGACGACGGCAAGGAAAACCGGGGCCAGGAAGACCTGTCCCATCTGCAGCACGGAAAGCAGCACGACAAAGCCGATCCCCACGACCGCAAGACGCGCAGCATTGTTGAGCACCCGCTCGAACTGGCTCTGGTCCATGTCGGATGCAGCGACTGCCTTGGGGCGGGGTTGGAGCATAAGGGCCTCTGGGAAAGAACTCTGCCTGAAAACAATCTGGTAACGGCTTTTGTTCCTGCGGCATGAGGGTCATCGACCGCCCCCCGCCGCTTGGATAAGCTGGCTGCGAATCCCGCCACTGCTGCCCCGGAAGACCAGCCATGCCCCGCAAGATCATCATCGACACAGACCCCGGCCAGGACGATGCCGTCGCCATACTGCTGGCGCTGGCCTCGCCCGAGGAACTGGACGTGCTGGGCGTCGTCGCAGTGGCCGGCAATGTCGGGCTGCATCACAATGCCAACAATGCCCGCAAGATCGTCGAACTGGCCGGGCGGACCGATGTTCCGGTCTATGCCGGCTGCGCCCGCCCCATGCGCCGCACGCTCGTCACCGCGGAACACGTGCACGGCGACACGGGCCTCAATGGCCCCGATCTGCCCGAGCCCACCGTTCCGCTCCAGCCCCAGCACGGCGTCGACTACATCATCGACACCCTGATGAACGCCGAGCCCAAGACCATTACCCTGTGCACCCTGGGGCCGCTGACCAATATCGCCATGGCGCTGATCAAGCAGCCCGCGATTGCCGAGCGTATCCAGGAAATCGTCATGATGGGCGGCGCCTATTTCGAGGTCGGCAACATCACCCCGGCGGCGGAATTCAACATCTATGTCGATCCTGAAGCGGCCGACGTGGTCATGCGCTGCGGCGCCCCCATCACCATCCTGCCGCTCGACGTCACCCACATGATCCAGTCGACGAAGCCGCGGCTCGACGCCATCAAGGCGCTGGGCAACAAGACCGGCGACGCCGTCCATGCCATGCTGACCTTCTCGGAAACCTTCGACCTGCAGAAATATGGCTGGGAAGGCGCGCCGCTGCATGACCCCACCGTCATTGCCTACCTCCTGCAGCCCGACCTGTTTGAAGGCCGCCACTGCAATGTCACCATCGAAACGGGCAGCGAACTGACCATGGGCATGACCGTGGTGGATTACTGGCACGTGACCGGCCGGGCTTACAACGCCACCTATTTGCGCTCCGGCAATGCCGAAGGCTTCTATGCGCTCCTGACCGAGCGCCTGGCGCGCCTTCCCTGAATGGCACCCTCACCTCGCCCTAGGGCGGGGTGAGCTCCACCTCCCGCTCGATGCCGATATTGTCGAGAAAGGTGCGGTCGTGGCTGACCACCAGTAGCGCGCCGTCATAGGCCCGCAGCCCCGCCTCAACCACTTCGATGGCCTCGATATCAAGGTGGTTCGTCGGCTCGTCGAGCACAACCAGCATCGGCGGTACCGTTCCGCCCAAAACACAAGCCAGTCCCGCGCGCAGCATCTCGCCCCCGCTCAGCGTCCCGACGCTTTGCAGCGCCGCCTCGTTGCGGAACTTGAAGGCCGCCAGCACCGCGCGGCAGTCGTTGATGGTGCTGTCCGGATTGATGCGCCGGAAATTGTCGAGGATGGAAAGGGACCGGTCGAGCATCCCCACCTGCTGGTCCAGCATGGCCATCGGACCACGCAGAAGCACCGTGCCGGCCAGCGGCTCCAGCTCTCCGAAAAGGAGCTTGAGCAGCGTTGTCTTGCCCGTGCCGTTGCGGCCCGAAATCGCCACGCGTTCGGGGCCGATAAGTTCGAGATCGACGTCCCGGATTGCCGGCTTGTCCCGGTCGTGTCCGCCTGTGAGGCCCCTGGCCCGCAGCACCACCTTGCCGGCATGAAGGCCCGAGGACGCCAGCTTCACCGCAAAGGGCGTCAGCACTTCCAGCCGGGAGCGGGCAGCCTGGGCGTCATCGCGCGCCTCCTCGGCTTCCTTGGCGGCCAGCCGGTTGAAGCCTGCCGCCGTTTCCTCCGCCTGCCGCTTCTTGCCGCCCATCACGATCTTGGGCATGTCGCCCCGGGCCGCCTTCCGCCGCCCTCCGGCATCCCGTCTGTCCTGACGCTCGCGCGCCTCCTGAGCGGCGCGCGCAGCGGCGCGGACACTCCGCTCGGCCACATCCAGATCATGCTGCGCCGACGCCAGCTCCAGCGCTTTGCGCTCACGATAGTGGCTGTAGTTGCCGCCATAGCTGGTTGCACCCAGCGTGGTCAGCTCGACAATGGCGTCCATCTGGTCCAACAGCGTGCGGTCGTGGCTGATGACGATGGCTGCGCCCCGCCAGCCGCCGAGCATATCCGCCACCGCCGCCCTGCCCTCGGCGTCAAGATTGTTGGTAGGTTCGTCCAGAAGCACGAGATCAGGGGCATCAAAGCGCAACGCCGCCAGCGCCACGCGCGTCCGCTGCCCTCCGGAGAGCGTCGCGAGAAGACTGTCGGGCGTCAGCCCGAGATCGAGCCGGTCGAGCGCGTCCTCAAGCCGCGCTTCGAGCGTCCAATCGGCATCCGCCATCTCGTCGGCACTGGCCGCGCCCGAAGCGGCACGCTGGAGCAGCGCCAGCGCGGCCCGGACGCCGAAGATGTCGGCCACGGTTTCGTCAGGCCCCGGCTGCACCTGCTGGCGCAACACGCCAATACGCCCGGCCACGGCGATGGTGCCGCTCGTGGGCTGGAGCTCGCCGGTGATCAGCCGCAGAAGCGTCGTCTTGCCGACGCCGTTCCGGCCGACAAGGCCAGTGCGTCCGGGACCAAAGCTGAGATTGAGATCGGAAAAGAGTCGGCGACCGTCAGGGCCGGAATAGGACAGGTGCGAAATCGCAAGAGAAGCAGGCATGGATATCCCCTTGGGCAAAGCAGGTTGGCTGTGCTGTTGGGGTGCGATCCATGAAAAACCGTCCGGTCGAATTGCGATGGGACCAGGATAGACCGGATTTGGCCCGCGTCAACCGCGCACTGGCAAATCGACCGAGGCAGGCGTAGTGTCCGCCCACGACTTGCCGGACGCGCCCAATGGACCTCTTCACCCTCACCGCCTTTACCATTGCCTACCTGATCGCCCTTATCGTGCCCGGGCCCGGCGTCGCTGCCATCGTCGCGCGTGCCCTGGGTGGCGGTTTCAAGAGCGCCATGCCTATGGTGTTCGGCATTCTGGCCGGGGATCTGGTTTATTTCCTGTTCGCCGTTTTCGGCCTTGCGGCCATCGCCACCTATTTCGGTCCGGTCTTCGTGATCGTCCGTTGGGCCGGCGCTGCCTATCTGCTCTACATCGCGTGGAAGTTCTGGACCGCCAAGCCGGGCTCCGAGCAGATGAAGCCCAAGCGCGAGGACGCGCTCAAGACCTTCCTTGCCGGCTTTTCCCTCACCATGGGCAACCCCAAGACCATCGTCTTCTATCTGGCCATCCTGCCCACGGTGGTGCCGCTGGGCGAGATGAACCTCGTCGCCTTCCTCGAACTGACGGCCATCGTCATCGTGTGCCTTCTGATCGTCGGTTGCGCCTATGCCGGGCTCGCCGCGGCGGCCCGCGACATGTTCCGCAGCGAGAAGGCCCTGAGCCGCCTCAACAAGACGGCCGGCGCCATGATGGCCGGTGCGGCGGGACTGGTCGTGCTGCAGCACTAGGCCCCGTTAACCCGACGTTCACCTTGTTTTCCCATGCTTTGGCCATGTCGATTGGCAAGATTTCCGGCCGCAACGCGCCCAAGCTATCCGCCTATGCCGAAATCCAGCAGCGGCGGGAACGGCGCGCCGCTGTGCGCGAAATGCAGCAAAGGAACGCTGCGCAGGCGCAGACCTTCGCCAGCATCCAGACCAAGAACAGCGTGCAGCAAGGGAACCTCGCTTCCCGTATTGCCATGCAGCGGATGACCGGAAAGTTCGCCTGAACGGTCCGGGTCCGGGCAAGTCCATATATCCGGTTAGCCACTGGTTCAGACAAACAGGTCATTCTGGACCAATGAAATTCGCTGCCCCCGACATCACTATCGACGACGTTGACCACGAAATGGATCGGCGCCGTCCGGGCCTGCGGTTTTCCAGGCTCATCGAGCCGCTGTTCGTCAAATCCTATCTTGCCGATCGCGCCCCCATGGTGCCGCTCTGGGCGAGTCTCGGCACCATTTTCTACTGCCTCGCCTTCCTGGGCGATCAGAGCATGCTGCCCGATGGCGCGAGCACGCTCTTCATCTACCGCTTCCTGATTTTCGTGCCCTACGCGCTGGCCGTCATCCTGCTGATGCGGCTTTGGCCGAGCGCCCGGCTCTACGAGTATCTCAGCATCGGCGTGGGCGTTTTGGGCACGGCCCTGCCCATGAGCGTGCTGGCCACCACGCAGAGCCCTTACGCCTTTGCCTACCAGACCGGCACGGTCAGCACGCTGCTGTTTGTCGTCGTGCTGCTGCGCCCGCGCTTTTACGCGGCGACAATCGCCGTCGTGCTGATGCTCGCCATCCAGCTCGTGGCCACCCGGCTCAATGGGAGTTTCGACGACGTCACCTATTCGGGTATCGTCGTCTTCTACGTGACCTTTGGCGCCTTTCTCCTGCTTGTGGCGCATTCCTTCGAGCAGGCTGAACGGCGGGGTTTCCTCCATCGGCTGCGCAATGATCTCCTGACAGAGCGCCTGCGCTTCCAGAGCGAGCATGATGATCTCAGCATGCTGCGCAACCGGCGGTCGCTGACCGCCCTGCTGGACAAGCTCTGGGCCGGCAGGCCCGACCGGCAGGTTGCCGCCATCATGCTCGATATCGACCATTTCAAGCTCTATAACGACGTGCACGGCCATATTGCCGGCGACAATTGCATTCGCCTCGTCAGCACTATCTTCGCTCAGAAGGTCGGTGATCGCGGTACGGGATTCCGCTATGGCGGTGAGGAACTGCTGGCCATTTTGCCCGATGCGAGCCTTGAAGATGCCGTTGCTGTCGCAGAGTCGATCCGGGCCGGCATTGCCGCGGTCATGCTGCCCCATCAAGGGCTTGAGGGCAGCCCTAACCCGATCGTCACGGCCAGCCTTGGGGCCGCCAACATGCAGACGGCCAAGACCACGCCCGGCCAGTTGCTGGCCGAAGCCGACGCGGCGCTTTACGTTGCAAAGGGCAAGGGCCGCAACCGCGTCTATCCCGCCCCCTCGCCGGCGCAAAGCGCCCTGGGCAAATAGCCTGCAGCACCAAACGCGGAGCAGCGCCACCCCCTGACGCCCCCGGTGGCCTCCTTCCCGAACTTCCCCCCGAAAACAGAAAAGGCGCCCGCAGGCGCCTTTTCCAGTCCTCCCCTCGAGGACACTCAGCCTTTGACCGCGCCCCCGGTCAGGCCTGAGATGACGTAGCGCTGCGCCAGGAGGAAGAAGGCAATTGCCGGCATGATGGACAGCGTGAGGAACGCCAGAATACGCGGCCAGTCCGAACCCCACTGCCCCTGGAACTGCATGATGCCGAGCGGCCAGGTGTATTTGGCTTCGGAGTTGAGGACGATCAGCGGCAGCAGGAAGCTGTTCCAGCTACCCACGAAATTGAAGACGCCCACGGTGGCAATGATCGGCAGGCAGAGCGGCAGCGTCACATACCAGTAGATACGGATATAGCCGCAATTATCCATGCGCGCGGCATCGACCAGTTCCTTGGGTAGTTCCTTGAAGAAATTGTGGAACAGCAGCACTGAGAAGGACACGCTGAACGCCACCTGCACGATGATGATGCCCCAGTGGCTGTCGAGCATGCCCAAGTCGCGCATCTTGATGAAAAGCGGCAGAATGCCGGTGGCAGACGGGAACAACAGGCCCAGCATCAGGTAGCCAAGGATGAACTTGCTGCCGAAAAACTTGATATGGGCCAGCGCGAAGGCCGTCATCGACGCGACAAGCGTCGACAATACCACGGTCCCGACCGCGATCAGCAGTGAATTCCACAGCGAGGAAAAGTAACGCGGTCCAGCGAGCACTTCGGAGAAGCGGATTGGATCCCAGCTGGCGGGGAGGCCGAAGGGATTGACCCTAAGTTCCCCGATCTCCTTAAACCCGCCCAAGGCAGTGGTGTAGAACGGCACGATCACGAACAGAGCGACAATCGCCAGGGTCACCCACTGGATCGGCGAGATGGTCGGACGGCGGCGCTTCTTGGCTATAGTGGTCATCAGTTTTGCTCCGCCTTGAAGAGAACTCGGCGATAGGCCAGTGCCACCACGACGCAGGCTATGAACAGCAGCACGCTGACGGCGCCGCCAAAGCCCATGTTCATGCGCGTAATGCCGAACTGGTAGAGGAAGGTCACGATGGTATGGCTCGAATGCGAGGGGCCACCATTGGAGAGCGGAATAATCAGGTCGAAGAGCTGCAACGCGCCAGTGATCGCGAAGAACACCGAGATCACAATCGCCGAGCGGATCATGGGGATCTGGATATGGCGCACGATCTGCCAGCGCTTGACGCCGTCCAGCCGCGCCGCCTCGATCACCTCGCCCGGAATGGACTGCAGACCGGCGATGTAGATCATCATGTGGAAGCCGAAATACTTCCAGGTGATGACAAGCATGATGGCCGGCATGACCCAGAATTTGTCGCCCAGCACGAACGGGGTTTCGACGCCGAGCGCCCCCCCGATAGCGGGCAAGAGGCCGTAATTGCCGTCATAGACAAACTTCCAGATCAGGCCTGCGGCCACTTCCGCCAGCATGTAGGGCAGGAAGAACAGGACGCGGATGATATTGATATGCGTGCCACGCTCGGCCAGCGCCACGGCGCACCACATGGCCAGCGGCAGCTGGATCATCAGCGACACCGCAACGACGATGAGACTGTTGCGCACCGCCGTACCGAAATTGCGGTGCGTCAGCACGTCTTCATAATTCTTGAGGCCGACAAATTCGGTGATAGGCCCGTAGCCGTTCCACTTGAAGAAGGAGAAGGTCGCCGCGTCCACCATGGGCAGCACGACAAACAGCGTGAACAGGATAACGGACGGCGGCAGGAACAGCAGCAGAGGCACCAGGCTCTTGCGGTCCATGTAGCGCCGGCGGCGCGGGGCAGCAGCCAGTTCCGGGCTTGATGCGGTGGCGATGCTGGTCATAGGCGTCCCTCTGTCCCTGACATGTTGCGCACGACCCGCGCCGGCGCCTGACCGGCGCGACAAAAGGCGGCGTCCACACGGACGGGAATACGATTGGGTGGAACAGGATCCGGCGGACGGAAAGGGTACCGCCCGCCGGCAATTGCCTTGTGGATTACAGGGAGTCGTCCACGGCTTCCTTGATCATCTGGGCAGCTTCTTCTGCACTGATGGAAGCACCAGCCAGCTCAGCAGACACGTCGTTGACGACGCCACCGACGTTCGGACCCAGGGCCTGATCGAAGAACAGGGCGTGCCAGTGGGCATTGCCGATATTCTTGGCGATCTGCACCTTGAACGGGTTGGTCATGACGTCAGCCGCACCCTTGGAGATCGGGATATAGTACGCTTCCTTGGCGTACTTGGCCTGGTTTTCGGCATTGTTGAAGAACTCGATCCAGCGAACAGCAGCGTCGGATGCGTTCTTGGAGAACAGCACGCCACCAAGGCCACCGAGCGTGTCGGTCGGGTCACCCTTGCCGCCTTCGATCGTCGGGAAAGGCAGTATGCCCAGCTGATCGTCAGGAATACCTTCCTTGGAGGCCGAAGCGTCCTTCATGGAACCGTAGTCCCAGTCGCCCATCAGGTGCATCGCGGCCTTGCCGTCACCGAAGTAACCGGAGGCATCGCCATAGCTGGCAGCCAGGAAGCCCTGCTGCCAGGGTTCCATTTCAGCGAGCTGCAGGAAGTATTCGCCGGCCTTGACAAAATCCTCGCCGGCAAAGCCGTCGCCTTCGCCGCGGGCGGCAGCTTCAAAGCCTTCCTTGCCAGCCAACCGAACGACCAGCTTGGACCACCAGAAGTGAGCCGGCCACTTGTCCTTGGCGCCAATGGCGATCGGGGTGATGCCGGCATCCTTGAACGTCTGGACACCAGCGAGGAAGCCTTCCCAGGTTTCCATGCTGGCCGGGTCGACGCCGGCCTGCTCGAACAGAGCCTTGTTGTACCACAGCACGACTTCGCCGACGTCGCGGGCGACGCCATAGAGGTTACCGTCCGGAGCAGTGAAGGCCGACACACCAGCGGAGCCCATGGCTTCCTTGGCTTCGTCGCTCAGAACGTCCTGGATGGGACGGAGGAATCCGGCCTTGGCCTGCTCATAGAACACGCCACCGCCCCAGGTGTGGAAAACGTCGGGCGCATCGGCAGACTGCAGCAGCGTCGTGAGCTTCTGCTTGAAGGCTTCGTTCTCAAGGAACGGCAGCTCAATCTTGATGTCCGGGTTCTGCGCCATGAAATCGTCGGCGATGGATTGCATCAACTCCACTTCCGCCGGGATCGACGTGATGTGAAGGTGACGAACAACAGTCTGCGCCTGCACCGGGATGGTGACAGCCAGACCGAGCATTGCGGCGAGCGCAATACGCTTCATGGTATCCTCCTGTGTCATGCGGCCGCCGAAACCGGATCTCGGTATCCTCCCGGGCCGCGGCGCTGAGTCAGTCCCCACTGAACTCAGCACTTGATACTTTTTACGCATCCCTTATTAAAGACGCAAGAGGGACGTACCTCAACTCTTCGGCTAAATGGAAAAAAACCTGATGCCCTGAGATAAGGTACTGGAGGAGAAGATTTTCTTGAGAAAATCAAACCTTGACGACGCGTTAATGCGGCACTTCGCGCCGAATATTTGATACAGAAGGCAAACTAAATCACAGACCCCGTTTCACATCGGAGAATGCCCCTTTGGCCGTGAAAATCGCGGATCCGCTGCTCATGCGCGAAATCAACAAATACCATGTGCTGGAGACGATCCGGTGCCATGGCCAGATTTCGCGCGTCGAGATCTCCGAGCGCACCATGCTCAGCGGCACCACGGTCTCCGCCATTACCGGCGCCTTGATTGAAGAGGGTCTGATCGAGGCCATTCACGCTCCCCTCAACGGGGAAACGCAGCGAGGCCGCCCGCGCGTGTTGCTCGGGCTGGTCAGCGACGCAGCCTATGTGCTGGGCATCCAGATTTCCGAAACTATGACCACCCTGGCGCTGGTGGATTTCCGTGGCGAACTGGTGTCGTCGGCGCAATTGCCTATACGCCTCGCCCGCCAGCCTGCCGATGTCATCGCAGACCTCATCGAGGATGCGATGGACGATTGCATCACCCGTTCGGGGGTCGATCCCAAGCGCATCAAGGGCATCGGCATCGGCGTTCCCGGCATTGTCGATCCGCGCTCGGGCAAGAGCTATTCGAGCACCGTGTTCGGCGAGCGCGAAGTGCCCATCGCCGCCCTGCTCCAGGAACGTACCGGCCTTCCGGTTAAGCTCGAAAAGCCCGCCAACCTTCTGGCGCTGGCCGAAAGTTGGTTCGGGCACGCCCAGACCGATCACAGCTTTGCTGTCGTCGTCCTCGACCAGACCGCAAGCCTCAGCCTGTGGGTGGAGGCCGACCTGCATCGCGGCGCCAGCACGTTGGGCCCCACCTTCGGCCACATCAAGGTCGGCGGCGAGGGCACCATCTGCGACTGCGGCCAGACCGATTGCCTCAACACCTATGTCAGCACCACTGCCATGCGCCAGCGCGCCACGTCCGCCCTGGGATCTGCCTTCGTGGATAGCCCAACGGCCCGTGCCGACCTGCCGTCCGCCATCGCAGCGGCAGCCAAGGCAGGCAGCAATGCTGCCCAGAGCTTGATCGAGGAACAGGGCAGCAAGCTGGGCATCGGGGTTTCGCACGTTATCAATCTCTTCAATCCCGAAAAGATCATCGTCGCGCTGGAATCGCCGCAATATTGCGAGGCCGTGGCGCCCTCTGTCCGCGCGGCCGCGGCAGCCAACAGTTTCCACGCCCATTTCGCTACGACCGAGCTAATCTTCCATCCACTGGACGATCAGCTCTGGGCCCGCGGTGCAGCAGCACTCATGCTACGCGACATCTACAGCGCGCCCTGGACACCGGCCTATCAGGAGGAACGCCAATGACCAGAACAGCTCTTATCGTTTGGGGCGGGTGGGATGGTCACACACCCGAACAGAGCGCCCATGTTGTTGGCGACATGCTCAAGGCCAACGGCTTTGCCGTGGATATCGAGCCGACCACCGAAGCCTTTGCCGACGAAAAGCTCGGCGATTACAGCCTCATTGTGCCGGCCATCACCATGTCCCGCATCGAAAAGGAAGAGCTGACCAATCTCCTGGCGGCCGTGCGCGCCGGAACGGGCCTGGCCGGCTTTCATGGTCTTATGTGCGACAGCTTCCGCAACGAGCCAGACTACCAGTTCATGACCGGCGGCCAGTGGGTCGCGCATCCGGGCAATATCATCGACTATACCGTTAACGTCACCCGGCCCGACGATCCGGTGATGCAGGGCGTGGGCGATTTTCCCTACCGCTCCGAGCAATATTACATGCACTTCGATCCCAGCGTCGAAGTGCTGGCCACGACGACCTTCTCGGGCGAATATTTCGACGAAATCGAGGGCGTAGTCATGCCGGTCGTCTGGAAGCGCCGCTTCGGCAAAGGCCGGGTTTTCTATTCGTCGCTGGGTCATGTGGCCGACGAGTTTAAGGTGCCGCAGATGCGCACAATTTTCGAACGCGGAGCCCTCTGGGCCGCCCGCTAAACGGCGGCCTGCCGTGGGGCCTGAGGGCCGCCGGCGAGCACGCTAGACAAAGACATTCCATCGGCAAGGAGGAAACGATGGCTGAACTTCAATTGCGGGGCATCAACAAGAGCTTCGGGGCTGTAAAAGTCATCCATGACGTCGATCTCGACATCAAGGATGGCGAATTCGTCGTCTTCGTCGGCCCCTCGGGTTGCGGCAAGTCCACGCTGCTGCGCACCATTTCGGGTCTTGAGGAGCCAAATTCGGGCCAGGTCATCATTGGTGGCGAGGACGTCACCGAATATGATCCATCCGAACGCGGCGTCGCCATGGTGTTCCAGTCCTATGCGCTCTACCCGCACATGACTGTCGAACAGAATCTCGGTTTTGGCCTGCGCATGGGCGGCATGCCCAAGGATCAGGTGGCCCAGCGGGTTGCCGATGCGGCCCGCACGCTCGAGCTGACCGAATTGCTGGATCGCAAGCCCCGTCAGCTCTCGGGCGGCCAGCGCCAGCGCGTCGCTATCGGCCGCGCCATTGTGCGCCAGCCCAAGGCCTTCCTCTTCGACGAGCCGCTGTCCAACCTCGATGCCGAACTGCGCGTGCAGATGCGTATCGAGATCGCCAAGCTGCACCAGCAGTTGCGCGCCACCATGGTCTATGTGACCCACGATCAGGTCGAGGCCATGACCCTCGCTGACCGAATCGTCGTGCTGCGCGCCGGCCGCATCGAGCAGCAGGGCAGCCCCATCGAGCTTTATGATAATCCGGACAATATCTTCGTTGCCGGCTTCATCGGCTCTCCGCGCATGAACTTCCTTGAGGGCACGATCACCGCCATCGACGGTCAGGATATGACCGTCGCCCTCGACGCCTTCGACGCTCCGGGCCTCAAGGTTGCCCGCCGCGGCTCCGGCGGCAAGGTAGGTGACAAGGTCAGCGTCGGCATCCGCCCCGAACATTTCACCGAAGCTGTTCCCGGCACCCCAAGCCTCACCGCCACTGCCCAGGTGGTCGAGCAGTTGGGCGGCGTTTCCTTCGTCTATGCCGTGGGCAAGGATGGCGAGACCAAGGTGACCATCCAGCAGAAGGGGCATTCGCGCATTCCCGACGGGTCGCCGATCACCGTCGGTTTCGAACCCGGCGCATGCCTGGCCTTCGGCGCCGACGGCCTGCGCATCTGACCAGGCTCAATTGCGGCGTGGCCCCAGGGGGCCGCGCCGTTTCTTGGTAGCGAAGAACCGCTATTCCTGCGTCGCCGGCACCATGCCGGGCAACTCGCTGCCGATCTCCACGGCCTTGCTCTGCTTGTCGAAAACGCAGATTATGCTGACTGGCGTGCCGCTGGCCTCCCCGCTCACCAGAGCCAGGCCATAGCTCTCGCTCCCGAACGGGTCGACCAAGACGCTGGGGTCGGAGATGACCTCGCTAACCGCGGCGCGACACCCCTCCTCCACCTCGACCGCAAACTCGGCCCAGGCATCGCCCGAGGCGGCCAAAGCGGGGTCGGCAGCAAGAAGGGCCGCGGAAATAAGCGCTGCACGTTTCAACATGTGTGGGTGCCTTGCATCAGAAAAGAGGCGCTCACCCGACCATCGCGCGAAGGCCTTTTCAAGGCATGTTTCCAAACCCGCTGGAGAACAGCACGCACTGCGCAAACTTCCCCTTCCACCCCCCTTTGCCAGCCGCCCCCACCCTGCTAAAGACCCTCCTGAGGGCCTATAGCTCAATGGTTAGAGCCGACCGCTCATAACGGTCTGGTTCCAGGTTCGAGTCCTGGTGGGCCCACCAATTTCCTTTGCTTTTTGACGCGACGTTCTGCATGCGCATCCTGCGCCGGGCCCGAACGGATTGCCTGCGCTAGGAGGTGACGCCCAGTGGGGCGTTCCGACGACCCAGCACAGTTCCAACCGCTTCCCCATCGCGCCCAACTCCCCTATCCTTGCGCACAAAGTGTGCGGAGGGCGCCCATGCGGGATGGCGATATCATTCACGGACTGATCCGGGGCCTTTCGGTCATCGAGTGCTTCGATGAACAGCATGCGCGCATGTCGATATCGGACGTTGCCGAACGCACCGGTCTGGAACGCGCCACGGCCCGGCGGTGCCTGTTGACACTGACCCATCTGGGCTACGCGACCTATGACGGCAAATTTTTCGAGCTCACGCCGCGCGTCCTCAATCTGGGCCATTCGTATCTCGCGGCCACGCCCCTGCCCCGGCTGATCCAGCCCTTCCTCGAGCAGCTTTCCGGCGCCACCAACGAGAGCACCTCGGCCGCCGTGCTCGATGGCACCGACATCCTCTATGTGGCCCGCGTCTCCACCCGCCGCGTCATGTCCATCAACCTGGCTCCTGGCGCGCGCCTTCCCGCCTATTGCACGTCCATGGGACGGACGCTTCTGGCGGCCCTGCCGCCCGAAGAGGCCCGCGCCATTCTCGAGCGCTCCGAACTAGTCGCCTATACCGATCACACCCGCGCCGACATGGCCTCGATCACCACCGAACTGGCCGTGATCGCCGCCCAGGGCTTTGCCGTCATCGACCAGGAGCTGGAACTGGGCCTTTGTTCTATCGCCGTGCCGCTCTACGACGCGACCGGTCGCGTGGCTGCCGCCATCAACATTGGCGCCCAGTCCACCCGCGCGCCGACGTCACGGATGATCGCCCATTTCCTCCCCCTGATGCGCAAGGTGCAGGCGGAAGTCCGCCCCCTCCTGCGCTAACCGCCAGCGCTAGGCCCTGCCATTCACGCGCACCTGGGCATGTCATAAAGCGCCGTCATCCACAGGCATGTTTTCTAATTTTCCTTCATTTACAATGCGTTGGCGCGTCACAAACCCGTCATGCAACTGAAATAAAACCGTCGCTGACCACTCCTAAGGTCTGCCGCGTCAAAGGGCGGCCCACAAAGATGGCTGGCCATGCTTGCAATGAATTCCGAAAGGGAACTCCCATGAAGACCGCACTCTACGCCAGCGCCGCTGTCATCGCGCTCGCCGCCTTCGGCGCCGCACCGGCTTTCGCCCAGTCGCGTGACACCATCCAGATCGCCGGCTCGTCGACGGTCCTGCCCTTCTCCTCCATCGTCGCCGAAGAATTTGGCGCGACCTTCCCCGAATTCAACACGCCCGTGGTTGGCTCCGGCGGCACGGGCGGCGGCTTCCGCCAGTTCTGCGAAGGCGTTGGTGACAACACCATCGACATCGCCAATGCCTCCCGCCCGATGCGCGACAGCGAACGTGAAGCCTGCACCGCCGCTGGCGTCACCGATATCCGGGAAGTCCAGTTCGGCTTCGACGGCATCGTCTTTGCCTCGTCCGCTGCCGGCGCAGACTTCGCCCTGACCCCGGTTCAGGTGTTCAAGGCCATTGCGGCCAAGGTTCCGGTTGATGGCGAACTCGTCGACAACCCCTATACCTCCTGGGACCAGATCGACCCGTCCCTGCCGGCCCAGCCGATCGCGCTGGCCATTCCGGGCTCCAACCACGGCACCCGCGAAGTCTTCCAGGAAAAGGTCGTGACCCCCGGTGCCGAAGCGGCCGGCCTGCCCGAAGGCCTGTCCGACGAGGAGCTGGAAGCCGTTGAAACCACCTTCCGTCAGGACGTCGTGGTGGAAATCGCCGGTGACTACACCGAGACCCTCGCCCGTCTGACCGCTGACCCCAACACCGTCGGCGTCTTTGGCCTCAGCTTCTACGACCAGAACCGCGACACCCTCAAGGTCGCCACCGTTGACGGCGTCGTGCCGTCGCTGGAAACCGTTGCTGCGGGCGAATATCCGGTCTCTCGCCCGCTCTACTTCTACGTCAAGGGCCAGCATATCGGCGTGATCCCCGGCCTTGCCGAATTCACCGAATACTTCCTGTCCGAAGGCGTTTCGGGCAATGGCGGGATTCTCGAATCCGCCGGCCTCATCCCGCAGCCGGCGGAAAAGTCCGCCGAAGTGCTCGCCGCCTTCCAGGCCGGTCAGTAATACAATCAGGCGGGCCGCAGCTTCTGCGGCCAGCTTCTCGTCCGGCACCACAAGGAAAGCGTTACAGTGAACACTCTCATCGTCGCCGGACTGCTGCTCGTTCTCCTAGGCATTGCCTATCAGCTGGGCTGGTCCAAGAGCCGCGCCCTCGCCACCCCATCGGGCGTCCGTGTCCATTCCCGCGGCCAGTACCATGGCACGCTGGTCGTGCTCTGGACGCTGATCCCCGCCGTGCTGATCCTGGCGCTCTGGGCTTTCTTCGCGCCCGGCGTCACCCACTGGTACACCGTCTCGCAGATCCCCGCCGATGTGCTGCAGAGCCTCGACCAGATCGGGCTGAACCAGCAGGTCCAGCGCATTCGCGACCTGGCCTCCGGCTTCGGCATCACCGGCGAACTGCGCCCCTTCGAGCAGGCCGCCGGGGAAAACCTCGCCCGCTTTCAGCTCCTGTCCTTCCTGATCATGCTGGCCGCTGCTGCCGGTCTTGGGGTTCTCGGCCTCACCTTTGCGCAGCGCCGCATCACCGCGCGCCTCAGGGCCCGCAACGAGGTCGAGCGCTTCATTTCCGTTGCGCTGATCGCCTGTTCGGCCGTCGCCATCCTCACCACGGTGGGCATTGTCGCGTCGCTTGTGAGCGAGGCCTTCCGCTTCTTCACCTATATCAACCCGCTCGATTTCTTCTTCGGCACCGTCTGGGCGCCGAAATTCAGCTCCACCGGCGCCGGCGACGCGGGACAGTATGGTCTCCTCCCCCTTCTGTCCGGCACGCTGATGATCTCGGCCATCGCCATGCTGGTGGCCGTGCCGGTAGGCCTGATGGCCGCGATCTACCTCAACCAGTATGCCCATGCGAATGTGCGCAGGATCGTCAAGCCGATCATCGAAATCCTCGCCGGCATCCCCACCATCGTCTACGGCTTCTTTGCCCTTGTGACGGTGGGGCCGTTCCTGCGCGACTTCGGCGCTTCCATCGGCCTGTCCATCAGCGCCACCTCAGCTCTCACCGCGGGCCTCGTGATGGGCGTGATGATCATCCCGTTCATCTCGTCCCTGTCGGACGACATTCTCAACCAGGTGCCGCGCTCCCTGCGTGACGGCGCCTATGGCCTGGGCGCCACCCAGTCGGAAACCATCCGCAACGTGCTGCTGCCTGCCGCGCTGCCGGGCATTGTCGGCGCCTTCCTTCTGGCGGTGAGCCGCGCCATTGGCGAAACCATGATCGTGGTGCTGGCCGCCGGCAACGCGCCCATCCTGCGCGGCAATCCGCTCGAGCCGGTCTCGACCATCACGGTGTCCATCGTCAATCAGCTGACTGGCGACACCGATTTTACCGGTCCGCAGTCCCTCGTCGCCTTCGCGCTGGGCCTGACGCTCTTCATCATGACGCTCTGCCTCAACATCGTCGCCCTCTACATCGTCCGCCGCTTCCGGGAGCAGTACGAATAATGACCGACACCACTCTCGCTTCGGCGGCGGAGCGCCGCAAACTGGTGCGGGCCGGTCTGGGCCGTCGTCACCTCACCGAACGGCTGTTCCGCGCTTTCGGCGTCATCGCCATCTGCCTGGCGCTGGGCTTTGTCGCCCTGCTGTTCACCGATGTGCTGCGCAAGGGCATCCCGGCCTTCATGCAGTCCAACCTCCATCTCGAAGTCACCTTCGACCCCGAAGTGCTCAAGATCGAGACGGCGCCCGAACGCGTTGCCGGCCAGTCCGATGCCGATTTCCGCGCTGCCCGCCTTGCCTGGGAACGCAAGGTCGCCATGCTGAACTGGAACACGGTCATCGAAGCCGGGCTGCGCAACGCAGCCCCCGAGGGCTTCGAGATCGACAGCCGCCAGATTTTGACCATTGCCGAAAGCGATGCCCGCCATCGCGTGCGCCAGCTCTTTGTCGACAATCCCGACCTGCTCGGCCAGACCGTCGAAGTCGAGGTGCTGGCCTCCGCCAACACCGACAACTGGGTCAAAGGCAATATCGACCGCAATCTGGGCGATGCCCAACAGCAGCTGTCGGCCCCGGCCCGTGCCCTCATCGACATCTTCGAGGAAAACGGCACCATCACGCAGGGCTTTGCCACCTCCCTCTTCACCAATGTCGATAGCCGCTCGGCCCCCGCCTCGGCCGGTCTGCTCGGCGCGCTCATGGGCACGTTCTGGATGATGCTGATCGTGATCGTCCTTGCCGTGCCGCTCGGAGTGGGCAGCGCCATCTATCTGGAAGAGTTCGCGCCCAAGTCGCGCCTCACCGACCTCATCGAGGTCAACATCAACAACCTTGCGGCCGTGCCCTCCATCGTTTTCGGCCTGCTCGGCGCCGCTGTCTTCATCAACTGGTTCCGCCTGCCGCTCTCCGCCCCCCTGGCCGGTGGGCTGGTGCTGACCCTGATGACCCTGCCCACCATCATCATTGCCACCCGCGCGGCATTGAAGGGTGTGTCGCCAGCTCTCCGCCAGGCGGCGCTGGGCATGGGTGCCTCCAAGACGCAGATGGTCTTCCACCACGTCCTGCCGGTCACCTTTCCCTCCATCCTCACCGCCACCATCATCGGCGTGGCCCAGGCTATGGGCGAGACCGCGCCGCTCCTCTTGATCGGCATGAATGCCTTCGTCGCCTCTGTTCCCGGCACGCCGCTGGAGCAGGCCACCGCCCTGCCCGTCCAGATTTTCCTCTGGCAAGGCAATGAAAACCGCAATTTCTTCGAGCCGCGCACCTCTGCCGCCATCATGGTGCTGCTGGCCTTCATGATCACGCTCAACGCCATCGCCATCTTCCTGCGATCCCGCCTTGAAAAGCGCGCCTAAGGAGCCTCAGAATGGACCTGCTTGCCAACAAGACCAAGCTGCCCGCAACCAAGGCGCTCAACGCCAATCTGGATCCGATGGACATGATCGAGCCCAACATCCGCCTGACCGCCCGTGACGTCACCGTTCACTACGGCGCCAAGCAGGCCCTGCACGGCATCTCCATCGACATCCCCGATCGCGCCGTCACCGCCTTTATCGGACCTTCGGGATGCGGCAAGTCCACGTTCCTCCGCTGCATCAACCGCATGAACGACACGATCGAAGGCGCCAAGGTCGGCGGCCGGATCGAGCTCGACGGTCAGGACATCTACGCGCCCGACCTCGATGTCGTTGAACTGCGCGCCCGTGTCGGCATGGTCTTCCAGAAGCCCAACCCCTTCCCCAAGTCGATCTACGACAACGTTGCCTATGGCCCGCGCATCCACGGTCTTGCCCGCAACAAGACCGATCTCGACGAGATCGTGGTCAATTCCCTGCGCAAGGCCGGTCTTTTCGAGGAAGTGAAGGACCGGCTCAACGAGCCCGGCACCGGCCTCTCGGGCGGTCAACAGCAGCGCCTCTGCATTGCCCGCGCCATTGCCGTGGGCCCCGAAGTCATCCTCATGGACGAGCCCTGCTCGGCCCTCGATCCGATTGCCACGGCCATCATCGAGGAACTGATCGACGAGCTTCGCACCAACTACACTATTGTCATCGTCACCCATTCGATGCAGCAGGCCGCCCGCGTCAGCCAGAAGACCGCCTTCTTCCACCTGGGCAACCTCATCGAAAAGGGCGACACCGAAGAGATTTTCACCAATCCGGTGAACAAGCAGACCCAGGACTACATCATGGGTCGCATCGGTTAATCGGAAGCTGGAGAACCAACATGCCCAATACCGGCGCCGAACACATCGTCACCGCCTATAGCGAAGAGCTCTCTGCCCTCGCCCAGGCCATCGCCGAAATGGGCGGCCAGGTCGAAGCCGCCATCGAAAACGGCACCCGCGCCCTGCTCAAGCTCGACCGAGAACTGGCCGACGTCACCATCATCGCCGACCAGCGCATCGACGACATGCAGCGCAAGATCGACGACATGGCCGTTTCCATGATTGCCCGCCGCCAGCCCATGGCCTCCGACCTGCGCGCCATCATCACGGCCATCCACGTGGCCAATGACCTCGAACGCATTGGCGACATGGCCAAGCAGCTGGCCCGCCGCTCGCTCAAGCTCGAGGGCATCAATCTCCAGCCCACTTTCTACAATGGCGTGCGCAACATGACCGCGCTGGTGCTAGGTCAGCTCAAGGCTGCCCTCGACGCCTATGCCAACCGCGATGCCAGCGCATCGGTGGAGGTCTGCAACCGCGACGACGAGGTCGATGCCATGCACACCTCGCTCTTCCGCGAGCTCCTGACCTACATGCTGGAAGACCCCCGCAACATCACCACCTGCACGCATCTGCTGTTCTGCGCCAAGAATCTGGAACGCATCGGCGACCACGCCACCAACATCGCCGAGCGCGCCTACTATCTGGCCACCGGCAAGCAGCTGACTGCCGAAGTCCAGCAGCTCCAGCGCACCCAGATCAAACCTTAACCTTCTTCTCCTCCCCCTATCAGGGGGAGGCCGGGTGGGGGTAGAACCACAATCAACAGGCCGTCGCTCCAGTGGAGCGCCGACCGACGGAGCACGTCCATATGCCCGCGACCATCCTGATCGTCGAAGACGAAGCCGATATCGCCCTCCTGCTGCGTTACAACCTTGAGGCCGAGGGCTTCCGCGTCCTCACCGCAGAAACCGGCGATGAGGCCCAGCATGCCATCCAGGACAGCCTGCCCGACCTGATCCTCCTGGACTGGATGCTGCCCGAAATCTCCGGCATCGAACTGTGCCGGCGGCTGCGGGCGCGCGAGGAAACCGCCCGCGTGCCGATCATCATGCTCACCGCCCGCGGCGAGGAAGAAGAACGCGTTCGCGGCCTCACGACAGGCGCTGACGACTATATCGTCAAGCCCTTCTCCGTCCCCGAACTTCTCGCCCGCATCCACGCCCTTTTGCGCCGCGCCAATCCAAACCTGGTGACCACGGCAATCAAACTGGGCGATCTGGAGATCGACCGCACCACCCACCGCGTCCGGCGCGGCAATCGCGACATTCACCTCGGCCCCACTGAATATCGCCTGCTCGAATATCTTATGCGCCAGCCCGGCCGCGTCTATTCGCGCGAGCAACTGCTCGATGGCGTCTGGGGCAACGATGTCTATGTCGATGAACGCACCGTGGACGTCCATATCGGGCGCCTCCGCCGTGCCATCAATCGCGGCCGCGAAACCGACCCGATCCGCACCGTCCGCGGCGCCGGCTACGCCTTCGACGAACGCTTCGCCCAGACCGCCTGACCTAGCCGCCCGCGGTCTTGAGATAGCCCAGGCACATGACCGCCAGCTCGTCGCGGATAGCGTCCTGCTCGGCCGGCGGGAGATTGCGCTCGAACACATTGCGCACGGTCCCGAAAATGACCGACAGCAGCGTCACATTGACCAGCGCAATATCGCCATAGTGCGCGTCGGGCGCCGTCTTGAGCATGGCAATCGTCGCCCGGTCCATCCGTTTCGCAAAAGCCTCGATCAGCGCCTCGTTGTCCAGCTCCACCGCCGAGCGATACAGCGCCCGCGTCACCTCGCTGCGCTCCGTCTTGGCCAGCCAATAGGCATCGACCAGCGCCCGCACCATCTCCGCGGTCGTCGCGCCATGCTGACTCAGGCACGCCGCCTCCACCCGCTCGGCCACGATATCGAGATAGCGCTCGTTGAGCGCATAGAGCAGCGCCTGCTTGTGCGGGAAATACTGGTACATGGTCCCCACCGACACGCCCGCCCGCTCCGCCACGCGCGTCGTCGTCAACCGGTGGATTCCCTCCCGCAGCAAAACCTGAATGGTCGCTTCGTAGATCGCCTCGACGGTGGTCACCGACCGCGCCTGACGCGGCCTTTTGCGGGCATTGAGATGGCTGGGGGCCGTCGCGTCCATATGCGAATCCAAAACTCGAACGATCCTTCATATATTTGACGCCGGCCGCAATGGCCACGCATTGAAGGAAATTCCATGACAGACACAGCAAAGATTGCCCTCGTCACCGGGGGCAACAAGGGCATCGGCCTTGAGATCGTTCGACAGCTGGCTGCGGCCGGAGTCACCGTCCTGCTCGGCGCCCGCGATTCCGCGCGCGGCCAGGCCGCTGCAGCCACCCTGGCCGGCGTCCACCCCATTCACATCGACCTCAATGACGACGCCACCATCGCCGCCGCCGCCGCGGAGATCGCCGCCACCCATGGCCGCCTTGATATCCTCGTCAACAATGCCGGCATCGTCGATGCCGAGGACGGTCCGCCCTCGCTCGCCACTGTCCACGCCGCCCGCCGGCTGATGGAAACCAACTTCCTGGGCACGCTCGCCGTCACCCAGTCCATGCTGCCGCTCCTGCGCAAGGCGCCGGCCGCCCGCATCGTCAACCTCTCGACCACGCTGGGCTCGCTGGCCATCAATGGCGACCCCACCTCGCCCTATTACGAGGCCCGCCTCATCGGCTACAACGCCTCCAAGGCGGCGCTCAACATGCTGACCGTCCAACTTGCGGCCGAACTGCGCGACACGCCCATCGCCGTCAACGCCGTCGCTCCCGGCTACGTCAAGACCGACCTCACCGGCCACAATGGCTTCATGACGCCGGCAGAAGGCGCCGCCCTGCCGGTGAAATATGCGCTCATGGGCCCCGATGCCCCTTCCGGCACCTTTGTCGAACCGGCCGGCACCGCCCCCTGGTAGAGCCATCGCCCGGCCCACCCGATTGCGCTAGGCTGGCGCCACCACACGGAGGAATCGGCCATGGGCTGGGACGCGCTCAAACTCTGGCACCCCGACGCAACCCGCATCGAGCCGCTGACCGGCGGCTCGTCCAACGACGTCTGGGCCATCACCCTGGGGGGCCGCAAGGCCGTCGCCCGTCTGGGCACCCGTGACGATGCCGACCTCGCCTGGGAGGCCGATCTACTCTCCCACCTCGCCCGCAATGGCCTCGCCGTCCCGGTCCCCATCCCGACCCTGGACGGCCGCCTCTTTGTCGATGGCCTCATGGTCATGCCTTTCCTCGAGGGCGGCCCGCCGCAGAGCGCAGGCGACTGGTCCCGCGTCGCCGATACGCTTCGCCGCCTCCACGCCCTGACACAAAACTGGCCGCAGCGCCCCGGCTGGCGCGCCGCCACCGATTACCGCACCGCCGACACCGGCACGCGCATCAACCTCGCCGCCATGCCCGCCGAAACGGTCGCCCGCTGCCGCGCCGCCTGGTCGCGCCTCGTGGGTCTGCCCACCTCGGTCGTCCACGGCAATCCCAACAATCCCGCCAATATCCTGATGACCCCGGATCGCGTCGCCCTTGTCGATTGGGACGAGGCCCGCGTCGACGTCTCGCTCCTCGATCTCGTCCTGCCCGGAAACGGCGCCGCGCTCGAAGGTGATACCCGCGACCTCGCCGAACAGGCCTCCGCCGCCTGGGAAGGCGCCATCTGCTGGCCCGACGATTATTCCAAATCCCAGCTGGCCCTCGTGCGCCCGGTCTAGTTCACCCCACCATGCGCCCTTCCCCACCTCCCCCTTGACGGGGGAGCGACTGTCTTGATGGTCAAGCGCTTTGCCATGGTTTTTGGTCCCTGATGATGGCATTGAGGATGGTGAGGAGCTTTCGGGCTGTGGCGATGAGGGCGACACGTTTGGGCTT
>JAEWBN010000007.1 GCA_023391095.1 Pseudomonadota bacterium
CCAGTTCGGGCACGACAAACCCGCAGGCCAACCCTGCCACTACCTCGCACCAGACTTCCGCTGCACAATCCATCCCCGCCGCGAAGACCTCGGATACGACGGATGCGAAGCTTTCGATTGCCTCGGAGCCGGGCAGCGCGCGTCCCAGATCTTCCAAAACCAAGAATGGAAAACCAATCCACAAATCGCGCAGAAGCTTTTCGCGACCTTCTCCATCCTCCTTCGCGTCCAGGAGATGCGGCAGGCTCTCGAAACCGCCGAAACTCTGGACATCGCCCAGGACCTCCATGACGAACGGATGACCCTCCTCGAGCGGCTCGCTGCCCTCGCTGATGGCGGACGGGAGGATATCGGCGGCGAAGCCAGCCTCGCGATCGGCGACGCCAAGGCCTTTCTCAAGCGATTGGCGCCGCTCGTTGCGCTCTAGTGTGGCGCAAACGTGCTGACAGGCAGTGCTTTTTTGCGGTCTCGAGGCCTCTGGCGGGCTTGACCGTGGCGGCTGAACGGCCATGCTGTCGCCGGTTTCAATCGATAGTCCCGAGTGCGATGCGCTTTTTCCTCGTCCTGATCGTCACGCTGCTGTTCCTTTCGCCCGTCCAGGCGCAGACCGCGCCGGCGGAAACCAGCACGGCACCGGCCGACGAGTTGATCCGGATCCTCGAAGACGACACGGCGCGGGCCGAGTTGATCGAACGGCTGCGGCAGGCGGCGCCCGATGCGGCTGACGAAGCAGCGGCGGAACCGGAGGTTCCTGATCTCAGCATTGCCCGGCAGCTGGCCGAATATACCCGCAGCGTGGCCGAAGGCGCCTCGGCCACCGTGCGCTCCTTTGGCAGCGCCCTGGGCAATTTCCAGCAGGTCTTTACCGGCGGGGTCGACGCCGATGCCGAAGTGGTGCGCAGGCTGGCCATCAACATCAGCATCGTGCTCGTGGGCCTCTTCGGCAGCTTCCTGCTTCTGCGCCTTGTCACCAGTGGGCTGAGCGCGCGGGTCACCGCAAATGCCGCACAGAAGGGTGCCCTGTCGCGGTTCATCGCGCTCCTTGTCGTGGGGCTCCTCGATGCCGCCAGCATCGTTTCGGCCTGGGCGCTTGGCTATGTGCTGGCACTCAATACGGGTGTCGATCCCACCGGGAAGATGGGCATCAACCAGTCTCTGCTGCTCAACGCCTTTCTTGTCGTCGAAGCCGCCAAGCTGGCATTCCGCCTCGTGCTGGTGCCCCGCTTCGGCCCTCTCCGACTCCTGCCGGTCAGTGACGAGAACGCGGCCTATTGGTCCTTCTGGATCGCGCGCATGGTGTCGCTGATCGGCTATACCTTCATGTTCGTTTCGCCGCTGCTCAATGGGGTGGTTTCGGTGGCGGCGGGCAATGCCGTGCAGATCGTGGTCATGGCGACGGCGGTCACCATCGCCATCATCATCGTCCTGCAGAACAAGACCGATGTGCGCCGGTGGCTGGCCGGCGTTTCCGATCGGCGCGGCAATGACGGGCTTGGGCGCCTGCTTGCTGCGCTCGGGCAGCATTGGCATGTGCTGGCCATCGTCTATCTCCTCACCCTGCTGGTGGTCTGGTTTGCCAATCCGCAGACGGCCTTGCCCTTCATGCTGGGCGCGTCGGCGCAGTCTCTCATCGCCATCGGCGTCGGGTCGCTGATCATCGGCTTTATCGGCCGTTTCGTCAGTGCCGGTCTCAGCCTTCCGGACGATGTGCGCCATCGCCTGCCCCTTCTAGAAACGCGCCTGCGCGCCTTCGTACCGGGCGTGATGACCGTGGTGCGCTGGGTGGTGATTTCGGGGATTGTGCTGGCCATCGGCCAGGCCTGGGGGCTTTTCGACTTCGTCGGCTGGATCGGCAGCGACGAGGGCCTTGCCGTCGCCGGCGCCATCGTCTCCGCGGCCCTGATCATCCTCGTGGCGATCGTGTTGCATGTGGTGGTCTCGTCCTGGGTCGAGTACCGGCTCAATGCCAAAGTGGGCCGCATTCCGACGGCGCGCGAGAAGACGCTGCTCAACCTCTTCAAGAATGCCTTTACCGTGGCCCTGGCCATTTTTGCGCTGATGCTGGCCTTGGCGCAGATCGGGGTCAACATCGCGCCGCTCCTCGCAGGTGCCGGTGTGGTGGGCCTCGCCATCGGTTTTGGCGCGCAGAAGCTGGTGCAGGACATCATCACCGGCATTTTCATCCAGTTCGAGAATGTCATGAACGAGGGCGACGCCGTGGAAGTCGCCGGGCGCTCGGGCACGGTGGAAAAGCTCACCATCCGCTCGGTGACCATTCGCGACATGAGCGGCACGATCCATCTCATTCCCTTTTCCTCGGTGGATCAGGTTTCCAACATGGTGCGCGGGTTCTCCTTCTACGTTGCCGATGTGGAAGTGGCCTATGACAATGACATCGAGGCGGTGAAGCAGGCCATGCGCGACGCCTTCGCCGTGGTGATGGAGAGCGAACATAACGCCGTTATTCTCGACGATCTCGATCCGCCGGTGCTGGTGGCCTTTACCCAGACCTCGATGAAGCTACGCGCCCGCATCAAAACGCTGGCCGGCAAGCAATGGGGCGCCGGGCGGCTCTATTCGGAAACCGTGTGGCGGCTTTTCGCCGAGCGCGGCATCCGCAAGCCGACCCCGCAGGTGTCCTATGTGCCCGGTCTAGCCGCACCCTGGGGCGCCGACGTTGGGGGCACCTGACCGGTTGAGCGGGCGCCGCCGCCATCGGACCAAGGTCCTATGCGGGGGCGCATTGACTCTTTCCTATTTCGGCGTATGAGAAGTCCTGCTCTTTTATAGGAAGCACTCGTTCGTCATGGCGCCATTCGGCTTGATCGCTGTCACTGCTCCCATCCGGCACCATGCTGGATGCGCTGCTGCCATGACTAAAACCACCAAAACCGCCTGACGCTTTTCCCCGGGTCGCACTCCCGACGGGGAGAGGCTCAAAGATCGACCGCGATGGCCTTCATCGCGCGGGGGCGGAAACGTAAGGGACCGGAGTTCCAAAATGGGTTATCGCGTCGCTGTCGTCGGTGCCACGGGCAATGTGGGCCGCGAAGTTCTCAACATTCTGGCCGAGCGCAAGTTTCCGGCCGACGAGGTCTTTGCGCTGGCCTCCTCGAAGTCCATCGGCAAGGAAATTTCCTATGGCGACAAGGTGCTGAAGGCGCGCGACCTGCAGCATTTCGATTTCTCGAACGTGGACTTCGCCATCATGTCGGCGGGTGGCTCCATTTCCAAGGAATGGGCGCCGCGCATCGCTGCGGCCGGCGCCATCGTCATCGATAATTCGAGCTACTGGCGCTACCATTCCGACGTGCCGCTGGTGGTGCCCGAGGTGAACGGCGACATTCTCGACCGCTGGCTGGCGGACGAGAAGCGTACCGGCATCATTGCCAATCCCAATTGCTCGACCGCCCAGCTGGTCGTGGCGCTGAAGCCGCTGCACGACGCCGCCACCATCAAGCGCGTGGTCGTCTCGACCTATCAGTCGGTGTCCGGCGCCGGCAAGGAAGGCGTCGACGAGCTCTGGAACCAGACCAAGGGCATTTTCGTCAACGACAGCCCGACGCCGCAGAAGTTCACCAAGCAGATCGCCTTCAACGTCATCCCGCATATCGATGTGTTCATGGAAGACGGCTACACCAAGGAAGAGTGGAAGGTGCTGGCTGAAACCAAGAAGA
This sequence comes from Pseudomonadota bacterium, assembly GCA_023391095.1. GTDB lineage: Bacteria > Pseudomonadota > Alphaproteobacteria > Rhizobiales > Devosiaceae > Devosia. The sequence continues at coordinate 3,678 of JAEWBN010000007.1, forward strand.
TCCTCGATCCCAAGATCAAGGTCACCTGCACCGCCGTGCGCGTCCCGGTCTTTGTGGGGCATTCGGAAGCGGTCAATATCGAGTTCGAAAAGCCGATCTCTGCCGATGAAGCCCGCGACGTGCTGCGCGAGGCCGACGGCGTTTCCGTGATCGACAAGCGCGAAGCCGGTGGCTATGCGACCCCGGTCGAGTCCGTGGGTGAATATGACACCTATGTCAGCCGCATCCGCGAGGATGTCACGGTCGAAAACGGCATTGCCATGTGGGTCGTCTCGGACAACCTGCGCAAGGGCGCGGCGCTCAACACCATCCAGATCGCCGAAACCCTGATCGCCAAAGGCCTCAAGGCGCGCGCTCTGGCGGCCTGATGCTGCCGGCCTCTCCTTTGGGGGCGCGAATAGCTCTGATGAGGGGGATATTGCAACGCGCCCGGGCGCGTTCGATACTTCCCCTCACCGAATCCGGCCTGGCATCCCCTGCCAGGCCTTGCTCGTTGTGATCGCCGTTTTCGGGCGATCAGCGGGCTTAACCCCTCTCCCCGCGGGGGCGAGGACTGGCCCGCAATTGTCCGATCGCGCGGCATTCCGAAAGACGCATCATGGCTCCGCGTGACCTCCTGCTTGCCCTTCTTGTGGTTCTGATCTGGGGGCTCAACTTCGTCTTGATCAAATGGGGCGTCGAGGAAATCCCGCCGCTCTTTCTGACCACGCTGCGCTATATCTGCGCTGCCCTGCCGATGATCTTCTTCGTCAAGCGGCCCAAGGTGAAGATCTCGACGCTACTGGTCTATGGCCTGGCCATCGGCTTTGCGCAGTTCGGCCTCTTGTTCTCGGCGATCAAGCTGGGCATGCCCGCCGGCCTGGCCTCGCTCATCATGCAGACACAGGCCTTCTTCACCTTTGGTCTTGCAGTGCTGTTCCTGGGCGAGCGCATCGGCCCGATGCAGCTTATTGGCGCAAGCGTCGCGGCGCTGGGCATTGCCGTCATTGCCACCGAGCGCATCGAAGTCACGGCGCTGGTGCCGCTCTTGATGCTGCTGGTTTCGGCCTTCTGCTGGGGTGTGGGTAATATCGCCTCCAAGCGCGCCGGCCAGATCGACATGCTGTCCTTTGTCGTCTGGAGCGCGCTCGTGCCCATCCTGCCGCTCCTGGCGCTGTCGCTCCTGCTCGAGGGACCGGCCGCCATCGGGTCTTCCCTTGAGGCGTTCAGCCTGCGCAGCCTGGGCGTCGTCCTGTTCAACGGCTATGCGGCCACCATTATCGGCTTCGGCCTCTGGAGCTATCTGCTCAAGCGCTACCCGGCCGGGGTCATCGCGCCGTTTTCGCTGCTTGTGCCGGTCTTTGGCATCGGTTTTGCCGTGCTGCTGGTGGGCGAGGCCATTACCGCGCTGGAAGTGATCGGCAGCCTCTTGGTGTTTTCGGGTTTGGCGGTCAATGTCTTTGGCCCGCGCTTGCTGAAATCCAGAACCTGATGCCGCTTCGCCACGTCCTCCTCGCCCTCCTGGTCGTCGCCATCTGGGGCTTCAACTTCGTCGTCATCAAACTCAGCGTGGAAGCACTGCCGCCGATTCTTTCGGCCGCCCTGCGCTTTACCGCCGCCGCGATTCCGGCGGTGTTCTTTGTCCGGCCGCCCAAAGCGCCGATGTGGACCGTGGCCGGGTTCGGCCTCAGCCTCGGCTTCGGGCTCTATGCCTTCCTCAACCTCTCCATCGCCTGGGGCATGCCGGCAGGTCTGGCCTCCATCGTGCTCCAGACCCAGGCTTTCTTCACCATGCTCCTGGCCTTCCTGTTTCTGGGCGACAAGCCCGGTCGCTTCCAGCTCATGGGTGCGGCGGTCGCCATGGTGGGGATCGGGGTCATTGCCAGCGAGCATCTTGAAGGGGCGGGGCCCGTGCCGCTCATCATGACGCTTCTGGGCGCCACCAGCTGGGGCCTCTCCAATATCATGACCAAGAAGGCCGGACCGGTGAATGCCTTCGCGTTCACGGTCTGGGGCGTGCTGTTCGCGCCCATTCCGCTGTTCGGCCTGTCGCTGCTGCTCGAAGGCTGGCCAACTATCGTGGCGGCGCTGGACGCATTCTCTTGGAGCGACGCTGCCCTGATCGCCTTTCTTGCCTATCCGGCAACCCTTCTGGGGGGCGTCATCTGGAACTGGCTTCTGGGGCGCCATCCGGCATCGGTCGTCGCGCCGTTTACCCTGCTGGTCCCCATTACGGGTCTGGCCTCGGGCTATCTTGTGCTGGGAGAGGTGGTGACGCCGCTTGAAATCGCGGGGGGCCTGCTGATCATCGCGGGTCTCGTGGTCACCCTGCGCAAATCGCCGGCCTCCGAGCCGCGCATCCGGCTGGACTGAAAGGGCAGGGGCCGCTGCGGCCGCGTAGACTTAGGGGCAGGGGGCCGCTTGCGGCCCCGGATGCTCACTGGCCCGGAACGGGCTCGGCTTCCGGCAGCTCGGCAGGCGCAGGAAGCGTGCTGGGCTGGAGCGTATTGAGTTCGTCCGGATCGAGGCCCCCGCTCATGTTGAGGTCGGCGGCGTTGAATTCCTCTTCGGTCAGGTCGGACCAGACCTGCACCAGTTCGGCATAGCTCAGCTCGCCATTTCCGTCGGTATCCACATCCGCAAAGGTCAGTGGTGTCTGGGCCAGGGCGGCGGAACTGGCAAGGCTCAGGGCAACCAGGCCCAGGGCAATTTTCTTCATCTTTGTCTCCAGGTCGGGGTGCCTTCACCCCTAAAAAAACCGCAGCCACCCCGGGGACGTTCGGGGTGGCTGGCTGAACTGCCCCTGGGGGAGGGCAGGAGCGGCCTTAGCTGGCCGGTGCGGCAGAAGCTGCGACGAGAGCGTCGTATTCTTCAGCCGAGAGTTCGCCATTGCCGTCAGTGTCGGCAGCGGTGAACGCCTCTTGAGTCAGATCGGGCCAGGCCACGACTGCTTCTTCGAAGGTGACACCACCGCTGGCATCAGCATCCACCGATGCGAAATCGGTAGCGGCCTGGGCCATGGCAGCGGTCGACAGACCAACGGCGAACAGCGAGGTCAGGATGATCTTCTTCATGGGATTGCTCCATGTTGACTTTGGGAGGTTGCAGCATCCTTGCGGATACCGACGGGACGCTCTCCGGCGGCCCGTGAGACAAACAATGGATGCGGTTTGTGGCCGGTAACGGTCATCACCTTGGCGTGATCGGACAATTCTCGCGGCATTTTCGGGGCAGGCGCTATGGCGCCGATCGACAGTCGTTGTGGCTATGGTGCGTAGACCAGTTTAATGCTCTGAAGGTCTTTGTTCTCTCTGCACTGTTGGAGAATGTGGCGCGGACAGTACAGATTGACGACTTCGCTGTGTCCTGCTGGCTTTGGCCAACAAAAAAGCCGCCCGATGGGCGGCTTTGTCATCGTTTTGGGTCTCGATTACACACTGGGCCGGATGAAATCGCCATTCTCATCCATTACCCAGAGCTCACCCGCCGAAATATCGAACCAGGCGCCATGGATGGCCAGTCGGCCTTCTTTTTCCAGCGCCGCCACATAGGGGAAGGAGCGCAGGTTCTGAATGGAGTTGCGGATCGAGATCCGTTCCATGGCGGTCTGGCGTTCGGTCGCGGTCATCAGGCTGTTGGCCACGACCTGGTTGGGCAGGTCGCCCAGCATGGTCAGCCACTTGCCGATGAAGTCGCCATCGTCGAGCGGAGTCTTGTCCGGGTTCAGAGCGGCATGAATGCCGCCGCACCGGCCATGGCCCATCACCACGATATTGGAGATTTCCAGGCCCTTGATGGCGAACTCGATGGCCGCCGACGTGCCGTGCTGGCCGCCATCCGGCTGGTAGGGCGGCACCAGGTTGGCCACGTTGCGCAGCACAAAGAGCTCGCCGGGACCGGAGTCGAAGATCATTTCGGGTGCTGCGCGGCTGTCGCAGCAGGCGATCATGAGCGTGGTCGGGCGCTGGCCCTTGGCGGCCAGCTCCTTGTAGCGGTCCCGTTCCCGCACATAGCGGCCGGACATGAAGTTGGCGTAGCCGTCGAGCAGATGCTGAGGAAAGTTGTGCATGATTTTTCGATTAGCGATAAGAGCCTGCAAGATCAATCACTGGCGGTAAAACTTCGCCGCATGGGGGCTATGAATGCTGATCTATCGATTTCTGACCGGCGAGGACGACTCCGCCTTCTGCCACAAGGTCACCAAGGCGCTTTCCGAGGGCTGGCAACTGCATGGCGGGCCCACCTATGCCTATGACGCCGTTTCCAAGAAAATGCGCTGCGGCCAGGCCGTCACCCGCATTGCGCCGGACCAGCCCTATGATCCGGACAAGAGGCTTGTCGACTTCTAGCGCAGCTTTTCCAGCGCCAGGTGCTGGAGGAGGATGATGGTCTTGCCATCGACGATCCGGCCATCCCCGATCATCGCGAAGGCATCGGCAAAGCTCAATTCGACCAGCTCGATTTCCTCGCCTTCCGCCTCGAGCCCGCCGCCCGCATGGCGACGGGTCGTTTCGTCGTAGTGGCCGATGAACAGCGTCGTTTTCTCGGTCACCGAGCCGGGGCTGCCATACATATCGGCCACGTGGCGCAGCTGGCGCGGCGCGTGGCCGGTTTCTTCCAGCGCCTCGCGCGCTGCTGCCACCTCGGGAGCCTCGCCATCCAGCAGACCTGCACAGGCTTCCAGCAGGTAGGGATCATCGCCATTGAGCTGGGGCGGCAGGCGGAACTGGCGCACCAGCAGTACGGTATCCCGTAGGGGGTCATGCAGCAGCACCGCGGCGGCACTGCCGTGGTCGTAAATCTCGCGCTTGAGTTGCTGCACCGACCCGTCCCGGCGCCGATAGTCGATGGTGGCTTCGGTGAGGCTACCCCAGTTCTGCGCCAGCACACGGGTGGAAACGATCTTTACAGTCTGCGTCATGGGCTGCTCCGGTTGCCGACTTCTATCGCGCGCCATGCCCCGGGGAAAGCGCGGGGAAGGGGCGCCACAAAAATCGACCCTCCGGCAGTGGTGCCGAAGGGTTGACCCGGTGGGAGGCCGGTAAACGCGCCACTGGGGAATGCGCGTCGTCTGGGAGGATGGCTAGAACTCGTTCCAGTCCTCGATCTTGGCTGCCGCGGCCCCGCCGAAATAGGTTCTGGCCGCCTTTTGCACCGACTGGATCAGATTGCGCGCCCCGCCGGCTTTCTGTGCTTCCGCATTAGCGGCCTTGGGCGGGCGCATCGCGACCACGCCGCCCTCATTGAGGGTAAAGGTATCGACGATTTCGTCCAGCCGGGTCGCCTGGCCTTCTGTCTGTTCGATGGAGGCGTTCATTTCCTCGACCAGCGCGGCATTGTGCTGGGTCATCTCGTCCATCTGCCGCACCGCGACATTGACCTCGGCAATCCCTTCAGCCTGGTTTTCGCTGTCCTTGGCGATGTTTTCCATCAGCCCCGCCGACGACTTCACGCCTTCGACGATCTCCGCCAGCCGGCCGGCCACGTCGGACACGAGCCTGGTACCGCCTCGCACCTCGTTGGCGCTCTGCTCGATCAGTTGCTTGACCTCGGACGAGGCTTGCGCCGCGCTTTGCGCCAGTCGCCGCACTTCAACGGCTACGACGGCAAAGCCCTTGCCCGCTTCCCCGGCCCGCGCTGCCTCGACCGAGGCATTGAGGGCGAGGAGATTGGTCTGGAAGGCAATGTCGTCGATCAGCCCGATGATGTTGGAAATCTTGGCCGAGGAGGTCGAAATACGCTCCATGGCATCGGTTGCTTCCGACATGACTGCACTGCTCGACACGGCGATGTCGGTCATCTTGCCGGCATTGTGGCTGGCTTCGCGCGCCCGCTCGGCATTGAGGCCCACCGTGGTCGCCAGTTGCCCCATGGCGGCAGAGGTTTCCTCGATGGTCGCGGCCTGCTTGGTGGTGCGCTCGGACAGATCGTTGGCGCCGGCCAGGATCTCGCCGGTGGCCAGCTTGAGCGCGCGGGAGGTTTCGCGCAGTTGAAGGGTTATGGACTCGATGGCGTCCGCGACGCTGTTGGTGCTCTGCTTGAGGGTGCCGAAAGCGCCCTTGTAGTCGCCGGTCATGCGTTCACGCAGGTCTGCGCCGGCCATGGCACCGAGCACCCGCTCGGCTTCGTCCAGCGCCTCTTCGATGGATGCCAGCATGGCGTCGATATTGCCGCCGATCCGATCCAGTTCGGGATCGTTGAAGCGGGCCGCGACGCGGGCGCTGAAATCGCCGTCGATGGCGCGCTCGATCACCGCATCGAAGGCGGACTGGAACTGCGCCATCTTTTCGGCGCGGGCGGCGATGTCACTGGCGCGCGCCTGCTTTTCTTCCTCGGCCAGTTGCACATTGATGCCGTTGAGGCGGAAGGTTTCCAGCGCCCGGGCCATTTCGCCCAGCTCGTTCTGCACCTCCGTGCCCCTGATGGCGATGTCGTAGTCGCCCTGGGTCAGCTTGCCCATCGTGCCGGTGAGGCGGGCAAAGGTGCCGCCGAGCCAGCGCCCGGTCACCACGGCCAGAACAATGCCCATCAGCAGCCCGATAACCGAGATCGCCGTGACGATCGTCAGCTGCAGCTGCTGCTGCTGGGCAATGCGCGGACCCAGCTCGTTCTGGAGGCTATGGGCCTGGCTCGAGAGCTGGTCGTAAAGGGCATACATGCGTGGGCCGATGGTGGTCAGCGTTGCGGTGGCGGGGTGGTCGGCAGGGTTGGTGCCAGTGGCCTGTGCCGCCACGATGGTTTCGAGCCCGCTGAGATATTCTCCCGCCAGGGCGCGAACATCCTCGATCACCGTCAATGCAGCCGCGTCGCCCTCAAATAATGCCGTGGTCGTTGCGTCTTCGTCCTGTATCTGCACGGCGACATCGCGGGCCGCGCTGGCCCATTCGGCAGTCGGCTTGAGCAGGTAATTGAGAAAGTCGATCCGCAGGAGCGAAACATCGCGCAGATTTTCGTCGATGTTGAGCGACTGGCGCGCAGCGTGTCTATACTCGGCAAATAAATGTTCTGCCTGAGTCATCAGATATATTGAGGCCCCTCCGGTGATGACCAAGAGGACGGCCATGGCGCCGAACGCGCCATATACCCGTGACCGCACACTGCGAAACAACTTCATCGTCTCAACTCCTGTTGACCCGAAAAGTGTGTGACGCGTTCGTTACCCAAGTCTTATAAATTGCAGGTATCGCAAAATAAAACTGCCGATTAGCGCTCACCAACATTAGGCCCATTGGGGTTTTCTACTGGAGCGCTACGGACTTCTCCCGATTGACGGTCGTAAAATCCCGTGCCTCGCCCGCTGTGCAGGCTTCGAACAGCCTGTTCGCTATGCGAACAAAGTGCGCATTGCGCCGAAAGTTGCACATTGTGGCGCTGTCAGGGCTTTGATTTTCCACCCATAGGGCGCTAGAAACTCGAACCATTCCAAACTGGACGCGGCTTCGGCCGCATTTCGAAGGCCCGGAAACGCTGATGTCCGTCAGAGCTCGCCCCACTTCGCCCCATCTGCAGATTTATCGCTGGACCATCACCATGGCCATGTCGATCCTGCATCGCATGACCGGCATCGCCAATTATGCCGGCATGGCGCTGTTCGTGATCTGGCTGCTTGCCGCCGCCATCGGTCAGGATGCCCTGATGAGCATCAACTACATCTATGGCAGCTGGTTCGGGCAGATCGTGCTCTTCGGCTTCACCTGGAGCCTGGTCCACCACATGCTGGGCGGCCTGCGCCACTGGATCTGGGACTTTGCCGTGATGATGGAGCCGGGTCAGCGCGAGGCTCTCGCCTGGGCGACGCTGGCCGGCTCGGTCGTGCTCACCCTTGTTATCTGGACCGTTTTCGTGTGGGCCGCCTGATGCGTGAAACCGTGATCACCAAAGACACCATTGCCAATCCGCGCACCCACTACGGTGACGCAAAGGCTTCCACCCGCCATTTCATCACCCAGCGGGTGACGGGCCTGGTCAACATCGCCTTCCTGCTGTTGCTGCTGTTTCTGGTCGTCAAGCTGGCCGGCCAGGATCGGCCCGATCTGGTCCAGACCATCGGCACGGCCTGGATCGGTCTGCCGCTGGCCGTGCTGATCGCCATTGTCTGCGTGCATATGCGCAACGGCATGCGCGACACGCTCGAAGACTATACCAGCGGCCGGCTGTTCTCGCTGGCCATGCTGCTCAACACCCTTTTCTGCCTGATCGTCGCGGTCGTCGGTATCGGCGCCGTGCTCAAGCTCGTCTTTGTAGGCTGATCCCCATGGCTCAATATGAACTGATCGACCACGAATTTGACGTGGTGGTGGTCGGCGCCGGTGGCGCGGGCCTGCGCGCAACCCTGGGCATGGCCGAGCAGGGGTTCAACACCGCCTGCATCTCCAAGGTGTTCCCCACCCGCTCGCATACGGTGGCGGCGCAGGGCGGCATTGCCGCATCGCTGCAGAACATGGGCCCCGACAGCTGGCAGTGGCACATGTACGACACCGTCAAGGGGTCGGACTGGCTGGGCGACAATGACGCCATGGAATATCTGGCGCGCGAAGCCCCGGCCGCCATCTATGAGCTCGAGCACTATGGCGTGCCCTTCAGCCGTACCCAGGACGGCAAGATCTATCAGCGCCCCTTTGGTGGTCACATGACCGAGTTCGGCGACGGGCCCCCGGTGCAGCGCACCTGTGCCGCCGCCGACCGCACGGGCCACGCCATCCTCCACACGCTCTATGGCCAGTCGGTCAAGAACGATGCGCAGTTCTTTATCGAGTACTTCGCGCTCGATTTGATCATGGGCGATGACGGCTCCTGCCAGGGCGTGATCGCCTGGAAGCTGGATGACGGCACCCTGCACCGCTTCCGCGCCAAGCTAGTGGTGCTGGCCACCGGTGGCTATGGCCGGTCCTATTTCTCGGCGACCTCGGCCCATACCTGCACCGGTGACGGCAATGGCATGGTCGCCCGCGCCGGCCTGCCGCTGCAGGACATGGAATTCGTCCAGTTCCACCCCACCGGCATCTATGGCGCCGGCGTTCTCATCACCGAGGGCGCGCGCGGCGAGGGCGGGTATCTGACCAATTCGGAAGGCGAGCGCTTCATGGAGCGCTATGCCCCCAATGCCAAGGACCTGGCCAGCCGCGACGTGGTCAGCCGCTGCATGACGCTCGAAATCCGTGAGGGCAGGGGTGTCGGTCCCAAGAAGGACCACATCTACCTCCACCTCGATCACCTCGATCCCAAGGTGCTGCATGAGCGCCTGCCAGGCATCACAGAATCGGCAAAGATCTTTGCCGGCGTGGACCTCACCCGCGAGCCCATCCCGGTGCTGCCGACCGTGCACTACAATATGGGCGGCATTCCCGCGAACTATCATGGCGAAGTGCTCAACCCCACCGCCGACGATCCCAACCGCATCGTGCCGGGCCTGATGGCCGTCGGCGAAGCGGCCTGTGCTTCGGTGCATGGCGCCAATCGCCTGGGCTCGAACTCGCTCACCGACCTTGTGGTCTTTGGCCGCGCCGCCGCCCTGCGCGCCGGCCAGGTGCTCGACAAGAGCGCGCCCGTCCCCGGCATCAACAAGGCCCAGGACGACAAGATCCTTGCCCGCTTCGATCGCCTGCGCCATGCCAATGGCTCGCAGCCGACCGCCAAGCTGCGCGACGAGATGCAGCGCACCATGCAGACCGACGCGGCCGTGTTCCGCACCGCGGAATCGCTGCGCAAGGGCGTTGCCGGCATGAGCGAAATCTATTCGCGCCTCCCCGATGTCCGGGTGTCGGACCGCTCCATGATCTGGAACTCGGACCTCGTGGAAACGCTGGAACTCGAAAACCTGATGACCTGCGCCATTGCCACGGTGGTGTCGGCCGAGGCGCGGCACGAGTCGCGCGGCGCCCATGCCCATGAGGACTTCCCCAATCGCGACGACGTCGAATGGCGCAAGCACACTCTGGCCACCGTCAATGTCGAGACCGGAGCGGTGGACCTGTCCTATCGCCCCGTCATCACCGATCCGCTGACGCTGCAGGATCAGGGCGGCATCGATCTCAGCAAGATCGCGCCCAAGGCGCGAGTGTACTAGGAGTTGGTGATGACGCTGGAACAGCTTCGGGCTGTCACGGTGAGCCGCGCTCCAGCCGGACGTCTTGCCTTGCTGGCGGCCGCCACCCTGGCTCTGGCCGCCTGCGAAACAACAGGCAGCGGCGATCTCGACGCTCGTCCTGTCGGCATGCAGCCGGGCGTCAGTCAGCAAACCGTGTACAGCAATGGCGGCATGGTCACCACCGAGACGCGTCTTGACACGCAAACGGGCCAGCGTGTCGTCAGCGGTGGCAGCTTCGTGTTCGGTACGGGAAGCCAGCCGAGCGCGGCATTCGGAGCGCCGTTCGGGACATGGACCCTTAGCGACGACTTCGCGCGCCGGTGCAGCCTGTCCTTTGGCACCACGCCGCTGGCCGGCACGCAGGGCACGATGCAGCTCACGCAGAATGGTTTTTGTTCGATGGACTTCGAACAGGCACGCGGCTGGATGTATGCGGGTTCCGGTATTGCCCTGACCGATGCCTCGGGCCGCATCCTTGGCCAGTTGGTACAAGACGGCCCCAATGCCTATACGGGCAGCTTCAACTCCAATTTCGGGCCACGAAACGTCAAGCTGGCGCGCGGTTAGGGGGCGACGCATGAAAAAACTTTCGATCGCTCTCCTCGTCGGCTTTGGACTCATGCCCGCTGCTGTGCAGGCGGCTCCCACTGCCGCGCAAAAGCAGGAATTCTTCGAGGTGTGCATGAGCATCTCGCAGAACCAGGAACTGTGCGCCTGCAAGGCCGATGCGGCGATGACCCTGATCGACGAGCGCTTCATGAGCGTCGTGATCGCGTCGATGAAGGGCGGCTCGCCCGCTTCTTCCGACTTTCAGGCCTACAATGCCTATGTCGCCAAATCGAACCAGATTTGTAAGCCCAACTATTGATGATTGCCTGTCGAACGCATGGCGTTCGTTGAGAAGGAATAAAAGATGGCCGAACTGACGCTTCGCAAGGCCGATCAGCCGCAAAAGGGCAAGACCTGGCCCAAGCCGCAGGGCGCGACGCGCCTGCGCGAATTCCATATCTACCGCTATGATCCGGACACGACCGACAATCCGCGGATCGACACCTATTTCGTCGATCTGGACAATTGCGGTCCGATGATCTTGGACGCGCTGCTTTACATCAAGAACAACACCGATCCGACGCTGACCCTGCGCCGCTCCTGCCGCGAGGGCATTTGCGGATCGTGCTCGATGAATATCAACGGGCTCAATACCTTGGCCTGTACCAAGGGCATGGATGACAGCTCGGGTCCGATCAAGATCTACCCCCTTCCGCATATGCCTGTGGTCAAGGATCTGGTGCCGGATCTCTCCAACTTCTACGCCCAGCACCGCGCCATCGAGCCCTGGCTCAAGACCACCTCGCCCACTCCGGACAAGGAATGGACGCAGTCGGTCGAGAACCGCGCCAAGCTCGACGGTCTTTACGAATGCATCCTGTGCGCCTGCTGCTCGACCTCCTGCCCGTCCTATTGGTGGAATGGCGAGAAGTATCTGGGCCCGGCGGCCCTGCTGCAGGCCTATCGCTGGCTGATCGACAGCCGCGACGAGACCACTTCCGAGCGCCTCGATAACCTCGAGGACCCGTTCAAGCTTTATCGCTGCCACACCATCATGAACTGCGCCCAGGTGTGCCCGAAGGGCCTCAACCCGGCCAAGGCCATCGCGCAGATCAAGAAGATGATGGTGGAACGCAAGGCGGCCTGATTGCCCGCGCGCCGCCTTCGGGCGGCGCAAACGCTTTCGTGATCACCGGCCCGTCTCCGTGCGCTTTGCCTTAAGGTGATCTTAATTGGATCGGTTAAAATAGTGATACGCGCTGTGGGGGCGACAGCATCCACCACGTCGGCAATGCGGGCCGGCGTGCCGTGACTTGGTTATTGCGTATCACGAGGCCGATATGTCCCGATCCATTCGAGCATTCTCCCTTCTTCCCCGTCTGGGCCTTGCCCTGGCTTTGTCCTTTGGCGCCATCGGCGCAGCCCAGGCAAGCACGGCCGACTTCATCCGCGGGCTTTGGCCGGAGGCGCAGGCCGCTGGCGTCAGCCGCAATGCTTTCGAGGCGGCCTTTGCCGATTACGCGCCGATCCAGCAGGTCATGGACCTGACCAAGAAACAGCCCGAATTCAGCCAGACCGTTCAGGCCTATATCGACCGCCGCGTTACCGATGCCCAGGCCAACAAGGGCCGGGCCATGCGCGGGGAATGGGCGCAGACCCTGGCCGGTGCGCAGCAGCGCTGGGGCGTCCAGCCCGAAATCGTCCTCGCCATCTGGGGCATGGAAACCAATTTCGGCGGCTATATGGGTGGCAACAACACCATCCATGCGCTCGCCACGCTGACCCAGAACGGCTATCGCGAAAGCTTCTTTCGCAAGGAGCTGGTGACGGCGCTCAAGATTATCAGCGACGGGCACATCACCCCGCGTGCCATGACCGGCTCCTGGGCCGGGGCCATGGGGCATACCCAGTTCATGCCCACAAGCTTCATGCGCTATGCGGTGGACTATAACGGCGACGGCAAGAAGGACATCTGGAACTCGGTCCAGGATGCCCTGGGCTCGACCGCCAACTACCTCAACAGCTTCGGATGGCGGCCGGGGGAGACCTGGGGCTACGAAATCAAGCTGCCGTCCAATTTCGACTTCGCCACGGCCCGCACCATCGAGCGCGCGCCGATCAGCCAGTGGCAGCGGATGGGGATTACCCGCGTTTCCGGCCGCGACTTCCCGCGCTCGGGCGACATGGCCCGGCTCTACATGCCTGCCGGGGCGAGGGGACCTGCCTTCCTGCTGCTGCCCAATTTCGATGTGATCAAGCGCTACAACAATTCCGACAGCTATGCCCTGGCGGTGGGACATCTGGCTGACCGCATCCTCGGTGGCGGCAGCTTCGTCACCCCCTGGCCGGCCGGCGACTATGCCCTCACCAAGGCGCAGCGGACCGAAGTGCAGAGCCTGCTCAGCCGCGCCGGCTACGACGTGGGGACACCCGATGGCGTTGTCGGACCCAAGACGCGCGCCGCCGTGATGGCCTTCCAGAGCCGCGCCGGCCTGCCTGCTGACGGACATGTGTCCGGATTGCTGCTCGAACGGCTCAAGCGCTAGGGTCAGCGTTAACAGTCTGTTAACCAAGTCGGGCCAAAGTTAACGCGCTTAAGCAGAGGGCAGGCAAGCGATCGGTATCCCGGCGCGCCTGCCCTCGCCCATTCCGGCGTCATAATCTGCCCGGTTTTTCAGGGCATAAGTGACCGGATTTCCTCGAACTTCATGATGTGATGACCATGCTTCGTCGTGCCCTGATGCTTGTCGCCCTCGTCGCGGCCCTCTCCCCGATTTCCGCAAATGCCGTCTCCATCATGGACCCCTTCAACATCCCCGCGGCCATGGATGGCGGCACGGCCAAAGTCGGCGACGGCATCGCTTATGCCGATGGCGTGAGGCACAAGCTCGACGTCTATGCCCCCGAACAGCGGGGCGACGCGGCGCCGGTGGTGTTTTTCATCTATGGCGGCGGCTGGAGCCGGGGCAATCGAAGCGAATATGAATTCGTCGGCCGTGCCTTGGCCTCAAGGGGCTTTGTAACTGTCATCGCCGACTACCGGCTGGTGCCAGAGGTCCGCTATCCGGAGTTTCTCGAAGACAGCGCCAATGCGCTGCGCTGGGTTCAGGACAACATCGCCAACTATGGCGGCGACCCCAACCGGCTCTTCCTCGCGGGGCACTCGGCCGGTGCCTATAACGCGGTGATGCTGGCGCTCGACCCCTCGTTCTTCCGGGAATTTGGGGTCACCATGCCCGTGCTCGCGGTGGCGGCGCTGTCGGGCCCCTACGACTTCTATCCCTTTGAATATAATGAAGTTCGCGAAGCCTTCGGTCAGGCACCAAGCCCTGAGGGAACGCAGCCGATCAACCTCATTACCTCAGAGGCGCCGCCCATGTATCTGGTCACCGGCACCAGCGACCCAATCGTGCGGATGCAGAATACCGACCGTTTTGCCCAGCGGCTGCGGGCGCAGGGCGTGTGGGTCACGACGCAATATTATGAGGGTTTCGGCCATATGGAGCCGGTGCTGGCCATGGGCGCCATGTGGCGCTGGCGCATGCCGGTGCTGAACGACATGGTGAGCTTCTTCCAGCGCTTCGGCGCCTTCCCCAGCGGTGTGCCCTATATCGCGGTGGTGCCGGACCAGCCCGAGGCGCTGCCCGATTCCATCGCGCCGATGGACCAGATCATCGGCCAGCTCAACGCCATGTTCCAGCAGATCGAGTAGGGTCAGCCGCCCGGCTCGATCACCACTGAGGGGACAGAGCGTGTGTTGGGGCCGTGGAATACGGCCTCAACATTGTTGCCGTCCGGATCGAGCACGAAACAGGCATAGTAGCCAGGATGATAGTGCCGCTCGCCCGGCGCACCATTGTCCGTGCCGCCGGCCTTGAGAGCCGCGCGGTGGAACGCGTCCACCATCTGCCGGTCCCTCGCCTGGAACGCCAGGTGGACATGGCTCGGCCTGGTGCGGGCATCAGCGCCATCGATGAACAGTTCATCGGCCTGCAGCCATCCCTCTCCGCTTGCCGTGATGGGAACTTCAAGCACAGTCAGGACGCTCTCGTAGAAGTAACGCGTGTTGAGGAAATTGCTCGCGCGCAGATGGACGTGATCGATCAGCCGTCCAGTGTGATAGGCCATGATGAATACCTCCGAGGCGCAAAACAAAACCGCCCGGAAACTGTTCCGGGCGGCTCTAAAATTGGGTCAGCTCATTCGGCTTCGTCGGCGGGGGCCGAGTTCAACTGGCCATATTTTTCCGGCCCGATCTTGTCGAGCAGTTCAAGCTGGGTTTCGAGGAAGTCGATATGGCCTTCCTCGTCAGCCAGCAATTCTTCGAAGAGGTTCTTGGACACATAGTCTCCCAGCTCTTCGCACAGCTCGCGGCTGGCCTTGTAAGCCTTGCGCGCGTCGTATTCGCCGGCAAGATCTGCTTCCAGCACTTCCTTGATAGTCTGGCCGATCCGCAGGGGGGCAACGCGCTGCAGGTTGGGGTGACCTTCAAGGAAAATGATGCGCTCGATCAGCTTGTCGGCGTGGTGCATTTCCTCGATGGATTCGGCGCGTTCCTTGGCGGCCAGGCGCTTATAGCCCCAGTCGTCCAGGAGACGAAAATGCACCCAATATTGATTGACGGCGCCGAGCTCGAGAAAAAGGGCCTCGTTAAGCCGCTCGATGACTTGTGCTTCGCCTTTCAAGACGTTCTCCAATCCGTTGCTTTTTCAGCTTCTCGAGACCGGACTGGATACTGACCAGCTCAGCGGGCTCAAGAGCTTGCTGTGCGTGGTAGTTTTCCGTGACCCGCACGATGATGTCCACCACATTCGGCACGCAGCCTGAACATTTCGCGCGGCGGTTGAGCTCGGCATAGACCTTTGCGGGAACAACAAGCTGCCATGGGTCGGCCTTGAGCAAATCAAGGACGATGTCCTCGATTTCCTTTGAGGTGATCATGTTGCATTGGCAGACAAGCATGGCGGGCGCCTAGGGGTCTCAACGGCGCGGACTAAACCCCTCTCATACCTGAATGTCAACGTCATAAAATGCCGCGCCCATGTCTGGGTAAATGCCTTGCCAAGGATCAAGGGTGATCTTTGCGGTGGCGGGCAGCGAGCACTGCGGCGGAGGCGGCTGTGCGATGGGATGAGGAGAAGAACTCCCGGTGGGCAAGTATCAGGATGGTCGTCAAACATACCGCCACCGCCAGCCACTCGGAAACGAACCAGGCCACCGTAGCCACTGAAAAATAGTAGGCGCGGATGCCCGAATTGAAGTTTCTGGCCCCCAGCCCGTTCATGCGGGCAATGGCGTCGATCTCCTCGTCGCTGGTGACCCTGTCATGGTCGAGGGCGCCCAGCATGATGCAGAAGTGGTTGAACTGGCGCAGCGACAAAGTGAAGGCGAAGAAGGCCTGCACGAACATGGCCAGCATCACCACCAGATGCACCTGCACGTCGAAGACCGAATAGCTGCGGTCGAGTGAAAGCGAATCGAGCGCTTCCATCAGGGCCGGCAATTGTCCGAAGACTGCAAACACCGCCAGGACCAGCAGGACCGATGTAGATGCCATGAAGCTGACCGAGCCCATGATGTTACCGGAGAGGATCGCATCGAACGGGCTTTCCCTTCGCGTGGCATTGGCGACCCAGCGGCGGCGCTGCATGTTCATGATGACCGACAGCGACGGCCGGACCTTCTCAACCTGTGGCACGATCACATTGTAGGCAATGTAGGCCAGAAGCGGGAAAAGGGAGGTGAAGAGCGTGGTCACGATCGGGCTCCGGCATGGAAGGCGCGCCAATCATATCGGCGCGCCGGGCTTTGGCCATAGGTTTGTGCACGGCCACCAGCCGGTCAGATCGGGCGGGGATTGTCGCGGTGGATGGCGTCGATCTCGCTGAGCAGTTCGGGCGACAGTACGAGGTCGATAGCGCCGAGCACCTGACGCAGCTGGTCTGTGCTGGTTGCTCCTATAATGGTCGAGGTCATGAAGGGACGGCTGCGGCAGAAGGCGATAGCCATCTGCACGGGATCGAGTCCATGGCGTGCAGCGAGCGCATGATAGTCCCGCGTCGCCCGTTCCGAATGGGGATTGAGGCGCCAGAAACCTTTCTGATAGTCGCGGCGGCTGCCGGCCGGCGTCGCATTGTCCAGATATTTGCCGGTGAGCAGGCCTCCGGCCAGCGGTGAATAGGCGAGGAGGCCCACGTCTTCGTAGTGGCTCAGTTCCGCCAGATCCTGGTCGAACATCCGGCGCACGAGGCTATATTCGTTTTGAATCGTAGCCATGCGCGGCAGATTGTGGGCTTCCGAGAGCTTGAGCCATTGCGCCAGCCCCCAGGTGGTCTCGTTGGACACGCCGATCTGGCGGATCTTGCCTTCCTGGACCAGGTCGCCCAGGGCGGCGAGCACTTCCTGCATGTTGTCCAGAGCGTCGGCGCGGTCCTGGCGGTGCGGCGCATAGGTCCAGTAATTTTCGAAATTGTAGTGGCCGCGCGCCGGCCAGTGGATCTGGTAGAGATCGACATAGTCGGTGCGCAGGCGCCGCAGGCTTGCTTCCAGGGCTTCACGGACCGAGGTCGCGTCGGGGCGACGGCCGCCACGAATGTGGGCATTGCCGCCCCCGGCGATCTTGGTGGCGAGAACCCAGCGGTCCCGGTCTTTATTGGCGGCAAACCAGTTGCCGACGATCTCTTCGGTCCGTCCGCTGGTCTGCGGGCTGCCGGGAACCGCATACATTTCGGCGGTATCCATGAAGGTGATGCCCGCGTCCCTGGCCATGGCGATCTGTGCGTGGCCTTCCTGCTCGGTGTTCTGGCTGCCCCAGGTCATGGTGCCGAGGCAGATGTCGGTGACCTCGATGCCGCTTCGGCCGAGTGTTTTGATTTGCATGGATGTTTCCGGGATCGAACTGTGTTTGCGGGCGGAACCTAAACCAGGTGTGACCTCCGGGAAAGCCAATGGCGGGGTCGCGTTTTCCACAGCCGGCTGCCATGGGGCACGGCTCTTTCAAAAAAGCGACCAGATTGACCAAAAGGGGTTGAGGTGTGTGAGATCAGACCCTATATAGCCCTCACACCGCGCCGAGGCGCTGTGTTTGACGCGGGATGGAGCAGCCCGGTAGCTCGTCAGGCTCATAACCTGAAGGTCGCAGGTTCAAATCCTGCTCCCGCAACCAAAAAAGCCCGTCGGACCCATAAGTCCGGCGGGCTTTGCCTTTTCCAGCATTAAGGCTTTGTCAGCCATGTTTGTTGTCGCTGGGGCACAGTGCGGCAGGGTTTGCACATTGTTCGTTGCCCGCCTGGGAATTGAACTGTACTTTATCGATCAAGGGTTTGTTGGTGGAGCAGGGCAGCGGCGTGACGCATGTCACGTTATGCGCCGCCCCGTCCAATTTCCATGGGCGAGAAAGGCTGCGCGTTCTTGAGTTTGTTTGATCGTCCCTTGCTGGCGGGCTGGATGGCGCTTGTCATTCTGGCGGGATCCATCCCGGCCGGAATCGCGCCTGCGGTCGCGCAGGGGCTCGTTCCCGACAACTACTTCAATCAGCCGGTCGACCCCTCCGCTCCAACGGGCGTTGAGGCTGATGAACTGGTGTTTGATGCGCCTGCTAACACTATAACGGCGCGCGGTAATGTGGTGCTGTCGGCCAGCGGCTATGTGCTGCGTGGCCAAAGCCTGATCTATGAACGCGGTGCGGGCAATCTGCGGCTCAGCGGCAATGCCAGCGTCACCGATCCGGCAGGCAATGTAACGACTGCGCCCGAGATCGTCGTGACAGGCGGCATGAAGCAGGTGTTTCTGCAATCGCTCACTATTGCCGGTCACGATGGCTCGCGCATTACCGCAGACAACGCAGACTACGACCAAGCGGTGCAGACCGTCCTGGTCAACGCTAGCTATGCCCCTTGTGGCACGTGTATCGACGAAAAGGGCCGCCGGATCGGTTGGTCGATGAGCGCAGCCAAGGTGACCTACAACGTCGCCGACAAGTCGGTGTCTCTTGAGCAGCCATCCTTGTCCTTGCTAGGCTTGCCCGTCGCGTGGCTGCCATATCTCTGGCTGCCCGATCTTTCCAACAGCGCACTCGACAATGTTTCATGGCCCAGCGTGGACTATTCCGACGAGACAGGCCTCAAGGTGGAATTGCCGGTTCGCGTCTACTCCAGTCGTTTCACCGATATCATTCTGACCCCCACTGCCCTCACGCGTCAGGGCTTCCTGTTGGGCGCCGAATGGATCCAGCGCTTTGACAGGGGCTCATTCCGCATCCGGGCTTCGGGGCTTTACCAGTTCGATCCCGCGGCGTTTACATTTCCTGACGCACAGCAGGATTGGCGAGGGGCCATCCAGGCGTCGGCACGTTTCCAGCCGGTCGAGGACTGGGAGGTGGGAGGGTCCTATGCGGTTTTTTCCGATTTCGCCTATCTTGATGACTATCGCCAGCCCAGGGGGAACGCAGACGTCAACGAGCTTTACGGGCGGCATTTGACCTCTGACACTTTTCTCGACGCACGGCTGCAGCAGTTCAACCCATTGGGCAACTATTCCGAGATCGAAAGGGAACGACTGGGTGCTGTCTTGCCCTTCATTCGCTTCGAACGTCGGTTCAAGTTACCCGATGGAGGCGGGCAGTTCGACATCGAGAGCCGCCTCCTCGGCGTATATCGTGCTCGTGACAGTCAGGGCGTGATCAACGGCGTGTCCTATCAGCATGGCTATGCAGGGCAGCGCGTCCATGGCATGGCCCAGGCCAGCTGGCAAAACCAGATCATTGCCGGCGGTGCGGTGGTGACGCCATTTGCCGGGCTGCGGGTCGACGGCGCTTATTATGATGGCGGGAGCGCGGTGGTGGGTGCGCCGGCGGCTGGCGAACTGTTTGGCGCTACGCCAATCGCTGCGCTGGACGTGCGGTACCCGATGGCGGCGCGCAGCCCCGGCATTACCCATATCGTCGAACCCATCGCCCAGCTCGTTTACCGCGGCGCCTCCAGCACGGCTCCCGGCATTACCAACGAAGATAGCCAGAGCGTGGTGTTCGGCGACACCAATCTGTTCAGCTACAACCGTTTCACCGGCATAGACCGACAGGAAACCGGACTGCGGCTCAATGTTGGCGGTCGCTATCTTGCCAATTTCGACGACGGCAATTTCGTTGAGTTGACTGCGGGGCAATCCTTCCAGCTCGCTGGGACCAATGCATTCACCCAGCCTGATGTCACCTATGCCGGGACCGGGTCAGGCCTCGACGCGGATGCGTCCCACACCGTCCTGGGCGTCTACGGCTCGCTGATGGACTCGGTGACGATGGGCGGCAAGCTGCAGATCGACACGGCCAGCTTCGAGATTGCACGCGCTGGCCTGGGGGTACGCTACGCTCAGGATGATTGGTCCGGCGCGCTCTTTTACCGTTACGCCGCAGCGACGCCGGCGCTGGGCAATCCGAAAGCGCTGCACGAAATCGGAGTGGAAGGGAAAATGCCGGTGGCCGACTATTGGTCGGTGTCGAGCAGCCTTTATTGGGATCTCGCGGCTGGCCAATGGCTTCAGGTTGGCGGTGGGCTCGACTACGACGATGGCTATCTCAATATCGGCGCATCAGCAACCAGGAATGGCCCCACCCACTCCACGCCCGACGAAACACGCTTCATGGCCACGTTCCGGATCAAGTCTCCGGCCGGTTTCAATCTTGGCTATGCCGGACCTTTGGGGGGACAATGAGACGCGGACGCTTCGTTGCACTTCTGTTTGCTGGCGCCGTATCGCTCGGTCTTGCCGGTTGCACCAGCTTCTCGCCGGTCTACGGGGACATGGCTGGCGCACAGGCGCAGAATATTCGTTTCAACTTCGCCCCACCCAGCGGGCGGCTTAGCCAGATTGTCGCCCAACGGCTGGGTGTGACTTTTTCGCAGGTCGCCGGGCCTGACGATCCGGTCCTGACAATCACGGCGTCCAAGGTCGGCCAGCCTGGCGTTCTTTCCGATGCCTTTGATGCGCGTAAGCCCCTGTCGATCCGTGTCCAAGCCACGGTGACCATTCGCAAGGGTGACGAAGTTCTTTTCGAGGCCAGGCGGTTTGCCGACACGTCCTACCAGAGCCTGGGGCAGCTTCTGGCCCAGAACACCGCGGCAACAGCGGCAGAGGAGGCGGCAGCGCGCAGTGTCGCTGAGTCCTTGCGCCTGGCCATTTTGGCAGGGTACCGGCCTGCGCCATAAGCGCTGTTCCACAATCGGCAACACTGCGTGTCGGAGCCGGTGGATTGCCGGTGCGGTCGGGTTCGCCCATATGAGGTGCAACCGAGGAGTTTGCCATGGTCGCCTATCAGTTCCGCGAAGCCGCGGGTGCAACGGATACATCGCCGCTGATTTTCTTGTTCCATGGGACCGGGGGCGACGAAAGCCAGTTCTTCGATCTGGCCGGGCAACTACTGCCGGGCGCGCGCCGGGTTGCGCCGCGTGGGGATGTCAGCGAGCACGGGGCGCTGCGCTATTTTCGCCGCACAGGTGAGGGCGTCTATGACATGGACGATCTGGCCCTGCGTACTTCGGCCATGGCTGACTTCGTGCGGGAGAGGATTGGCGCGAGCCGCCCGGAGCGCGTCATTGGCCTGGGCTATTCGAACGGCGCCAACATCCTGGCCTCTGTGCAGTTCTCGGCGCCTCAGCTGTTCGACGCCAGTGTTCTCATGCACCCGCTCATCCCCTTTGAGCCAGCGCCCGCTGATTTTACCGGCAGAAAGGTGCTTGTGACCGCCGGACGCGGCGACCCCATCGCTCCGGCAAGCGCGAGCGAACGGCTGGTTCGCTATTTCCAGGACAACGGCGCCGAAGCGACGGTTGCCTGGCACCCCGGCGGGCACGAGATCCGGCAGGAAGAGCTGCAGGCGATCCAGGCTTTTCTCGCCCAGTAGCTCTGACCAGGTCTCTCCAGAATTCGCGAGCCGTTTCGGGCATATGTCCGTTCTGACTGACGCCATGACTTTGGCGTCTATCGGCTTTAGGATGACCCGAAAAGAGGAGAGACAATATGCGCCTTCTGCTGCTCGTCGTAGCCGTGGCCGGCTTGGGAGCCCTGCCGGGTTTGCCTGCGCAGGCCGCCAGTTTCGATTGCGCCAAGTCGACGACGCCTTTTGAAACGGCGATCTGCGGGAGTGATGAGCTTTCCCGGGCCGACGACAGGCTCTCCAAGACCTATGCGACGGCGGTGGGCGGGCTTTCCGATGGCGTGCTTTCCGAAATGCGCCAGGGCCAGCGCGATTGGCTGGCATTTGCCCAGCGCGTCTGCACACGCGACGCGCGCCCGCTGGCTTCGGGGGCCTATGACCAGCGCGGCATCGACTGTCTTGTCGATGTCTTCAATTCCCGCAGCGAAGTGCTGGAAATGAGCCGTATGATGTCGGGCCTGCGGTTCTATCCGGTCTCGCGCTATGCGGCTGCGCCCGATCCGTATGAAGCGAACAATCCGGATTCAAACTGGCCGGTTTCCAAGCAGGAACTGAGCGTCGTCCAGATCGATGGCGACGCGGAATTCGTGAAGAGCTTCAATGCCCTAGTGCGAGAGGAGGCTCACTTCGACGCGCCGACGGACGCGGGTACTGATGCCGATGGCGACGAGGACGCCAGCAGCGACAGCGTTAATTCCATCGGGGTCAAGGAACTTGCCGGCACCGGCAGAATCACCCTGGTGGTCGAGACATACTGGTATGGCCACGGCGCTGCCCATGGCAATTGGGGCATCAGCTACCGCCACTTCCTGCGCGAGGAAGGCCGCTGGCTCACGGCATCGGACGTCTTTGCCGGCAAGGGATGGCAAAAAGCCCTGCTCGATCTGACGGTTACGGCGCTGCGGGATGAGCATGGCGACATGCTGATGCTGGAGGATACGAGCTTTATTGCCGATGTCGTTACCGACCCCGTGCGGTGGGATCTCTCGGACCCCTATGGACTGGTGATCCAATTCCAGCCCTACGAGGTGGCAGCCTATGCCTATGGTGCGCCCACAGCGCGCGTCAGCTGGGAGGCCCTGACCGACTATCTGGCCGAAGGCGCCGACAGGGTCCGGTATGGCTGGTAGGCTCAGGCCAGAAGGTCGTTCCATTCGGGATGGCGGCGGAACTGGACCACGACATAGGGGCATACGGGCCTGATCTTAAAGCCTTTTTCACGAGCGTCGGCAATCGAAGCCTTGACCAGCTGCAGGGCAATGCCCCGGCCTTCATATTCAGGTGGCACGCCGGTGTGGTCGATGATCATGGGGCCATCGCCGTCCTTGCGGTAGGTCATTTCGGCTTCGGCGCCCGGCGCAAGGTGGATGACATAGCGGCCGCGGGTGGGGCCTTGCTCGTGGTGGACGGTGTAGGTGCCATCGGCCATGGTCTTTTCCTTTTCTAATCAGCTGCGCAGGGGGGCTGGACCCAGTTCGGGGAAGAGGCTGCGTTCGGGGAGGAACGGATGGATGTCGAGCGCCTGCTTGATCGCCTCGAGCGCTTCGTCCGTCCTGCCCTGGGTGTGGAAAATCAGCGCGCGACCAGCCAGCGCGCCGAAGTGGCGGGGCTCGCGCCGAAGCGTCTCGTCAATATCGCCGAGCGCCGCGTCATAGTCGCCGCGCATGAAGTGGGCGGTGGCGCGCAGGTTCCAACCCTCTGCAAAATCTGGATAATCGGCGACGAGTGCGTCGATGAGGGGGAGCTGGCTCGACGGTCCGGCAAAGCCGCCGCCGGTGATAATGGCCTCGACGCGGGCCGCCAGAACCGGGTCTTCGGGCGTGATCCAAAGGCGCCAGATGCTGTCGGCGACGCGCCGGGCCTCGGCCTCGCTGGAGGCGGCGGCGAGGTCCGCAAAGTGCCCGTCAAGCGTGGCGGACTGGGCGGCACTCCTGGTGAATTCACCGGCAAAAAGGGCCGGTGCGGGCTGAAGAACCAGCAGCAAGACGGCAAGGGCGATGCGGGGCAGAATGCGCATTGGGTGAGTGTGCGCCTTTGACATCTGGTGCGCAAGCATGGGCAATTGGTTGGCAGACTGTTAACGCCGACCACCGCACAAAGTGGCTTCACGTCACGCAAACGATGGCTAATGCTCATGAGCGATATTGTTCACCACATGATCTCTTCCGGTCCGCGTCCGGTTGCCCCGTTCAGCCATGCGGTGGAGACCGATGGCTGGGTGTTCGTCACCGGGCAGATGCCGACCGATCCCGACGCACCCGACGCGCCGCTGCCCGATGGGATCGAGGCGCAGACGCAGCGCGTGGTCGAGAACCTCAAAATCGTGCTCGGGGGGATCGGGCTGGGTCTGGAGCATGTGACCATGGCGCGGATCTATCTCACCCAGTTCGAGAGAGACTATGCCGCGCTCAATGCACTCTGGCCCACTTTCTTCGAGACGGGGAAATTGCCGGCGCGCACGACCGTGGGCGTGACGGCACTGGCGGTGGGGGCTCTGGTAGAGATCGATCTGGTGGCCAAGCGGCCGGGGTAGGGGGCATCGGCAGGCTCGATGCAACACCCTCCCCTTGACGGGGAGGGCAGGGGAGGGGTGGTCACGGCGGAGATCGGTTTTGGCACCCCCTCCTAACTTTGCTACGGCCCCGGGCGGGCCTAGCGTCGCTTGCCATTCGAGCATAGCTCTCATGGCCTTCTTCCCTCAAAACGCTCCACCGGAGCGTTTTGGCCTCCGGCCGGGTCGAAGCCCCGTCCAGGGGGAGGTGGGCATCGAGGACGCTTACTGTCCGTTAAATCCTGAAGTTAGTCCCGCTTCTTCGACATCTCGATCATGCGTTCGACGGCCTGGCGGGCGGGCCCGATGATGTCTTCGGAGATGGTCACTTCCTCGGTCATGGTGTGGAGCGACCAGAGGACGTTTTCGAGATTGATGCGCTTCATGTGCGGGCAGATGTTGCAGCCGCGCAGGAAATCGACGCCCGTGGTTTCGGACGCGACATTGTCGGACATGGAGCATTCGGTGACCATGACCACGCGCGGGGGCTTGGTGGTCTTGACCCAGTCGATCATGGCGGCAGTGGAGCCGGCGAAATCAACCGCATCGATCACTTCGGGCGGACATTCGGGATGGGCGATGATCTTGGCCGTGGGATAGGCGTGGCGCAGCTCGGAAATGTCTTCGGCCGTGAAGGTCTCGTGCACTTCGCAGGCGCCGGCCCAGGTGATGACCTTCTTGCCGGTCTTTTTGGCCGTGTTCTGCGCCAGATACTGGTCGGGGATCATGATGACCGTGTCGCCCTCGACGCGGTTGACGATGTCGAGCGCGTTGGAGGAGGTGCAGCACACGTCGGTGACGGCCTTCACGGCGGCCGAGGTGTTCACATAGGTGACGACGGGTACACCGGGATATTTGGCGCGCATGGCCATAACGTCCTCGGCGGTGATGCTTTCGGAGAGAGAACAGCCCGCCCGGCTATCGGGAATGAGGACCGTCTTGCCGGGGTTCAGCATCTTGGACGTTTCGGCCATGAAGTGCACGCCACACTGGACGATGACCGATTGAGTGACTTTGGTGGCCTCGATGGCCAGCTGCAGGCTGTCGCCCACCACATCGGCAACGCCGTGATAAATCTGCGGCGTCTGGTAATTATGCGCCAGGATAACCGCGTCCTTTTCCTTCTTGAGCCGGTTGATCTGGAAAATCAGCGGCGCATAGAAGGCCCATTCGACCTCCGGGATCTTGCCGCGGACCCGGTCGAACACCTTGTCGGTGGCCCGTGCAATGGCAGGCGAAAACTTGAGATCAAAGCTTTCGGCCAGAATGGCGCGCGCTTCGGCAAGCGGGGTCAAGGCGTTGATTGTCTGAACCATTGGGTCCTCCCCGCTTCGGTGCCGGGAACCTAGGGATTTTCGCCTTTCATTTCAATGAATGGCCTTGCAGGATTTTTCCCCTGCGCCTAACGCTTGGGCACATTCTGCCAGCCGAGGACAGTATTCATGCCGCAGGACGCCAACGCCATCCGTTCCATTCTCTCGCTTGCCCCGGTTGTTCCGGTGATCATTCTCGACGATGTGGCGCAGGCCCAGCCGCTTGCCGAGGCGCTGGTGGCCGGTGGCCTGCCCGTGCTGGAAGTCACCCTGCGCACACCCAACGCCCTGCGCGTGATGGAAGAGATGGCCAAGGTCAAGGGCGCCATCGTCGGCTCGGGAACGGTGCGAAACGGCGCCCATATGAAGTCCAGCGTGGACGCCGGTTGCCAGTTCATGGTGTCGCCGGGCGCCTCGCCGCGGCTGCTCGATGCTGCCGAAGACGTCTCCATTCCGCTCCTGCCCGGTATCGGGACCCCGACCGAGGCCATGGCTGCGGTAGAGCGCGGTTATTCCTTCCTCAAGTTCTTCCCGGCCGAAGCCATGGGCGGCGCCCCTGTTCTCAAGGCCTTTGCCTCCCCGCTTGCTGACATCACCTTCTGCCCCACCGGCGGCATCGACCAGGAAAAGGCCAAGGGTTATCTCGCCCTGCCCAACGTGATCTGTGTCGGCGGCTCCTGGATCATGCCGGGGGATGCACTGGCATCGGGCGACTTCGCGCGTATCGAAGCGCTGGCCCGCGAAGCGAGCGCGCTGCGGGGGTAGGTTTTACTGGCCCGTTCGGAAAACGCGATGCGACACCCTCCCCTTTACGGGGAGGGTTGGGGGCAACGGGCGGCATCTGTGGTTTTTGGCACCCCCTCCGAGCTGGACACCCGCAAAAACTGGGTGATGTGTCCGGCGGCGCCATGATGCCGGTGTGAGATCCAGTGCTTTCGGCAAGATTGGTCCTTCTGGGTGGCCCGCAGCGCTGGACCCAGGCGTTTTCCC
>JAEWBN010000021.1 GCA_023391095.1 Pseudomonadota bacterium
AAGCCCAAACGTGTCGCCCTCATCGCCACAGCCCGAAAGCTCCTCACCATCCTCAATGCCATCATCAGGGACCAAAAACCATGGCAAAGCGCTTGACCATCAAGACAGTCGCTCCCCCGTCAAGGGGAGGTGGGGCAGGGCCTCGGCCCAGCTTAGGAACGACAAATGACCAGTACCCTCAGCCGCGCGCCCCAATAAGCCGATTATCGATCAGCCGTGTCGTGCCCAGATGCGCTGCGACCGCCACCAACGCTCCGCGTGCGCCCACCGTGGTGATGGCGCCGAGGCTTTCGGGGTCGCGGATCTCGTAATATTGCGGCTTGATGCGGTCCGATGCGGCCAGAACGGCGAGCCCGATTTCGGCCAGCCGCGCCGCGTCTCTCTCGCCGTCCGCGAACGCCGCCTCAACTTCAAGCAGGCTCTGATGGATCAGTGGCGCTGCCGCCCGATCCTCCGGGCCGAGATAGACGTTGCGCGAACTCAGCGCCAGGCCATCGGCTTCCCGCACAATCGGTCCGCGTAAAATCTTCACCGGCACGTCGAGGTCGCGCACCATGCGCTCGATCACGGCGCATTGCTGGGCGTCCTTCTGCCCGAAAACCGCCAGATGCGGTTGGACGAGGTTGAAGAGTTTCAGGACCACCGTGGTGACGCCGGTGAAATGCCCCGGCCGCATGGCGCCGCAGAGGGGCCCCGACACAAGGCTTTCCTCCACCAGCGTCGACGCGCCGGGCGGATACATGTCTTCCACCGATGGCAGGAAAAGCGCGTCCACGCCGGCCGCTTCCAGCTTGGCGATATCGGCCTCGATAGGGCGCGGATAGCGGCTCAGATCCTCATTGGGCCCGAACTGCAGCGGGTTGACGAAGATCGAGGCGATCACGACGTCGGCCTCCTCGCGGGCCTGCGCCATCAGGCTCAGGTGCCCGTCATGGAGAGCGCCCATGGTCGGAACGAAGCCGAGCGTGCGGTCAGGTGGGAGCGCATTTCTCCAGGCGCGCAGGCTCGCCTTGTCGCGCAGTATCGTGGTCATGCAATAAGGTCCCAGATGCGGCGGGCGATTTCCGCCTTGCTGCCCAGCGCCAGTTCGTGGCGCGATCCGTCCTTGCCCAGCAGCACGCCGGCATTGGTGCCGACGGCAAAGCCGGTCTCGCCCTTGGCCCCAAGGCGGGCAACCTCATTGGCAAAGAGATAGTCGAGCCCCTTGGCCTCGAGCTTGCCCTTGCCATGGGCCTCGACATTGTCGGTCTCGGCGGCAAAGCCCAGAAACCATTGCCCGGTCGCCGCCTTGCGCAGGCTGGCCAGCACGTCGGTCGAGGGCACAAGGTCGAGCGCAATGGCGTCCGAGGCCCGCTTGAGCTTGCTGGCAGATGGGGCGGCGACGGAATAATCCATGACGGCGGCGGTGGCCACAACGCCCTGCACCTCGGGCAGCCTGGCCAGCGCCGCCTCGGCCATTTCTTCGGCGGTGCGCACTTCAACAAGGTTGAGCCGGCTTTCGGCCCCGCGTGGCGCAGCGGGGCGCACGACGCCCTTGTCGACACCCAGCACATAGTCGACCACGGCCCCACGGCGCAGGGCTTCTTCGGCCATGGCCGCGCCCATGCGGCCGGTGGAATGGTTGGTGATATAGCGCACCGCATCAATGGCAGTCGTTGTGGGCCCGGCGGTGATGAGGATGCGCTTGCCAAGAAGGTCCTGCGCATTGGGCAGCACGGCAGCCTCGATCCGCGCCACGATCTCGGCCACTGGCGCGAGCTTGCCGACCCCCACTTCGCCACAGGCGAGGAGGCCCGAGGCGGGCGCGATCACTTCGGCGCCACGCGCCACCAGCGTCTCTAGATGTTGCTGCACGATGGGCTTGTCCCACATGACCGTATTCATCGCCGGGGCGATGAGAATGGGCGCTTCGGTCGCCAGCGCCACGGTCGAGGGCAGGTCATCGGCAAGGCCCAGCGCCAGCCGCGCCAGCATATTGGCGCTGGCCGGGGCAAAGACCATCAGATCAGCCCAGCGGGCGAGATCGATATGCTCGGTGCCCGAAATGTCGGGCCCAAAGACCTCGGAACGCGCCGGGCGGCCGCTCAGCGTTTCGAGCACGAGCGGGCTGACAAACTCTTTTGCGCTTTTTGTGAGCAGGCACTGCACCGCGTGCCCGGCCTTGCCCAGTTCGGAAACGACATCGGCAATCTTGTAGGCAGAGATCGAGCCGGAAATGGCGATGAGAATATTGGCCATCAGTCGGCCCGCCGCGGCAGGGGAATGGGTTGGCGCTCGGCCTTGGTCTCGGCGACATAATCACCGACGGCGGCGCGGATGACGCTGGCCACATCGGCGCGTGGCTTGGCAAAGCTGGGCGGTGGCGTGACGCTCAAGCCGATGAGGTCATTGACCACCAGCACCTGCCCGGCGCAGTCCTTGCCCGAGCCGATGCCGATGGTGGGAATGGTGAGGGCGCGGGTGATTTCAGCCGCAAGAACAGGGGTCACGCATTCGAGCACCACGGCAAAGGCGCCAGCGGCTTCGAGCGCGCGGGCTTCTTCGCGCAGCCGCGCGGCGGAGGCCTCGTCCTTGCCATGCATGTAATAGCCGCCCATCTGGTGCACGGCCTGCGGCGTCAGGCCGATATGGGCCATAACCGCAATGCCGTGCTGGGTCAGCCGTTCGACGGTCGGTATCATGGCTAAGCCGCCCTCGATCTTGACCGCCTCGACGCCGGTTTCCTTCATCACGCGCACGGCATTGGCCAGAGCGGTATCGGCGTCGGTGACCGAGCCGAAAGGCATGTCGCACACGAGGAGGGCGCGGGAGGAGCCGCGCTTGACCGCCGCGGCATGGCGGATCATGTCATCGAGCGTCACCGGCAGGGTCGTCTCGTGGCCGAGCACCACATTGCCGACGCTGTCACCAATAAGGATCATGTCCACCCCGGCGCTTTCGACCAGCGCGGCCATGGTGGCGTCATAGGCGGTGAGCATGGCGATGGCGTCGCCCTGTTTCCGCATCGCGGCAATGTCGCGGATGGTAAGGCGCTTGAGGGGAGTCTGGGCCGACATGGCAGTCCTCCGTCTTGGCCGGCCCGTCATCGAACCGTGAGGGGCAAATAGGGCATGCAACGGCGCTGCGCTACCCCTTCATTGGTGCCATGCACGCGCGGCTTAGCGCCGGCGTGACATTAACGCGCTCAGTGCGAAGGTCAGGGTGAACAGTCTGCCAACCTATTGGGCCTTGTGTTGACCCGTCATGCCCGCGCCTTTTTGGGGCGCGAGCGCAGCTGGATGATGGTGGCGGCGATGACGCCCAGCGCCACGATGCCGATGATGATGGTCGCCAGAGCGTTCACATCGGGCGAGACGCCGAGGCGCACCTTGGAGAAAATCACCATGGGCAGGGTCGAGGAACCCGGGCCCGAAACGAAGCTGGCAATGACAAGATCGTCGAGCGACAGGGTGAAGCCAAGGAGCCATCCCGAGACCAGCGCCGGAGCGATAATGGGCAGGGTAATATCGAAAAAAGTCCGGAGCGGGCTGGCCCCGAGGTCCATTGCCGCCTCTTCCAAGGACCGATCGAAGTCCGACAAGCGGCTCTGCA
Source organism: Pseudomonadota bacterium (assembly GCA_023391095.1). Taxonomy (GTDB): domain Bacteria; phylum Pseudomonadota; class Alphaproteobacteria; order Rhizobiales; family Devosiaceae; genus Devosia. Next base: position 3,592 of record JAEWBN010000021.1, read on the forward strand.
CCACGACGCAGACATAGGCCGTGCAGAAGGTTGCGTGGGCAATGACGATGGTCAGCATGCCCCGGCCCTGCGGCCAGCCGAGCAGGCTTTCCATGGCCACGAAGAGCAGCAGCAGCGAGAGGCCGGTGATGACGTCAGGCATGACCAGCGGCGCCGACACCATGCCCGCAAACAGCGTCCGCCCACGGAACCGGCGGAACCGCACCAGCGCCACGGCGGCCAGGGTCCCGAGCACCAGGGCAATGGTGGCGGACAAGGCGGCGATCTGCAGGCTCAGCAAAGCGGCATTGAGCATCTGCGGATCGCGGAACAATTCGCCATACCACTTGAACGAAAAGCCCGACCACACGGTCACCAAGCGGTTCTCGTTGAACGAGAAAATCACCAGGCTGACGATGGGCGCATAAAGAAAGGCGAAGCCAAGGGCGGCAGCGATGGGGAGGAACCAGCCACGACGGAACATGCTACTTCTCCACAACGGCGCCCTGGGCGCGCTGCAACAGCATGATGGGAACGACCACCACGACCAGCATGGCGCAGGCCACCGCAGCGGCGCGCGGCCAATTGGTGGCAGTAAAGAATTCGTCCCACAGCACCCGGCCGATCATCAGGGTTTCCGGTCCGCCCAGAAGCGAGGGAATGACGAATTCGCCGATGGCGGGGATGAAAACCAGCATGGACCCGGCCACGATGCCCGGCAGCGACAGCGGCAGGGTGATCGAGAGGAAGGTGCGCAACGGCTTGGCGCCAAGGTCGGCGGAGGCTTCGAGCAGCGAGCCGTCCAGCTTCACCAGCGTCGTGTAGAGCGGCAGGATCATGAAGGGCAGGTAGGTATAGACCAGGCCCACATAGACGGCGAAATCGGTCTGCATCATCACCAGCGGCTGGATGCCGAAAAGGCCCAGGAACTGGTTGATCACGCCATTGCCGCGCATGAAGCCGGTCAGCGCATAAACGCGCAGCAGCAGCGAGGTGAAGAAGGGCAGGATCACCAGCATCAGCAGCACGTTGCGCCACGGGTCGGGCGCGCGCGCAATGGCATAGGCCATGGGATAGCCGATCAGCAGCGTGAACACCGTGGCGATGGCCGCGATGCGGATCGAGGACAGGTAGGCCGCCACATACAAGTTGTCGGTGAAGAGCCGGATATAGTTGTTGAGGTGCAGGGTGAGCTGCACCGTGCCTTCATCGGTGGTCAGCAGCGGCGAATATGGCGGGCGGCCGAACTGCTTGGTGGTCAGCGAAATGCCGAAGACCACAAAGAGCGGAATGAGGAAAAACACCAGAAGCCAGACCAGCGGGGCGGCAAGCACCAGCATGCGGCCGGTAATGCCGATCTTGGCCAGGCGCCGTTCAACGGCGTTCCAAGGCTTGAGCCGCCGGGGCGGGGGAATGGTGGGCTCGTGGGTGGTGCTCATACCGTCAGCACCGAGCCGGCATTGTCACCCCAGGTCACATAGACCTCTTCTTCCCAGGTGATGGCGTCCGGATTGCCGCGCACCGAATTGGTCTGGCTGACGCGGATGCGTTTGCCGCTTTCGAGCTTGACCTGGTAGAGCGAGATATCGCCCAGATAGGCGATTTCCTCGACCACGCCCTTGGTGACATTGGCGCCGTATGCGCCCTCGGGCTGCTCCCGGGAGAGCGACATCTTTTCGGGACGAATGGCCCACCAGAGGATCTGGTCGGGGGCGCAGTCGACGCCGTGACCGACATAGATATCGCAGCCCAGCTCGGCCGAGCGGATGCGCACATGGTCGGGCTCGTCCTCGGTCACCGTGCCCTTGACCATATTGGCCGAGCCGATGAAATTGGCGACGAAACGGGAGTTCGGATATTCGTAGACGTCGGTGGGCTCGCCGATCATGGCGATTTCGCCCTGGTTCATCACCCCGATGCGGGTGGCGAGCGTCATGGCTTCTTCCTGGTCGTGGGTCACCACGATGAAGGTTACGCCAAGGCTTTCCTGGATCTTGACCAGTTCGAACTGGGTCTCCTCGCGCAGCTTTTTGTCGAGCGCGCCAAGGGGTTCGTCGAGCAGCAACAGCTTGGGTCGCTTGGCGAGGGCGCGGGCCAGCGCAACGCGCTGGCGCTGGCCGCCGGAAAGCTGATGCGGCTTGCGCTTGCCATAATCCTGGAGCTTGACCAGCGTCAGCAGCTCGGCGACGCGGGCCGCAATCTCGTCCTTGGGGAGATGATCGCGCTTGAGGCCATAGGCAATATTCTGCTCGACAGTCATATGCGGAAAGAGCGCATAGGACTGGAACATCATGTTGACGGGCCGATTGTAGGGCGGCACCTCGGTCATGTCCTGACCGTCGATCTCGATCGTGCCGGAGGTGGGCTGCTCGAAACCCGCCAGCATGCGCAGCAAGGTCGACTTGCCCGAGCCCGATCCGCCCAGAAGGCAGAACAGTTCAGAGCGATAGATGTCGAGCGAGACATCGTTGACGGCCGCCACGTCACCGAACTTCTTGGTAACGTTCCTGATGCGCACAAACGGCTTGTTGTTCGCCGTATCGCGCCAGGGGCGCGTGTCGATTGCGAGCTGCGGTTTCTTGGCCATGAGCGTCTGCCCGAAAGTGTGAAGGGGCGGCTGGGTGCCGCCCCTTGATCGCTGAATTACTGGCCCGTTTTGATGCGGGTCCAGGTCCGGGTCAAGGTCTCTTCGTAATCAGGCGAGTGCGCCTGCATCACGAAGGCCTTTTCGATGGTTTCGGCGGGCGGGTAGATGCCCGGGTTGGACTTGACTTCCTCGTCCACGAATTCCAGAGCCGGAAGGTTCGGGTTGGCGTAGTAAACGTAGTTGGTGATGGCCGCCACAACCTCGGGCTCGAGGATGTAGTTGATGAAGGCGTGGGCGTTTTCCGGATGCGGGGCATCGGCCGGAATGGCCAGGAAATCGAACAGGGTCGCCGCGCCTTCCTTGGGGATCAGGTACTGGACATCGACGCCATCGGCAGCATTGTCCGAGGCGATGAAGACGTCGCCCGAATAGCCCAGGGCCAGGCAGATTTCGCCGTTGCCCAGGTCATCGATATACTGGGACGAGTGGAAATAGCGGATCGAGGACTTGATGGAGTTCATCACTTCCTCGGCCTTGGCCAGGTCATCGGCCGATTCCGAATTGGGGTCGAGGCCCAGATAGTGCAGAGCAATACCCATGACTTCAGACGGGCTATCGAGAACCGCCACGCCGCAGGATGCGAGCTTGGCGACCGTGTCCGGATTGAACAGCAGGTCCCAGCTGTCGACGGGCGCGTCGGCGCCGAGCGCTTCCTGGACCTTGGCGACATTGTAGCCCAGGCCGATCGTGTTGATCATGTAGGGCACGGCATGGGCATTGTCGGGGTCCTGCGCGGTGGCTGTGGCCATAACGGCGGGGTCGAGATTGCCCAGATTGGTCAGCTTGGACTTGTCGAGCGGCAGGATCAGGCCGGCCTTGATCTGGCGCTCGAGGAAGTTGCCGGACGGCACCACGATGTCATAGCCGGAATTGCCCGCCAGCAGCTTGGCGTCGACGATCTCGTTGTTGTCATAAACGTCGTAGTTGACCTTGATGCCGGTCTCCGCCTCGAAATTGGCGATGGTGTCCTCGGCAATATAGTCGGACCAGTTGTAGACGTTGAGAACCGGCTCTTCCTGGGCAAAGGCGGGGCTTGCGGCCAGAAGAGCGCCAAGAGCAATGGCGAGCGTCTTGTTCATGAAAAGAAGTCTCCTGTGGGGACTGTGGTGGAGCAGATCGCCGTCTTGCGACGGCCGGTATGACGCGCAACGCGCCGCCCGCGGAAGGGAGCCGCGGCTCAGCCCCGGGGGCTCATCTTTGAGAACCCGGAATGACGGAAAACGGAATCTGGAGGCGGGCGTCGGAAGCGCGCCCGAAGGCGGCCGGCAAAGTCGCTGCAATTTGCCCGGAGCCGGGCTCACATCGAGGCGCGAAGGGCGCGCCATCAATAATGGACTTGGTCAGCGAAGTGCCCTTTCCCCTATCAATGGCGGCCAAATTATCGCCAAATCAGGGGGGCGACAAGCGATTGTTGCATGCCATTTGCGCCTCTTGACCGGGGTGTTGCAGGGGCGCACAAGCGTGGCAACCGGCCGCACAATGTGCCGGACTGATCTTTCGGAGCCCCAGCCCCATGCCCGCTCAAGACTACCTGTCCGTGACGCCCGAAATCGCCAGCGCACTCGAGCAGGGCCGTGCCGTGGTCGCGCTCGAATCCACCATCATCACCCATGGCATGCCCTATCCGCAGAACCTGGCCATGGCGCGGGACGTGGAAGCAGTGGTGCGCAACAATGGTGCTATCCCTGCGACCATTGCGATCATGGATGGCAAGCTCAAGGTGGGCGTGTCCGGCGCGGACCTCGAAACCCTTGCCCGCGAGGGGCACAACGCCGCCAAGGCGAGCCGCCGGGACATGGCGAGCCTGTTGGCGCGCAACGTCATGGCGGGCACGACCGTTGCCACGACCATGCAGATCGCCGCCATGGCGGGCATCCGCATTTTTGCGACCGGCGGCATTGGCGGGGTACACCGGGGCGCCGAAGATACATTCGATATTTCCGCCGATCTCGAAGAACTGGGTCGCACGCCGGTGGCGGTGATCTGTGCAGGTGCCAAATCCATTCTCGATATCGCCAAGACCCTTGAAGTGCTGGAAACCAACGGCGTGCCCGTGCTCGGGTATGGCACGGACGAATTTCCTGCCTTCTGGGCCCGCACCAGCGGGCACAAGGTCGATCAGCGGTTCGATACGCCCGGAGACGTGGCCCGGATGCTGGCCATCCAGTCCGACCTCCAGATGGGCGGGGTCCTGATTGCCAATCCCATTCCCGAGGCCGACGCCTGGGAAGCCGCCGCCATCGAAACCTTTATTGCCCAGGCGCTCGCCGATGCAGATGCGCAGGGCATCAAGGGCAAGGCGGCCACCCCGTTCCTGCTGCAACGCATGTTCGAACTGACCGGCGGCAAGTCGCTCGAAAGCAATATTGCCCTGGTCAAGAACAATGCCGCCGTCGCCGCACAGATCGCCGTGGCGCTGGCTGCGCTCCCCGCATGAGCGGTCGGGTCCTCGTCGTCGGCGACGTCATGACCGACATCATCGTCAAACCCGAAGGACCCATCGTCCTGGGGTCGGACCGTCGGGCCGAAATCCGCAACAAGCCTGGCGGGTCGGGGGCCAACCAGGCGGTGTGGCTGGGCGCGGCGGGTGTGGATGTGCTGTTCTCAGCCCGGGTCGGGGCTGCCGAGCTCACGCTTTACGAGAACTATTTTCGCGGTCTGGACGTCGTGCCGGCCCTGGCCGGCGACAAGGACCTGCCCACAGGGGTGCTTGTCACCCTGCTCGATCCGCGCGGCGAGCGGAGTTTTCTGACCGACAGGGGAGCGAACCTCAATCTTTGCGCTACGGATCTCGCCGATGACCTGCTCGACGGGACCGAACTGGTCATGGTTTCGGGCTATAGTTTCTTTGCGCCGGGTCCCCGCCAGGCCGTGCGCCGGCTTTTGGCAGAGGCCCGAGCGCGCGGCATCGCAATTGCCATAGACCCGGCCTCCATCGGCTTTCTGGCCGAGGTGGGGCCCGATGATTTCCTGAACTGGGTGGGCGAGGCGGACTGGCTTTTCGCCAATGAAAGCGAGGCCGAAATTCTCTCCGACAGCGCCGATCTCGATGGACAGGTGCAGGCGCTTGCCCAGCGGTTCAAGCATGTCGTCATCAAGCGCGGGCAATTCGGCGCCATTCTGGGGACAGCCGAGGGCATTGTTGCCAGCGCGCCGGCGCCGCTGGTCACGGTGGTGGACACAACCGGCGCCGGAGATGCCTTTGCGGCGGGCTTTGTCGCCGCGCTGCTTTCCGGCAAGGATAGCAAGGCGTGCCTTGAGGCCGGCATCGTCGAAGGTGCCAAGGCGGTTCAGTTCCTGGGCGGTCAGCCAGCCGCCCGCTAGCTGTCGGGGCCCGGCGCCCTAGTGGTCTTCATGGGCGTCGGCGACGCCCAGACGCCAGTAGCCCGCTGCCTTGACATATTCGGGGTTGAAACCGCGGGCTTCGGTCAGGTGCGCGCGCACCGCCTTGGCCATGGAGACTTCGCCGGCGATATAGCCATAGGCCACGCCTTGGGGCGGGTCGGCAGCCGTGATGGCGTCCAGCACAAGGCTGGTCGTGCCGGCGGGCGAACCGTCGCGGTGCAGATAGGTGAGAGTGAGGTCGGCCCGGGTTTCAAAACGCTGTTCTTCGGCCCTGTCTGCCACCTCGATGAAGGCCAGAACCCTGGCGCCTTCAGGCAATTCCTCGATGCGCCGCCCGATGGCCGGAAGGGCGGTTTCGTCGCCGGCCAGGAGATACCAGTCAAAGGCCATGGGGATGACCAGCGAGCCGCGCGGCCCACCGATGACCAAGGTGTCGCCGACCTTGGCCCGGGCTGCCCAGGTGGAGGCGGGGCCATCACCATGCAGCACGAAGTCGAGTTCGATCCAGCCAGCCTCCACGCCCCAGTAGCGAGGCGTGTAATCGCGCATTTCCGGACGGGTGCCGGGCGGAAACTCGGCACCGCTGGGTCCGATGGGGGGCAGGAGCGGCGCTACGCCCTTTGGGAAGAAAAACGCCTTGATGTGGTCGGCATGACCGGGCGAGGCAAAACCCTCGAGGTCCCCGGTGAGCCGGAAGCGGCGCATGTGGGGGGTCACGTCTGTTACGGCCGTGACAGTAAGCAGGCGCATCCGCGTCTGGTGGCGAACACGCTGGGGCGCGCGCGGGTCGAGCAATTCGGTCATGGCAGGCGTCTTCAATTATGACTTGGTTAGTCAGCAAATACGCCAGCCCGCACGCAGTGTCCAGCGCGGGCGGCACCGACCAGGTCCGGGTTGGGCTCGCCAATCGCCCTTTGCCACGCTATAGGCGGGCCTCCTTCTGGCAGGTCCGCCATGCATCCACTTCTTTCCCGCTTTATTGCCCGGCATGAACCCCGCCATGACTGGCGCATCCATGCCAAATCCGTTGCCGGCACAACGGTGAGCGTGACCCTGATCGGCGGCATGGCGGCGCTGACGGGACTGCCGCTCCTCCTGGCGCCGCTTGCACCTACGGCTCTCCTCATGTTCAGCCAGCCCGACTCGCCGGGTGCGCAGCCGATCAATATCTTTGCCGGCTATCTGATTGGCGCCATCATGGCGGTTCTTGCCATGCAGGTCGTGCCGGAGCCTTGGTGGCTGGCAACGCTGTGCGTGGGATTGACCATGTTGGTCATGCTGGTGTTCCGCGTGACCCATTCCCCGGCCGCTGCCATTCCGCTGCTGGCCTATTCGGGTCCGGTCGAGCCGGTGATGCTGTTCACCGTGCTGTTCCTGTCCTGCATGATGCTGGTGCTTGTGGGCATGCTCATTCACCGCCTGCCGCCCCGCCACCGCTATCCCCTGCCGCTGGCAGACGAGATCGATGGTGAGTAGGGCGGCTGTCGCTATCGTCTCGCCAGAGCGTCAGTAGCCCAGCATGGCGTCCTGGGCCTGGCGCAGCGCGTAAAGCCGCGTCGACACGTCGGGCTGCGCGTTGGCCGTGGTCAGCAATTCGCCCTTCCGCACCGGCGCGGTGACCTTGCCGCCCTCCAGAAGACCGACCGGTAAAGCACCTGCGGCACGCGCATCGGTAACGGTCATGGCATAGGAGCGGTAACAGGTCTCGCCGATGGCATCGAGGCTCTCGCCAGGCTTTAGATCGCGCTTGGCGACCGCGCAGACTTCGGCCACCGGGCGCGGCAGGGGCACCATGTCCGGCTTGCCGTACATCATGATGCGCGCACAGGTCAGCGGCACTTCAAGGCTGGTCAGGTGATAGGGCCGGAAGAAGGCATAGTAGGGCCCGTGGCCGATATGAAGATCGTCCATGCGCTCGATGATGCGCGGATGCTCGGCCTTGACGATCACGAAGACGCCCGGCGCCACGCCCTTGCCGATAGTGAAATCCACCACGCCCGCGGAATTAAGAATGCCGCCATCGGCCTTGGGGATCAGCACCTTGGCCATGCTGTCACGATCCGCCGCAGGGCCATGCATGCCGGGCACGTCGGGCAAGAGCCCGGTGGCATTGGCAATGGCGGTCATTTCGACGGCGGTCTTGGACCCGTCGACGAATTCCACCAGCATGCGCGGGTTCATGTTCCGGCGCATGGCTTCTTCGCGGTAATCGTCGGGGACGGCGTCGTGCTTGAGGGGATTGTTCTTGCCCTTGCCCGCCGCGACGATGTCGAGGCCCAGGGCTGAAACGAATTCGATCAGCTCCATGCAGGAACTGGGTTCGTCCCCCGCGCCGACGGAATAGACGACGCCGAGCCGGTCGGCCTGCGCCTTGAGATAGGGGCCGATGGTAACGTCGGCCTCGACATTCATCATCACCAGATGCTTGCCGTGTTCCATGGCGAGGAGATCATAGTCGGCGGCGACACCGGGCTTACCCGTGGCATCGATGACAACATCGATATTGGGCGTCGTGACAAGCGTTTCCGCCGAAGTGATGGCGATCTTACCGGCTTCGATGGCGGCTGTGGCCTGGGCGGGACTATCGGCGACCTTGCCGCGGGAATCCTCGCCATAGGCAATGGTCATGGCGTCAAGCGCGGTATGCGGGCGACGGGTGGCGATGGCAGCCATCTCCACGCCCTGCATCAGGCTCATCTGGGTGACGAGATCGGTGCCCATTTCCCCCGAGCCGATCACGCCCACACGGATCGACTTGCCGTCGGCGGCGCGTTGGGCGAGGTCGCGGGCAATTCCGGTGAGAGCAATCTTGGGGGGCATGGGCGATCCAATCGGGTCTAATGGCCCTGCGATAACCCTGCCCGAGAACGGGGGCAAGGCTTATGCAGGTTCCCTTACGAACAGTTACGACGTCCGGGCAGCGTCCAAACGGCCGGAAAACCCATAGTTAGCACTTCTTAAACCGTTCAGACCGAATATGCGGCAGGAGAGGACTCCGGGGGTTCGCCACAGAAATGGTCAAGCAAGCCAATCAGACGGTCGCCTTGCCGGCGGTCATCGATCTGGACGCGATCGATGCCATCCGCGACCAGTTGAGCGATGCGCTGGAGCTGGGACCCGTGACGGTTCATGCGGGCGCGGTGGAACGCGTGGCGACCAATGGCTTGCTGCTGCTGGTGAGCGCGGCGGAAACCGCCCGCCGGCACCATTTTGATTTTGCTATTGAAGCGCCCAGCGCGGCGATGACCGCTGCCGTGGAGCGGCTGGGCCTCGGAGCCCAGTTTTCGGGGATGATGAGACAATGACGCTGCGTGTACTGACTGTCGACGATTCACGAACCATTCTGGCCATGCTGCACCATACGCTGAGCAATGCCGGGTTCGAGGTTCTGCAGGCCGAGGACGGCAAGCAGGGTCTGGATGTGCTCAAGGCCGAAACCGTCGACGTGGTCATCACCGACATCAACATGCCGGTCATGGATGGCATCGAGTTCATCAAGAATGTGCGCGCCACCGGCCAGCACAATTCGCTGCCCATTCTCATCCTCACCACGGAAACCAGCCAGGACAAGCGCGATCAGGGCAAGGCGGCGGGCGGCACGGGCTGGATCGTCAAGCCCTTCGACCCCGAAAAGCTGATTTCGGTCATTCACCGCGTCGTGCACTGACCACAGAACCCAGAAGGGTTGGATGAGCCAAAGCGAATGAGCGATCTCGACGACTTCAAGGCCACCTATTTCGACGAATGCTCCGAGCTCCTGACCGAGCTCGAAGAGCAGTTTGCGGCCATCGAGGCCGGTGAACGCGACAGCGACCGGCTCAATGCCGTGTTCCGCGCCATTCACTCGATCAAGGGCGGTGCCGGCGCCTTCGGCTTCTCGGCCCTGGTGGGCTTTGCCCATGCCTACGAGACGCTGCTCGACTATGTGCGCGATGGTCGTGTCGAGCTGACGGACGATGTGGTCACGCTCTGCATCCGGGCCAATGACATCGTGGCCGATCACGTCAATGCCGCCCAGTCCGGGGATGAGCTTGCGGCCGACTACGGCGCCGATGAAAAGGCCCGCTTCGATGCCATCGCCCGCGGGGAAACTGCGGCCGAAGCCGGCACGGACGACGATGCCGGCGTGATGGAAGACTTCGATATCGATTTCACCCCGGTCATGGTGGACCTGGACGCGCGCGGCACCGGCGAAGCGCCGGTTGAAGACGCGTTCGACGTCGCTCCCATGGCGCTGGCCGAAAACCAGTGGGAAATCCGGTTCACGCCCCATCGCGCGCTTTACGCCCGCGCCAACGATCCCTTGCTGCTGTTCCGCGAGTTGGCCCTTCTGGGGCAGATGAGTGTGCGCGCCATCCTCGGCGAGGTGCCGCCCCTTTCGGACTTCGAGCCCTTCGCGGTCTATTGTTCCTGGGAGATCACGCTGGCCTCCCCGACGATCACGGAGGCCGCCATTCGCGAGGTCTTCGAATTTGTCGAGGGCGACTGCGACATCGTCATCGCCCAGCTGGGCCAGGGCGCTGCCAGCGTGCCGCAGGACGAGCCCCAGATCGCCGTGGCGGATGAACCCGACCTGCCGGTTTTCGATCTCATGGCGCTGACCGAAGACGAAATGGCCCCGTCCCCCGTTTTCGCACCGGAGCCCGTGGCCATGCCGGCTGGCGTGCAGGATACGTTCGAGGACGCACCGGGCCTGAGCTTTGCGTCGCTGGCCGAGGAGATCAAGCCGGCTGCGGTGGCAAAGCCCGACCCGACGCCTGAAATCCCCGCCGCTGCTGTTGCGGCCGCGCCTGCTGCGGTTGCGGCAAAAGCGGCGCCCGCCAGTTCGGGCGGCGAGGGCGACGATGGTCATCGCAGCGTGGGCGTGCAGTCCATTCGCGTCGACCTCGACAAGGTCGACCGCGTGGTGAACATGGTGGGCGAACTCGTGATCACCCAGTCCATGCTGACCCAGCAGATGGATGAGACGCTTCGCGCCCGCTATACCGAGCTGGTCCGCGGCCTCGAAGTCCTGGCGCAGACCACGCGCGGCCTGCAAGACTCGGTGATGGCCATTCGTGCCCAGCCGGTCAAATCGGTCTTTTCGCGCATGCCGCGCCTTGTGCGGGAACTTGCCACCAAGACCGGCAAGAAGATCAAGCTCGAAACCATCGGCGAGAATACCGAAATCGACAAGACGGTGATCGAGCAGCTTTCCGATCCCCTGACCCACATGATCCGCAATTCGGCCGATCACGGCATCGAGGGGCCGGACAAGCGCCTGGCTGCCGGCAAGCCGGATACCGGCACGATCCGCCTTTCTGCTGAACAGGCCGGCGGCAATATCCTTATCGTGGTCGAGGATGACGGCGCCGGTATCAATCGTGAGCGCGTGCTCAAGCTGGCGCGCGACAAGGGCATCGTTGCCCCCGACATCACGCCGACCGACGAACAGATCGACCAATTGATCTTTGCGCCAGGCTTCTCGACGGCCGAGGCCGTCAGCGACATTTCCGGCCGCGGCGTCGGCATGGATGTGGTGCTGTCCAACATCAAGAAGATCGGCGGTTCGGTGCATGTGCGCTCATGGACCGGCAAGGGCTGCCGCATGACGCTGCGCCTGCCGCTGACGCTGGCGGTTTTGGACGTCATGCTCGTCAAGGTCGGGGACTCGCCCTATGTGGTGCCGCTGTCCTCGATCGTTGAAACCATGCAGTGCTCGCGCGCCGCTTTTGAGCGGGTGCCCTCGGGCGGTCGCGTGCTGCAGGTGCGCGGGGAATATGTGCAGGTCATCGATCTGGGCCAGCGTTTCGGCATGTCCACCCAGACGGCGGCGGACGACCAGTTCGTGGTGCTCTGCGAGGCCGAGGGCAGCCACAAGGTGGCGCTGATCGTGGACGATATCATTGGCCAGCAGCAGGTCGTCATCAAGTCGCTCGAAGAGAATTTCGAACGTGTGGATGGCATTGCGGGCGGCACGATCCTTGGCGACGGCAATGTTGCGCTGATCGTGGACGTGCAGGGCCTGCGCGCCAACCATCTGCATCAAAACGCAGCCTGAGATTAAGACTTTGGCGTCAGGTGACGCGCTAGTGTGTGAGTAAGGCGCCCAGAACGGGCGCGAGAGAGGCAGAGAATGGAAGCCCTTAGCCTTCGGGACGACATGACGGACCGGTCGGCGCTTGCCGGCCAGAACACCTTGCAGCTGATTGCCTTTTCCATTGGCGAGCAGACCTATGGCGTCGAGATCACCACGGTGCGCGAGATCCGCGCCTGGAACGGTGCCACGCCGCTGCCCAATACGCGCGAATTCGTTCGCGGCGTCATCAACTTGCGCGGCACCATCGTGCCGATCTTTGACCTGCGCGCCCGCTTCGGCGATGGTCAGACCTCGCCCACCAAGAACCATGTCGTGGTCGTGATGAGCGTCGGCGACAAGTGGGTCGGGATTCTTGTGGACGCCGTGTCCGACATTCTCACCGTCAACCGTGACGACATCCACAATGTGCCCGAAGGCAATGCCATCGACACCGAACTGCTCAATGGTATCGTGACGCACGACAACCGCATGGTCGGCCTGATCGATCTCCATGCAGTGGTCACCGGCGCCAAGATGGACGGCTAGGTTCGCCGCATTTGGATGTTCTTCGGGGCGCCTCAGGGCGCCCTTTTTGTTTGGAGGTTGTGATGCGCGCAGTCACAGCGGAGGAATTTCTAAAGCTGCTCGAATCCTGGCTGACGCAGCTTGAGCGACCGCTTGTCGTGGCCATCGACGGGCGCAGCGGAGCGGGAAAATCGACGCTGGCCCAGTGGCTGGCCGAGCGCCTCGATGCCCTCGTCCTGGCGGGAGACGACTTTTTCGCCGGTGGGGTGGAAGTCAATTCTGACCCAGCCCAGGTGCTTGCCGAGCGCTGCATCGATTGGCAGGAACAGCGGCGCGTCCTCAGGGCGCTTCGGGACGAGGGGAGCGCCCGATATTTCCCCTTCGATTGGTACGCCTTCGACAATTCCCGAAGCGCGATCGCCACAGAGCTCCGGGCGCGACCTGTCATTCTGTTGGAAGGCACCTATTCGGCGCGCCCGGAACTGGCCGATCTCGTTGATCTGGCGATCCTGGTCGATGTGCCGGACAGCTTGCGCATGGAGCGGCTGCTCGCGCGGGAAGGCGAAATCGGACCCTGGGAGCGCCAGTGGCATCGCGCCGAGGACTGGTATCTTGCCCGGCAGGCGCCCGTCGGCCGCTTCGACTGTGTCCTGAGAGACGGGCATTGATCGCCCATATGAAAAAGGCGCCCGAGGCGCCTTGGATTCTTCCGGGGTTGGGTGCCGCCTAGAACAGCTCGGCCTCGCCATGCATCTGGTGGGCGGCGATGCCGGAAAGGGCAGGGACGCGTAATTCGTCCAGGGTCAGGCTCGACCAGATTTCGTCATAGACGCTATCGGGCGCCGTTGGCGGCAACAGCGCGAACTGGCGCACGGCAAGCGCCATGTTGTGACAGCGCTGCTCGATCCGGTCCTGCCCCTGCAAGGCCGTGATGATCAGCTGCACAGCCTCGCGAACCGCCGGATCCTTGCTGATGCGGGCGTCGGCAAGAACATCGAGCGCTTCGGCAATACCCTCCAGCATCGAAGCGGTCTGCCTGGCCGTTTCATCAAGCTCGCGTGCGAGTTTCTGCAGTGACATTGCTGTATTCCTAGCCCCCGATGCTGCACCTTATCGCGTTATTTCTAAACCTCTCCTTGATGTCTTCAGGGCACGCCGCGTGGTTATGCGTTGTGGTTAGCAATTGGCTAACATCTCATCGATAGGATCGTGTCCAATTCGCCAGCAGAGACAAGCAGCGACAATGGCCCCGACTAACAGCCTGCCACCCGAGTTTGACCGTGGGGTGGTTACAACCGTCCATCAGGGCGACTGCCATGTGTCCAGTGTTCCCGATGTCACCTTTTCGACGGTGCTCGGCTCCTGCATCTCCGCCTGCGTTCGGGATCGCGTCGCCAATGTCGGGGGCATGAACCACTTTCTGCTCGCCGAGCAGTCCGGATCGGCCAAGGACCGCTACGGGGCCTCGGCGCGATATGGTGCCTTTGCCATGGAGCAGCTGATCAACAAGGTGCTAAGCCAGGGATCGGGCAAGAAAAGCAACCTTGAGATCAAGATCTTCGGTGGTGGCAAGATCAATTCGGCCCTGGATGACGTCGGGGCCAAGAATATCGAGTTCGTCCGGCAATTCCTTATGGATGAAGGCTATGTGGCCGTCAGCCAGGATACAGGCGGTACATTTGCCCGCCGCGTTCTCTTCAAGCCCCATTCGGGGCGGGCCTTTGTCAAACGGCTGGACAGCGATGTGGGGGCCAATGTGGCCCGCGAGGAAATTGCCATGGCGCGCCGCCGCGTCATCGTGCCCGCGCCAGTGGACGATATCGAACTCTTCTAGCGTGTGTTCACTCTTCGGAAAGCTGCTTTTACACAGTCTTGCCGTCACCGGCGGCACTACAGACTTGGTTAACCATTCTCCGACTAGTTTTGGACCATGCCGGCCAATGCCAAACCTTTTGCCGATTCGCGCCCGACCCGTGCGGGCCTGCGGCTGACCGCGACTGCCGCACTGATCTGGCTCCTCGCCGTCAGCGCCGCCGGCGGCCTGCTGCTTGCCATTGGGCCGGGACCAGCATGGCTTGCCGCTGCCGGAAGCCTGGTCGGCCTTGCCGGCGCCGGTTCGGCGGCGGTGGGACTTTGGTTTGACCGCGAACAGCAACGCCGCCTTGCCGCCATGGCCCATGCCGTTGGCCTCTCGGACTCAAGTGGCGAGCCTTTTTCCATGGCGAGTGTCATCCGCCGCATGGGGCTGCGGCTCGACAAGGCTCAGCATTTCCGCGCCGCCCTGTCGGACCTGGAAAGCCTTGCCGCGGTTGTGGAAGCGGACGGGACCCTCCTTTGTGTCAGTGCCGGGCTCAACCGGCTCGTGCCCGCGGCGCGCGAAGGCGAGACGCTCAACGCCCTATTCGGCGCCGGTTATCTTGAAGCCGGCGGCGGCGCGCCCGAAGAGGCTCTTGTGCTGCTCTCGGACCGCCGTCTGATGCTGCGGCGGCGGTCGCTGCCATCAGGGCGCTATCTCCTCGAATTCTGTCCGCCCGGCCACTATCTCGAAGACGATCAGCTCGATGCCCTCGCAACTGCGCTTGGCACCGGGCAGATGGGTTTCCGGTTCGAAACGGAAGCGGCGCGGGCCAGCCCGGCGCTGGACGCGATCAATCACGCCCTTGCCCAACTCGATGCAGGGCTGTCCCAGATGCAGGACGCGCTGGGCCGCCGGGACCGCCCGGTCGATCCGGAACTGCCCCTGGCTGATGCCGCGCAGCGGGCCCTCGACTGGCGGCGCGCGGCGCGCGAGCGCGAGTCGACGGGCGAGCAGGCCCGGCTGGCCCTCGAAGCGCGGCTGGCCTCGGTCGGGACGCTGCTTGAGCAGTTCGAGGCCAGGGCTGCCGATCTCGAACTGAAAGCCGAACAAGGCCAGGCCGCCTTGGCGGCGGGCCTCGACCACATCGCCACCCTTGAGGCTCAATTGGCGCGCGCAAGGCAACAGAGCGAGGATGCTGGTCGTTCTGCCTCGCAGGTGACCCATGCCGCCCAACGGACGCAGACGCTGGTGGGCGAGATGGACCGGATGACTTCCGAGATCGACGCCATCACTGCTGCCATCGAGGATGTGTCCTTCCGCACCAACCTGCTTGCCCTCAATGCCGCCGTCGAGGCTGCGCGCGCCGGCGAAAAAGGGGCCGGCTTTGCCGTCGTTGCCGATGAAGTGCGCCAACTGGCCCAGATCACCAACCGCTCTGCCAAAGATATCCGTGGGCTTGTCGACAAAGGGCGAGCGCAGGCGCGTATTGGTCTGGAGCAGGCCGATGAGTTGCAAAAAATATCTTCCGGCCTGGAACAGAATTTACGCAATCTAAGCAATGACGCCGCCAGTATCGGCCAAGTTTCGGGGCGCGCAGATCAGCCCGGGCCGGCCATCTCTTCCAGACGTGGACAACAGATGACGGCCCTGCGCGCCGCCGGTTGATGTGTCCGGGCGGGGGAGTGGCTATGGATCAGGGCGAGATTTCGCTGAGCGAGCGCGAGTTTTCCCGCATCAAGCAGCGGATCTATGGGGTCGCCGGTATTTCGCTCAGCGACGCCAAGCGCACCCTCGTGATCTCGCGCCTGTCCAAGATCGTGCGGTCGCTGGGCCTGCCCAGCTTCGACGCCTATGTCGATTTTCTCGAGCGCGGCGCCACGGCCAAGGACAGTCAGGACTTCGTCAATGCGCTGACCACCAACCTCACCCGGTTTTACCGGGAAGATCATCACTTCGTGCATTTGCGCAGCTATGTAGCGGACCTCATGGCCGCCCGGCCGCGCGGCACACGCCTGCGGATCTGGTCGGCGGGCTGCTCGACCGGGCAGGAGCCCTATACGATCGCCATGGATCTGCTGGCCGCTTTTCCCGATCTCAAGCGCTGGGACTTCAAGGTTCTGGCCACCGATATCGACACAGCTGTCCTGGCTCGTGCCTCGCAAGGCGTTTATCCGGAAAGCGAACTTGGTGGCCTCAGCCCCGAGCGGGCGCGCCTTCTGGAAAAGCCGGGGGGCGGGATGATCCGCGTGCCCGACGCCGCCCGCGAGCTGGTGGCGTTCAAGCCGCTCAACCTCATCGGGCCCTGGCCCATGAAGGGGCCTTTTGACGCCATCTTCTGCCGCAATGTGGCGATCTACTTCGACAAGCCCACGCAGGGCGATGTCTTCGGCCGGTTCTCAAGCCTGTTGGCGCCGGAAGGTTTTCTTTACATCGGCCACTCGGAAAATCTGGGCTCGGGTGGCGAGGGTTTTCGTCTTGTGGGCAAGACCATCTACCAGGCCCGCCCAAGATCGAACAAACGAGCTGCATGATGAGCACCAAGGTTCTGATTGTCGACGACTCCGCGCTGATCCGCGAGGTCCTGACCCGCATGCTGACGCGTGACGGGGATATTACGGTGGTCGGCACGGCGACCGACCCCATCGACGCCCGGGAAAAGATCAAGACGCTCGACCCCGATGTCGTGACGCTCGACATCGAAATGCCGAACATGAACGGCCTGGCTTTTCTGGAAAAGCTCATGCGCCTGCGACCCACCCCGGTGGTCATGGTGTCGACGCTGACCAAGAAGGGCGCCAGCGAAACGCTTCTGGCCCTCGAATTGGGCGCCGTTGATTTCGTGGCCAAGCCAAGCGCCGAGTTTGCCGGCGGCCTTGACGCGTTCGGCGCGGGACTGCGCGACAAAATCCGCGCCGCTGCGCGTTCCGATGTGCGGGGCCGCTCGAACCGGGTCGAACAACCCAAGACGCCGGTGCGTACCGCCGCTGCCCCCGATGGCTCGATTATTGCCATTGGTGCCTCGACGGGCGGTGTCGAAGCGATCCGCACGGTGCTTTCCGAAATGCCGACCGACTGTCCCCCCGTGGTCATCGCCCAGCACATGCCGGCCGGCTTTACCGGTCGCTTCGCGGCGCGGCTGGACGAGCTTTGTGCGATAAAGGTGGTGGAAGCGCAGGATCGCATGCCGCTTCTGGCCGGCCATGCCTATGTCGCGCGCGGCGACTATCATTTGCGGGTGGAGCGGTCCTCGGGCCAGCTCAAGTGCCGCCTTGCCCAGGACGAGCTGGAAAGCGGTCACCGTCCCAGTGTCGATGTTCTCTTCGAATCGGTCGCCAAGACCGTGGGGGCCATGGCCGTTGGCGCCATTCTGACCGGCATGGGCCGCGACGGGGCCCGTGGCCTCAAACTGATGCGCGATGCCGGGGCCTACACAGTTGGGCAGAACCAGAGCACGGCCCTCGTCTATGGCATGCCACGCGTGGCTTTCGAGGAAGGCGCGGTGGTCGAGCAGGCGCCGATCGAGCAGATCGCCAGCCGGCTGGCCAATGCGCTGGTCAAGCTGCGTTCGGCTGCATGAGGGGGCACATGGCAGAATGCTGCCGTGCCGATTGAGAGATTTGTAACGCTTGCGCCCTAGAGTTTGAGGCGGTGCGGGCTTTTAGCCCAACGGCGCGTAGAAGGTTAGAACGAACATGCCAAAAGCAAGCGCAGTCAGCGTTCTCATCGTTGATGATCAGCAGTCCATGCGCGGTATCTGCAAATACATCCTCACCCAGCTCGGCTTCAAGGATATCATCGAAGCCAAGTCCGGCCGCGATGCCTTGGGCAAGCTGGAAAAGTCCAATGTCGACCTGATCATCTCGGACTGGAACATGGAAGATATCGACGGGCTCACCCTGCTCAAGGTGATCCGCAAGCATCCGCGCACCCAGGCAATGCCCTTTATCATGGCGACCGGCCGTTCCGACAAGGAACAGGTCAAGGAAGCCATTTCCTTTGGCGTCAACAACTACATCATCAAGCCGTTCGACGCCTCGACCATGAAGAAGCGCATCGAGGCCGTGATCGGTGCGCTGACCTGACTGCGCCAGTCCACGCTGACCGATTCAGCCCCGCTTCGGCGGGGCTTTGCTTTTCAAGTCTAGGCCCGTCTCATCGCGCAAAAAACAGCGGCTAGGGAAATCTCCGTAAGGAGTGATTAATCGAGCGCCTGTATCGTTTCCGGCGAAATTGACCGTTTTGGCCAGTAATTGTGGGCGTATCGGGGGGGAAGAAGCCAGCACTGGATGGTGCCGGTTGCCCGATACTGCCGGGGGGACAGGTTCATGAAGTTCATTCCACACCTAAAGATTGCGCAAAAGTTGCCGCTGGCCCTGGTCGGGTCGGCTCTGGTGGTGAGCGCTGGGGTGGGCCTTGCGAGCTATTTTATCGGCCTTGGCACCGTGCAGGATCAGCGCGACCAGTCGATGAGCGCCTCGCTGGCGACAGCCTCCTCGCTAGTCACCGACTACTATTCGGGTGTGGAAGTCGACCTGCGCCTTTTCGTGCAACGCTCCGACACCGTGACGGCAGTCAAGAACCTGGCGCGGGCCCTGGACGAGCTGCGCACCGGGCTAGGCGAACGTGCGGCGCTTCAGCTGCAGACCGCGTATGTGACCGAAAGCCTCAATCCGGAAGATCGCGCCTCGGTCGACAGCAACATGAAGGCGGCGACCTATGACCCGCCGCACAAGCGTTTCCACCCCGGTTTCCGCACGCTGATGCAGGAGCGCGGCTATTCGGACGTGCTTCTGATCAGCCCCGCTGGCGACGTGGTTTATTCCGTCGCCAAGAATATCGACTTTGCCAGCAATGTTTCTTCCGAAACCTCGGGCCTCGGTCAGGCTTTCCTTGCTGCCAAGGACCTTGCCGACGGGCAGGCGGCCTTTGTCGACTTCTCGCTTTATGGACCCACGGGCACCGCGCAAAGCTTCATGGCCATGCCGGTCTATGACAAGGAAGAAAATGCCGGCGTGATGGTCCTGTCCATTTCTCCCGAAGCGGTCAGCACGCGGGTTGGTGGTCTTTCGGGGCTCGGTCACAGTGGTGAAGTCGTCATCGTCGGGCAGGATGGTCTGCTGCGCAGCGAGTCGCCCCGCACGGAAGGCGAGGATGTCCTCATCACCACCATTACCAGCGATGCCATCGCCAATGCCTTTGCCGGAACATCCACCGAAGGCCTGAGCCAGGATTATCGCGGCGCACCAATGGTGGTGCGGGCGCAGGCCGTCACTGTCGGCGATGTGACCTGGGCCGTTGCGGCGGTGCAGCCGGAAACCGAAGCCTTCGCCTCGGTCGTTGCCATGCGCAACATGACCCTGCTTGTGGGTGGCGTCCTGCTCGCCATTGCCGCAGCCATCAGCCTGCTTTTCGCCCGCAGCATCAGCCGTCCCATTTCCAACCTGACCACGACAATGGAAACCCTTGCCGAAGGCGACCTTTCGGTCGAGGTCGAAGGCGGTCATCGCCATGACGAGATCGGTGCGATGGCGCGTGCCGTCGAAGTGTTCCGCGAGAACGGTCTCAAGGTCAACGAAATGACCGAGGCGGAAGCCGCGCGCATTGTGGCCAGCCAGGCCGAGCGCGCCGCCATGATGCAGGATCTGCAGCGTGCCTTCGGACAGGTGGTGGATGCCGCAATCGTGGGCGATTTCTCCCGCCGGGTCGATGCGGAATTCCCCGACGACGAACTCAACGCGTTGGCCCGCTCGGTCAATGGACTGGTCGAAACGGTCGATCGCGGCCTCAGCGAGACCGGTGCCGTTCTGTCGGCCCTGGCCGATACCGACCTTACCCAGCGCATGCATGGCGACTACCAGGGGGCGTTTGCGCGCCTCAAGGCCGACACCAATGCGGTGGCCGACAAGCTGACCGAAATCGTCGGTCAGCTGCGCGACACGTCGCGCACCCTCAAGACCGCCACCAGCGAAATTCTCTCCGGCGCCAATGACCTGTCGGAACGCTCGACCCGCCAGGCGGCCACGATCGAACAAACCTCCGCTGCCATGGAGCAACTGGCCTCAACCGTCATGTCCAATGCCGAACGGGCCCGCGAGGCCAGCCAGGTGGCCAGCCAGGTGACCCAGACCGCCGAGCAGGGCGGGCAGGTGATGAGCCAGGCCACCGAGGCCATGGAGCGGATCACCCAGTCCTCGGCCAAGATTTCCAACATCATTGGCCTCATCGACGACATCGCCTTCCAGACCAACCTTCTGGCGCTCAATGCGTCCGTGGAAGCGGCCCGTGCCGGTGAAGCGGGCAAGGGGTTTGCCGTTGTGGCCGTGGAAGTGCGCCGCCTGGCCCAGTCTGCCGCCCAGGCGTCATCGGACGTCAAGGCGCTGATCGAGCAGAGCGCCACCGAGGTCAAGGGCGGTTCGCGGCTTGTCGCCGACGCCGCCACGCGGCTTGGGGAAATCCTCAGTTCCGCGCGCTCGTCGAGCGAGTTGATGAACGGCATCGCCCTTGAAAGCAAGGAACAGGCGTCGTCCATCGAGGAGGTCAATTCGGCCGTCCGCACGATGGACGAAATGACCCAGCACAACGCTGCCCTGGTGGAAGAGATGAACGCCTCCATCGAGCAGACCGAGGCCCAGGCGACACAGCTCGACCAGATCGTGGAAATCTTCGCGCTGGACGACCGCAAGGCAGCAGCGCCGACCCCGGTCCAGGAGGTGCGCGAGCATGCCAGCCCGGTACAGTCGCTCGCCAACGGGGCCCGTGGTCTTCAGGCCCGTCTCACCAAGGCGACCAAGGCCTACCTGACCAAAGGCAATGCTGCGGTCGACGCCGACTGGAGCGAGTTCTAGCCCAACGGGGAAAGCGCCCGGAAACGGGCGTTTTCCGAGGCCGCAGCGCCGCTGCACCCAACAATCTCGCCAATAAAGCAATAAATCGACGTCCAGAAGCTTCTGGAAATCGATTACGGAAATTTCCGTACAACTTTCAGTAACCGCTTTTTGCTTAAGCTTCCCGCAACGATGCCGTCCTGCGCCCGGCGCAGGCTGAACGGTTGATTTGGGGGAAACAGACATGAACGCAATCGCGCGCCTTTTGGGCAATGTGCGCATGACCACGGCCATACTGGTCCTGGTCCTGGCTTCGATCATTGGCTCAATTGCGGCAATGTCCGCGTCGATCTATTTCAACCTCTACACCCAGTCCCTGGAAGATAGCCGCAACCAGCAGGCGACCAATCTGGGCGTGGCGGCAACCATCCTCGAGCGGCGCATTTCAGGTTCCGTGCTGACCTGGGGCGAAGACGGCACGATTGCTGCCTTTCAGAGCTGGGCCATTCCGCCCTTCTACGACAGCGAAGTGATCGACTCGGTGACGCGCGTGACCCGGCAGGATGCCGCGATCTACGTTCTAGCACCGGCGACGGGTGACTTTGTGGCCAAGACGACCAGCCTGCTGCTGCCCGATGGCAATCGCGCCGTCGAGATTGCGCTGCCGGCGGACAATGCGGCGTCCCAGCAGCTGATGGAAGGAACGCCCTTCCTCGGGCAGATCGAGCTCAACGGCACGACCTATTATGGCGCCATGCAGCCGATCAAGAAGACCAGCGGCGAAGTCATGGGCGCCATCTTCGTGGGCACACCCATGGCGCAGGTCGAAGCGGCCGCAAATGGCGTGCTGACGCTGATTGCCATGGTCGGCGCTGCGGTGACCATCCTGCTCGGCGTTCTCGGTTTTATCGCCTCGCGGCTGATCACTCGGCCCATCCCCCGCCTTGCGCAGACCATGGGTGTCATCGCCGAGGGCGATTATGCAGTGGAGGTGCCCTATACCGAACTGGGCAACGAGGTGGGCGGCATGGCCCGCGCCGTGGAGGTGTTCCGCCAGAATGGCGAGCGGGTCAGCCAGATGACCGAGGCGGAAGCTGCGCGCATCATTGCCGACCAGCAGAACCGCAAGCAGATGATGGCTGAACTGCAGGGCGCCTTCGGCGAGGTCGTGGATGCCGCCGTGGCGGGCGATTTTACCCGCCAGGTCACCGCCGAATTTCCCGATCCCGAGCTCAACGCCCTTGCTGCGAGCGTCAACAATCTGGTGTCCACCTTCAATCGTGGCGTCACCGAAATCGGCGATGTGCTGGGCGCACTGGCCGATACCGATCTCACCCAGCGCATGACGGGCGATTATGAAGGCGCCTTTGCGCGGCTCAAGGCCGACACCAATGCCGTCGCCGACAAGCTGACCGAGGTGGTTTCCCAGCTGCGGCACACATCGGGCTCGCTCAAGGTGGCGACGGGCGAAATCCTTTCGGGTGCCAACGACCTCTCGGAGCGTACCACGCGCCAGGCCGCAACCATCGAAGAAACGTCGGCAGCGATGGAACAGCTGGCCAGCACCGTGCTGCGCAATGCCGACCGGGCGCGCGAGGCCAGCGTCAATGCCACCCAGGTGGCCCGCACGGCCGAAGAAGGCGGCGTCGTGATGGACGCGGCCAACCAGGCCATGGAGCGGATCACGACCTCTTCGGCCAAGATATCCAACATCATCGGGCTCATCGACGACATCGCCTTCCAGACCAACCTCCTGGCGCTGAACGCCTCGGTGGAAGCGGCGCGCGCCGGGGAAGCCGGCAAGGGCTTTGCCGTTGTGGCCGTGGAAGTGCGCCGGTTGGCCCAGTCTGCGGCGCAGGCGTCCTCGGACGTCAAGGCCCTGATCGAGCAGAGCGCCGGTGAAGTCAGCTCCGGCTCCAAGCTCGTGGGCGATGCTGCCGGTAAGCTCACCTCGATGCTGGCGGCGATCCGCGACAACACCACGGCTCTTGAAGCCATCGCCCGCGACAGCAAGGAACAGGCCTCGGCCATCGAGGAAGTGAGTGCCGCGGTGCGCACCATGGACGAGATGACCCAGCACAATGCCGCGCTGGTCGAAGAAACCAATGCTGCCATCGAGCAGACCGAGGCGCAGGCGACCGAGCTTGATCGGATCGTCGAGATCTTCCGCATCGACCAGCCGTCCAGCGCCGCCCGTGGAGAGCCGGTGCGCAACCAGCAAAGCCGGCCACAGGCCTCGGCGCCGCGCCTGCGCAGTCATGGCAATGCCGCCATTGCCGAAGACTGGGACCAGTTCTAGGCCGCTACGAGGCGGGGTGCCAAGCTCCCCGCCGCCACGCTTTACCCGCGTTTATGCCCGGTATGGTGAACTGCTGAGCCATACGCGTCCACAGGAACATTCCGGTGAAAATTTCCGATCTCTCCATCCAGCTCAGGCTGGTCATTGGTGCCGGCCTGCTTTTCTGCGTGGCCATGGGCGGGATCATCGCGGGTGGCCTCTGGCTGATGTATCAGACAGCCGGAAACGAGGCCGAAGAGCGGGCGAAGGCCCTGCTGGGCCAGTACGGCGCGACTGTCGAACACGAAGTCGGCCGCGTGGTCGCTTCGACGCAGATGCTGGCGGAAGCCATTGCCGGGGTTCTCGCAGCCGGACCGGTGGATCGTGACCTCCTTGGCCGCATGGTAACCGGCAGCATGGATGCCCAGCCGTCGGTCGTGGGCATGACCCTTGCCTTTGAGCCCGACGGGCTCGACGGCCGTGACGCTGACTTTGTTGGCCACCCCTATTCGGACGCAAATGGTCGATTTGTGCCCTATTTCACCTGGCACAACGGCGCCATCGCCGTCGAACAGCTGATCATGACGCCCGAGGCGGGCACTGCAGGCTGGTATGACCTGCCGCTGCGCGAAAACCGCACCGTGCTTGTCCCTCCCTATTCCTATCCGGTCAACGGCGTGGATACTCTCCTGTCCACGGTCAGCGCCGTCGTCCATCGGGACGGTATGCCGGTCGGTATACTCACCTCCGATCAGACCCTGGGCACCATCGCCGACTTCGTGTCTTCGCTGAAACCGTTCGACGTGGGCACGGTGTCCCTGGTCAGCAATGCCAATACGTGGATTGCGAGCCCCGATGCCGTTCTCGCCGGCCAGCCTGTTCCGGACGCGCTGTCGGCCGAACTTGCCAGCGGCGCGAACAGCGACGGAGCTGCCCACACGCTTGAAGGGAACGGGTCCGATTTCGTCGTCGCCCAGACACTGCAATTCCGCGACGTGAATGAGACCTGGACGCTTGTCATGAGCGTTCCGCAGGCCACGATCTATGCCTCTGTGGATGCCATGCGCAACCTGGCCCTGATGGCCGCCGCCCTTGTCCTGGTTCTGCTGGTTGCAGCCGTCTGGCTGGGTTCGCGCGCCATAACCGGGCCGATCCGCCGCATGACCGGCGTCATGGGGGTATTGTCGCAAGGCGACTACAGCGCCGATGTGCCCTATCAGAACCGCGGCGACGAGATCGGCGCCATGGCACGGGCCGTCGAGGTGTTCCGCGAAAACGGCCTCAAGGTCAGCCAGATGTCCGAAGAGGAGCGGGCGGCCTCGCACCGGCGGCGCATCGAACGCACCGACATGATGGTGGCCCTGCAGGCCGCATTCGGGGAAGTGGTCGATGCGGCCATTGCCGGCGATTTCAGCAAGCGCGTGCATGCCCAGTTCTCCGACCAGGAGCTCAACAGCCTTGCCGGCAGTGTGAACACCCTGGTGGAAACCGTCGATCGCGGCATTGCCGAAACAGGACAGGTGCTGTCCGCCCTGGCCCAGGCCGACCTCACGCATCGGGTTGCCGGTGACTATCAGGGCGCCTTTGCCCGGTTGCGCGACGACACCAATGCCGTGGCGGAGAATCTGAGCGATGTCATGGGGCGCCTGCGGGTCACGTCCCGGGCGCTCAAGACCGCTACCAGCGAAATCCTCTCGGGCGCCAACGATCTGTCCGAACGCACGACCAAGCAGGCCGCGACGATCGAGCAGACCTCGGCGGCTATGGAGCAGCTGGCGACCACGGTCGCCGACAATGCCCGCATGGCCGACGATGCCAATGCCAGGGCCAGCGCCGTGTCGGCCGATGCCGTGCGCAATGGCGAGGTGATGGATCGCGCCAACGAGGCCATGGACCGCATTACCCAGTCTTCGGGCAAGATTTCCAATATTATCGGCCTCATCGACGACATCGCCTTCCAGACCAACCTTCTGGCCCTCAATGCTTCGGTGGAAGCGGCGCGCGCCGGGGAAGCCGGCAAGGGTTTCGCCGTGGTCGCGGTGGAAGTGCGGCGCCTCGCCCAGTCTGCCGCCCAAGCCTCGTCGGAGGTCAAGGCGTTGATCGATGCCAGCGCAACCGAGGTGGCGACCGGCTCCAAGCTGGTTTCCGGAGCGGCGAGCCAGTTGCGCCAGATGCTCGAGGCCGTCCAGGACAATGCCGGGCTGATGCATGCCATCGCCCAGGCCAGCAAATCGCAGGCTTCCGCCATCGAGGAAGTGAGCATTGCGGTGCGCACGCTCGACGAGATGACCCAGCACAATGCGGCGCTCGTGGAACAAACCAATGCTGCCATCGAGCAGACCGAGGGCCAGGCCAGCGAGCTCGACCGCGTGGTGGACCTCTTCACCCTTGAGCCGGGGGCGAAGGTGAGCACAGCACCACCCCGTGTGGGATCCCGCGCCGGCGATGGGCAGGCGGGTGGCCCAGGCAGCAAACTCGCCGGCGCGGCGCGCACCTATCTTTCGCAGGGCAACGCAGCCCTGTCGGCCGACTGGTCCGAATTCTGACCTTTGGCGCCACTCCCGGTCGCATGGTTTACGACCAATTAAGTCCTCGCGAAGTATTTCTGCGGTGAGGGTACTTGCGTTTGTGGGTCGGGAACCCCGCAAACGGGCCAGAAGGCCAGGGAAAGAGACGGCAGCATGAAAATCAGGGCCAAAGTATTGGCGGTGGTCGCCCTAATGGGGCTGGCCTCCATTGTTATTGGCGGCATCGCGGGCTTTATTACGATCGAATACAAGAACCGTATGGATCGCCTCGAGAATTTGGCCGATCGCGCCTATCTGGGCGAAAAGCTCAATCGGTTCGTCACCGCGGTGGTGATGGAGTCGCGCGGCATCTACGCTTCGGACACGACCGAGACCGCGGCTCCGTTCGCCGAGGGTCTTGTTTCCTATCTCGACCAGATCGATGCCCTTCTGGCCGAATGGCAGCCGCTGGTGGATGCGGAGGGGCGCGCCGCCTTCGACGCCGTGGTCGCCCGCGCCGCGGAATTCCGCCAGTTCCGGACCGAAACGGCGCGTCTGGGCCGCGATGTCGATCCGGCCGAGGCCAATGTCCAGGGCAATAACGACGACAACCGCGCCAATCGGCGAGCCTACCAGGCCGAGATCGACGCGGTGGTGAACCGCGATCTCGAGCTCTTTGCCGAGGTCAAGGCCGGCATGACCGCGTTCCAGCAGTCCATGCTGATCCTTCTGGGTGCCGCCGTTGTGCTGGGTCTTGGGGCAGGGACGGCCGCTGCGGTCTATGTGGGCACCGCCAAGCTGTCGCGGCCTGTCGGCGACCTCACCGAAACCATGCAGGCCCTGGCCGATGGCGATCTCGACGCCCACGTCGGCTATCTCGAAAACAAGGACGAGATCGGCGCCATGGCGCGCACTTTGCAGGTCTTCCGCGACAATGCCCGCACCGTTGCCGCGCTCAGTGCAGAAGAAAAGCAGCGCGCCGGCCTGATTGCCGAACGGGCCGAACGGATGGAAGCCTTCCAGGCCCAGTTCGACCGTGCCGTGGCGGCGTCGCTCGACGGCGATTTCAGCCAGCGGCTCGACGTCGATCCGAGCGACCCGGACCTGGCGCGCATAGCCGGCAACTTCAACGGTCTGCTCGACGGGGTTGCGACCGGCCTCAGCGAGGCCGGGACCGTGCTGGCCGCGCTGGCAGAAACCGATCTGACGCAGCGCATGGGCGGCACCCACTATGGTGCATTCCTCGAGCTTCAGCGCAATATCAACACTGTTGCCGAAACGTTGACCGATGTGGTGACGCGGCTGCGCGCCACCTCGCGCGCGGTCAAGACGGCGACCGGGGAAATCCTTTCGGGCGCCAACGATCTTTCCGAAAGGACGACCAAGCAGGCCGCCACCATCGAGGAAACCTCGGCCGCCATGGAGCAGCTGGCTTCCACCGTGCTGCAGAATGCCGACCGCGCCAAGGATGCCAGCGTCAATGCGCAAACCGTCAGCCGCACGGCCGAGGAAGGTGGCCATGTGATGGAACAGGCCACCGAGGCCATGGAGAAGATCACTACATCCTCAGCGAAAATCTCCAGCATTATCGGCCTGATCGACGACATTGCTTTTCAGACCAATCTGCTGGCGCTCAACGCGTCGGTGGAAGCTGCGCGCGCCGGAGATGCCGGCAAGGGCTTTGCGGTGGTCGCGGTCGAAGTCCGGCGCCTGGCCCAGAGCGCAGCCAGCGCATCGTCCGACATCAAGGCACTGATCGAGACATCAGCCGGTGAAGTGAGCATGGGCACGCGGCTTGTGGCGGAAGCCGCCAACAAGCTCGAAGTCATGCTGGAAGCGGTGCGGGGTAATTCGGCGCTATTGGAAAGCATCGCCCATGACAGCCGCGAACAGGCATCGGCCATCGAAGAGGTCAATGTCGCGGTGCGGCAGATGGACGAAATGACCCAGCACAATGCCGCGCTGGTGGAAGAAACCAACGCCGCTATCGAACAGACCGAAGCCCAGGCGACCGAACTGGATCGGATCGTTGCGGTGTTCCGCACCAGCGAGGAAGCCGATCTTGACCGTGATCTGGTTGAGGCCGCCAAGACGGTGCGCAGGCCGCAGGACACCCGCGTGAGACAGGCGGCCGGCGCTTATCTCTCATCGGGCAATGCGGCGCTTGCGACCGACTGGTCCGAATTCTAGACGCGCGACAATTGTTATACAGTAATTCGGGGCGGCCTAGGGCTGCCCCTTTTCTTTTGTGCTTATCGGCGGGAACGGCGCCCAATAGCCGCGAAATAGTATTTTAGTTCAAGCGTAGGGGTTTGAAGCCACCACTGCGGCAATTGCTCGTTAACCTCTGCGGAGCAGCATTTCTCCCGGCGGAACATGAGCCGGACCAGGGGCGGGCAATGGCAAAACTTCCTTTCGTTTCGGACAGGCGGGCAGAGATGCGCCTGGATGCGATCAACCGCAGCCAGGCCATTATCGAGTTCAGCCTCGACGGCACAGTGGTCAGCGCCAACGACAATTTCCTTGCCGCCATGGGTTACAGTCTCGAAGAGGTTGTGGGGCAGCATCATTCCCTGTTCTGCACACCCGACTATGCCGCCAGTGCCGAATATCGCGCGTTCTGGGCGGCGCTTGGTCGGGGCGAATACCAGGCGTCGGTGTTCCGCAGGCTCACCAAGGGAGGGCGTGAAATCTGGATTCAGGCCAGCTACAATCCCATCCTCGACAGGGCCGGACGCCCGGTGGGTGTCATCAAGATTGCAACCGACATCACGGCGCAGGTGCTGGAGGCGGCCGATCATGCAGCGCAGATCGCGGCGATTTCGCGGGTCCAGGCGGTGATTTCGTTCACCCTTGAGGGTCGGGTGATCGAAGCCAACGACAATTTCCTGGCGACGCTTGGCTATGGGGCGGAAGAAATTATCGGCCAGCACCATTCCCTGTTCTGCGACCCCAGCTATGCCGCCAGTGCGGATTATGCCGCCTTTTGGGAGCGGCTGCGCGCCGGGCAGTTCGAAGCCGGCGAATTCCGGCGCCTGGGCAAGGGCGGGCGCGAAGTCTGGATCCAGGCCAGCTACAACCCGGTGCTCGATGCGGAGGGACGGGTGGTGCGCGTCGTCAAGTTCGCAACCGATATCACTGAGCGAAAGCGCGCCGAAGGCATCATCGAGCAGTTGACGCAAAGCCTGGGGCGCATGGCCGGGGGCGATCTTGGCGGTCGGATCGACCAGGTTTTTACGGGTCAATACGAGCAGTTGCGCCTCGCCTTCAATCAATCGCTGGGTCAGCTCGAAGCGATCGTTTCCCGCTTGCGCGAGACGTCGTCGTCGCTGCGCACGGCAACAGTGGAAATTCTCACCGGCGCCAATGACCTGTCTCAGCGCACTACCCGCCAGGCCGCCGCCATCGAGCAAACGTCCGCCGCCGTGGAACAGCTGGGCAGCAGCGTCAGCGAAAATGCCAGCCGGGCCATAACTGCCAGCGACAAGGCGCGTCACGTCTCGACCAGCGCCACCGAAGGCGGCGCGGCCATGGACAATGCCACCCGCGCCATGAGCGCCATCGAGACCTCCTCGGACAAGATTTCCAACATTATCGGGCTGATCGACGACATCGCGTTTCAGACCAACCTCTTGGCGCTCAACGCCTCGGTCGAAGCGGCGCGGGCGGGAGACGCCGGCAAGGGCTTTGCCGTGGTGGCAGTGGAGGTGCGGCGCCTCGCGCAAAGCGCCGCAGGCGCGTCGGGCGAGATCAAGCAGTTGATCGAAGCGAGCGCGGCCGAAGTGCGCATGGGCACGCAGTTGGTCAGCCAGGCTGCCGGCAAGCTCGACACGATCCTGGCCGGCGCGCAGGAAAGCGCCGACCTCATCGATGCCATTGCCCGCGCCAATCGCGAGCAGGCCAATGCCTTGAGCGAAGTGACCGTGGCCATTCGCCAGATGGACGAGATGACCCAGCACAATGCCGCCCTGGTCGAGCAGACCAATGCCGCGCTTGAGCAGACCGAGGAGCAGGCGGTGACCCTTGATGGGATTGTCGAGGTCTTCCGCTCGGGCGCGGGCCAGGCCGGGGAGGGTGCGACAACTAAATTCGTCCCGCGCAGCCGTTCGGCCTACGCGGCGTAAGGAAGCGTTAAGCACGGCAGGAGATGAATGGGTCCACGATGATCCAGATCAATCCTGTGCGGCCGTTTCGGGCCCATCTGGTCTGACCGCAACACATTGGTTCGACAACGATGACTTCCACATCCGACACTTTGCAGTCCCGCCTCGATTTCATCGGGCTGGACGATGAAAGCCGCGCTCGCCTGGCCGATGCGCGCCATCATGTGGAAGCCCATCTCAATCCCGCACTGGACCGGTTCTACGACAAGATCGCAGCCGTGCCGGCCGTCGCCTCGTTCTTCAGCGGCAAGGCGCAGATGGACCGGGCGCAGTCCAAGCAGGTCGGCCACTGGCAGGCCATTGCCGCCGGCCAGCTGGACGAAGACTATTTCGAGGCCAGCACGCGTGTCGGCCTGATGCATGCCAAGATCGGGCTGGAGCCGCGCTGGCATATCGGGGGCTACGGCGTCATCATGGAAACCCTGATCAAGGGACTTGTCCACGACGCCATGGCAGAAGCGGTTGCGCCGCGCAGCACCCGTTTCGGCCGGCCCGTCCCGCGCCGCCCCGAAGACATCATGGGCGATGTCGAGACCATGAGCGAGGCGCTGGTTGCCGTGCTCAAGGCCATGCTCCTTGATATCGACATCGGTGTGTCAGCCTATTTCAACAAGCTCACCGAAGATGCCCGCGCCATTGACGACGCCGCCCGCGCCAAGATTCGCAACGCCGTGGAAGCCACCGGCGCGGTTCTGACCAAGGTGGCCGAAGGCGATCTCACGAACCGCGTCACGGCGGAGCTGGACGCCGAATTCGACGAAATCAAGGACGGCACCAATGCCGTGGTGGACAGGCTGGCCGCCATAGTCGGCCAGCTTCAGGCCTCGTCGCGCTCGCTCAAGAACGCCACCGGGGAAATCCTCGCCGGCGCCAACGACCTTGCCGACCGCACCACCCGGCAGGCCGCGACCATCGAACAGACCTCCGCCTCGGTCGAGCAGCTGACGACGGCTGTGGCCGACAATGCCAATCGCGCCAGCGTCGCCACCGAGAAAGCCCATACCGTGGCCAAGAATGCCATGCTGGGCGGGGAAACCATGAACAAGGCCAATGACGCCATGAGCGCCATCGAGGCCTCGTCGGGCAAGATTTCCAACATTATCGGGCTGATCGACGACATCGCCTTCCAGACAAATCTGCTGGCGCTCAACGCCTCGGTGGAAGCGGCGCGGGCCGGGGAGGCCGGCAAGGGCTTTGCGGTCGTCGCCGTTGAAGTGCGGCGCCTGGCGCAAAGCGCCGCCAATGCGTCCGCCGAGGTCAAGCAACTGATCGAGGCCAGCGCCACCGAAGTGCGTACGGGCACCCAGCTCGTGTCCAAGGCGGCCGAAACGCTGCAGGACATTCTGGCGGGCGCCGAGGAAAGCGCCGGCCTCATCGATTCCATTGCGCAGGCCAACCGGCTTCAGTCTCAGGCGCTGGGCGAAGTCAGCGTCGCCGTGCGGCAGATGGACGAGATGACCCAGCACAACGCCGCGCTGGTGGAAGAAACCAATGCTGCCATCGAGCAGACCGAAGGCCAGGCCAATGAACTGGACCGGATCGTCGATGTGTTCCGTACCGGCCGCGAGCTCAGTCCCGAAACCGCGCCTGCGCCTCACTCTCAGTCCGCCGCCTTGCGGCGCAAGTCATCGCCAGCGGTTTACGGCAACACCGCGCTCAAGAGCGATTGGGAAGCGTTCTAGGCGCTCCTGCCTTGCCTCCTATTGTGGAGCCGGGCATGAACAGCGGGTGTGAAAGCGGAGACGGGCATGGCACGCATTGGCCTTGTGGCGCATGACGACAAGAAGGACGATCTTTGCCGCTGGGCACAGGAGCATCTGGAAAAGCTCAGCCGGCACGAACTCTGGGGCACGGGAACGACCGGCAGCCGGGTGATGGCAGAGACCGGCCTCACCGTCACCCTGCTCAAGAGCGGCCCGCTGGGCGGGGATCAGCAGCTTGGCGCCATGATCTGCGAAGGGCGCCTCGATGTGCTGATCTTCTTTATCGATCCTCTCTCCGCCCAGCCGCATGATGTGGATGTGAAGGCGCTCACCCGACTGGCCACGCTTTACGATGTGCCCTGCGCCAACAACAAATCCACAGCCGACGCCGTGCTGGCCTTTATCTAGGCCGCAAACGGTCAACTGTTGGTTTTTTGTCCAGTTGGTCAGCGTCTATGCGTTGACCACTCGCCGCTCTTGTGAACAGATGCCGCAAATTTGCCCGGATTGAACCGGGTTGCATGGCATTTCAGGAACCCGGGGCTGTCAGGAACTTGTCTTCCGACTTGGTCATAGACGTTCGCAACGTCTCTAAACGCTTTGGTGGCCTTCTGGCCGTCAACAACTGCTCGCTTTCGGTCAAACGCGGCTCCATTACCGGCCTGATCGGGCCCAATGGCGCCGGCAAGTCGACCCTGTTCAATATCGTTGCCGGCAATATTGTCCCCGATCAGGGCCAGGTCATCTTCGATGGCCAGGACGTTACGGGCATGAAGCCGCACGAGCTGTTCCGCATCGGCATGCTGCGCACCTTCCAGATCGCGCATGAATTCTCGCAGATGACGGCGCTGGAAAACCTGATGATGGTGCCGGGCGACCAGCCGGGCGAAAGCCTCATCGACAACTGGTTCCGGCCGGGCCTCGTGCGGAGCCGGGAGACCGAGGTGCGCAAGAAGGCCCTCGACGTCATCGATTTCCTCAAGCTCGGCCATGTGCGCGACGAGCTGGCCGGCAATCTCTCGGGTGGCCAGAAGAAACTGCTCGAGTTGGGCCGCACCATGATGGTGGATGCCAAGGTCGTGCTGCTGGACGAAGTGGCCGCCGGCGTCAACAAGACGCTGCTCAACGACCTCGCCGGCAATATCGAGCGCATGAACCGCGAGCTGGGCTACACCTTCTTCGTCATCGAGCATGACATGGACCTCATCGGCCGGCTCTGCGATCCCGTCATCGTCATGGCGCAGGGCGAAAAGATCGCCGAAGGCCCCATGGCCGATATCCGCGCCAATCCCCAAATTGTCGAAGCCTATTTCGGCTCGCCTGCCGAGGTCGCGTAGATGGCGCTGATTGAACTCAAGCATGTCGTGGGCGGCTATGGCGGCGCGCCCATTCTCAACGGCGTCAACATCGCCATCGAAAAAAGCGATATCGGCGTCATTGTCGGCCCCAATGGCGCCGGCAAGTCGACGACGCTCAGGGCCATTTTCGGCCTCCTCAAGGTGACCGGCGGCACGATCGAATTCGGCGGCGAGAACATCGCCAATTCCCTGCCCGACAAGCTGGTGCCCAAGGGTCTCAGCTTCGTGCCGCAGGAAAAGAACGTCTTTACGTCCCTGACGGTGGAAGAGAACCTCGAAATGGGGGCCTTCACCCGCACCGACGATTATGCCGAGACCATGACCTGGGTCTATGAAATGTTCCCGGTGCTGCGCGAAAAGCGCCGCCAGCCGGCGGGCGAGCTTTCGGGCGGGCAGCGGCAGATGGTGGCGATGGGCCGCGCGCTGATGAGCCGGCCGAGCCTCCTGATGCTGGACGAGCCTTCCGCCGGCCTTTCGCCGCGCTATGTGCTGGAAATCTTCGAGACCATCCAGCGCGTCAATCAGGAAGGCGTGGGCATCCTCATGGTGGAGCAGAATGCCCGCCAGGCGCTGGCCTTTGCCAGCAAGGGCTTCGTGCTCGCCCAGGGGCAGAACCGCTTCACCGGCACCGGGCCGGAACTGATCGCCGACCCTGAGGTCGCCAAGAGCTTCCTGGGGGGTTGAGCCATGGATGAACTGATTTTCTTTATCAATCGCGTGCTGATCTCGGGCACCGTCCTGGGCTCGATCTATGCGCTGGGCGCCATCGGCGTCACGTTGATCTTCGGCATCCTGCGCTTTGCCCATTTCGCCCATGGCGACATGATGACCATGGGGGCCTTCATTGCCTTTGTGCTGGCCACGGCGCTGGCCGCAATGGGCATTGTGCTGCCGCTGCCCATGGCCTTTGTGGTCATGCCCGTCGCCATGGTCCTCACCGCCTTCATCGCGCTGGGGATCGACAAGGGCTTTTATGCGCCCCTGCGCGCCCGCGGCGCAAAGCCGGTGACGCTGCTGATCGCCTCCATCGGCGTGACGCTGATGATCCAGGGCCTCATCCGCCTGATCTTCGGCTCGGGGACCAAGCAGATCTACGTAGCTGGCGAAACCAAGGATATTTTCCGCTTCGACATGAGCTGGGCCGGCGGAACGCGCCCGATCAACATCACCGAACCGCAGCTCATCATGTTTGTGGTGACGGCCGTTCTGGTGCTGGCGCTGCATTTCTTCCTCACCCGCTCGCGGCTGGGCAAGGCCATGCGCGCCATGGCCGACAATGCCGATCTGGCGCAGGTCTCGGGCATCAACACCGCGCTGGTCGTGCGTGTCACCTGGGTCATTGCCGGGTCGCTGGCCTGCGTGGCCGGCACCATGCTGGCGCTCGACGTGGCGTTGATGCCCGACCTGGCGTTCAATATCGTGCTGCCCATCTTCGCGGCGGCGATCGTCGGGGGCCTGGGCCACGCCTATGGCGCCATTGTCGGCGGCTTCCTCATCGCCTTTGCCGAAACGCTCGCCGTGTTCAACTGGACGGCCGTGCTGCGCCCGCTCAACGCCATCCTCCCTGAAGGCATGGCCCTGCCGGCCAACCTAGCGCTGGTGCCCACCGAATATAAGCTCACCGTGGCCTTCGTGATCCTCGTGATCACGCTGCTTCTGCGTCCCACCGGTATCTTCAAGGGAGCTTCGTCATGAGTGCCGCTGCACCCGCAACGCGGGGACTCGATAGCCCGCTCCGCCGTGGCCTGCTGCTGTTTGCGGCCATGTTCATCATCGTGGTGGCCGTCGGCATCATCCAGGGCACAGCCTCGATGTTGCTGATCCTGACCCAGGCCACCGGCTTTGCGCTCGTGGCTCTGGGGCTCAATATCCAGTGGGGCTATGGCGGGCTGTTCAACTTCGCCATCATGGGCTTCCTCATGGTGGGCGGGGCCTCCACGGTCTTTCTGTCCTATCCGGTCAACATGGCCTTCTGGGAAAGCGACGGACCGATCATGCTCGGCCGGGCGCTGATCGCCTTTCTTGTCGGGGTGGTGCTGGTGCTTCTGGCGCGGCGCGTCGACCGCATCGGCATTACCGGCAAGTGGCGGGCCGCCCTTGTCGCGCTGGCCTGGTTTGCCGGCTATGTCATCTATCGCACCCAGATCGATCCGGCCGCCGCCTATATCGAATCCACGGCCGGCTTTGTCGGGGGCCTCGGTCTCCACCCGGTCCTGGGCTGGCTGTTCGGGGGCCTGGTTTCAGCGGTCATCGCCTATTACATCGGCAAGATCTCGCTGGGCCTGCGCACCGATTATCTGGCCATTGCGACGATCGGCATTTCGGAAATCCTGCGTGCGCTGATCAAGAACATGGACTGGCTGACGCGCGGCACGATGACCGTGTCGCCCATGCCTTGGCCGACCCCGCTGCCCCAGCAGTTGCAGGCCGGCGGCATGTCGATCCCGGATAGTTTCATCACCGCCCGCATCATGTTCCTGGGCGTGGCGCTGGTCTTCCTTGTCGTCGCCTTCATCCTCGTCCAGCGCGCCTATGGCGGGCCCTGGGGCCGCATGATGCGCGCCATCAGGGACAACCACATCTCGGCCGGCTCCATGGGCAAGGACGTGAAGGGTCGCCAGCTCGAACTCTTTATCTTCGGCTCCATCCTGATGGGCATTGGCGGGGCAATCCTGGCCAGTTTCACCCAGATTTTCGACCCCTCCGGCTACCAGCCGATCAACCACACCTTCATGATCTGGGTCATGGTGATTGTGGGTGGCGCCGGCAATAATTGGGGTGTCGTGCTCGGGGCGTTCCTCATCTACATCGTCTGGGTCATCTCCGACCCGCTGGCGCAGCTGATCTTCCTCAACCTTTCCCAGCTCACCAGCTCCATCGGCTGGGGCGCGATCCCCGAGATCGATAGCCGTGCGCTGCAGATGCGCGTTTTCGTGCTCGGAGTGGTGATCACCATTGCCCTGCGCTATGCGCCCAAGGGTCTTATTCCCGAAGTGGTCAAGCGCGGCTAGAGCGGCGTCCATGCAATGCTCCAAAGCCCGGCAGGCAACTGCCGGGCTTTTTGTTTAGGCGCCACTGTTGGTGCCGCCAGCTTCCATGAAAACCTCGTGTATCGAAGCCGATCCGTCGCGCGGCTTCCGGCCGCCCTGCGGTCCCCGGACCTGGCAGATGACATCTACCGCAGGTCCGGATGGCGTCCTGCTCCGGCAACCGCCCTTGCCCCGCTCAATGGAGCCATCCGGGCGGGCCACGTTCACCCTACCGACCGGATGGCAGTCTGGGCGGGCGCAAAAAAAAAGCCCGGGGTCGCAAAACCCCGGGCCACGTTGGCTGACAGCCCTTTGCCTATAGCGCTGCGGGCCCTGCTGCCGCGAAACGCTCCAATGGAGCGCTTCGCCGACGCTATGCGTCGGATGGCAACAACCTACTCGATCAGGCCCTTGTTCACCACAGCGCCGCCTTCGACGACGAAGTAGTTGATGGCACCGGCCACGTCGCCGACATCGTCGAACTCGATGGAGCCCGAAGCGCCTTCGTAGTTGATGTCGGTACCGGCAGCGATCAGTTCCTTGGCCTTCGCCCATTCACCCGGCAGGATGGTTTCGCCCGGAGCGTTGGCGACTTCGCGCAGCGCAGCGGAGATGCCGTCACGGTCGGCCGAGCCGGACTTCTCGATGGCCAGGGCCAGCAGGAACACGGCGTCGTAGGAGTTGGTCACATAGGTGCCGTTGACGTCTTGGCCAGCAGCTTCGGTCAGGGCGGCCAGGGCGTCGAAAGCCGGGCCTTCTGCAGGAGCGGCCTGGGTCAGGATCATGCCTTCGAGGTCGGCGCCGTTGCGCGAAGCCAGCAGGGCTTCACCGGCCATACCGTCACCGCCGACGAACAGGTCGAACGAACCGGCTTCCACAGCCTGGTTGAGGATGGCGCCGCCGCCGGCATTTTCGTAGCCGTAGATGACCAGCGTGGTGGCACCGGCAGCTTCGATCTGGCCGATTTCCGGACGGTAGTCGGCCTTGCCGTCTTCATGGGCAACGTTGGCGAGCACGGTGCCGCCGCCAGCCACGAAGGCTTCTTCAAAGGCGCCGGCCAGGCCCGAACCATAGTCGTTGTTGACATAGGTGAGACCAACTTCGGTCACGCCCTGGGCCAGCAGAAGCTCGGCTGCCTTGACGCCCTGGATGCTGTCGGGAACCACGTCGCGGAAGATCAGGTCGTTGTCGTCGAGCTCGGCAACGGCCGGGGCGGTCGAAGCGGGCGAGATCATCACGACATTGCCCGGAATGGCCGAACCGTTGGCGCCGGCAATAGTGGCGCCGGAGCAGTAGCCGCCGAAGATGGCGATGACGTTTTCGGCATTGACGAGACGGTCGGCGGCCGGGCCGGCTGCACCGCCGTCACATGCCGAGTCAGCCAGAACCGAAGACAGGGTCTGGCCATCAAGCAGGCCGCCCTGGTCGTTGACATGGGTGATCGCCAAGTTGCCGGCGTCGACCATGCCCGGTGCGAAACCGGCGATCGGGCCGGTCACGTCGGCGAGGAAGCCGATCTTGGCTTCCTGGGCCAGAGCCGGAGCGGCGATGGTCAGCGCAGTGGCGGCGACTGCCAGGGTCAGGGTTTTCTTAAGCATAGACGTCCCTCTGTTGCGGTTGCGCGCCGGAGGCCTTGGCTGGCCCGCTTCTTTCGGCGCGACAACGATTGGGGGTGCAATCGGCACCCCGCTGGGCCAGAATGTTGCATATTCCGGACGCAAAAGTCACCGGGGTTTGCGCAAGGAAAAGTGCCTTGTTCTTCTGTTGCCTAACAGAAGTGCTTTGGGCATAGACTCGGCGGCCTTGCGGGAAGGACTAACCATGAAAAGACGCGGCCTTTTGGCCTTTTCTATTCTGTCCGTGTGCTTGGCCGCGCCCGCGCTGGGCCAGATCACGGTGCTCGATCAGGCGCAGGATGCGGCCGTGTCCGAGCCCGCCCCGGACGCCGCTCCGGTGCAGGCTGCGCCACCTCCCGTGTGCGGCACCGAGCCGCTCAGCATTGCCCGCATGAACTGGCCCTCGGCCGCTCTGCTGGCAGAAATCCATGCCCGTATCCTCGGCCAGTCCTATGGCTGCACCGTCCGGGTAACGCCGGGCGATCTTTCGGCCACCGCTTCCTCCATGGGCACGGCGGGCCAGCCTGCCGTCGCCCCCGAAATGTGGGTTACCCGGGTCGCCGATCTGTGGAACCGGGGCGTCGAGGCCCAGATGGTGCGCGCCGCCGCGCCCAGCTTTTCGGAAACCACGCTCGAAGGCTGGTTCATGCCCGCCTACATGGCCGGCGCCTTTACCGTGGCGCCCTCGGCGGCAGGCCTTGCCGCTGCCCTGCCCGAGCTCGCGGGGGAGGGCCGCACGCGCTTTATTTCCTGTCCGGCCGACTGGGCCTGCGCGGTCATCAACCGGAACCTCGTCCGCGCCCATGGGCTGGACGAGCTGGTCGAGCTGGTCGAGCCCGCCAATCGGCTCGAAATGGACCAGCTGATCGCCGAGGCGGTAAGCCGGCGGGAGTTTTTCCTGTTCTATTACTGGCAGCCCAATGCGGTCCTGGCGCAGCTCGATTTCGCCCCGCTCGACATGGGCGCCTATGACGAGGCAGCGATGACGTGCCTCGCCAGCCTTGCCTGCGCTACCCCCGTTCCTTCGGCCTTCGTGGCCGAGCAGGTGGTCATGGCCCTGGCCGAGCGGGTCTTCACCGAAACGCCCGTTCTGGCTGGCTATTTCCAGCGCGCCAGTATGCCCTTGGCCGAAATGAACCGGCTTCTGGCCCAGCTCAACGAACCCGGCGCCACGCCCGAAATGGTCGCCGAGCAGTTCGTCGCCAGCCGGTCCGATCTGTGGTCGGCCTGGGTCAGCAACGGCCCGTGATCCGCCGATCGCCGATAATATTTTTTTCTTGGTCCTCAGTCCATTTTTGTCTTTCTGTTCCGGTTTTGCGCAAGTTTATCGCGACTGAATAGTTGATCGAACAAATTGGGCAGTCCATGCGCAGGTCGGAGAACTTCGGGCATCGATGTATTCTGCGTAATATTGCCGGATTTGACACACAATTCTGCCGTCTTTATGGTCCCGCGCATCCACAACCGCAGGAGCATACCTGATGATTTTCAAATCCGGTGGCATTGCCGCCGCGATGGCTGTTGCCCTATTGTCCGCGTCCAGCCTTCCCGTCCATGCCCAGGATGATGCCGCCCAGTGCGGTACCGACCGCAAGATCGACATTGCCGAGATGACCTGGCCGTCCGCTGCCGCCCTGGCGCATATCCATGCGACGGTGCTCGAGCACGGTTTTGGCTGCACGGTCGAGATCGTTACCGGCGACACGGTCCCCACCGCCTCCTCCATGCTCAGCCGCGGCACGCCCGCCGTTGCGCCCGAGCTCTGGACCAGCACCATCGAGGATGCTTGGGCAGCAGGGATCGAAGAAGGCACGGTGGTGCAGCTCGGCGACGCCATCACTGATGGCACGGTGGAAGGCTGGTTCATCCCCGAATACGTGCAGGCCGAAAACCCCGAGCTGACCACGGCTGAAGCGGTGATCGCCCGCCCCGACCTCTTTGCCGACCCCGAAGATGCCAGCAAGGGTCGCCTTTATTCCTGCCCGCCGGGCTGGGCCTGCGAGCTCTCCACCACGGCGCTGTTTGAAGCCTATGGCATGGAAGAGACCTGGAACCTGTTCTCTCCCG
Organism: Pseudomonadota bacterium; assembly: GCA_023391095.1. Classification (GTDB taxonomy): domain Bacteria; phylum Pseudomonadota; class Alphaproteobacteria; order Rhizobiales; family Devosiaceae; genus Devosia. Next base: position 43,489 of record JAEWBN010000021.1, read on the forward strand.
GCTCGGGCGGCGCGCTTGACGCCTCCATCGCCCGCGCCTTTACCCGCGAAGAGCCGATCCTGTTCTACTATTGGGGTCCCACGGCCATTCTGGGCAAGTACCCCGCCGTGCAGCTCGACCTGGGTGAAATCGATCCCGATGTCTATGCCTGCAACACCAATATCGAATGCGATGAGCCGGCCGGCGTGACCGCCTATCCGTCCAGTCCCGCCGTTGTCGGCGCGGCCGCATGGCTTGAGGACGAAGCCCCTGTGGTGGCCGAATACTTCACCAAGGTGGGCCTCACCAATGCCCAGATCAGCGAATTGCTGGTCTATGGCGACGAAAACCAGGCCGATGCCGCCGAAACGGCCGAGAACTTCCTGCGCACCAAGCAGGATGTGTGGACCAACTGGGTCCCCGCCGAGGTTGCCGAGCGCGTGCTCGAACGCCTGGGCTAAGGCTGCCACCATCACTTTCCTCACGGCGGCCGGGTTTCGACCCGGCCGTTGTCCCGTGTCCGATCCCCAGTCCAGCAGATGCTGAATTCGGGTTTGGACGCCAAGCGAAAACAAAATCACGACATGTTTCCTGAACTGATCGACACGCGTCCGCTGCGCCGGGCGATTGACGACGGCCTCAACTGGGTCGTCCGCAACTGGGGTGGCGAGCTTGAAGCCGCTGCCTATCCGCTCCTCATGCTGCTCAATTCCATCGAGCGCCTGCTCGTCGCCACCCCCTGGTGGCTGATGATGGCCATCGTGGTCGGAGTGGCGTGGCTGGCGACCCGCAACTGGCGCCTGCCCAGCCTGGTCCTGGTCTCCCTGCTGTTTCTCGGCATTATGGGGCTCTGGCGCGACGCCATGGCCACGACGGCGCTGATGATCGCGGCGACGCTGACGGTGATCGTCGCATCCATCCCCATTGGCGTCTGGATGAGCCGGTCCCTGCGCGTCCGGCAGATCGTGACGCCCGTGCTCGATCTGATGCAGACCCTGCCGAGCTTTGTTTATCTCATCCCCACGGTGATGATCTTTGGCCCGGGCAAGATCCCGGCACTGCTCGCCACCATCGTTTATGCCGCGCCGCCCCTGGTGCGGCTGACCGACCTTGGCCTGCGCTCGGTCGATCCGGCCGTCATGGAAGCCAGCCGGTCCTTCGGCACCACGCCCAGCCAGCGGCTGCTTGGCGTACAGATCCCGCTGGCCCTGCCCACCATTCTGGCCGGGGTGAACCAGACCACCATGATGGCGCTCGCCATGGTGGTGATCGCTTCCATGATCGGTGCCGGCGGGCTGGGCTATCAGGTCCTCCAGGGCATTGGCCGGCTGGAAGTCAGCCGCGGGCTCTTTGCGGGCCTGGGCATTGTCGTCCTCGCCATCATCTTTGACCGCATCACCCAGTCGTTCGGCAAGCAGTTGCAGGGCCGCATCGGCCTGACGGAGGCGCGCACATGAACGCCATCGATTCCAATACCGACTTCGCCATCCGCATGCGCGGCGTCACCAAGATCTTCGGCTCCGACCCGGAGGGGGCGCTTGCGCTGCTGCGCGCCGGCAAGTCCAAGACCGAGGTACAGGCCGAAACCGACCACGTTGTCGGGCTCGACAATGTCTCGCTCGATATCGCCCGGGGCGAAATATTCGTCGTCATGGGCCTGTCGGGTTCCGGCAAGTCCACGCTGATCCGTCACGTCAACCGGCTGATCGACCCCACGGCTGGCGAGATCGTCGTCGAGGGCCATGACGTCATGAAGATGAGCCTGCCCGAATTGCGCACCTATCGGCGCAATACCGTGGCCATGGTGTTCCAGAAGTTCGGTCTGTTGCCGCACCGCTCGGTCATCGACAATGTCGCCTATGGGCTCGAGGTCAAGGGTGTGCCCAAGGCCGAGCGGCTCGAACGGGCTGCCAAGTGGATCGAGACGGTGGGCCTCTCCGGCTATGAACAGAGCCGGCCGCGGCAATTGTCGGGCGGCCAGCAACAGCGGGTGGGCCTCGCCCGTGCGCTGGCGCTCGACACCGACATCATTCTCATGGACGAGGCCTTTTCCGCCCTCGACCCCCTGATCCGTTCGGGCATGCAGGACCAGTTGATGGAGCTGCAGAAGAGCCTGGGCAAGACCATCCTCTTCATCACCCACGATTTCGACGAGGCCCTCAAGATTGCCGATCGCATCGCCGTGCTCAAGGATGGCGCGGTGCAGCAGGAGGGCAGGCCGAAGGATATCGTGCTCAAGCCCGCCAATGAGCATATCGAGGAGTTTGTGCGCGAGGTGAACAAGGCGCGCGTCATCCAGCTGCGCACCATCATGGAGCGTGGCAATTTCGATCGCTGCGCCCAGGCGGTGCCGGCGAGCACGCGCTGCGAGGAAATCCTGCCCTATTTCGCCGAGCATCAGTGGATCGGGGTGCTCGACGATGAGGGCCGCCAGATCGGTCGGGTGACGGCAGACCGCATCATCCGGGCCCTGGCGCGCTATACGCCGGGGGTCAGCGAGGGCAACGGAGGCTCTTGATCAGACTTGAGGCCTAGAACGACAGTCTGATGACAGCTTTGCACGCCGGACAGTTGCGCAGCGGCGTGGGCCGTGGCTATAACCGGGCTGGTTAAGCCTAGACGGCAGGGGAGCAACAGCCTTGGAATTGAAGCGGATCAACGACCACGTCAGTGTTTCGGGCCAGATCGAACCATCTGATGTGGCCACGCTCAAAGACCTGGGCTTTGTTGCCATCGTCAACAACCGTCCGGACGGGGAAGCCCCCGATCAGCCGGCCGGCGCCGAGATCGAAGCAGCCGCCAAGGCTGCCGGGCTTGCCTATCATGCCATTCCGCTGGGTCGCGAAGGGGTCAATCCCGATCTCGTGGCCCAGACCAAGGCCGTGCTTGAGGGGAGCAACGGTCCGGTCTTCTGTTATTGCCGTTCGGGTACCCGCTCGACCACGCTGTGGGCCCTGAGCCAGGCGGGAGAGGCACCAGCCGAGGAGATCATCTCCCAGGCGGCAGAGGCTGGATATGACATGAGCCACCTGGCCGGGTATCTCGGCCGGAACTGAGAGAGACCTTTCGACGGTTGGGCGGTCAACCGTCCCTTCCGTTGCTGTTGCTGAGCCGGACCGGCCTGCCCGGTCCCAAGCCCCTCATGCTCGGAATTTAAATCGATGCCAATCAAGAAAATCCTCGTCGCGAACCGCAGCGAAATCGCTATCCGTGTGTTCCGCGCTGCCAATGAACTGGGGCTCAAGACTGTCGCGGCCTATGCCGAGGAAGACAAACTGGCCCTCCATCGCTTCAAGGCGGACGAGGCCTATCTGATCGGCAAGGGCAAGGGCCCGGTCGAAGCCTATCTGCAGATCGACGAATATATCCGCATCGCCAGGCTCTCCGGCGCCGACGCCATCCATCCCGGCTACGGTCTTCTTTCCGAAAGCCCGGAATTCGTCGACGCCTGCGAGGCGGCGGGCATCATCTTTATCGGGCCGCGGGCCCAGACCATGCGCGATCTGGGCAACAAGGTTGCCGCGCGCAACATGGCCATTGCCTCCAACGTGCCTGTTGTTCCGGCCACCGATGCGCTGCCTGATGATATGGAAGCGGTCAAGCGCATGGCCGCCGAGATCGGTTACCCGCTGATGCTCAAGGCATCCTGGGGTGGCGGTGGCCGCGGCATGCGCCGCATCATGGACGAGTCCACCCTTGTGGCCGAAGTCTCCGAAGGCAAGCGCGAAGCCAAGGCCGCCTTCGGCAAGGACGAGATGTATCTCGAAAAGCTGATCGAGCGCGCCCGCCACGTGGAAGTGCAGCTGATCGGCGACGACCATGGCAATCTCGTCCATCTCTACGAACGCGACTGCTCGGTGCAGCGCCGCAACCAGAAGGTTGTCGAACGCGCCCCCGCGCCCTACCTTTCCGACGCAGTCCGCAAGGAACTGACCGACGCCGCCGTGCGCCTGGGCAAGGCCGCCAATTATCGCGGCGCCGGTACGGTCGAATTCCTCATGGATGCCGATACCGACAAGTTCTACTTCATCGAAGTGAACCCGCGCATCCAGGTGGAACACACCGTCACCGAGGAAGTCACCGGTATCGACATCGTCAAGGCGCAGATCCATCTGCTCGACGGCGCTGTCATCGGCACGCCCGAGTCCGGCGTCCCGGCACAGGAAAACATCCGCCTCAACGGCAATGCCATCCAGTGCCGTGTCACCACCGAGGACCCCGAGCAGAACTTCATCCCCGACTATGGCCGCATCACCGCCTATCGCGGCGCCACCGGTTTCGGCGTGCGGCTCGATGGCGGCACGGCTTATTCCGGCGCTGTCATCACCCGCTACTACGATCCGCTCTTGGAAAAGGTCACCTGCTGGGCGCCCTCAGCCGATGAAGCGATTGCGCGCATGCACCGCGCCCTGCGCGAATTCCGCATCCGTGGCGTGGCGACCAATCTCGCCTTCCTCGAAAACATCATCACCCACCCCGATTTCCTCGAGAACCGCTATACGACGCGCTTCATCGACACGACGCCTGATCTCTTCAACTTCAAGCCGCGCAAGGACCGGGCGACCAAGCTCCTGAGCTATATCGCCGACGTCACCGTCAACGGGCATCCCGAAGTGCGCGACCGGCCGCGTCCGCCGGCCGATGCCGCGGCGCCGATCCTGCCCGAATTTCCGCCGCTGTCAGTGGTTGAAGGCTCCCGCCAGGTCCTCGACCGGGACGGCCCGGAACGGCTCGCCAGGTGGATGAAGGCGCAGGAGCGGGTGCTTTTCACCGATACGACCATGCGCGACGCGCACCAGTCGCTGCTTGCGACGCGCATGCGCTCCTTCGACATTACCCGTATTGCTCAGGCATATTCGCGCGGCCTGCCCGACCTCTTCAGCCTCGAATGCTGGGGCGGGGCGACGTTTGACGTTTCCATGCGCTTCCTCAACGAGGATCCCTGGGAACGGCTGGCCAAGGTGCGCGAAGGCGCGCCAAACATCCTCACCCAGATGCTGCTGCGCGGCTCCAATGGCGTCGGCTACACCAATTACCCCGACAATGTGGTGCAGTTCTTCGTCAAGCAGGCAGCGCGCGGCGGAGTCGATATTTTCCGCATCTTCGACTGCCTCAACTGGGTCGAGAATATGCGCGTCTCCATCGACGCGGTGGCGGCCGAGGGAAAGGTCGCCGAAGGCGCCATCTGCTATACCGGCGACCTGTTCGACCCTGATCGCTCCAAGTATGACCTCAAATATTATGTGGGTCTGGCCAAGGAGCTGGAATCTGCCGGTGTCCATGTCCTTGGCATCAAGGACATGGCGGGGCTGTTGAAGCCTGCTGCGGCCAAGAAGCTGGTCGAGGTGCTCAAGCAGGAAGTCGGCCTGCCCATCCACCTTCATACCCATGACACGTCAGGCGCTTCGGCGGCGACGGTTCTGGCAGCGGTTGCAGCCGGTGTCGATGCCGTCGACGCGGCCATGGATGCCCTTTCCTCGACCACGTCGCAGCCAACCCTCGGTTCGCTCGTGGCTGCGCTCGAGGGCGACGCGCGCGATCCCGGCCTCGACGCCAGGGCAATCCGCCAGATTTCCTTTTACTGGGAAGCCGTGCGCACCCAGTACCGGGCCTTCGAGAGCGATCTCAAGGGCGGCGCCTCGGAAGTCTATCTGCACGAAATGCCGGGCGGCCAGTTCACCAATCTCAAGGAGCAGGCGCGCTCGCTGGGTCTTGAAACCCGCTGGCACGAGGTCGCCCAGACCTATGCCGACGTCAACCAGATGTTCGGCGATATCGTCAAGGTCACGCCCTCGTCCAAGGTGGTCGGCGACATGGCGCTGGCCATGGTCTCGGCCGGCATTACCCGCGCCGATGTCGAAAACCCGGACAAGGACATTGCCTTCCCCGATTCGGTGGTCGGCTTCTTTGCCGGTGACCTGGGCCAGCCGCCGGGTGGATTCCCCGAAACGCTGCAGAAGAAGGTTCTCAAGGGCAAGACCCCGCTGACCGAGCGTCCGGGCTCCTATCTCAAGCCCATTGACGTCGAAGCCGAGCGCAAGAAGATTTCCGAAGAGGTCGGCATGCCGGTCGACGATTTCCGGCTCGCCTCGTACCTCATGTATCCCAAGGTCTATTCGGACTTCGAAAAGACCCAGGATCGCTATGGCCCGACGGAAGTGCTGCCCACGCCGGTCTATTTCTACGGGCTTCAGGAAGGCGACGAACTGCTGGTCGATATCGAAAAGGGCAAAACCCTTGTCGTGACCTATCAGGGCCGTGCCCCCACCAATGAAAAGGGCGAAGTGCGCGTCTTCTTCGACCTCAACGGCCAGCCGCGCACCATCACCGTGCCGGATCGTCTCAAGGCCGGCGAGGTCAAGGTTCGCGCCAAGGCCGCGGCCGGTGATCCCAAGCAGGTCGGCGCGCCCATGCCCGGCGTCATCTCGACCCTCGCCGTCAAGGAAGGCCAGAAGGTTACCGCAGGCGACGTGCTCTGCTCCATCGAAGCGATGAAGATGGAAACGGCGATCCACGCGGAAGTGGATGGCGTGGTGGCCGAACTCCTGATCAAGCCCGGCGACCAGATCGACGCCAAGGACCTCTTGGTCCGGCTGGACTAAAGCAAAAGGCCCGGAGCGATCCGGGCCTTTTCGGTTCAGGCGGCGCTGGGGCCGGGGTCCTCGCCATCGCGCGCCGGCGTATTGGCAACCTTGAGCACCTTGATCCGGTGCGTGACTCCGTCGGCATCGAGCCAGCTCATCACATGGTCCGGTCGAAGGCCCAGCAGGGCTGCGCCATGCGATGAGGTCACCGACAGCCGATAGCCGCCGGGCAGGTGCTCGTCGCCGGGCATGACCAGCTTCACCGTCCGCTCCTCGCCGGGAACCGGCTTGTAGCGCACGATCGAGCCGATGCGCACCACGTCGGGCGGCAGGGCCGTGTCCTCGACGATCCGCGCCCGATCCAGCTCATAGAGCAGGAAGTCGATGCGGTCGCTGCTGTCCCCGATATCGGTCATCGCCGCGATGGTGAGCTTTTTGTGCTCCTTCTGGCCGATGATGATTTCGGGCGACTGGCCCCAGTCTGCAAGCGAGATCGTGGTCATGTCAGCTCCTTGCCGTCCGGCTTGGCCGGCTCGGTCTTGCGGTCATAAACCGAAAACAGGTGCTCTGGCGGGGACCCGGTGTCCCCATAGCTCTTGTGGCACCAGGGGCAGCGCCGGGCTGCCCGTGGGCGGGGGCCGGAACAGGACCGGCAATAGCGCAATATCTGCAACGATTTGTCCTTTCCGGGTCATGCCAGCGGGGAAGTGCTGAGGGTCTGGAGCACGCGCGCACGATCTTCGGGCGAGCGCAGGCGAATGGTCATGGTCTCGGTCTTGATCGGGGTCTGCGGCGGCAGGCTGTAGCTCAGCTCGGGCAGGTGCTCTTCGGCCCAGGTGCGGAAGCGGCTGATCTTATGGCTGCCGGAAATGGGAAGGGTGACGGAATACTTGAAGGTCATCGCAAGGTCTTTCTGACATGCGCAGGCGCCGCGCCTTGCGGCGCGGTTGGGCATGCTTTTGGATTTGGGGTAGGGCTCAGGATCCTGGTGCCGCTCTTGCCCTCAGGGCAGGTAGCAACACCAGGCCATCAGCCTGCCTTGCGAAGGCGGCTCTGAAATAGGCGCAGCGCTGTGAACGAGATGCTCATGGCTTTCATCATGGCCAAATCAGAGAACAAGTCAAATCCGGGCCCGGCTAAAGCCGCCGGGCGCGACCGTCGACGGTCTTGCCGTATTTGCCGGCATAGACCGGCTGCGGCACGGGAATGCGCGAAACGATCCAGCTCACCATCAGCGGGATCAGCACCAGGTCGTCCACCCAGCCTAGCAGCGGCAGCACATCGGGAATGATGTCGAACGGGTTGACCAGGTAGAAGGCGGCAAAAAGCGTCGCCGCCTTGAGATAAAGCGGGGTCTCGCGCGCCCAGAATGCGGTCCAGAGCTGCACGACTTCCTTGCGGAAGAGGAAAATGCGGGGAAGGAGCCTGTTCATCATGCCCTATAGATGGGGCCTGCGGACCGCCATTCAAGACCGGACCGCGGCCTGCGACTTACTGGCCGGCGGGCTTGCGGGTCCGCGCCCGTCGTGCCGCTTTCTTTTCCCGGTTTTCGGCAATGCGCGCTTCCAGCATGCGGATAATGAGGTCGTCCGGCGGCAGGGCGTCGGGCGGAAACTGCAGCGTGCCGGTCGAGGTGCGCCAGGGCGCGATTTCCTCGGCCATGCCGACAAAGACCGCATTGCCCATGGGAAAGATCGAGCAGTGCCGCTTGAAGGCGAAATAGGCCATCAGCGCGCCGTCCTGGCCAATGCCGGGCATGGCATAGGTGATGACTTCCTCGGCCTCCGGCGCCGCCGCACGCAGCACCGAACGGATATGGGTCAGGGCCGCGCGAAAGGGCGGCTCAAGGCCCCCAATATAGGCGTCGATGGTCTTTTCGGGGGTATCGAGAATGTCCATGCCGGCCTCCCGCCTGCCGTCACGATATTGTTCTGTTGCGCTGCCAGAAGGGAAGGCCTATTTCGATTGGGTACTTTATTGGGGTGAAACATGGCCGGACCAGCGCCGCGCAGGCAGTCTGTGGGTGTCAATGTGGGGGGCGTCATGGTCGGGGGCGGGGCGCCCGTGGTCGTGCAGTCCATGACCAATACCGACACGGCCGATATCGACGCCACGGTGCGCCAGGTCATGCAGCTGGCGCGGGCCGGTTCGGAAATCGTCCGCATCACCGTTGACCGCGACGAAAGCGCCGCCGCCGTTCCCATCATTCGAGACCGGCTTATGTCCATGGGCTATGACGTGCCGCTGGTGGGCGATTTCCACTATATCGGCCACAAGCTCCTCACCGATCATCCCGCCTGTGCCGAGGCTTTGGCCAAGTATCGCATCAATCCGGGCAATGTGGGCTTCAAGGCCAAGCGCGACACCCAGTTCGCCACCCTGATCGAGATTGCCAACCGCTATGACAAGCCGGTGCGCATCGGCGTCAACTGGGGTTCGCTGGACGAGGAATTGCTGACCCGCCTGATGGACGAGAACGCGGCCTCTGCGGCGCCGATTTCCGCCGCGGCGGTGCAGCGCGAAGCCATCATCCAGTCGGCGCTGCTTTCGGCCGCCCGTGCCGAAGAGCTGGGCATGCCGCGCAACAAGATCCTGCTCTCCACCAAGGTCTCGGACGTCCAGCACCTGATCGCGGTCTATCAGGACCTGGCTGCCCGCTGCGACTACGCGCTCCATCTGGGGCTGACCGAAGCCGGCATGGGCTCGAAGGGCATTGTCGCCTCCGCCGCTGCCCTTGGCATTCTCCTTCAGCAGGGCATCGGCGACACGATCCGCATTTCGCTGACGCCCGAGCCGGGCGGGGACCGCACGACCGAGGTCAAGGTGGCGCAGGAATTGCTGCAGACCATGGGCTTCCGCCAGTTTTTGCCTGTAGTTGCCGCGTGCCCCGGTTGCGGGCGCACCACCTCGACCACGTTCCAGACGCTGGCCAAGGAAATCCAAGACCATCTCAACACGTCCATGCCTGAATGGCGCGAGCGCTATCCCGGCGTCGAGAGCCTATCGGTCGCGGTCATGGGCTGCATCGTCAATGGACCGGGCGAGAGCAAGCACGCCAATATCGGCATTTCCCTGCCCGGCACCGGGGAAACCCCGGCAGCACCGGTTTTTGTCGATGGCGAAAAGGTGGCGACCCTGCGTGGCGCCGATGTGGCCGATCAGTTCAAGGTCATGGTGGCCGACTATATCGAGCGCAAATTCGGCAGTGGCCGGCAGGATGCGGCCGAGTGAACGAGCGTAACCAACGGCGCCTGTTCTGGCTGGCCATGCTGATCATCGTGCTGGGCGTGCTGAATTTCACCGGCCAACTGGGATGATAAAGGGGCGCTTGAAGCGCCCCTCGTTTTTTCAGGCGAGGCCCTCGGCCTTGAGGGCGGCCTGGGTGGCCGGGCGGGCGCCGACGGCTTCCATCAGCCGGGCCACGCGCGGATACTGGGTGAAGTCGAGGAACTGTAGACCCCAGTTGACCACGGTAAAGGCATAGGCATCGGCCTGGCTGTAGTCACCGAGGAAATAGGGGCCGGTTGCGTCGAGCATGGCTTCGAGCTGGCCAACGCGCCGGTTGATTTCGCCGATGATGCCGGCCTTTTCTTCATCCGTGAGGTTGGGCTTGAAGAGGCCACCAAAGGCCTTGTGCACGTCACCGACAAAGCCGAGCGCTTCCTGCAGGCGGGCGCGCTCGACACTGCCGGCTGCGGGCTTGAACGCGGCCACGTCGGACTGCTCACCCAGATATTGCAGGATGGCCGGGCCCTGCGAAATGACGGTGTCAGGCGCCACTTCCAGCGCAGGCACGGCGCCGCGCGGATTGATGGCGAGGAAATCCGCGCCGCCTTCGATGGTCTTGCTGCGCAGGTCGACCTTCTCGATATCGAATTCTGCGCCGATTTCGTGAAGGATAATGTGGGACGCCAGCGAGCAGGCGCCGGGCGAATAATAGAGTTTCATGCGTCTAGGTAACCTTGGTCTGGCGGCTAGGGCTGCCGCGCCATCCAGTTAGGCCCAGAGGCGCCGTCCTGCCAGCGCGGCAGGAGCGGCATTTTGTCGGACAGGCACATTCAGGTGCCCGGCTTTTGGGACCATTCGGGGAGCGGAAAGACGCGGTCATAGGCCCAGTTAAAGACCAGGGCATAGATCATGTAGAAGACGGCCAGACCCAGATCCATGATGAAGGCCTGCCAGACACTGATCCCAAGATACCAGGCGATCATCGGCAGCATGATGGCCAGAAGCCCCAGCTCGAAGAAGATCGCATGAAAGATGCGGATCGGCTTGGTCTTTTCGGTCGTGCCCCGGAAGTGGTTCATCAGGTGGTCGAAGCCAAGGTTGTAGACGTAGTTCCAAACCATGGCCACGGTGGCGCTGCCCACCACAATGACAACGCTGTCGCCGCCTTCAAGGTGGAAGGCAAAGGCGGCCAGCGGCGTGGCGATCAGGATACCGATCAGTTCAAAGGAAATGGCGTGGCGGATACGGTCGGCGGTGGTCCGCATGGAAAGTCTCCATGTTTTCCGGGCCGTCCCGGGGTCCTGTCCCTTGCTGGGGGAGGTCGTCCTCGCTTGCGGGCTGGATATAGTGCAGGGGGTGTGGCGAGGCAAGGCCGCGGTGGCAGGGCCGATGGTCTAGGGACGCATGGCAAAGACCCCTGTCCGCACCAGGCCGCCGCCCATGTCGGGCACCTGGAAATCCGCCAGCAGCGTCAGCGCCCCCTCGGGCAGGTCCTTGCGGTAGGGGTCGCCCACAAGCACCGTCGCGCCCCGTGTCGTGTGGGCCCTGAGCGCAGGCAGGGTGAGACGCGCCACCGCCGCGTCGTAAAAGACATCACCGGCCAGAACGACCTCGGCCTCGGCCCCCGCACCCGCCAGCGCGATCGCGACGCCATTGGCTTCGGCATTCAGCATCAGGGCCGCCTGCCCCAGGGGATCGGGCTCGAAAGCCGAGACGCGGCCCCCCGCCTTGGCCGCGGCAATGGCGACAAGACCCGAGCCCGCGCCGAAATCGAGCACGCTCCTGCCGGCCACGGCCTCCGGATGATCTCTAAGGTAAAGCGCCAAGGCCGCGCCGCCCGCCCAGGCATAGGCCCAGTAGGGCGGGGTATCGGCTCGGCCCTCTGTAGCGAGAAAGTCCGCCAGCCCACTTCGGGGCGTGGGTCGAAACAGCAAAATATCGGGCCGGAAGGACAGCGGCTCAGGCGTGAACCGCGTCCGGATATAGTCGCTGACGCCTATTCCGGCAGCTGGCAAGCGTCCACCCACTGGTTGCCGCAAAGCTCGGCCAGCCGGTCCACGGTCAGCTTCACCGAGGCATGAGTATCGCCACCGGCCGGGATGACGATGTCGTAGATCTTGAGCGAGGTGTCGAGATAGATCGGCAGCGGCGCGGGCAGGCCAAAGGGGCAGACGCCGCCCACCTGATGGCTGGTCAGCCGCAGCACATCCTCGGCGCCCAGCATGCGCGGGCGGCCGCCAAAGGCGGATTTGGATTTCTGGTTGTCGAGCCGCGCATCGCCACGCGTCACCAGCAGGAATTCCTCGTCCTTGACACGGATGCAGAGCGTTTTGGCGATCTGGCCCGGCTCGACCCCATGCACTTCGGCGGCCAGCTGCACCGTGGCGGTGGAGGCTTCGGTGACGATGACGGAAAGATCGGGCGCGCGGGCGGCAAGGTCGGCTTGGACGGAAGAAAGGCTCATCGAGATACTCAGAACAGGCTGGCGAGGCGATTTTCAAACTTGAACCGCGTCTTCTCGCGGATCGGGGTGGTCAGGGCGCGGCTCATGAAGTCGCGCGGAATATCGGCAATGCCGTCAAAACCCATCAGCTCGGCCACCGTGATGCGCTCGCCGGGATAGGGGGTGACGACGATGTCCGCGCCCGCCTCGACCGAGCCGGCTTGCAGCACCCGGCAATAGGCGCCGGGCCGGCGCGCCTGGTGGAAGCGCTTGAGCCAGCGTGGCTCGCCCATCCTGGCGGCAAAGGTCATGCAGGGCGTGCGGTGGTAGGTGACTTCGAGGAGCACATCGCCAATGACAAAGCGGTCCCCGATGGCGGTCGTGGCGCTGTCGGGCCCTTCTATCGTGAGGTTTTCCCCGAACAGGCCTGGCGCGGTTTCGACGCCTTGCGCCGCCCAGTAGGCATAGTCGGCGGCAAAATAGACATAGACCGCCTGATCGGCGCCGCCATGGTGACGGCGGTCTGCGATGATGTCATGGGCCAGCCCGTCGCGGGTCACCTTAACAGGGCCGGCAACCGGCTCCTTGTAGATCCCGGTCGGCTTGCCGGTGCCCGGTATGTTGCGCGGCACCCCGACATTAACGCTGGTGAGCCGCGCCATGCTCACTTGTTCCGGCTGGCGAAATAGCGCGCCGTGGCCCGCAGGCCATCGGCCTTGGGCCCAAAGGTGCGAAGGGCCGAGATGGCTTCGGTCACCGTCCGCTCGAGCATGTCGCGCGCGCCCTCGACACCCAGCCGCGCCACAACGGTCTGCTTGCCCGCCCCGGCATCCTTGCCCGTCGCCTTGCCCATGGCTTCCGATGTGGCGGTCACATCGAGAATATCGTCGGCCAGCTGGAAAGCGCGACCGGCCGCTTCGGCATAGGCGGTGAGCGCGGACAGGGCGCGGGCATCGGCCCCGCCCAGGATGGCGCCCATGCGTACCGAGGCGCGGATCAGGGCGCCCGTCTTCATGGCCTGCATGGTGGCGATGTCGGTTTCGCTGAAGCCGCCCTTTTCACCCTCGATATCGCGCATCTGGCCGCCCACCATGCCCCCGGCACCCGAGCCGGAGGCCAGTTCAGCCACGAGCGCAATGCGCACCGAGGGATCGGGATGGCAATCGGGATGGGCAAGCACCGCGAAGGCTTCGGTGAGGAGCGCATCGCCGGCAAGAATGGCGGTGGCCTCGTCATAGGCCTTGTGCACGGTCGGCCGGCCGCGCCGCAGGTCGTCATTGTCCATGGACGGCAGGTCGTCATGGATCAGCGAATAGCAATGGATCATTTCCACCGCGAGACCGGCGGGCAGGGACGCCTTCTTGTCGACCGAAAAGATCGCCGCGGCCTGTCGCACCAGCAGCGGCCGCAAGCGCTTGCCGCCTTCAAGGCTGCCGTGGCGCATGGCGGCGGTCAGCCGTTCCTCGGCGGGGCCGGGGCCCGAAAGGGTGGCGCCGATCAGATATTCGGCAAGTCCGGCCTCAACGGCGCGGGCACAATCGGCACTGTCGGCGGAAAAATCATACATGGCCCCGTTGCTAGCCCGTCCCCGCCCGGGCGGCAAGGGGATTGCGTCCCCCGGCCCAGCCGCTATTGAGGAGCCATGGCCCGGCGCAAAAGCACATTCTGGCGGATCGTCCGCATTCCCCTGGGCATGCTGGCCCTCGTGGTCGCCATTCCGCTGGTGCTGACGCCCGTCTATCTCTTTGCCCAGCCGGTTTCCGTGCCCATGCTGAGCCGCATGCTGACCGGCCAGCCGGTGACCCGTATCTGGCGGGACATTGACGAGATTTCCGACCGGCTCAAGGCCTCGGTCATCCTCTCCGAGGACGGGCAGTTCTGCCGCCATTGGGGCGTCGATGTCGCGGCGCTGCGCATCGAGGTGGACAATTACCTCGCCGGGCGGGAAACGCGCGGCGCGTCCACAATCACCATGCAGGTGGCGCGCAACCTCTTCCTCTGGAATGGCCAGAGTGCCCTCAGAAAGGCGCTCGAAGTGCCGCTGGCGGTCTATATCGACCTCGTCATGCCCAAAAAGCGCATCATGGAGATCTATCTCAACATCGCCGAATGGGGGCCCAGCGGTCAGTTCGGTGTTGCCGCCGGGGCCGCGCATGCCTTTGGCCGCGAGCCGCAGAACCTCGACTGGCGCACGGCGAGCCTTCTCGCGGTCACGCTGCCCAATCCCATCCTGCGCAATCCGGCCAAACCCAGTTCGGGCCTCGGGCGGGTTGCCGGCATCGTGGAAAACCGCGCCCGCGAATTCGGCCAGCGCGCCGCCTGCGTGGGGCAGGGCGGGCAGCTGGCCCTGTGAGCTGGCTGGCGCCCAAAGAGTCGCATTTGCGGGCATTGCTGGCCACGAAAGGCACTAGCCAAGCCCCGTGTCTTGCTCTATAGAGCGCCCCAATCCCTGTCAGAGATACGTCTCTGGGCCGCTCCTGGCGGCGAAACGATATTGAATTCGGAGTCCCGACCATGGCAGTGCCAAAACGCAAAACTTCGCCGATGAAGCGCGGTTTCCGTCGCTCGCATGATGCGATCGCCAACCCCACCTATGTCGAAGACAAGGATTCGGGCGAGCTGCGCCGTCCGCACCATGTCGACCTCAAGACCGGCATGTATCGCGGCCGCCAGATCCTGGCCGTCAAGAGCTAAGCCGAAAGGCTGTTTGGCGCCCATGCGCTTTATCTGATATTCGAGCGGCCGGCCCCCAAAGGGTCGGCCGTTTTCTTTTTCCGCCGCCACGAGAAGCGGCCAAACAGGAGCCTGGGGAATATGAGCACGCGCATCGAATCGGACACTATGGGCCAGATCGAGGTCCCCACCGATAAGTATTACGGTGCGCAGACCGCCCGAAGCCTGATGAATTTCGACATCGGCGGGGAAAAGATGCCCGTCGAGATCGTGCGCGCTTTCGGTATCCTCAAGAAGGCTGCGGCGCTGGCCAACCACAAGCTCGGCCTCATGGACGAGGCGACGCGCGACCTGATCGTCGCCGCCGCCGACGAAGTGATCGAGGGCAAGCTGGGCGATCACTTCCCGCTCGTCGTCTGGCAGACCGGCTCGGGCACCCAGTCCAACATGAATGTGAACGAGGTCATTTCCAACCGCGCCATCGAAATGGCCGGCGGAGTCATGGGTTCGAAAAAGCCCGTCCACCCCAATGACCACGTCAACATGAGCCAGTCCTCCAACGACACCTATCCCACCGCCATGCACATTGCGGCGGTCGAGGCGGTCGAGAACTATCTCTATGAGCGCGTCGAGCTCCTGCGCAACACGCTGGCTGCCAAGTCCGAAGAATTCATGGACGTGGTCAAGATCGGCCGCACCCATCTCCAGGACGCAACGCCCCTGACGCTGGGCCAGGAAATTTCCGGCTGGGTGGCGCAGATCGACTACGCGCTCGACGCCATCAGAAAGACCATGCCGCAGCTCAAGGAGCTGGCACTGGGCGGCACCGCCGTGGGCACCGGCCTCAATGCGCATCCCGACTATGCCGTCACCGTCGCCGCCGAAATTGCGGCCCTGACAGGCCATGACTTCGTCACCGGCCCCAACAAGTTCGCGCTGCTGGCAGGTCACGATGCCTTTGTGGGCACGTCCGGCGCCCTCAAGCAGCTTGCCGTGGCCTTCATGAAGATTGCCAATGACGTGCGCTGGCTGGCTTCCGGCCCGCGTTCGGGTCTGGGCGAAATCACCATTCCGGAAAACGAGCCCGGTTCGTCCATCATGCCGGGCAAGGTCAACCCGACCCAGTCGGAAGCCATGACCATGGTCGTGGCCCAGGTCATGGGCAATGATGCCGCCATCGGCTTTGCCGCCTCGCAGGGCAATTTCGAGCTCAACGTCTTCAAGCCCGTCATCGCCTACAATTTCCTGCAGTCGGTGCGCCTGCTTGCCGACGCGGCCAAGTCGTTCAACGACAATTGCGCCGTGGGCATCGAGCCGGATCGCAAGCGTATCAAGCAGCTGGTCGACCAGTCGCTGATGCTGGTCACCGCGCTCAACCGCAAGATCGGCTACGACAACGCCGCCAAGATCGCCAAGACCGCGCACAAGAATGGCGCGACCCTGCGCGAAACCGCGATCGAACTGGGCCTGCTCACCGGCGAGGAATTCGACGCCGAAGTGAAGCCCGAACAGATGGTCGGCCCGCTCAAGCTCAAGCAGTAGCGGCCGGGGTTCCTCTCCCCGACGTGGTGAGGAACAGAACCTACCCGATCACATAGTGGATCGGCTTGAAGCTCCCGCCATTGCTGGCGGGAGCCGAACAGGCGGTGAGCCCGATCACGAGATCCATCCTGGCGCGGAACCGGATGTAGTCACCTGCTTTGCTCAGGGGCGGCAGCACCTTGAGTTTTCCCGTCGCGCCATCCACCGGCACATTCATGAAGCAGTTGAACGCCACCGGGATGGCGTCCTCGGCGATATTCCAGGGCGCCAGCGCGTGATGGAGATTGCCATGGCAGCCCTGATGGGGCGGCTCATTGTCGTAGCACAGCCGGAACGTGGCTTCGCTGCAGGGCGTCAGCAGGAAATCGTGCCGACCCACCGTGTCCTCGATGATCTCGAGCATGACATTGGACCGGTTGGAGTAAAGCAGGTTGCCGGTGGTGAGATAGATGGTTTCGGCATAGTCGAGCGTGCGGCCGGAGGAAATCATCTCGCGCGTATCGGCCGCCGAAATGGCCAGAAGATCGGCCACCTGCCCGCCTTCGGGGTCGATGACGGTCAGGAACTCGCCGGCCTTGAGCTCAAATGCCGCCCCCGAGCGGGGCGGGATGACATGGGTATGACCCATCGGACGATCATTCATCGTGCGCCGTCCCCCAGTCCCAGCGGATCGATGGCTTCTGGCTTCTCCTTGCCCCGGTGATAGGGACAGGCCCAGCCCTCATCCACCTGCCGCCCGCTATACTGGCGCGCTTCGGACGCCTCGCCATGCCGGGCCAGCATGGGATTGATGTCTCCGGCCAATTCGATATCGCGTTCGAGGATCGAGCCGCGCAGCTTTTCGTAGCGATTCTGCTCGCGCAGGGTTTCAAACTGGTCATGCAGGTTGAACACCATGGTGGGATAGGCAAAGCGCCGCGCCGGGCGGCTGGCCTGGGGATGCAGACCCACCACGAAAAAGGCTTCGCCACCAAAGCTGAGGGAAAAATGCGGGTCGTCAGGGTCGGTGCTGACCCGGGGGTCGGGCCGCTGGCCGCGCCAGCTGTCCTTTTCGGTCAGCGACTGCACCCGGTCCCAGAGATGCTTTTCAAACGCAGCCTCATCCAGGTCGTGCGGCCCCTCGAAGATCACGGCAAAGCTCGTGAACAGGGTGGGCTCGGCCTGGTAGTCCCAGGCGAACTGCATCAGCTGGTCATGGATATCGACATCGTTCCAGGCGCTGTCGATGGCGCGGGCCACATAGGTCCTGAGCTGGCCCTTCCCGAGCGCCGATTTGGCGCCCACGCAGGGAAAGGCCGGGTTTTTGATGAAGTCGACAAGATCGAGTTCGGGCTGGAAAGGCATGTGCACATACGCGACTGACAAAACTACACTGCCAAGCCCGCAGGGCCACTGCTTGTTCCATCACATCCGATTGCGGTGGTGGCGTCACCTAGCCGCGGAGGGCCTTATCGATGGCCGCAACATCGATCTTTTTCATGCTCATCATGGCCTCGAGGGCGCGCCGGGCTTCCTCGCCGCCGGCCGCCATGGCTTCCGACAGCGTGCGGGGGGTGATCTGCCAGGAAATGCCCCACTTGTCCTTGCACCAGCCACACATGCTTTCGGCTCCGCCATTGCCGACGATGGCATCCCAATAGCGGTCGGTCTCCTCCTGGTCCTCGGTCATCACCTGGAAGGAAAAGGCCTAGCTATGGGAGAAGGCCGGCCCGCCATTGAGCCCGATGCAGGGGATGCCCATGACCGTAAACTCCACGGTCAGCACGGCGCCCGATACCGTCGAGGGATTGTCGGCGGGCGCGCGATGGACGCCGGTCACCCTCGTATCGGGAAAGGTCGCCGCGTAGAAATTGGCGGCCTCTTCGGCTTCGCTATTGTACCAGATACAAACCACGTTCTTGGCGTTCTGCATGGCGTTCTCCTCTTCTCCTGCAGGTCTCCCCTCGGCGACGAACCGCACTTCCAGGTTTCGACACCGGCCTATCCAATATCCTGACCGGCCCTGGCTCCATCCCGCGCTGGCGGCATCTGGCCCCTATCGTGGCCGGAAAAGCTCTGGCATCCTGCCCGTCCACGCGGAGACCTGCCCATGACCGAAACCGTTGTCCTGCCCAACCATCCCGCCCCGCGGCGCAAGGGCACCTTTGTTCCGCCCCTGCTGGTCTTTCCGTTCGTGATCTACAATCTTGTCGTCTTCCTGTTCTTTGGCGGCAATCCGGCCAATTGGGGTTTCGGCATGTTTGCCATCCCCATGCCCTCGGGCATGCCATGGGCCATCACGGCGGGGGACTTCCTGCTCGTGGTGGGCATCATCCTGCTGTTTTTCGAAGTGCTCAAGTCCACGGGCACGGCGCGGGCCTCCATCGTCGAGCATATGCTCTCCATGGTGCTGTTCGTGCTGTTTCTGGTGGAGTTCCTGCTGGTCGGCGCGGCCGCGAGCTCGGTCTTCTTCCTGCTCATGGTGATGAGCCTGATCGACGTGGTCGCCGGCTTTACCGTCTCGATCACCAGCGCCAGCCGCGACGTCTCGATGGGCTAGACCACGACGGTCTTGCGATATCCCATGGGCATCCGCCGCTCGCCCATGCGGGCGCCGCGGGCATAGGCGCCAATGGCGCCCTCGGTGCTGGACAGGCGGCGCTTGCGCTGTGGCGGCAGACGGTCACGCGCGGCAAGAAGCTGGCTCACAAAGGCAGCATCGGCGCCGCTGCGCGCCAGCGAAGGACGTGCTCCGGCAGCGCTCTGGGCGACCGGCAGGTTTGTCCCGTCTGTCCCGTTCTGCTTCGCTTGGGCCATCGACTGTACCATTCTGGGCGCGACCGTCCCGGAATGGGACGATTTGCACACGAACTTGCCCATAGAGGGGCAAGCGTCGTGCCAGATGATAACAGTCTGTTAACGTATTGCGATCCCGCGTGACGATCACTTCACAGCGAAAATGGGCTCAGAAATTATCCTTGCCCTTGCGGATGGCTGCGAAAACCTCCGCCGGATCGGCCCCTTCGAGCCCGTAAAACCGGGCCAGTTCAGGGGCATCAGCGCGCATGAAGGGGTTGGCCTTCTTGTCCTCGCCCAAGTTGAACGGAATGGTCGCGCGACCCGCCAGCCGCAGGGCCTGAACCTCGGCGGCACGGGCCTTTAGCGCCTCATTGTCGGGGTCGATGGACAGCGCAAAGCGGGCATTGCTCTCGGTATATTCGTGGCCGCAATAGACCAGCGTGTCGTCGGGCAGGGCGCGCAGGCGCTTGATCCCCTCCCACATCGGGCCCGGCGTACCTTCGAACATTCGGCCGACGCCCAGCGAAAACAGTGCATCCGCCGAGAACAGGTGCCCGCCCTCGGCATTGTAGAACACGATGTGACCCAGCGTATGACCGGGCGTTTCCATCACGGCAAAGCGCGTCTCGCCCAGGTCCACCGTGTCGCCATCCTTGACCAGTTCATCGAGGCCCTCGATCTTATCGGCTTCCGCCGCCGGGCCGACGACACGCGTTCCAAAGGCAGCCTTGAGTTCGGCAATGGCTTCGACATGGTCGATATGGTGGTGGGTGATGAAGATGTCGCTCAGCGTCCAGCCGCGATGCAGGAGGGCGGTTCGGATGGCCTCGGCTTCAGGCGCGTCGATGGCGGCCGTCCGGCCGGTTGCCTCGTCATGCACGAGATAGCCGAAATTGTCGCTGCGGGCCGAAAACACATCCACGATCAGGGCCAATGTCATTCTCCTAACTGGTCAGATCTTTACGCTAGGCAGCCGGGCGCGGGATGACAACCGCATTGGACAAGTTGGCCGCCGTTTGGCAAGTTTGCCGCATGTCCAGCGATGTCGCCCGCCTCATCAGCTATTACAAGACCCCCTTGGGCCGAATGTCGCGTGCCCTGGTGCGCGACCAGATCGTTCCCCTGGCCGGCAATGTCGCCGGGCGGCGCGTCCTGGGCCTGGGCTTTGCAACGCCCTATCTGCGATTTGCCCTCAAGCCAGCCGAGCGCGTCATCGCCTTGATGCCGGCCCGACAGGGCGCATCGGCCTGGCCGCGTGAAGGTCCGTCCTGCACGGTGCTCTGCGATCCGCTGGAAATGCCGCTCACCGACGCCGCCATCGATCTCACCATTGCCGTCCACGCGCTTGAACATGTCGCGGACGCTGAAGAACTGATGCGCGAACTCTGGCGCATCACGGCGCCCAATGGCCACCTGATCATTGCCGTGCCGCGCCGCCGGGGCATGTGGGCGCAGCGGGACAACACCCCTTTCGGGCAGGGCAATCCCTATTCGGGAAAGCAGCTCGAAAACCTCCTTCGCGACCATTCCTTTGTGCCCGAAGCCTGGCGCGACGCACTGTTCGTGCCGCCCATCCAGTCCGGTCTGGTGCTCAAGTCGACGCGCTTCTTTGAAGGGGCAGGGCGGGTTTTCGGCCCGGCCATGAGCGGGGTCATCTGCGTGCGCGCCCGCAAGGAGGCCTTTCCCGCGGTGCCACGGCGCAAAAAGGCCGAACGCTTCGTGCGGGTGCCGGGTCTGGCCCCTGCTACGGCGCGGCAGAACTCTATCTAGCGCTTGGGGCGATCCATCTCCGCCATGCCGCGCCGGCCGTTTTCCAGCATGGCCATCAGCGTCTCGTGCAGTTTTTCGACATCGGCGTCGCTCAGCCCGGCATAAAAGGCGTCGTATAGCTCGATCGCCGCCGCTGGAATGGCGTGTTGAAAGGGCTCGATGTCGCGCTGCGGATAGACACGGCGTACCCTGTTGTCGGCCGCATCGGCGCGCCGTTCGATCCAGCCCTTTTCTTCCAGCCGGTCGAACATCTTGCCGGCAGCTGCCCGGCCCATCTGCATGGCCTCGGCCAGCTGGCTTTGCGTCGCGCCGGGATTTTGGCTCACATGCATATAGGCGGTCCACTGCGCCCGTGTGACGTCGTGGACGGCGACCAGCCGGTCGAAATAGGCGCTGATCTCTTTGGAAAGTTCGTGGATGCGATACATCGCATCCGCTCGCACATTCACGCGATGCTCGGAAAACGATTTAAGGGTCGGGTTTGCCAAGCGTCGTCCTCCCTTGATCGGAAATCTGCCCTTACACCAGTTCGGCCGATCCCACCACCGGCCAGTGACAACGGCCAGACGACGTTTTTGTTTCCTTGCATACAAAAGAAGCATGAGCTAAATTGTCGCGTAGGATACAATCTACGATCGAGGGGGAGTTTTCCTTGTCCACCACTGAAAAGAGCCGCGTATCGCGCCGTGCCTTCATGGCCGCAGCCGGCCTCGGCGCGGCCAGCACCGCGCTGGGCGCCGTCACCATCACCGCTGCCAATGCGCAGGAAAATGAATGGGACGAAGAATTTGACGTTGTGATTGCCGGCACCGGTGGCGCGGCGTTTGCGGGCGCGATTGGCGCGCTGCAGGGCGGCGCCAGCGTCGTCATGCTGGAAAAGGCCCCGTTCATCGGCGGCACCACGGCAAAGTCCGGCGGCGGCTCCTGGGTCCCGAACAACAAGTGGATGGCCGAGATGGGCCAGACCGACGACAAGGACACTTTCCTGCGCTATGTCGCCAAGGTGTCTTTCCCCGAGCTCTACAATGACAAGAGCCCGACCCTGGGCATGACCGAGCACCATTGGGCTCAGCTCAATGCGTTCTGGGACAACGCGGCCCCCGTCTTCCACAAGCTCGATGAAGTCGGCGCGCTGCCGTCCAAGGTCTTTACCTCCTGGGACAATAAGCCCGCTCCTGACTACCACGGCCAGATCGCCGAGAACGGCCAGATACTGGGCCGCCAGCTCGCCACCAATGTGGATGGCAAGAACGGCAGCGGCGCGGACATGATCGACTTGATGTCGATCTATGCCGAAGACAATGGTGCTGATATCCGCACCGAGCACCGCGTTACCAAGATCGTGCGCAATGAAGAAGGCCGCGTCGTCGGCGTTCATGCCGAGACGCCCGATGGCGTGGTCAAGATCGGCGCCACCAAGGGCGTCATATTTGCCACCGGCGGCTTCACCCACAACCCGCACATGCGCACCCAGTTCCTGCGCACTCCAGTCATGGGCGGCTGCGCCGTGCCGACCAACGAGGGCGACCTGATCAACATGTCGGCCGAGCTGGGCGTCAAGCTGGGCAACCTCAACGAAGCCTGGAACCAGCAGGTCATCCTCGAGCAGGTTCTCGAATTCTCCAGCGTGCCGAGCGGCGTGTTCTTCCTGGGTGGTGACAGCTCCATTGCCGTCAACAAGTTCGGCAAGCGCATGTATGACGAGAAATACGTCTATCCCGAGCGCACCCGTTCCCACCAGGTCTATGACCAGTGGACCGGCGAATACCCGAACCTCTACCAGATCTTCATCTTCGACGAAGGTGCACGTGAATTTGGTGGCTATGAAATCCCCGCCCCCGGCGCGGACCTGCCCAAGCATGTGATTTCGGGCGAGACCCTGGAAGAACTGGCCGCCAATATCCAGGCCCGTTTCGACAGCCTCTCCGAGCGCATCGGCACCTACAAGCTGGCTGACGATTTCCTCGACAACCTCAAGGAAACCATCACCCGCTATAACGGCTTTGCCGAAACCGGCGTGGACACCGACTTCCACCGTGGCGAGGCGCCGATCGACGCCTACTTCCACTGGATCGCCGTCGATAAGGGCAACAAGAACCCCTATATCTCGGCCATTTCGGATACCGGTCCCTACTACGCCGTGCTGCTGGCCGCTGGCACGCTCGACACCAAGGGCGGGCCGATGTTCGACGTCAACGGCCAGGTTCTGGACGTGCACGACAACCCAATCCCGGGCTTCTATGTTGCCGGTAACGCCTCGGCCTCGCCCTCGGGCAAGAGCTATCTGGGCGGTGGCGGCACGCTGGGCCTCGGCATCACCTTTGGTTTCCTTGCCGGTCAGCACGCCGCTGCACAGGCCTAAGCCCTAACGAAACGATGACGGCCATGCCTTTGAAGGGTGTGGCCGTCATGCCAATCAGGACATGTTGCCCATGACATCGCGTCGCCTCATTGCCACTTTCGGTTTTCTCGTTCTCGGCACCGGCGCAGCCTTTGCTGACAGCTGCCTCACCGCCTATACCGAAACCGTGGAGCCCATCGTTTCGCGCAAATGCGCGGCCTGCCACAACGATCGCTCGCCCGGTTCGGGCGTGTCGTTCCAGAAGGGCAGCGGCTACGACTATCTGGTCAACGTGGCCAGCGAAGAGCTGCCTAGCATGCCGCGCGTGACGCCCGGCGACAGCGAAGCCAGCTATCTCGCCCACAAAATCCTCGACACCCATGCAGAGGTCGGCGGGTCTGGCACCAAGATGCCCCCGAGCGGTCGCCTGCGCGACAACGAGGTGGAAGCCATCATTTCCTGGATCAACAACTGCCCGGCTGCAGAGTGAGAAGCAACAGCTTCCTTCTGACGCAGCGGCAGGGTCCTGCCGACGCCATGCCCTGGCTGGTTCTCCATGACCGCTGGGGCATGCTCGACGATGCGATCAAGCTCGCCTCCGTGCTCGGTCCGGACGCGCTGAGCGTGGCCATTCGCGCGCCCCGCGTGCAGAACCAGGGCGGAACCGGCCAGACCAAGGGCTATTTCTGGACCGTTGGTCCGGTGACAGCGCCCGAACTCTCGACACTGGGCGACGGGCTCTACCAGCTCGAAATCGTGCTCGAAGAGAACCTTAAGCTCTACGGTCGCGACAAGCTCGGCCTTCTGGGCAAGGGGCAGGGCGGCGTTACGGCGCTGCTCTTGGCGTCGATCTTCCCCGACAAGATCAGCCGCGCCATCATCATCGATGCGGCGCTGCCGACCAATCTGGCAGTCATGCCGATCGAGCCCTCGCTCGATGGCGTCGAGGTCCTGCTGGTCGGCGAGCAAACCGAAGACGACGTCGCCAAGCTCGAAGCGCTTGGCGCCGTCGTGTCGCGCATCCGCGCCGAGGACATCCCGGCTTACGCACACTAGGATCGCGCCCGCGCGATCCTTCTTGCGGCCGCATCGGGCCCCTGCACCCTTGCCGAGAACCCTTTGCCTTCCGTGCCCGCTTTGCATATGGTCCGCCCGGCTTTTCCCTGCCTTGAAGACTGACCATGTCCGCTCCTCTTCGCCCGACGCCGCAGCCCGGCATCCTTGATATTGCGCCCTACCTGCCGGGAAAATCCGGCGCCCCGGGCAGCAAGGCCATCAAGCTCTCTGCCAATGAATCCCCCCTTGGCGCCAGTCCCAAGGCGCTGGCCGCCATGCAGGACGCCGCCCGCCACCTCGAGATCTATCCCGAGGGCTCATCGCGGGTGCTGCGCGAGGCACTTGGCGAGGTGCATGGCCTTGATCCGGCGCTGATCGTCTGCGGCAATGGCTCGGACGACATCCTGCACCTTCTGGCCCAAGTCTATCTTGGCGAGGGCGATGACGCGGTGATGAACCGTTTTGGCTTTTCGGTCTATCCGATCATCACCAAGGCCACCGGCGCAACCATTGTCATGGTGGACGAGGCTGATTATCGGGCCGATGTGGATGCGCTTCTGGCCGCCGTTACCGAGCGCACAAAGGTGGTCTGGCTTGCCAACCCGAACAATCCCACCGGCACCTATCTCAGCGACGCCGAAGTGCGGCGCCTGCATGCCGGTCTGCGGCCCGATATCTTGCTCGTGGTCGACAGTGCTTACGCCGAATATGTGACCGCCGCCGATTACTCTGTCGGAGCCGATCTCGTGCGCGAAGCCGAGAATGTCGTCATGGTCCGGACCTTTTCCAAAATGGGTCTGGCTGCCGCCCGCATCGGCTGGATGTTCGGACCGGCCCACATTGTTGACGCCATCCACCGCATTCGGGGCCCGTTCAATGTCAATCTGCCCGCGCAGATGGCCGGCGCTGCCGCCACGCGCGACACCGCCTTCACCCAGAAGCTGCGCGACTACAACGCCACCTGGCGCGACTGGCTGACGGCGGAACTGGCCGGCAATGCCATGCGCGTCATCCCGAGCCAGGCCAATTTCGTCATGGTTCTGTTCGAGACGCCCCAAGCGGCCGCTGCCGCGTTCGAGGCGCTGGTTGCGGCCGGCTATATCGTACGCGAAATCGGCGCCTCCTATGGCATTCACAATGGCCTGCGGATCTCCATCGGACCGGAAGAGGCCATGCGCGGCGTGGCCGCTGTGCTCAAATCCCTGGGGAGAGACGCATGAGCGTGCATTTCCGCAAACTCGCTCTTGTCGGTATCGGCCTGATCGGCTCTTCCATTGCGCTTGCAGCGCGTCGGCAGGGTCTGGTGGAAGTTATCTCCATCGCCACCCGGCGGCAGGAAACGCTGGATGAAGCGCGCGCACTCGGACTGGGCGACATCTATACGCTCGACGCGGCGGAAGCCGTGCGCGGCGCCGATCTGGTTATTCTGTGCGCGCCGGTGGGCGCCTATGCCGGTCTTGCCCAGGCCATCGCCCCCGCGCTCGAGCCGGGCGCGATCCTGTCCGATGTGGGTTCGGTCAAGGAACACGTGGTCAAGGTGGTCGGTCCGCATGTGCCGGCAGGCGTGCATTTCATTCCCGGCCACCCCATTGCCGGCACCGAGCATTCGGGCCCCTCGGCCGGCTTTGCCGAACTCTTTGCCGGGCGCTGGTGCGTCCTCACGCCCATTGCCGGCGTGCCCGAGGCGGAGACGGAAAAGCTCGCCGCCTTCTGGCGCGCCATGGGCTCGATGGTCGAAAGCATGGATGCGGCCCATCACGACATGGTCCTGGCCATTACCAGCCACATCCCGCATCTGATTGCCTACAATATCGTGGGCACGGTGGCCGATCTTGAAACGGCCACGCAATCCGAGGTCATCAAGTTCTCGGCTTCGGGTTTCCGCGATTTTACCCGCATCGCGGCCTCCGATCCGGTCATGTGGCGCGACGTTTTCCTCACCAACCGGGATGCCGTTCTGGAAATGCTGGGGCGCTTCAACGAAGATCTGTCCATGCTGCAGCGCGCCGTGCGCAATGGCGACGGGCCGGCGCTTGAAGCCATGTTCACGCGCACCCGCGCCATTCGCCGCTCGATCATCAATGCCGGTCAGGAAACCGCCGCGCCTGATTTTGGCCGCCCGCACGAAGCGCCGCCTGTTCCCGAGGCGAAACTGGTGCGCGAACACGGCGGCGGCGATGATGCTTGAGGCCGGCGCAGCGCGCAAAATCGCTCCGGTGGAGCGCTTTTAGGCCTCAAGGCCACGACAGCTATGCTTGAGTGGCTGGCGCCGGCGCTTAGCCCTAGCCCCGCAGCCCGATCAGCGCCTCGACCACGGCCTCGCCATCCTTGCTGTGCCATTCGGCCGGACCCTGCAACACTGCGATCTCGCAGCCTTCAGCATCGAGCAGCAAGGTCGCCGGCAGGCCGATGGCCACGGCCTCGCGCTTGAGGCGCTCGAAGGCGGCGAAGGTGCTGTCGGCATAAAGCGGCAGGTTGGCGAACTGGCCTTCGTCGAGGAAGGCCTGCGCCTTTTCTAGCCCGCCCGCGCCGAGGTCGAGATTGATGGGCAGGACAAGGAATTTTTCGGAATTATACTTGGTGGCGATTGCGTCCAGCGCCGGCATTTCCTCGCGGCATGGCACGCACCAGCTGGCCCAGAAATTGACCAGCAGCGCCTTGCCGCCGAAATCGGCAATGGTCATGTCGGCGCCCGCGGCGTCCTTGAAGCCCATGTCGGCATAACCCCTTCCGGTCCCGGTGCCGGTCAGCGCCGCCAGCTCGCCCGTTGCCGCCGCGTCGATGATCTGTGCGGGGCCCGGCTGCACATCGCAGGACGTCGCCTGGGCGGCATTGCCCAGATATAGCCACGCCGCTATAGCTACGCCCAAACCAGCCACCCCCAGGATCACCGGCGTCAGCATGGAGCGGGTCTGCTTGGGATTGGGTGCGCTGGTCTCGGACATGGGAACTCCCGAAAGGCTAGACGATGAGCAACAAGATGTGGGGCGGACGGTTTGCTTCCGGCCCCGACGCCATCATGGAAGAAATCAACGCCTCGATCGGATTCGACCAGCGCCTCTTCCGCCAGGATATTGCCGGATCGAAGGTCCATGCGACAATGCTCGAAGCCACGGGCATATTGACGCGAGAGGATGCCGACGCCATCCGCGCCGGTCTAGATGAGGTGCTGGCCGAAATCGAGGGCGGCACGTTCACATTCTCGCGGGCGCTTGAAGACATTCATATGAATGTGGAATCGCGCCTTCGCGAAAAGATCGGCGATGCGGCCGGGCGCCTGCACACGGCCCGCTCGCGCAATGATCAGGTGGCCACCGATTTCAAGCTTTATGTCCGCGACAGCATCGACCATCTCGTCACCCAGATCCAGACGCTGCAGCTGACCCTGGTCAAGCGCGCCGAGGAAGAAGCCGAAACCATCCTGCCCGGGTTTACCCACCTGCAGAATGCCCAGCCGGTGACCTTCGGGCATCACCTCCTCGCCTATGTCGAAATGCTGGGCCGCGATGCCGGTCGCCTAACCGATGCCCGCAAGCGGCTGAACGAGAATCCCCTGGGTTCGGCCGCCCTTGCCGGCACGCCCTATCCGATCGATCGCGACATGACCGCCAAGGCTCTCGGTTTTGATCGTCCGACCGCCAATTCGCTCGACGCCGTGTCGGACCGCGACTTCATCCTTGAAACGCTGGCGGCAGCCTCCATCTGCGCCATGCACCTGTCGCGCTTTGCCGAGGAAATGGTCATCTGGTCTTCGGCCCAGTTCGGCTTCGTCCGCCTCAGCGACAAGTTCACCACCGGCTCCTCCATCATGCCGCAAAAGCGTAATCCTGACGCAGCGGAGCTGGTGCGCGCCAAGGTCGGTCGGATCATGGGCGCGCTCAATTCGCTGCTCGTGGTGATGAAGGGCCTGCCGCTCGCCTATTCCAAGGACATGCAGGAAGACAAGGAAGTCGCCTTCGATGCCCTCGATGCACTGTCCCTGTCGCTGGCGGCCATGACCGGCATGGTGGCCGACATGCAGCCCAATCGCGAAAAGATGCATGCTTCGGCCTCGGCGGGCTTTTCCACCGCCACCGACATTGCCGACTGGCTGGTGCGCGAGCTCAATATTCCTTTCCGCGATGCCCATCACATTACCGGGCAGATCGTGGCTCTGGCCGAGCAGAAGAATTGCGGTCTCGAAGGGCTCACCATCGAAGACTTCAAGGTTGTCGACCAGCGGATCGACAGCCGCATCCACAAGGTCCTCACCGTCGAAGCCTCGGTCGCCGCGCGCAAATCCTATGGTGGCACCGCCCCGGCCAATGTCGTGGTGCAGGCCGCCCGCTGGAAGAGCTTCCTCACCGGCGAGACGCATGAGCCACGTGCCCTCACCGGCAAGAAGCGTGGCGGCCACGGCGATGGCGGAGTTGAGTAAGTCGGCCGAATAGGAGAGACTTGGTAGCGAATTGCTGCCTTGACCCCGTTGGTTTTGGCGCACTCTGAACCTTCACCTCCCCCTTGACGGGGGAGGCCGGGAGGGGGTGCTAAGGCTCTGGAGTCTGTGCAGGTAGCACCCCTCCCCATCCCTCCCCGTCAAGGGGAGGGTGTCTCATCCGGTCTGGGTCGACAGCGGGGACGAAGAGGGAAGATGGAGTAACCATTGCCCAAATCCCGCCAGATGCGTCTTAGCGAACGCCATGTCGCCTATCTCCAGCCAAGCGAGATCAGCGAGGACATGCCCGACCCGCCCGAGGGCATGTATCGGGCGACCGAGGCAGATCATCGCGCCACCATTGCCCGGCTCTTGGGCGAGATCGAGGACCCGGGCGAAATCTGGTTCTTTGCCTATGGGTCGCTGATCTGGAAACCGGCCTGCGATTTTGTCGAGATGCGCACAGGCGTTATCCGTGGCTGGCACCGCGCCTTCTGCCTGGGCTGGCTCCATGCCTGGCGCGCCAGCCAGGCCACACCCGGCCTGATGTTGGCGCTGGACCGGGGCGGGGCCTGCAAGGGCGTCGCCTATCGCCTGCCACCGGATGCGGTCGAAGACAATCTCATCAAGCTCTTCGAACGCGAAATGGCATGGCTGCCGCCATCCTTTCCTCCCCGCTGGGTCAATGTGCGCAGTGGCGACAAGACCATCAAAGCCATCACCTTCTGCATCGACCGCAATGCCGGACGCTATGTCTCGGGACTGAGCGATGAAGAAGTCGCTGATGTCCTTGCCCGCGCCGTCGGTTCACGCGGCTCGATGGCCGACTATCTCTTCTCGACCGTTTCCCATCTCGAGCAACTGGGCATCCACGATCCCCATCTCTGGCGCCTCCAGAGCCTGGTGGCAGAGCGTATCGAAGCGGTTTATGAGCCGGATCGATAAGTCTGGCTTTTGTTTCTTCAGGCTTTGGCTTAGGGAAGCGCTGAAGGCACACCGCTCTCGGTGTCATCCCGGCGCAGGCCGGGATCCATCTTGAGATTTTTCATTTTCGTCCATCCAAGGATGGGCCCCGGCCTGCGCCGGGGTGACATCCGGTGGTGGGGGCAGAGGGCATAAAATGGTCCACCACTTCAACCATCGTGACGGCGTCCTCCATGCCGAGGACGTCAATCTCAACGAGCTGGCGAACGAGGTGGACACACCATTTTACGTCTATTCCAGCGCGACGCTGCGCCGCCATGTACGCGTGGTGAAGGCCGCGTTCGAGGGTATCCCGACGCTGGTCGCCTATGCGATGAAGGCCAATTCCAACCAAGCCGTGCTCAAGCTCATGGCTTCCGAAGGATGCGGCGCCGACGTGGTCTCTGGCGGGGAATTGCAGCGCGCCCTGGCCGCCGGCATACCGGCCGACAAAATCGTCTTTTCCGGCGTCGCCAAGACCGTCGCGGAAATGCGTCAGGGCCTTGCCGCCGGCATCAAATGCTTCAATGTCGAAAGCGAGCCCGAGCTCGAACGGCTCTCCATGGTCGCGGCCGATATGGGGATGACCGCCCGGGTTTCGGTGCGCATCAATCCCGATGTGGATGCGCGCACCCATGCCAAGATTTCGACGGGCAAGAGCGAAAACAAGTTCGGCATTTCCTATAAGCGCGCCTACGCCGTTTATGCGCGCATTGCCCAGTTGCCCAATATCGAGGCGGTCGGCGTGGATATGCATATCGGCAGCCAGATCACCGATCTCGAACCGTTCGGCAATGCCTTTGGCCTCATGGCCGATCTGGTGACGGCCCTGCGCGCGGATGGCCACCATATCGAGCATGTTGATGTGGGGGGCGGCCTCGGCATTCCCTACCATCACGACGGCGAGGCTCCGCCGCATCCGGATGCATATGCGGCCGTGGTGCGCGACAAGGTCGGCCAGCTGGGCTGCTCGCTGGTGATCGAGCCGGGCCGGCTTCTGGTCGGCAATGCCGGTATCCTCGTCACCCGGGTCGAATATGTCAAAGAAGGCGAGACCAATTTCATCATCGTCGATGCGGCGATGAACGACCTCATCCGCCCCACGCTGTACGAAGCCCATCACGATATCGAGCTGGTCAATCCCTCCAACCTGCCGCCGATCACCGGCGACATCGTCGGGCCGGTCTGCGAAACGGGCGACTACCTTGCCAAGGGTCGCACCCTGGCCGGAGTCAAGGAGGGCGACCTCCTTTCGGTGATGAGCGCGGGCGCCTATGGCGCGGTCATGGCCTCGACCTATAATTCGCGCCCGCTGATCCCCGAAGTGCTGGTCGATGGGCCGCGCTGGCACGTCATCCGCCCGCGCAAGTCGCTGGACGAGATGATTGCGCTCGACAGCGTTCCCGACTGGGTCTGAGCCCTATTGCTGCTGCTGTTGGCTCTGGCGGGCCAGCGACACAACCTCAACCGGCTTGCCGCTCAAGGCATCGTCCACCTTGGCCAGGAGATCCGCCAGGGTGAACGGTTTAGCGATCACGTCATAGATCAGCGCATCGAGCCCATGGGCGCGCTCGCGCTGGTCGGCAAAGCCGGTCATCAGCAGGATGGTCAGGTCCGGATAGCGCGCACCAACATGCAGCGCCAGCGCAATCCCGTCCATGATCGGCATCTTAATGTCGGACAGGAGCAGGTCGAAGCGCCCCTCTTCGGCGTCGACAGTTTCGGCAGCAAGCCCGCCATCCTCTTCAGCCACGACGTCGTGGCCCTTCATGGTCAGGGCGGAAACGACAAAGGCGCGGACCGAAGGATCATCTTCGGCGACAAGAATACGGGCCACGGGATCTCCTAGTGGTGTGCGTCGGCTGCGGCCTCGGGCGCAGCATGGTCTGGTACAGCGGCCGCGGGCGCCGGGGTGGCGGGGCCGGATGCGGCGACATTCTGGTCGCGCTGCATCGTGCCCGTGCCCGAAAAGCTGAGGCGCACGCGGCTGGCCTGGGCGGGCGGCGCGGTGAGGTGGGCTTCAAAAGTCGCCCGTTCTCCTGCCATGAGGTCGGGCACGGTGGGTGACACGCTCCATTCATAGACCGGCTGGCCTTCGGCATCGAGAAGGCTGACGATAACGGGGGGCACACGCACCGGCTGGGCTGAAAGCCCCACGATCTGGGCGGAAACGGTCAGGAGTTCGCTGCCGCCACCGGCCGTCTTGATCGACTGGGCCTGGGCGAAGTCGAGCCCCACCACATTGACCCCCAGCCCCACGGCCTCATAGACCCCGGCCATGTCGGGATAACGCTCGACGATCTGCACGCGGCCGAGATAGGCCGTGGCGAGCATGACCACGAGCAGCACGGCGCCGGTGATGCGCGCCGTGCGCCGCAGCCGCGCCAGTGGCAGGCGGGAGGCCAGCTCGTTCTGGCGCCGAGAGAAGGCCGCCTGCTGCTTTCTGACTTCGGCAGCGCTGGGCGCGGGCCGGGCGGGCCGCGTCTCCTGCGCCTCCGGCGCGGGCATGTCGGTCGGCGGCGGATTGGCGCCGCGCAGTTCGCGTTCGGCCGCAACCACCTTTTCCTCGGCGGCAAGCAGCTCGTCGAGGGCATCCTCGGCCATGGCGTCGAAAAGGATGTCGTTTTCCACGTCCTGGCGCGGAGCGGCCACGGGCTGGCTCAGCGGCGCCTGCTGCCAGGCCCTGCTGCAATTGGCGCACTGCACCTTGCGTCCTGCCGACCCGATGGCCTCATAGGTCACCTGGTACTTGGTCTGACAATGCGGGCAGGAGATGATCATCAGACCGGCATGACGGGGTGAAACATGGCGCCGAGCCTATCCCGGCCAGGGTTAAAACTCCTCAAACCCGCGCCATGATCAAAATTGTGCCGCTTTCTCCCCGCGAAAACGCGGGCCGTGGCCGCGGGATCTCCGCCCCGCTGCTATGATGCGCCAACTGACTGATTCGGCTGGTCGCCATCGCCGCGGACGAACTGGGAGCTTTTGTTCTTGATCGAGTTTTCCGATGTGGGTCTGCGCTATGGTCATGGCCCGGAGATCCTCAAAGATCTGACCTTCTCGATCGAGCCGGGCTCGTTCCATTTCCTCACCGGCCCCTCGGGGTCGGGAAAGACCAGCCTGCTGCGGCTCCTGCTGCTCTCGCTCAAGCCCAGCCGCGGGCGGGTGACCATGTTCGGCGAGGATGTGGGCAATCTCAATCATGAGCGCATGCTGCAGATGCGGCGTCATATCGGCATCGTGTTCCAGGAATTCCGCCTGCTCGACCACCTGACCACGTTTGAAAACGTGGCGCTGCCGCTGCGCGTCCTTGGGCAGGCGGAAAGCGAATACCGGCCCAATGTCACCGAATTGCTTGAATGGGTGGGGCTGGGCGAGCGCATGCATGCCTTGCCGACCCTGCTTTCGGGCGGCGAAAAGCAGCGCGCCGCCATTGCCCGGGCCGTGATCGCGCGTCCCAAGGTGCTGCTGGCCGATGAACCTACCGGCAATGTCGATCCCGACTTGTCGAGCCGGCTGGTCCACCTGTTTGCCGAGCTCAACCGCACCCTGGGCATGACCATCATCCTGGCCACCCATGAATTGCCGCTGCTCGATCGCTTTTCCTATCCGCGCATGGTGCTCAACAAGGGGGAGCTGACCATCCATGATTGAGCGGATCCTGTCGCGTCTGCCGCGCCGCGCCGGCGCTGCGCCCATCGTTCCCGAAAAGAGCGTCGCCGGTCGCACCCTGCTGCTGCTCGTCACCATCATGGCGTTTCTCTCCGCGGTGACGCTGGGCGGGGTGGTGCTGGTGCAGAAGTCGGCCATTGCCTGGTCGGCAGATGTGGGGCGCGAGCTCACCATCCAAATCCGCCCGGTCGAGGGCGAGGTCATGGACAGCAATCTGCGCACCGCCGTGTCGCTGGCGCAGTCGACCCTCGGCGTGGCCACGGCGCGGGCGCTGACCGTGGAAGAAAGCCAGTCCCTGCTCGAGCCCTGGCTCGGCGCCGGGCTCGATCTTTCCGCTATCGCCATTCCGCGGTTGATCGTGGTGCAATTGTCCGATCCGGCCGCCGCCGATATCGAGCTCTT
Source organism: Pseudomonadota bacterium (assembly GCA_023391095.1). Lineage (GTDB taxonomy): Bacteria > Pseudomonadota > Alphaproteobacteria > Rhizobiales > Devosiaceae > Devosia. The sequence goes on from JAEWBN010000021.1 coordinate 77,334, forward strand.
GCAGCGCAATCTCCAGGCCATCAACGGGGCGAGCCTTGATACCCATGGCGCCTGGCGCCAGCAGCTCAACACCATGGCCGGCACGGTGGTTCTGTCGGGTCTTCTGGTTCTGGGCCTTATTGGCGTGGCCACGGTTCTGGCGATCATCTTCGCCACCCGCGGCGCCATGGCCAGCAATCGCGAAATCGTCGACGTGCTCCACTTCATCGGCGCCTCCAACCGCTTCATCGCCGGGGAATTCCAGGGGCGGTTTCTGTCCATCGGCCTCCAGGGCGGTCTTTTGGGCTCAGTGCTCGCCGTCCTTTTCTTTATGCTGATCGGCACGGCCGCAGGGAGCGTTCTGCCCAGCGAAGCCACCGCGCAGGTGGGCGTGTTGTTCGGGCAGTTCCTGCTCGGCTGGGACGGGCTTGTCGGCATCGTGCTGGTGGTGCCGGTGATTGCCGTTCTCACCGCGGTTACCTCGCGCGTCACCGTGCGCCGCTATCTCAGCGAAGCCTCCTGATCGGGATCGATTTGCGGTCCCGCGACTTACCCTGTTGCAGCTTTGGTCCGGCTGCGCAAAGCCGTTGCCAGTTTTGCCCGGACACGCTCTAAGTGAGGAAAAAGGGCCCTGCGCCTCGGGGGAAGCAATGCCGCTCAAGACCGCCATCCAGGCGATCCGTACCGCCATTTTCTACGCCGTTTTTCTCGGGCAGACGGTGATCCTCGCCATCCTGGCGGGAAGCGTGGGCCTTTTTGCCAGGCGCACCCGCTTTGGATGGGCCATTGCCCGCTACTGGTGCTGGTCCAATGTGCAGTTCCTGCGCGTCATCACCGGGCTTCATACCCATGTCGAGGGCGCCGAAAACATTCCGACCGGCGGCTGCATCATCGCCTCTAAGCACCAGTCGGACTGGGATATCTTCGCCATTTTCCCTTATACCAAACGGCCGGCCTATATCGCCAAGAAGGAGTTGATGCGCATTCCCTTCTTTGGCTGGGCGGCCCATTCGCTCGATTGCATCGAGATCGACCGGCAAAAGGGCGCCCAGGCCATTCCAGAAATGATCAACCAGGCTCGCGCCGCCATCGAGCGGGACTGCCGCATCGTGATCTATCCCGAAGGGACGCGCAAAAAACCCCTGGCGCCGCCCGAATACCGGCAGGGCATCGTGCGGATGTATAGCGCGCTCAATGTCCCGGTCGTCCCGGTGGCGCTCAATGCCGGGCTTTACTGGGGCCGCAACAGCCCGGTCATCTGGCCCGGCACCGCAAAAGCGCGGTTCCTGCCGGCCATCGAGCCGGGTCTGTCGCCCGAGGACTTCCTGATCCGCCTGCGCGAGACCATTGAAACCGAGACGGATCGGCTGACCCTCGAAGCGCTGAACGACGGTCTTGAGCGTCCCTTTGATGCCACCCAGCAAGCGCGCCTCGCCGCCCTGCGCGAGTGGTCAACTACAACATATTGACCAAATCACGGAACACAACCATACATCTAGATATCGCTTTTTCTGCCGCTTGACGGTCGCTAAAGTTTGTTCTATTTTTGTTCTCATCAGCGCGGGAGAACAGCCATGGTTGTCGATGTGCAGGGAATGGTCCGGGCAGGGTGGCGCAGCCATTGGCATGGCCGCTCGGGTCGCGACTATGAGCTGGTGGGTGAACCCATCGACAGTTTCGCCATGACCGGCTCGGCGCTCTATCTCGTCGCCAAGGGGAGCCTCGTGCTCTGGGTGGGCTCGGCGGACGATCTCGTCACCGATCCGGCCAGCCGTTCGCGCTTCCGTCTCGCCATCGAAAGCGCCGACCGCGCCTTCCGCCTTGCGGCCGAGGCCAATGACGCGGACCGCTTCGCCACCATTTTCGATCTTGAGGGCGCCGCGCCAGCGGGAGCGGCTCAGGCCGCCTGACCGGCTTCGGCCTCCAGCGCCCGCGCAATGTCGATCAGGGCGCGATCCCGGATGCCCAGCGCTTCCAGATGCCGGGCCGTGTTGATCACATAATCCACATTGCGCCCGGAAATACCCACGCCGGCCCGGATCATGGCCAATTGCTGTTCGGGCGTCAGCGCCCCGGCAAACTGCTCATGGCTTTCATCGACAAGATAGGCGAGGGCCGCGACGCGCCGGCCATCCGCCAGCGTCACCGGGCGCCAGACATCCCGGTAAACCGACGTCACCAGTTCGCGCGCATCGAGATAGGCGCGCACCGCGTCCCATTCGTCTGCGCTCACTTCAAAAACCATGCCGCGGCAGGAGCCGCCATGCGTCAGCCCGAATACGAGACCCGGTTGTTCGCGGGTGCCGCGATGGTGGTGGGAAATGATCGACAGCGACCGGTGGGCGCCGCGCAACAGGCCCTGCTGGGCGCTCAGGTAGGAGAAGCCGGGATTCCAGATCAGCGATCCATAGCCGAATACCCAGCGGGTCTGGTCGGTATGCATGTCAAAGGCGCGTCCAATTGCCATCAGAATCTAGCCAAAGCGCGAGGCTGCCACAATGGCATCCTATGCAGCCCCGATCTGCAGTCTGGCCTTGCGGGTTGAGGGCAGATGAATGACGATCATGGCGCTTCTTGGGACAGGCGCACGAGGGTAAGAAGAAGCATGAAGAAGCGAATCATCATCCTTGGCGCGGTCGTGCTGGTTGTGGTCCTGGTCTGGAGCGCCGGCTGGCTGTTCGTGGCCGGGCTGTTGCGCCAGGAAGTCGATGCTCTCGCCCTTGCCGATGGCGAAACCAGCCCGCAAGTGGTGTGCGGGACCCTCGACGTGAGCGGGTTCCCGTTCCGCTTCGACATATCCTGCACCAATGCCAGCGTGGTCATGGCCGATACGCTGGTTGAAGTGCCCGGCCTGCGCGCCAGCGCCATGGTCTACCGGCCCACCCATGTCCGCGTTTCGGCGCTGGGACCGGCCCGGATTGCGGACGCCTTTACCGGCATCGAGCAGCAAGTGGCCTGGTCGGGTCTGGAAGCCAGCCTGCGCCTCGATGACTGGCGCATTGCGCGCCTTTCCCTGGCTGCCAGCGGGCTCGAATGGCAGGACACGCTTTTCGGCGAAAGCCTTATCGCCCGCGTGCCGCAACTTGAGGCGCATCTCCTCGATATTCCCGAACAGCATGACGCGGCGGCCCGCCGGGCGGCGCTGGCCGCCTATCTGCGCGCCGAAGGCATCGAGGCGCCGGGTCTGGCCATTGCCACCACCAATGCCGAGTTTGAGGCCGAATTGACCGGCCTGCCGGACGATGTGCGCAATTGGGGCGCGGTCCCGCTGTTGCAGGATTGGCAGGGAGCTGGCGGGGTGCTGCGGATCGTGGGCATCCGCGCCAATGACGGCGCGGCCGACCTTGAGGCCAAGGGCGAACTCAGCCTCGATGCTGAGGGCTATCCCACCGGCAGCATCGCGATCGATTCGCTGGGCGTGGCCGAACGCATCGGCCCCTTTATCGAAGAGCCCTGGCGTACCCTGGTTCTCGGCGTTCCCGGGGAAGGCGGCCGGCATGCCAACCAGCTCAACTTCGCGGCGGGCGGCCTTTCGTCCGGCCTCGTGCCCATCGCGGCCCTGCCGTCGCTGTTCTAGGCCCGGTCAGGGTTCGAGCTCGATGTCCCAATAGAGGTAGTCGAGCCAGCTCTGGTGCAGATGGTTGGGCGGAAAGGCCCGGCCATTGTTGTGCAGGTCATGCACCGTGGGCGCATAGGGCGTCTGGTGCGGGAACATGCGGATTTCGCTGGGCAGGCGATTGGCCTTGCGCAGGTTGCAGGGCGCGCAGGCGGCCACGACATTTTCCCATGTGGTCAGCCCGCCCTTGGAGCGGGGAATGACATGGTCGAAGGTCAGGTCTTGGGTGCTGCCGCAATACTGGCACTGGAAGCGGTCGCGCAGGAAGACATTGAAGCGGGTAAAGGCGGGATGGCGCGCCGGCTTGATATAGTCCTTGAGCGAAACCACGCTCGGCAGCCGCATTTCGAAGCTGGGGGAGTGGATCACCGTATCGTATTGGGAAACGATATTGACCCGGTCCAGGCACACCGCCTTGATGGCATCCTGCCAGGACCACAGCGAGAGCGGGTAATAGCTGAGCGGCCTGAAATCGGCGTTCAGCACAAGGGCGGGACAGGCATCAGGCGACACATGGATGGTCACTTGAGGCTCCCGAAACGGGAATCGCGTAAGTCCATAGCTCCCTTATACTAAGCCCTTTGTGTCGGGCCTGTGAAGCGGCCGCGTGCGGCTTTATTTTTTTGTGATGCGGGCGATGAAATTGGCAATGGCGTCCATGCCATCGGGCGATACGCCATGCCCGACGCCGCGGCTCACATGATAGCTGACGTCGAACCCGGCATCGACCAGGAGCGCATTGGCATCGGCGCTGTGATTGGGGTCGACCACCTCGTCCATATCGCCATGCACCAGGCAAACCGGGGGCCGCGCCAGCTCGGGCGCGCCGAAATTGTCTGGCGGCAGGAAGGCCCCGGACATGCCGATGACGCCCATCAGCGTCTGCTCCTTGGGCAGGGACAGGCCCACATGCAGTGCCATCATCGCGCCCTGGCTGAAGCCGGCAAGGATGGTGCGCTCAGGCGCAATGCCGGTCTGGCGCCAGAGGTCATTGAGAAACTCTTCCAGCACCGGCCGCGTGGTGGTGACGCCGGTCTGCCGGCTGGCAAGACGGTCGCCGGTCCAGTCGATGGCGAACCACTGGTATCCGCCCATGCCCAGGGGCGTCGGGGCATGGGGCGACACAAAGATTGCGCCGGGCAGGAGCGGCTGGAAAGCCGGCGCCATGGCAATCAGGTCATTGCCGTCGCTGCCATAGCCATGGAGCAGGATCACCGCACTGTCGGGAGCCCCGCCATGGGCGGGCGCGAGCATGGGGCCGGAAAGCTTGGTCATAGAAGGCTCGATTCCCGTTGCTTGAGCGCGGCAAAGTAGCGCCAGAAAAGCAGGGCGGCGACCGAGCGATGCGGCGACCAGTCCCTGGCAATGGCGATCATCTCCTTGATCGTCGGGCGGGCGTCAAGTCCGAGCCCGGTATGGGCGGCCTTGAGCAGGGCCAGGTCGCCCGCCGGGAAAATGTCGGGATGGGCCGCACAGAAAAGGAGATAGACCTCCGCCGTCCAGGGGCCGATGCCCTTGATGGCGACCAGTCGGGCAATGGCCTCCTCTGCCGGCAGCGTCTCCACCTGGGCAAAATCGAGCTCCCCGGCCAGCACCGCTTCCGACACGGCCCGCAAGGCGAGGAACTTGCCGCGCGAAAAACCGACGCCACGCACCGCCTCTTCGGAGAGCCCCAGATAGGTCTGCGGTTCCAGCGCGCCGGGCAGGGTTTCGAAGCGCCTCCAGATCGCCGCCGCGCTCTGCACCGAGAGTTGCTGGCCGCAGATGACCTTGGCCATGCCGGCAAAGTGGACCGGATTGACGCGCGGCAGGACCACGCCGGCAGCGTCCCGCACGGGCTCGAGTGCCGGCACCTGCGCCACCAGCGCATCGAGATGCCAGGCCACCCCTTCGGGCGTATCGATGCGCGGTGTCGCCGTGCCGGTCAAAATGCTATTGCTCGTCAAACACCCAAATCCTTCGCATCCATGACCCAGCCGCTTCTTCGCTTCGCTCCCAGCCCCAATGGCTATCTCCATCTCGGCCACGCGCTTTCGGCGCTGGTGACCTGGGATGCTGCACAAAAACTGGGGGGCACGGCCTATCTGCGCATCGAAGACATCGACCGCAATCGCTGTAAACCCGAATTTACCGAGGCCATTCTGGAAGACCTCGCCTGGCTTGGCCTTGCCTGGCCCGAGCCGGTGCTGGTCCAGTCCGAGCGCTTCGAGTTTTATGCCGACCAGGCCAATCGGCTGCGCGACATGGATCTGCTTTACCCCTGCTTCTGCACCCGCGCCGAGATCGCAGAGCACGCCGCCGGCACCGATCCGGATGGCGCGCCGCTCTATCCGGGCACCTGCCGGCATCTTCCCAACGCCGGGCGGATCGAAAGGTTGGAGCGCGGTGATCCGGTGCAGTTCCGGCTCGATACCGACGCAGCCCTCGCTCGAACCGGCATGCTCACCTATTCGGTGATCGGCCCCACCATTCTCGACCGCCCGCAGATCCGCTATGCCCGTCCCCAGCGGTGGGGCGATGTGGTGCTGCAGCGCAAGGATACGCCCACCAGCTACCACCTCGCCGTGGTTGCCGACGATGCCGTTCAGGGCATCACCCATGTGACACGCGGCCGCGACCTCGAGGCGGCCACCGATATTCACGTGCTGCTGCAAATGCTGCTGGGCTTGCCCACCCCCTATTATCATTTCCATCGCCTGCTCCCGGGCGATGACGGCGGCAAGCTCGCCAAGTCCAAGGGCTCACAAAGCCTGCGCGATCTGCGCGCCGAAGGCTGGACCGCAGAAGACGTCAGGCGCGCTGTAGGCTTCTAGCTTCAAGCACCCCTCCCTCCTCCCCTTGTGGGAGAAGGAAGGGGTGCGCTTACTTCGCCTTCCCGATCCGCCCCAGATGCGTGTCGGAAAAGCTCTCCCGCGATTTCAGCCCATAGCCCAGCAGCCGGTCGAAGCCGCAATGGCCCAGCCACAGCGCTCCCAGCGCGGCCAGCAGGGGCAGGCCGCAAGCGAGCCCGAGCGCCAGGACGGCGGCGCCAAAGCCATAAGTATGGACGCTGTTATAGGCAAAGCCTCCGACCCGGCTTCCCAGCCCATAGAAAAGAAAGCTGAGGTCTGGGGCAAAGAAGGCGAGCACGGCCAGCCACCAGGCAAGGTCGGCGCCGATCCACCAGGCAAGGTCGGCGCCGATCCACCAGGCAAGCGCCAGGGCCGCGAGAAAAACCAGCGCGCCTTCAAGCCGCTGCCAGAGCACAAAATGGGTCATGTCATGGTCTCCGATTGTCTCCTCACGCCGCCTGCCGTTTGGCCGTGAGGGCCTGCACTGTCTGGGTCACGGCGCTTTCAAACGGCGTCACCGCATGGGGTCCGAGCAGCGCATCGAGCCGGGGGTCGACCAGTTCCATCTCGTGGCGCCAGAGATAGCGCATCTCGACAATGTCGCGCAGAATCGGGTTGATGAGGCCCATGGCCCTGAGCATCCACCAGGGCAGGGGAGAGGTCCGCAGCGGCTGCGGCAGGGCCGTTCTGATCGCCTCCATGATCTGGCTGTGGCTCACCCAATGCCCGGCAAAGTGGAAATTCTCGAAGCGCGCAAGGCTTTCCCGACGCGCCGCCACCGCGGCAAAGGCACGGCCGAGATCGGGCAGATAGGCCCAGCTATGGCGCGTCTCCAACGCGCCCAGGTGATAGACCCTGCCCTTGCGCACATCCATCAGCATGCCCGCATCATACCAGCCGCCGGTATTGTTGGGCCCAAAAAAGTCCCCGGCGCGGATGATGATGGCCTGGATATCGCCGCGCCCGGCGGCCTCTTTCAGCATGGTTTCGAGCCGGATGCGGATAGCGCCGCGCGGCTTTTCGGCGCTCTGGCGCAGACCGGGCGACACGGTGCGGTCACTGGCGCGGTAATTGTAGATATTGCCCGGAAAAAGCAGCGTCTTGCCCGATCCGGCCATGGCATCCAGCACAAGCTGCAATTGCCGCTCGGCGCGCCCATTGCCCCATTGGTCATAGGGCGGGTGCAGCCCATAGACGACGACCTGCGCCGCGCCGATGGCGGCGCGTACAGCTTCCATCGTATCGGCGTCGCCCAGCACCGCGCGGGTTTCCGAAACCGGCCTGCGGTTCCTGCGGGAAAAACCCGTCACATCCCACCCGGCATCCCGAAACGCCACCATTGCTGCATGACCGCAATTGCCGTCACTGCCCAGGATCGTCACTTTTGCCTTGTCCATCATCTGGCTCCTTGCTTGCTGAGGCAAAGGTGGGCGATACAGAGGTGAATAGAAATTGCGGAATATTCGAGGTTTGATATTCAAGAATGAATAGGGAGCCGGATTGGGCGCTGTGGCGCAGCTTCGCAGCGGTGGTGAAGGAGGGCTCGCTTTCGGCGGCAGCGCGGGCGCTCGGCATCAGCCAGCCCACTATCGGCCGGCATGTCGAAACGCTGGAAGCCGATCTGGGCCTCTCGCTGTTCGAGCGCAGTCTTTCCGGGCTCAAGCCCAATCCCGCAGCCCTGCGGCTGTTCGAGCCGGTGCGGCGGGCGCAGGAAGCCTTGGCCGAAGCCACCATCCTGGCCGAAGGCGCGCAGAATGCCGAAGGCGGTTCGGTGCGCATAACGGCCAGCGTGATGATCTCCAACTATGTTTTGCCCGGCATCCTCAAACGGGTGCGCCAGCTTCATCCCTCCATCGCCATCGAGATCGTCCCCAGCGACTCGGCGGAAAACCTGCTGATGCGCGAAGCCGATATCGCCATTCGCATGTTCCGGCCGACCCAGCTCGAACTGGTCGCCCGCCATCTGGGCGAGTTGCCCATCGTGCCCATCGCGCATGAGGACTATCTGGCGCGCCGCGGCACTCCGACAACGCGCGAGGCGCTCTGGACCCACGACATTATCGGCTTCGACCGTTCCGACCTCATGGTCCAGCATGCCCGCTCCATCGGGCTCATGGTCACCCGTGAGCAGTTCATGCTCCGCTCCGACGACCAGGCGCATCTTTGGGAACTCATCAAGGCGGGTCTGGGGATCGGTTTCGGGCAGGCCCATCTCGTGCCACAAACGCCCGGCCTTATTGTCCTTCCCGTGAACATGGGCATTCCCCCGCTGCCGGTCTGGCTCACTACACACAGGGAATTGTTCACCGCCGCGCGAATTCGTGCCATCTATGACGCAGTGGCAGACGGCCTTCTCACCTATATCAAGGGAGCAACTGTCACGTCATCACTCCGTTAGGGCGCACATGGAAACCCTGCTTAATATCGCCATCGGCCTCGCACTGCTGTTTGTCGTCATCGTCCTGGGCATGGGCCTTTGGAACATGCTCAAGGGCGGTCCGGGCAATACCAGCCAGCGCCTGATGCGCCTGCGCGTCATCGGCCAGGGCGTCGCGCTGATCCTGCTTATGGGTGCGCTGTTCTTTTTCGGTGGTGGTCGCGGCGGCTAAGGTTTCCGCCCGGGATGGCGGCATTCGATAGGCTTGCTTGCGATCCTGCCCCTGGCTTTAAAGGGTTAGCCCATGTTCCTGCCGCTGCATGACGCCAATCCCACAAAGCATATCCGTTTCGCCTATGTGAACTACGGTCTGATCGCGCTGACGGTCCTGGTCTTCCTGGTCCAGTCGGTGCTGCCGCCGTCGGGCTTTGACCGGGCGACGATCAATTTCGGCATGATCCCCATCGTGGTGCGCGATCTTTATCCGCAGCCTCTGCCCTGGCTGCCCGATTGGGCGACGCTTTTCACCTATGCGTTCTTGCATGCCGACTGGCTGCACCTGCTCTCCAACATGCTGTTTCTCTGGGTCTTCGGGGATAATATCGAGGACGCGCTGGGGCACTTCAAATACCTCGTCTTCTACCTCGCCTGTGCGGCGGCGGCGGCCGGACTGCACCTCCTGTTCAACCTGAGCGGCAATGGTCCATTGATCGGGGCGTCGGGCGCGGTGGCGGGTGTCATGGGCGCCTATGTACTGCTGTTCCCCCATGCCCGGGTCTTTGTTCTTGCCAAGATCGTCTGGTTCATTCCCCTGCCGGTGCCGGCTTTCTGGATGCTGGGCTTCTGGATCGCCAGCCAGTTCTTCTATGCCGTGATCGGGTCCGACGAGCCCGTAGCCTGGTGGGCCCATATCGGGGGCTTTGCCGCCGGAATGCTGTTTGCCGTGCCGCTGCGCCGGCGCGGCGTACCGCTCTGGGGCGGGCGCTGATACAAGGCATTTGCCGAAAACCGAACGGCACGGGGAAGGATTTGTTTACATCCCGGGCCTAGGCTCCATCCTGCCTCAACAGGACAAAGCCCCTTGAACACCGATCTTGCCACACAGATGCTCACCGCGCGCACCAGCGCGATGAACAATTCCGTGCAGATCGCGGTGGTCAAGAAAGCCCATGAAATGCAGACCGAGCTCCTTGAGACCCTGATGCAGACCGCGCTCAGCGCACCCCCGCCGGGACAGGGCCTGAAGGTCGACAAGCTCGCCTGAGCGGAGGGCAACATGAGCAACGCCCTGGGCACGTCCCCATCCGTGATGGTCAACCGCATTGCCCTGCGCGAAGGGGCTTCGCTCAATACCCAGCTCGCCAAGGTTGCCGAACTGCGCGCGGCCATGGTCACCGCGCAAGCCCAAGCCGCCCAGGCGTCTCCCGAGACGGCACCACCGGCCATCACCGCCAATGGGGCCGAGGTCGACCTTCTGGTCTAGGCCCGCGACAATTCATCGCAATATCGATTGCTTAACCGTCCGTTGTCGGTAATCTCCGCTGTCGGAGGGGGCCCGATGGAGGGCGGGTGGCGGACCGGACAGCAAGATCCGGCCGGGCCAGCGCGGGTCCCCCGGAGGAAACTTTCAAGGGACTAATCCTATGGATCTGGCACTTTGGCTGATCGTCGCGTGTGGCGGTCTGTCTGTCGTTTACGGCGTGCTGACCACCCAGGGCCTGATGAAGGCCGATGCGGGGTCTGCGCGCATGCAGGAAATTTCGGCGGCCGTGCGGGAGGGAGCATCGGCCTATCTCAAGCGCCAATACACAACCATCGCCATTGTCGGGGTCGTCATCCTCGTCGCGGCCTGGCTGCTTCTGGGCGTCTATGCCGCCATCGGCTTTCTGATCGGCGCGGTGCTCTCAGGGGCAGCGGGCTTTATCGGCATGAATGTCTCCGTGCGCGCCAATGTGCGCGTCGCCCAGGCCGCGGTGGGCTCGCTCGCCAAGGGGCTGGACCTGGCCTTCAAATCCGGCGCCGTCACCGGCATGCTGGTGGCAGGGCTCGGCCTTCTCGGAGTCACGCTCTATTTCATGATCCTCACCGGCATGGGCTTTGCGCCCACCAGCCGCACCGTCATCGACGCGCTGGTCGCGCTGAGCTTCGGCGCTTCGCTGATTTCCATCTTCGCCCGTCTGGGCGGCGGTATCTTCACCAAGGGCGCCGACGTGGGCGGCGACATGGTGGGCAAGGTCGAAGCCGGTATTCCCGAGGATGATCCGCGCAACCCGGCCACCATTGCCGACAATGTGGGCGACAATGTCGGCGACTGTGCCGGCATGGCGGCGGACCTCTTCGAAACCTATGTTGTCACCATCGTCGCGACCATGGTGCTGGCCGCCATCATCCTGCCCGAGCAATTCAAGCTCATCGGCATGGTGCTGCCGCTGGCCATTGGCGGGGCGTGCGTCGTGACCTCGATCATCGGCACCTATTTCGTCAAGCTGGGCTCGGACAACAACATCATGGGCGCGCTCTACAAGGGCGTCATCGCCTCGGGCGTGCTCTCGCTGATCGCACTCCTGCCGGTGCTGTGGCTGATGTTCGGGGACATGAATGTCGCCATCGAAACTGCCGACAAGGTCTTTACACCGTGGTCGCTGTTCTGGTGCGGCGTCGTGGGCCTCGTCATCACCGGGCTCATCATCGTCATCACCGAATATTACACCGGCACCAATCGTCGCCCGGTCAATTCCATCGCCGAAGCCTCGGTGACCGGCCACGGCACCAACGTCATCCAGGGCCTTGCCGTCTCGCTCGAATCCACCGCCCTGCCGGCGCTGACCATCATTGCCGGCATCATCGTCACCTACTCGCTGGCCGGGCTCTTCGGCATTGCCGTGGCGGTGGCGACCATGCTGGCGCTGGCCGGCATCATCGTGGCGCTCGACGCCTTCGGCCCGGTCACGGACAACGCTGGCGGAATCGCAGAAATGGCCGGCCTCGACAAGGAAGTGCGCCACAATACCGATGCGCTCGACGCCGTTGGCAACACCACCAAGGCCGTGACCAAGGGCTACGCCATCGGTTCCGCCGCGCTCGCCGCTCTGGTGCTGTTCGCCTGCTACACCGAAGACCTCGGCCGCTTCTTCCCCAACCTGAACGTGTCCTTCTCCCTGCAGGACCCCTATGTCCTCGTCGGCCTGTTCATCGGCGGCCTGCTGCCGTACCTGTTCGGCGCCATGGGCATGATGGCCGTGGGCCGCGCCGGTTCCGCCGTCGTGGTTGAAGTGCGCCGCCAGTTCCGCGAAATCCCCGGCATCATGGAAGGCACCGCGAAGCCCAACTACGGCGCCGCCGTGGATATGCTGACCAAGGCCGCCATCCGCGAAATGATCATGCCCTCCATGCTCCCGGTCTTCGCCCCGATCATCGTGTACTTCATCATCGACGCCTTCGGCGGCCAGAGCGCGGCGTTCGCGACCCTCGGCGCCATGCTGATGGGTACGATCGTGACCGGCCTGTTCGTCGCCATCTCCATGACCTCCGGCGGCGGCGCATGGGACAACGCGAAGAAGTTCATCGAAGACGGCCACCACGGCGGCAAGGGTTCCGAAGCGCACAAGGCCGCCGTTACCCGCGACACCGTGGGCGACCCCTATAAGGACACCGCTGGCCCGGCCGTTAACCCGATGATCAAGATCATCAACATTGTGGCTCTGCTGCTGCTTCAGGCCCTTGCCTAAGCCTTAGAGTCTCAGGTCCATTATCGCGAAGCGCCCCGGTGGGATTGACCGCCGGGGCGCTTTGTGTTTTTCATACAGGATAGCCATTCAGGAAGGGTCGTCATGCTGCATATCGGGTGTCACTTGTCCAGTTCCAAAG